>VGXV01000009.1 GCA_016873165.1 Planctomycetota bacterium | reverse complement strand
AATGGCTAAAGAAGTATTTCAGCGAACGAAGCCGCATTTAAACATAGGGACGATAGGGCATGTAGATCATGGGAAGACGACGTTAACGTCGGTAATAACGCGTGTATTGTCGAAGCATGGGTTGGCGAAGGACAGGCCGTTTGATACCATAGACAAGGCGCCGGAGGAGAGGGAGAGGGGTATAACGATAGCGATATCGCATGTGGAGTATGAGACGAAAAAGAGGCATTATGCGCATGTGGATTGTCCTGGTCATGCGGATTATGTGAAGAACATGATAACGGGGGCGGCGCAGATGGATGGGGCGATATTGGTGGTAAGCGCGCCGGATGGTCCGATGCCGCAGACCCGTGAGCATATATTGTTGTCGAGGCAGGTAGGAGTTCCGAGGATAGTGGTGTTTTTGAATAAGGTGGACATGTTGGAGGATCCTGAGTTGCTGGAGCTTGTGGAGATGGAGATAAGGGAGCTGCTGAGCAAGTATGAGTTTCCTGGCAATGAGATACCGGTGGTGAGAGGTTCTGCGTTGAAAGCGGCAGAGTGTGGGTGTGGAGGTGCGGAGTGTGCCAGTTGCGGGCCGATATTGAAGTTGATGGATGCAGTGGATACGTATATACCTGATCCTGTAAGAGAGATAGACAAGCCGTTTTTGATGTCGGTGGAAGATGTGTTTAGTATAAAGGGTCGAGGGACGGTAGGAACGGGCAGGGTAGAGAAGGGGAAGGTGAAGGTTGGGGACGAGGTGGATGTTGTTGGGATTAGCAAGGAGATAAAGAAGTCGGTTGTTACCGGTGTGGAGATGTTTAATAAGACGCTGGAGGAGGGTCAGGCTGGTGATAACCTTGGAGTGTTGCTGAGGGGAATAGAGAAGGATGATTTGGAGCGTGGTCAGGTGTTGGCAAAGCCTGGGAGCATAACGCCGCATACGAAGTATGAGGCGGAGGTGTATATATTGACGAAGGAAGAAGGGGGAAGACATACGCCGTTTTTTAATGGGTACCGGCCGCAGTTTTATTTCAGGACGACGGATGTGACGGGAGTTGTGTCGTTGACGGGAGGGGCGGAGATGGTGATGCCTGGAGATAATGTGAAGATCAATGTGGATCTGGTGACGCCGATAGCGATGGATGAGGGGTTGCGATTTGCGATTAGGGAAGGCGGAAAAACGGTGGGTGCTGGTGTTGTTACAAAAATTGTTGCTTAAATAATGCAGTTTTGAGGGATTGTGGATGCGCGAATATATTACCTTGGTTTGCCGGGAATGTTCCAATAGGAATTATAGAACGCCTAAAAAAGCGAAACAGGCGGAAAAGTTGGAATTGAAGAAATTTTGTAAAAATTGTGGAAAGCATGTATTCCACAAGGAATATAAGAAGTAAATTATCGTATTGGGGTGTAAATAAAGGTCTGTAGCTCTAATTGGCAGAGCGCCGGACTCCAAATCCGGGTGTTGGGGGTTCGAGTCCCTCCAGACCTGCCATTTAATTATTTTCAATCTTAGATCAAGAATAAAGATAGTCTAATGTCATTGTTTGCTATTCATAAGAAAGGGCATGGTTCTTACAGCAGGATAATTGTTGGTATTGCGTTGGGACTGCTTGCCCTGTTTGCTTCCGTTTCGCTGTATAATGTCTTGATAGGATTGCCAAGTATAGCTGAAAATGCTAGGATTCCTCTTGTAGATATTGAGCTTACGTGGGGGCTCATTTGTTCTATTGTGCTTTTTGTTTTTCTCGGTTATCTGATTTGTATTTTGGTTGCAGGGTTTCGTACGGGGCTCAATCCTATCGATAATAGTGGTAAAAAATCGGTAGAATTTTTGGTTGAAACTCAGAATGAACTTCAAAAAGTGTCATGGCCTACACGGTATGAACTGGTTGGTTCCACGATTGTTGTGATCATCTCAGTTATAGTGATAGGGTTCTTTATCCTAGGGGTAGATTGGGTAGTGTCGTTTTTTATGGAATATATAGGGGTGTTGTAAATCTATAAACCTAATGCGAATTTATAGGTTTATGAATATCCATAGAATTGGCTTTTTGAGTTTAAGGGATCGTATCGGATTTTAAACTCTTTTATTCTTTCCTGAACCTTATTGCAGTATAACTTAATTACATCAGATTTTTGATATAAGAAAAATTTTTCGGATTATTACAGGTTTATATTAGATGTCAAGGGAATGGTTTGTTTTGCGCGTGCAAAGCAATAAAGAAGATAAGGTTCGTGATAGTTTGGTGGAACGTATAAGGGCCCAGGGTCTGGAGAATTTGATAACAAATGTCCTTGTGCCTAGCGAAAAAATATCAGAGATAAAGGGTGGGAAGAAGAGAGTATCGGAACGTAAGATATATCCCGGTTATATTATGGTGGAAATAGAGGTTGATGAAAAGGGTCAAATTCCAAAAGAAGTTTGGTTTATGATCCGTGAGACTTCCGGTACTGGTGATTTTATTGGTGAGCAGAATAAACCGGTGCCAATGACCAGATATGAAGTTGAAAAGCTTCTTTCCGATTTGGAACATAAGGAGGAAAAGCCTCGTGCGAAAATTGAATTTAACGAAGGCGAGAAGGTAAGAATAAAAGAAGGACCGTTTGAAAATTATGATGGAATAGTGGAAGAGGTTTTGCCTGCGAGTGGTCGCGTTAAAGTTATGCTGACCGTCTTTGGAAGGGCAACTCCGGTTGAATTAGAATATTGGCAGGTAGAATCAATCTGAAATTGTAGGAGAATGGTATGGCAAAGGAGATTTTGGCGAAAATTAAATTGCAATGTCCTGGAGGACAGGCAACCCCGGCACCTCCGGTTGGCCCTGCATTGGGGCAGCATGGGGTAAATATTGGGCAATTTGTAAAGCAGTTTAATGATAAAACGAAAGATTTGCAAGGCGTTGTAACTCCTACGGAAATTACTGTTTATAAGGATAAATCGTTTACTTTCATCATAAAGTCTCCGCCTGCTTCCGTGTTATTAAAACAATCTGCTGGCATAGTAAAGGGATCTTCTGAACCTAACAGGCAGAAAGTTGGGCAAGTCAGCAGGCAACAGGTTAAAGATATAGCAGCAAGAAAGTTGGCAGATTTAAATGTCAGCAATTTAGAAAGTGCGGTGAAAATAATAGAAGGAACTGCCCATACTATGGGAATTAAGGTGGTGGATTAATATTTACAGAGTATAGAGATTGTGGTTATTGAGAAGGATTTATAAAATGCCAAGAAGAAGTAAAAGATATTTGGAATCTTTGAAACATATAGACATAAACAAAAAATACGAGTTGGAGGATGCGTTAAAGCTTCTGAAATCTCTTAAAATAGCAAAGTTCGATGAAAGTGTCGAAATTGTTATGAAGCTGGGTATTGATGCGAAACAATCTGACCAGCTTGTCAGGGGTGCTATTTCTCTGCCAAAAGGCATTGGGAAGAGCTTGAAAGTGATTGTGTTTGCTGTGGGAGAAAAAGCGGCTATCGCAAAAAATGCCGGGGCGGAAGAGGTAGGCGCGGAAGATTTAGTGAAAAAGATTGAAGGGGGTTGGGCAGATTTTGATATTGCGATTTCGACTCCGGATATGATGAGAATAGTAGGTAAGTTGGGTAAAGTGTTAGGTCCGCAGGGAAAAATGCCGTCTCCGAAGTCGGGAACAGTGACTGATGATGTGGAAACGGCAGTGAAGGAATTCAAGGCGGGGAAAATCGAGTTTAGAAACGATGCAGGAGGAAATGTTCATGCTGTTGTCGGAAAATTGTCATTCTCTATTTCAGATCTTGCCGACAACATAAGCATGTTTATCAAACATATTCTAAACTTACGTCCATCGTCTGCAAAAGGGGTGTATTTAGAGAAGGTTTCCCTGTCTTCGACGATGAGCCCCGGGGTAATGTTACAAATTTAATTTCAAAATACGTAGCAAAGGGAAGTAGACAGAACAATGCCAAATGAATTAAAAAAACTCATAATAAAAGAAATGGTTTCTCGTTACAATGATGCGGGAAGTTATCTGGTAGTTGGCTATAGAGGCATTAATGCTTTGCAGTTTGATCGACTAAGAAGCGAATTGTGGAAGAAGAAGATATTTATTGAGGTTGTTAAAAATTCGCTTGCCTCTATCGCGCTTAAGAACACAGGTAAGGGAGAAATTGTTGGTTTGCTTGAAGGGCCTTCAGCCATTATAAGTGGTGGAGAAGACCCTGTTGTGGTAGCAAAAGAAACGGTTAAATTGTCCGAAGATGCACCTTTATTTACTCTGCGTGGTGGTTTTTTGGATGGAGAGGTATTGACAATTGATTCTATTAAGAATCTGGCAAGGCTTCCTTCATTGCCGGTGCTTAGAACTCAAATAGTAACAGGCATAAATGCTCCGATAGTTGGAGTGGCAACTGCTTTTAATAGTATATTGCGTAGTTTAGCAACTGTGCTTCAGGAAGTTAAAATACAAAAAGAAAAAAGTAATGGATAATTAGTATAGGATTTCCAGAAAGTTAGGAGGGAGTTAAAATGACTCAGGTAGTAGAAGAAAAAGAAGTAGGGGCAACGGGGAAAATAGCTCAAGTGCTTGATATTGTGGCGGGAATGACGTTATTGGAAGCCTCGGAATTAGTAAAGGCATTTGAAAAGAAATTTGGTGTATCTGCGTCTGCGGTAGCTGCAATGCCTGTTGGCATGCCGGTGGCAGGGGCAGGTGGAGGCGCTGCTGCCGTTGCGGAAGAGAAGACGTCTTTCAATGTAATTCTCAAAGAAGCCGGTGCAAACAAAATTCAGGTAATTAAGGCAGTGCGGGCAGAAACGAATTTGGGGTTAAAAGAGGCAAAAGATCTTGTTGAAGGAGCTCCAAAGACTGTTAAAGAAGGGGTGACAAAGGAAGAGGCAGATAAGATTAAAAAGTCATTGGAAGAAGCGGGTGCGAAAGTAGAAATAAAGTAGTGTTTATTTTTGTCAATTTTTACTATCCTGAGAATTTATGGAAATACGCAATTACGGTAAAGTAGAAGAGGCGATAGAGCTTCAGAGCCTTACGCAGATTCAAACAAAAGCTTACATGGATTTTTTGCAATCTGATGTTCCTGCTTCAAAGAGGAAAAATATCGGCATTGAGGCTATATTAAGAGAAATATTTCCTGTAAGTAATTATGATGGTAACATAACGTTAAATTATGTGAAGTATGAATTGGGAAAGCCAAGATATACGCAGGATGAATGCCGGCAGTTGCGATTGACGTATGGAAGGCCTTTTCGTGTTTGGTTGCGGTTGGATAAAGAAGAACCGATAGAAGAAGAAGTTTATCTGGGAGAAATTCCTGTAATTATTGGCGGTGGGGAATTTATTATTAATGGTACAGAAAGGGTCATTGTTGCCCAGTTACATCGCTCTCCCGGTGTTGACTTTATTGAAGAATTCTACGCGGAGAAGAGATTGCATTCCTGCAGAATAATTCCGGAAAGAGGAAGTTGGATCGAACTGGAAGTGGGCAAAAAGGATGTTCTTACTGTCAGGATAGATCAGAGTGGAAAATTGCCCGCCACTTGTTTTCTCAGGGCGTTGTCTGCTGAATATGCAAACGATGAGGATATTATTCGTTTGTTTCATGAGATAGAAGTGGTAAAAATTACCGACTATGATGTGGTGACAAAGCTGAGGGGAAGGTATGCTGCTGAGAAAATTGTTAATCCTGAAACGGGAGAAATTCTGTTGGATGCCGGTCGTCAGTTTTCCGATTCGACAATTAAAGCAATAACTGACCTGAAGATAAAAAAGGTTGATGTAATCAAAAAAGTAGAAGACAGTTTAATAATAAATTCTTTGGAATCCGATTTTACAAAATCCCATGAAGATGCATTATTAAAAATATATGCGAGATTTCGGCCTGGCAATCCTCAGCAGGTGGAAAAGGCAAGGCAGTTATTTTATGATAAGTTTTTTGATGAAAAGAGATACAGACTTGGGCCTGTCGGCAGATTTCGGTTAAATAGGAAGTTGGGCCATGATGTTGATTCATCAAAAATGACTTTGCAAAAAGAAGATTTTGTAGAAGCTATCAGATATTTGATGAAATTGAGGAAAGGTACGCCGGGAGCCTCTGTTGATGATATTGATAATTTAGGCAATAGAAGGCTTAGAACAATAGATGAGTTGGTCGGGGAAGAGCTGCGAAAGGGTTTCCTGAAATTAAGGAGAACCATACAGGAGCGGTTAAGTGTAAAAGAAACTGAACAACTAACCCCGCGTTCTTTGGTAAATTCAAAGACCATATTTTCTGCGATTGACTATTTTTTCAGCAGAAGCGAGCTTTCTCAGGTCTTAGATCAGACCAATCCTCTGGCGCAGTTAACTCATGAAAGAAGATTGAGTGCATTGGGACCAGGTGGGTTGAATAGGAAGAGGGCAGGATTTGAAGTAAGAGATGTACATGTTTCTCACTACGGAAGAGTTTGTCCTATAGAAACACCTGAAGGTACAAATATCGGTTTGATAGCTTCCTTAAGTATATATGCAACAATAGATGAGTATGGATTTTTGATAACGCCATACCGCTTAATGGAAAAAGGAAAATTTTCTAAAGATATAGTATATTTGCGGGCAGACGAGGAAGAGGGTCGCCTGATAGCGCCAGCAGATGTCCTGATTAATAGCAAAGATAAACTGGAGAAAATGGAAGTTTTGTGCAGACATGATGGCGATTTCAAGCAGATGAGCTTCAGAGATGTGAATTACATGGATGTTTCTCCTAAACAATTAGTCGGGGTATCAGCAAGCTTAATACCATTTTTGGAACATAGCGATGCTAACAGGGCACTTATGGGGTCTAATATGCAAAGACAAGCTGTTCCCCTATTAAAAACAGAACCTCCTATTATTGCGACAGGTATGGAAAAGGTCGTTGCCAAGAACTCGAGTATGACCGTTCAAACTGAAAGGGCGGGTGTTATTACAAAAGTAACCGCAAATGAAATAACAGTTGATAACAGTGATGTTTATAAATTAAGAAAATTCGTGGGTTTAAATGAGGGCACATGTTTAAATCAGAAACCTATAGTTGCTGAAGGACAGAAGGTTAAAAAGGGAGATGTCATCGCTGATGGGGCTGCTACATGCAATGGTGAACTTAGTTTGGGGAAAAATGTGTTAGTAGCATTCATGACATGGGATGGGTATAATTTTGAAGATGCCATGGTGATCAGTGAAGCCCTGCTTAAGGATGATAGATTTACTTCCATCCACAGAGATGAATTTGAGGTCGAAATACGTGAAACAAAACTTGGAAGAGAAGAATTTACCCGTGATATTCCAAATGTTTCGGAGAAGGCCCTCAGAAACTTGGATGAAAATGGCATAATTCGGGTTGGGACAAGGGTGAAACCCGGTGATATTTTAGTGGGAAAGATAGCGCCTAAAAGCAGGAGTGAGCTGTCACCGGAAGAAAAGCTGTTACATGCAATTTTTGGACGTGCTGGCGAGGATGTTAAAAATGAGTCACTCGAAGTTCCTTCCGGTATGGAAGGGATTATTATCAATACTCAGGTTTTTTCCAGAAAGTCGTATATTTCAGAAGAGAAAAGACAGAAGATACAGGCGGAAGTAAATGAAATAGAGATAAAATATAATGAAATTATCGCTAAAGAATTTACAAAGATGTTAAAAGCTATAAATACTGAGATCGGAGAGACGCTTGTTGATGTTCAGACCGGTCAGGTTTATAAAGTAGAGCGGAGTATGTCGGAAAAGGCTATATTGGCAATGGAAGAACATTTTAACGTTGAAAATATCGCTTTTAGCGGAAAAAAGAAAAAAGAAACGGCGCTTGAAGTTTCTCTGGAGTATAAAAAGAAAATTGAAGAGTTAAAAGAAGAGAGAGATGGAAAAGTTAATCAACTGAAACGGGGAGATGAGTTGCCAACGGGAGTGTTGGAACTTGCTAAGGTTTCCATTGCAACAAAGAGGAAACTTTCGGTAGGCGATAAGATGGCTGGTAGGCACGGGAATAAAGGTGTTATTTCCAAGATACTTCCCGAGGAGGATATGCCGTTTCTGGCTGATGGAACAAGAGTCGAGATGCTTTTGAATCCGTTGGGAGTTCCTTCCAGAATGAATGTGGGGCAGATATTAGAAACCCATTTGGGATGGGCAGCTAAAAAACTTGGTTTCAGTGCAATTACTCCTATTTTTGAGGGTGCATTCGAAGAAGAGGTAAAGGAAACCCTGAAGGAGGCCGGGCTATCCGAAGATGGCAAATCTGTGTTGTATGATGGACGTACGGGGGAACCTTTTGGACAAAAAGTAACAGTGGGCTATATGTATATGCTGAAATTGCACCATTTGGTCGATGAAAAGGTACATGCAAGAGCGACAGGACCATATTCCCTTATTACTCAACAACCCTTGGGTGGAAAGGCTAGGTTCGGCGGACAAAGATTTGGTGAAATGGAAGTATGGGCGCTTGAGGCTTATGGTGCTGCGCATAATTTGCAGGAATTACTTACCGTAAAGAGTGATGACGTAGAAGGAAGGACGAAAATATACGAATCTATGGTAAAGGGAGAAAACACATTGGAGGCCGGTACCCCAGCATCTTTTGAGGTGCTTTCGAACGAAATTGCAGGGTTGGGATTGAATTTGAAATTGGAAAAGAAAAAAATGGATGTTTTAAAAGTGTAGGATTTTATTATGACAGAGTTGGTATACGACAAAATAAATGAATACAGTTCGGTTAAAATATCTTTAGCATCTCCCGACGATATACGCGGGTGGTCCTATGGAGAGGTTAAGAAGCCGGAAACCATTAATTATCGAACCTACAGGGCGGAGAAAGACGGCTTGTTTTGCGAGAGAATCTTTGGCCCTGAGCGCAATTGGGAATGTTTTTGCGGAAAATATAAGGGGATTAAGCACAAGGGAATTGTTTGCGATAGGTGCGGTGTTAAGATAACCCACTCTCGTGTGCGAAGAAAACGAATGGGGCATATAAATTTAGCGGCTCCAATTGTTCATATTTGGTTTTTTAAGGCAATGCCGTCCCGTCTGGGCACTCTTTTAGGAATGAAAACCACATCGCTGGAAAGAATCATTTATTTTCAAGGGTATGTAGTTGTAGATCCTGGTAGCACAACACTTAAAGAATATCAGGTACTTAGCGAAGAAGAATATAAAATAAATAGAGAAAAATTTGGCGAGCAATCTTTTGTGGCTGCAATGGGTGCTGAGGCAATACGAATGCTGTTGCAAAAACTTGATTTGGTTGAATTGTCAAAAGAATTGCGCGAGGAGTTGTACCGTACCCGTTCAAAACAACGTGCTAAAGAAATAATAAAGAGATTGGAGATTGTGGAAGCATTTCGGGATTCGGATAATAAACCGGAATGGATGGTTCTAAGTGTCATTCCTGTCATTCCTCCGGATCTACGGCCATTGGTGTTGTTGGAAAGCGGAAACTTTGCTTCATCAGATCTGAATGATTTATATAGAAGGATTATTAACAGAAATAACCGGCTCAAGAAGTTGATAGATCTAAATGCGCCTGAAGTAATTATTAGAAATGAAAAAAGAATGCTTCAGCAGGCAGTTGACGCTCTGTTCGATAATACGAGGGGAAAGCGGCCTGTGCTTGGAAGTAACAATAGGCCGTTAAAGTCTTTAACTGATATGATAAAGGGAAAACAAGGTCGGTTTAGAGAGAATTTGCTTGGTAAAAGAGTTGATTACTCCGCGCGTTCTGTGATTGTCGTAGGGCCTGAATTGAAATTACATCAGTGTGGGTTGCCAAAAAAAATAGCTTTAGAGTTATTTCAACCGTTTATAATAAGAAGGCTAAGAGAGTTTGGGTATGCAGATACGATAAAAAGTGCCAAAAAAATGCTGAGCAGGAAAGATAAAGAGGTATGGGATATCCTTGAAGAAGTAGTGAAGAGAAGACCTGTGTTGCTTAATAGAGCTCCCACGCTTCATAGAATGGGTATACAGGCATTTGAGCCAATACTTGTAGAAGGCAATGCAATAAAACTTCATCCGCTGGTTTGCCGTGGTTTTAATGCCGATTTCGATGGGGATCAAATGGCAGTCCACCTGCCGTTATCTATAGAGGCACAGTCGGAGGCAATCACCCTTATGTTATCGACGAACAATATATTTTCTCCTGCTTCAGGTGAGCCTATTATTGTGCCATCACAAGATATTGTTTTGGGATGTTATTATCTAACTGCGAGTACACAGGATGAAACGGACCAAAAACTAAAGAGATTCAGTGGCAATGGAGAGGTTATATATGCGTTGTCGGTTAATAAAATACATTTGCATGATAAAATTGAGATTAAGTTGAAACATGCTGGTATTGTTAACGATCGTCTCGGAAAGGAAGAATTGATACGCGGGTTGTGCAAGACAACTGTCGGACGTGTTGTCTTTAATAATATATTGCCGGAAGGTATGCCTTTCTACAATTATCCGCTGGATCAAAAAGGTATAAGCAGGATAATTCAGGATTGCTATAAATTACTCGGAAGAGAGAAAACCATCACTCTGTTGGATGATATTAAAGAGATCGGATTTAAAGAATGTACTAAGGCTGGGCTTTCTTTTTCAATAAGTGATGTCAGGATGCCTGAAAAAAAGAAGGAAATAATCGATAAAACTCAAGAGGAAATTGAAAAGATACAGAAGTTGTACCGAAAAGGCATTATTACCGAAGGAGAGCGATATAATCAGATTATAGATGCTTGGACATTTGCTGGTGAACGAATAGCCGAAGAGATGATGAGTGTGCTCAAAAATGATACAAGGGGCGGGAAAGCTTATTTAAATCCTGTTTATATAATGTCTGCGTCTGGCGCAAGGGGCAGTTCACAGCAGTTAAGGCAGCTTGCCGGCATGAGGGGTTTGATGGCAAAACCTTCGGGGAAAATTATAGAAACTCCGATAAAGGCCAATTTTCGGGAAGGATTAGGGGTGTTGGAGTATTTTAGTTCTACGCATGGCGCCAGAAAAGGATTGGCAGATACAGCGTTAAAAACTGCAGATTCTGGTTATCTGACGAGAAAGTTAGCAGATGTTGCGCAAAATGTAGTGATAACATCTTTGGATTGTGGTACCAAGAATGGCATTACCAAAAGTGTAGTTTACAGGGGAGAAAAAATAGAAGTGCCTCTCAGCAAGGCAATTACAGGGAGAGTTGCAAGGAATAACATTGTAGATTTGGTAAAAGATGAAGTAATTGTCAGAGAGAACGAATTGATTACGGAAGAAAAAGCAAAGAAAATTGAAGCCTTGGGATATGAGAAAATAAGAGTAAGGTCTCCGTTAACATGTGAAATGTCTTTAGGACTTTGTTCAAAATGTTACGGGATGGATTTATCGAGAGGCGAACTTGTAGAGGAAGGTATGGCTGTAGGGATAATTGCGGCTCAATCAATTGGCGAGCCAGGTACTCAGCTGACTATGAAAACTTTCCATATAGGCGGTACGGCGACGCGCTCCGTAGAGGAGTCTGAGGCAAAAGCAAAACGTGCGGGGAAAATTAAGTATAATAATTTGAATGTTGTAAAAGATCCTCAGAATAAAAATGTTGCTATCAATGCTAATGGGGAAATATTAATTATAGATGCAAAAGGAAGGCAAATTGAAAAGCACTCTGTAGTGCTTGGCGCAGAAGTGTTGGTGAAAGAAGACGATAATGTTGTTGTTCGTCAGGCTTTGACCCGTTGGGATCCTCATATGGTGCCTATCTTGGCAGAAATGGCAGGGAGTATTCGTTTTGAGGATATAGAGATAGGCAAAACTGTCAGAGAAGAATCCGATGCATCTACAGGATTCAGGCGTAAAGTAATTATGGAACATAAAGGTGATTTGCATCCGCAAATCATTATTGAGGATGAGACGGGCAAAATTTTAGGATTATACCCAATACCGGAAAAAGCACACTTGGAGGTTGAAGATGGTGAGAAGGTTACGCCAGGTACATTGCTTGCAAAAACACCACGAGAGATTTCCAGGACAGAGGATATCACAGGCGGATTGCCGCGTGTTGCTGAAATTTGTGAGGCGCGAAAACCAAAAGATCCTGCTGTGATGAGTGAAATAGAAGGGGTAGTAGAGCTAGGGGAAAAACGGCGTGGTAAGCGTACAATTGTAGTTAAAGGCGAAGGTGGCATGGAGATTGAGCACCTTGTCCCGAGAGGGAAACATCTGAAGGTACATAGGGGAGACCATGTTAAAGCGGGAAGCCCTCTCGTAGAGGGGCCATTGATTCTGCAGGATATTTTGAGGATATGTGGCGAGGAAGAATTACAAACGTACATGCTAAAAGAAGTACAAAATGTTTATCGTTCTCAAAATGTGCCGATCGATGATAAGCATATTGAGATTATAATCAGCCAAATGCTTAGAAAAGTGAAAATAGAGGATGCTGGTGATACTAATTTTCTGCCTGGTCAAATCGTTGATAAATTTAGATTCAGAGAAGAAAATAAAAAAATAAAAGAGATGGGCGGAAAACCGTCAACAGCAAAACCTTTACTATTAGGTATTACGAGGGCCTCCTTACAGGCAGATAGTTTTATATCTGCTGCTTCTTTCCAGGAAACAACAAAAGTTTTAACAAGAGCGGCTCTTGAAGGAAAAGTGGATAATCTGGTAGGTCTGAAGGAAAATGTAATTCTTGGACATTTGGTGCCTGCCGGAACCGGATATAAATCGTATAATACCCTTTCAGCAATGCCAACAAGTGAGGTTGCTGTTAAGGAAATAAACAAACAACAAGAAGAATTATCTGAATCAACATTATAAAGAGCAGGGGAAGGTATGCCTACAATAAATCAACTGATAAGAAAAGGTCGAAGGAAAGCGATAAATAAATCTAAAAGCCCTGATTTGGAAAAATGTTCTCAAAAAAAGGGTGTTTGCCTTCAGGTTATGACGAGGACTCCTAAGAAGCCCAATTCGGCCTTGAGGAAAGTTTCCAGGGTGCGGCTCTCGAATGGAAGGGAAATAACTGCTTATATTCCCGGAGAAGGCCATAACCTCCAGGAGCACTCAATCGTATTGGTTAGGGGAGGAAGAGTCAGAGATCTTCCTGGTATTAAATATCATATAGTACGTGGCACATTGGATTGTGCAGGTGTAAATGCAAGGAAGAGGTCCCGTTCCAAGTATGGCGCCAAAACACCTAAATAGTTTTTAATTTGGAGAATTAAATATATGGCACTTGCATACAGAAGCACTGAAATATTTTTGCAGCCAGACGTAAAATACAAAAGTAAATTGGTATCAAAGTTTGTTAACTGTCTTATGAAAAGTGGAAAGAAGAGTACGGCAGAGGAAATATTTTATAGTGCTATGAATATCATAGAGAAAAAGGTATCCGATATAACTCCTATAGAACTTTTTGAAACCGCAATAAATAACGTCAAACCCTTGGTAGAAGTTCGGTCAAAACGCGTTGGAGGTGCAACGTATCAGGTGCCGGTTGAAGTGCCAAGGCAAAGACAGGTAGCCTTAACGATACGGTGGATAATAGAAGCTGCTAAGAGCAAAAAAGGCCGCCCTATGTTCCAGCGCTTGGCAGATGAGTTAATGGATGCTTATAAAAAGCAGGGTATATCTATAACAAAAAGAGAAAATACTCATAAAATGGCAGAAGCAAATAAGGCGTTTGCACATTTTGCATGGTCAAAGTTTTAATTGAGGGCAGGTTGAAAAAATGAAGTTCGAAAAAATGAGAAACATAGGGATCGCGGCGCATATTGATGCGGGGAAAACGACAACTTCTGAGCGCATTCTGTATTATACGGGTAAATCCTATAAGATGGGGGAGGTTCATGAAGGAACAGCAGTAATGGATTGGATGGAAGAGGAACAAAAGAGAGGTATTACCATCACTGCCGCTGCTACTACATGTAGCTGGAATGATTATCAAATTAACTTGATCGATACTCCAGGACACGTGGATTTTACCGTTGAAGTGGAAAGATCGCTTAGGGTTTTGGATGGTGCAGTATGTGTATTTTGTGGTGTTGGAGGTGTAGAAGCGCAGTCGGAAACAGTATGGCGGCAGGCAGACAGATATAGAGTTCCAAGAATTTGTTTTGTAAACAAAATGGACCGTGTTGGGGCTGATTATTACAAGGTTGTCGGTGAAATTAACGAAAGGCTCGGTATCGCGGCAGTTCCTATACAAATGCCGATAGGAAACGAGCAAGATTTTAAGGGGGTAATCGATCTTGTTCGGATGAAAGCTAGGATATACCAGGATGAAGAAGATACTACGGGGAAAAATTTTTCTGACGAAGATATTCCTGCAGAATACATGAAGGAAGCGACAAAACAACGGGAAAAGATGGTAGAGATATTGGCAGAACACATCGATTGGTTAACGGAAAAGTTCCTGGAAGGAAAAGAAATTACAACAGAAGAAATAAAGAGGGCTATTCGGGAGGGAACGATCAAGTTAAATTTTGTTCCTGTTTTATGTGGTTCGGCATTTAAGAAAAAGGGTGTACAGTTGTTGCTTGACGCTGTATGTGATTACTTGCCTTCTCCGTTAGATAAAGAAGCTATTGTTGGAACTAATCCTAAAACGAACGGTGAAATTGTAAGAAAACCTCTCGTAGAAGAACCATTTAGTGCGCTTGCTTTCAAAATTACTTCTGATAAGCATGGTGATTTGACCTTTATACGCGTATATTCCGGGAGATTAACTTCCGGGTCAAGGGTATTAAATTCCGGGAAAGATAAGAAAGAGTTAGTAAGCCGTATATATAAAATGCATGCGGCAAATAGAGAGCAGGTTAATGATATAAGTGCCGGTGAAATATGTGCGGTGGTTGGTCTTAAAGATACAGTAACGGGTGATACGCTATGCGATTTGGATAACCCAATAATATTAGAAAAGATGGAGTTTCCAGAGACGGTTATCTCTATGGCAATTGAACCGAAGTCTGATAAAGAAAAAGAAAAACTCGGGATGGTTCTGGCAAAGATGGCAAAAGAAGATCCTACTTTCAGAACGCACATGGACAAGGAAACTGGCCAAATGATTATTTCCGGAATGGGAGAATTGCATCTGGAAGTAATTAAAAACAGAATGTTGAGTGAATATAATGTGGATGCAAACGTAGGTGCTCCAAAAGTATCGTATCGGGAAACAATAAGGAAAAAAGTTGAGGTTGAGGGCAAGTTTGTCCAGCAAACAGGCGGACATGGACAGTATGGTCATGTATGGATTACTTTGGAACCTTATGCTTATGCTGAGGGTGAAGATCCGGTTACCTTTGTAGATGCAATAGTTGGTGGTAAAATCCCAAGACAATTTGTAAGATCTGTGGAAAAAGGTATTCTGGATACCAGCGCATCTGGTGTTGCCGGGGGGCCACCGTTGATTAATATCAAAGTGACATTGATAGATGGTTCCACACATCCGGTAGATTCTTCCGATTTGGCGTTTTATACTGCGGCGTGTATTGCATTAAGGAAAGGTGTGGAAATGGCAAATTCGATATTGCTGGAGCCGATAATGTCTATCGAAATTACTGTTCCTGAACAATATATGGGTGATGTAATCAGTGAAATTCATAGCCGGAGGGCAAATATCATCGAAATGGGAACTAAGGGAAATGTTAGGATTATAAAAGGTGAAGTTCCCCTTGCAGAGATGTTTGGTTACGCAACAACTTTGCGGTCTATTACCCAGGGAAGAGGGACATATACCATGGAACCTTTGGAATATAGGCCAGCGCCTGCAAAAACAGCTGGCAGTGTCGGGTAATTATTATAAATAAAATATGGGAGGTTTAAATCAATGGCTAAAGAAGTATTTCAGCGAACGAAGCCGCATTTAAACATAGGGACGATAGGGCATGTAGATCATGGGAAGACGACGTTAACGTCGGTAATAACGCGTGTATTGTCGAAGCATGGGTTGGCGAAGGACAGGCCGTTTGATACCATAGACAAGGCGCCGGAGGAGAGGGAGAGGGGTATAACGATAGCGATATCGCATGTGGAGTATGAGACGAAAAAGAGGCATTATGCGCATGTGGATTGTCCTGGTCATGCGGATTATGTGAAGAACATGATAACGGGGGCGGCGCAGATGGATGGGGCGATATTGGTGGTAAGCGCGCCGGATGGTCCGATGCCGCAGACCCGTGAGCATATATTGTTGTCGAGGCAGGTAGGAGTTCCGAGGATAGTGGTGTTTTTGAATAAGGTGGACATGTTGGAGGATCCTGAGTTGCTGGAGCTTGTGGAGATGGAGATAAGGGAGCTGCTGAGCAAGTATGAGTTTCCTGGCAATGAGATACCGGTGGTGAGAGGTTCTGCGTTGAAAGCGGCAGAGTGTGGGTGTGGAGGTGCGGAGTGTGCCAGTTGCGGGCCGATATTGAAGTTGATGGATGCAGTGGATACGTATATACCTGATCCTGTAAGAGAGATAGACAAGCCGTTTTTGATGTCGGTGGAAGATGTGTTTAGTATAAAGGGTCGAGGGACGGTAGGAACGGGCAGGGTAGAGAAGGGGAAGGTGAAGGTTGGGGACGAGGTGGATGTTGTTGGGATTAGCAAGGAGATAAAGAAGTCGGTTGTTACCGGTGTGGAGATGTTTAATAAGACGCTGGAGGAGGGTCAGGCTGGTGATAACCTTGGAGTGTTGCTGAGGGGAATAGAGAAGGATGATTTGGAGCGTGGTCAGGTGTTGGCAAAGCCTGGGAGCATAACGCCGCATACGAAGTATGAGGCGGAGGTGTATATATTGACGAAGGAAGAAGGGGGAAGACATACGCCGTTTTTTAATGGGTACCGGCCGCAGTTTTATTTCAGGACGACGGATGTGACGGGAGTTGTGTCGTTGACGGGAGGGGCGGAGATGGTGATGCCTGGAGATAATGTGAAGATCAATGTGGATCTGGTGACGCCGATAGCGATGGATGAGGGGTTGCGATTTGCGATTAGGGAAGGCGGAAAAACGGTGGGTGCTGGTGTTGTTACAAAAATTGTTGCTTAAATAAGCGATTTTTGGATTGATTTTTTGCAAATATGTGGTAATCTCAAAGACTTGAATTTTTTTGGTGGTTTAGGGCTTTTTTGGAGTATAGAAGTGTTAGATCAGAAAATTAGAATACGGATGGAAGCATACGATCATAGAATACTAGACCAATCAGCTTTAGAAATTGTTGAAACGGCGAAGCGTACAGGTGCGAAGGTTTTTGGTCCTATTCCGTTACCTACTCGGATTGAGAGATATACTGTATTGAGATCTCCGCATATCGATAAAAAGTCGAGAGAGCAATTCGAAGTAAGAACTCACAAAAGACTGATTGATATATTGGAACCTACGGCGAAGACAATGGATGCGCTGAATCGTATTAACATGCCGGCGGGTATAGAAATTAAAATAAAGGCATAATTAGAAAAATTTATCAGTATAGGGTTAATACATATGTTGAAAAGTTTGCTGGGTGAGAAAATGGGCATGACCCAGATATACACGGATGATGGTGTAGTTGTTCCGGTTACTTTGATAAAAGCTGGTCCCTGCAGTGTTTTGCAGATAAAAACATCTGAGAACGATGGATATTCTGCGATTCAGCTCGGATATGGGGATAAGAAAAAGAAAAGAGCCACGAAGCCAGAGGTCGGTCATGCTGAGAAAGCGTCATTGCTTCCGTGCAGATTTGTCAGGGAGGTGAAACCTGATGAAAATGCTGAAATTAATCTTGGACAAACGGTAACGCTAAGTATGTTTGATGATGTCAAGAAAGTTGATATTGCTGGCATATCTAAAGGAAAAGGTTTTGCTGGTGTCATGAAAAGGTGGGGCATGAAGGGAGGATTGCAAACTCATGGTTCTACGAGGCATCGTTCTGTGGGATCTATCGGTTCAAATACTGATCCGGGGAGGGTAATTCGAGGGAAGAGGATGCCTGGGAGGTTGGGTGGCGATCGTGTAACGGTAAAGAATCTTGAGATAGTTAAAATTGATAAGAATAAAAATATACTTTTTGTTAAGGGTGCTGTTCCTGGTCATAAGGGAAGTTGCCTGTTAATCAAAAAAGTTGTATAATTTTTGGGTAAAAAATATGCAAATAACTGTATATAGTAGTGAAGGCAAAGAGATTGAAAATCTGAAGGTATCTGACGGTATAATTCAGTGTCCTGTTCGCTGTAAACTGTTAAGAGATGCTGTGAAGATGTATGAAGCAAATAAAAGGCAGGGAAATGCCTCGACAAAAACCAAGGCGGAGGTTGCAGGAGGAGGTAAAAAACCATGGGCACAGAAACACACAGGCAAGGCAAGGGCTGGAAGTAACCGGTCTCCTATTTGGAGGGGCGGTGGTATAGTTTTTGGCCCGAAACCGAGGGATTATTCGTATTCAATTCCAAAAAGGGCTAGGAAGGAGGCGCTTTATTCTGCGCTCGCCTCAAAGTTTAAAGACCGTGAAGTGGTAGTGGTGGACAATTTGGATTTTAGTGTGCCGAAAACAAAAAAAATGGTTTTAATACTAAAATCTCTTGGGATTTTCGGGGAAAGTTGTTTGATAGTGATATCGAAGGTTACAGAGCCACTTTTGAAATCTTCAAGGAATATTCCTTCTGTAAAAATGATGGAATGTGGTGATTTAAACGCATACGAAATTCTGAAACCGAAAAAAATATTAATAACCAAACAGGCTTTGGGTAGTTTGGGATAGGAGTTATTGGATTTTATGGATAAATATCAGGTTATTAAGGGGCCGTTAAGAACTGAAAAGAGTGTTGCGGATGGGGAGAAAACAAATGCCTATCATTTTGAGGTGGACGTAAAGGCGAATAAGATACAAATTAAAAAGGCGATCGAAGATATATTTAGCGTAAAAGTGGAGAGTGTGCGGACTCTGGTAAAAAAGGGAAAGAAAAGAAGGGTTAGATTTATAATGGGCAAAACAAAGGAATGGAAGAAAGCCATTGTTGCGCTAAAAGAAGGTAATGCAATTGATTTCGGCTATTAAAGATAATAAAGAATTGGGGTAAAATAACAAATATGGGCATAATTTATTACAAACCTGTAACGCCTGGAAGAAGATTTGCGAGTGTTTCAGATTTTTCTGAAATAACGAAGACAAAGCCGGAAAGATCACTAATTGAGCCGTTAAGAAAAACAGGGGGAAGGAATTCTGAAGGTAAAATTACTGCGGGAAATGTTGGTGGCGGCAGTAAGAAGCAGTATAGGATGATTGATTTTCAAAGAAGAAAGGATGATATTCCGGCGAAGGTTGCAAGCATAGAGTATGATCCAAACAGATCAGCGAGGATTGCTTTGCTCCATTATGCTGATGGCGAGAAAAGATATATTTTAGCTCCTGAGAATTTAAAAGTTGGGCAGTTTGTTAAATCAGGCGAAAAGGTTGATCCGGATATCGGTAATGCAATGCCCCTGAATAATATACCTTTGGGGTTAGAAATTCACAACATTGAATTAAAAGTAGGTCAGGGCGGAAAGATTGTCAGGTCTGCTGGTAGTGTCGCGAAGTTGTTGGCAAAAGAGGGAGGCTATGCCCATATAATCCTGCCATCTGGTGAGGTTAGAAAGGTATACGGAGGCTGTAGGGCTACGATAGGGCAGCTTGGGAATACCGATCATAATAATATACGTCTGGGTAAAGCGGGAAGAAACAGATGGAAGGGGAGAAGACCTCATGTAAGGGGTGTGGCAAAAAATCCCGTAGCGCACCCGATGGGTGGTGGTGAGGGGAGAAGCGGTGGTGGCAGGCATCCTTGTTCAAAGACTGGATTGTTGGCTAAAGGGGGAAAAACAAGGAAGAAGAGGGCAATAAGCAGTAAATTTATAATTCGGAGAAGAAGAATTGGGGCTAGGGGCAATTTGTAAAATTTGAAAGCTATTAGGAGATGTAATGAGTCGCTCAATAAAAAAGGGACCATATGTTGATGAGAAGTTGTTGAAAAAAGTTATGAAACAAAAGGAGTCGGGCGTAAATGAACCGTTACGCACTTGGGCAAGGAGTTGTACTATAATACCTGAATTTGTTTCGCATACCTTTTTAATTCATAATGGGAAAGTTTTTAATAAGCTTTTTGTTACCGATGATATGGTAGGACATAAGCTTGGTGAGTTTTCTCTTACCAGGACTTTCCGATCTCACGGTGGTAAAAAGAAATAGTTAGGTTATACTAGGTTTGTGGTATTATAAATAAGAAATAAATTAAATTTTGTATTGAAAGGCTTCGGTTAATGGAATATAGATCATGTCATAGGTATGCAAGGATTTCGCCGAGAAAGGCGCGTTATGTTATTGATCTTATTCGGGGTAAATCAGTAAATGATGCTTTGAGAACGCTGAGATTAACGCATAAGCGTGCATCCTATATGGTTGATAAAGTTATCAGGGCAGCTTTGGCAGCAGCGAATGAAAATGTTTCTGCGGATGTCGAATCGCTGTATGTAAAGCAAGCCTTGGTTGATGGTGGTCCAAGCAGGAAGTGGTTTCGTCCGAGACCTCGCGGGATGTCTTCGAGAATTTTGAAACGTACAAGCCATATTACGGTCGTGTTGGCTGAAAAGGCTAAAGGGTAAAAAATAAAGATAAGGAGAGGAAATGGGACAGAAGGTTTGTCCAATAGGTTTGCGGTTGGGAATAACACAAGGGTGGAAATCTGTTTGGTATGCGGATAAAAAATCTTTTGGGTCATTGCTGGTTGAAGACCAGAAAATACGCAAACTGATCAAAAAAAATTATAGTTTTGGCGGAATACCTTTTGTTGAAATTGAGAGAACTAGGCAGGAGGCCAAAATAACGCTCCATACAGCGCGTCCCGGGCTGATAATTGGCAGAAAAGGTGCTGAAGTTGATAAACTGAAAGAAGATATTCAAAGATATATCGGGCGCGAAGTTATTGTAAAGATCAGGGAAATTACAAAACCTGAGCTTTATGCGCAACTCGTAAGTGAGAATATAGCAGAACAACTGGAAAAACGTGCATCGTTTAGGAGAGCAATGAAAAAAGCGATGGAGGCATCTCTGAACGCAGGTGTGAAGGGTATGAGAGTTCAGGTTTCTGGAAGGTTAGGTGGTGCTGAAATTGCCAGGACTGAGAAGATGACGTATGGAAGTGTTCCGTTGCACACCCTGAGAGCTGATGTGGATTATGGTTTTGCTGAAGCAAAAACCACATATGGTGTAATTGGGGTTAAAGTATGGTTATATAGAGGTTTAACAAGTTCGAAGGGAGAGGATACAAATGAGGTTAATGCCCAAGCGGGTGAAGTTTAGGAAATCTCAAAGGGGAAAAATAAAAGGGAATGCCACAAGGGGAAATACCGTATCCTTTGGTGAATTTGGTTTACAGTCTTTAGAACCAGGATGGATTACTGCCCAGCAAATAGAAGCGGGCAGAATTTGTGCAGCGCATAGCTTGCCGAAGGAAAGTAAGCTGACAATCAGGATATTTCCACATAAATCAGTCACCGCTACGCCAATTGAAACACGTATGGGTAAGGGTAAGGGAGAACCTGAGTTTTGGGTAGCCGTGGTAAGACCGGGAACGATATTATATGAAATAAGTGGTATAAATGAAGAAGGGGCTAGAGAGACTTTCTGTAGAATAGCGCATAAAATGCCTGTAAAGGTGAGGCTTGTACGAAGGAGGCGTGCGTTTTGAAGATCAGTGAGATAAGGGTGAAATCGCGGCAGGAAATTGCGGAAGAAATTGGAGCAACGAAAAGGGAATTGATGAATCTTAAATTTCAATGGCAAGCAGGCGAAACGGGTAATACTTCCCAGAGGAAATTTATAAAAAAGAAAATTGCCAGATTAAAAACCGTATTGAGAGAGATTGACTTGGGTATCAATAAACATCTCGTTTCAGGGGAGTAATTATAGAAATGCAAACCGTGACTAAAAAAAGAGGGAGAAGAAGAAAGTACATTGGGAATGTAATAGGGACGAAGATGCATAAGACGATAACCGTTGAAGTGATGCGTCTTGTAAAACATCCCAAATATGGAAAATATATTAAGAGGTCCACAGTTTATAAAGCACACGATGAAGAAAATAGCGCAAAAGTTGGAGATAAGGTAGAAATAGTAGATTGTAGGCCGCTTAGTAAAACAAAATTTACAAGGTTACTTCGTATTATTGAGAAGTCAAAAGAATGATTATTGGCTGGGGTGCATTAAGATGATAATGGAACAAACGAGTTTGGATGTTGCTGATAACAGCGGAGCTAAAATGGTCAAATGTATTAAAGTTCTGGGAGGCTCTCGGAGGAAATATGCCACGGTTGGGGATGTTATTGTCGTAGCAGTGAAAAAATCTATTCCTGGCGGTGTTGTAAAAAAGGGTGATGTGTGTAAAGGGGTGATTGTTCGAACAAAAAATAATGTTCGAAGAGAAGATGGGTCGTATTTAAAGTTTGATAAAAATGCGATTGTTATCGTCGATAATGAGGGAAATCCGAGAGGGACAAGGATATTTGGTGCTGTGGCAAGGGAACTAAGGCAAAAAAATTTTATGAAAATCATTTCTTTAGCTGCTGAAGTAGTTTAGTAGGCAAGCAATAAAGACGATTAGAGAAGGAAACTGTATAAATATGCATATTCGTAAGAATGATTTAGTTTTAGTAATGGCAGGTAACGAAGCAGGAAAAACAGGCAAGGTCATGAAGGTATTGCCTGATAAAAACCGTGTGATAATAAAAGGGGTGAAGGTAATATATAAACATGTAAAGCCCAGTCAGAAAAATCCGCAGGGAGGAAGAGTGCAGAAGGAAACTTCGATATCTGCTTCGAATGTATTACCTGTTTGTCAGAATAGAAGTTGCAAAAAGAACGGCTTTGGGGTCAGAACAAGAAAAAAAATGTTGGAAGATGGCGGGAAATTACGCGTATGTGTCTATTGTGGAGTTGAAATATCACTGGGTGAATAATGATATAGGGTTAATTATGACTAGGTTATCAGAAAAATATATAAAAGAGACTGTTCCTTATTTAGCCAAAAAATTTTCGCTGAAAAATAGGTTATCAGTGCCAAAAATGCAAAAAGTGGTGATTAATATGGGTGTTGGAAAGGCAGTTGATAATAAGAATTTTCTCGATGAGGCGGTAGGGCATTTAGCAACTATAAGCGGTCAAAAGCCGGCGGTTACTATTGCAAGAAAATCGGTTGCTGGTTTTAAATTAAGAGAAGGCCAAGCGATTGGTTGCAAGGTTACACTTCGTGGGAAAAGGATGTATGAATTTGTGGATCGGTTAATCAGTATTGTGTTGCCGCGAATAAAAGACTTTCGGGGAGTATCCGCAAAATCATTTGATGGACGGGGAAACTATACCTTGGGATTGACTGAACAGACGGTTTTTCCTGAAGTAAATATTGATAAAGTCACAACTATACAGGGTATGGATATTACTTTTGTGATTAGTGGTAAGTCTGACGAATGTTCCCGTGAATTATTAAGATCACTGGGAATGCCTTTTAGGTCTGAATAAGGAGTGTAAATGGCAAGGAAATGTTTAATAGAAAAATCGAAAAAAGAGCCTAAATATAAGACCAGAAGATATAATAGATGTAAATTGTGCGGACGCCGCAGAGCGTATTATCGCAAATTTCAGATATGCAGAATATGCTTTAGGATGTTAGCTTTAAAGGGCGAGATTCCTGGCGTGAAAAAGGCGAGTTGGTAAAGATTAAGATAGAATTAACAAAAAGGGACAATACATGTGTATGACAGATCCAATTTCAGACATGCTTACACGGATTAGAAATGCGAATATGATTCACAGGGAGAGTGTAGATATTCCTGCCTCGAAAGTAAAGCGAGCTATACTGAAGATTCTGAAAGATGAAGGTTACGTAGGAGAATTTAAGGAAATTCCTGATAACAAGCAGGGGATTATCAGGGTTTATTTGAGATACGGAGCGTTAAAACAAAGAGTTATTAATACTCTTATAAGAAATAGCAAGTCAAGCAGAAGGCTTTATAAAAATGCCAAAGATGTGGAAAAAGTTTGTGGTGGTTTTGGAACAGCAATATATTCTACATCCAGAGGGATCATGAGTGATAAAGAATGTAGAAAATTAAAAGTCGGTGGTGAACTTATTTGCACAGTGTCATAATAAGTTTTATTTATTTGAGAGGCCAGGATGTCAAGAATAGGAAAGCAACCAGTTAAAGTCCCAAATGATGTAAAAGTGGTTATAAACAATAATGCTGTAGATTTGAAAGGGCCTAAGGGCTCTTTAAATTTAAAGGTTCCTCCAAGCATCATAGTGGAATACGCACAGAAAGAACAGCAGATTTTAGTGAAGAGAGCTTCAGATGAGAAGCGTTTTAAATCTTTACACGGATTAACGAGAGCACTGATTGCAAATATGGTGGTAGGTATTGTAAAGGGATTTTCTAAAGATATTGAGATTGTGGGGTTAGGATACAATGCTAAGGTGCAGGGGAGCATGCTGGTTTTATCGCTGGGGTTTTCTCATCCGGTGCAAATGGAAATACCGAAGGACCTAAAAGTGTTGGTTACAAATCCGACAAATCCTGCGAAATTAACAGTTTCCGGTATTGATAAACAATTGGTAGGCCAGTTTTCTGCAATGATAAGAGCTAAGAAACCTGCTGAACCTTATAAGGGTATGGGAGCGAAATATGTCGGAGAGGTTATAAGGAGAAAGGCGGGCAAGGCTTTGACTTCTGGTGGGTAATATCTAGATTAAAGGTAATAATTATGGATCCAATTAAAGAAAAAAGAAGAAAAAGAGCGATACGGCATAAGAGAATCAGAAAGAGCGTTATTGGCACATGCGAAAAGCCTCGCTTAAGTGTCTACCGAAGCCTGAAGAATATTTATTGCCAGATTATAGATGATAGTGCGGGCAAAACTCTGGTGGCTGTTTCTACTCTTACGTCAGATGTGCGAGCGGCTGTTAAATATGGCGGTAATATAAAAGCCGCGGAAATTGTTGGCGAAAAGTTGGCAGAGGAGGCGAAAAAAAGGGGAATCACTAAGGTGGTTTTCGACAGAGGCGGTTATGACTACCATGGAAGGATTAAAGCATTGGCTGAAAGTGCCAGGAAGAATAGTTTAAATTTTTAATTATTATAAAGTCAAACAAGGAGATACATTTGGCACAACCGGAAGAACCTATTAATTTAGAAGAAACAGTTGTAAAGATTAACCGATGTACGACTGTGACTAAGGGTGGCAAGTCAATGAGTTTTAGTTCTCTTGTTGTTGTTGGAGATAAGGCAGGGAGCGTCGGTATCGGTTTTGGCAAAGCGCGTGAAGTTCCGAATGCGGTAAATAAAGCGGTCAAAGAAGCAAAAAAACAGTTATTTAAAATAAATATAAAGGGTGATACGATACCACATGAAATATGGGGCAGATATAAGGCTGCTAAGGTGTTTCTGAAACCTGCATCTCCTGGTACAGGTATCAAGGCAGGCGCTCCTGTAAGGGCAGTGTTGGAGTTTGTTGGAGTCAGGAATATTTTGACTAAATGTTATGGGAAAAGGAATCCGCTTAATGTTGTGAAAGCGACATTAAATGGGTTAAGGGCTTTAAAAACAAAAGAAGAAGTTGAAGAATTGCGAGGAGTAAAGATAGAATGAATCTTTTTGATTTAAAATCGATACCCATCAGGAGAGCGCGTAGGAAAAGAGTGGGACGTGGTGCTGGTTCTGGCATGGGAAAAACTGCCGGTCGTGGCGCCAAGGGAGCTTCTGCGAGGTCGGGCTACGGAATGAAAAAATTATTCGAGGGTGGGCAAACTCCTCTTTTTCGCAGATTACCTAAACGTGGATTTAACAACAGATTCAAGAAAGATTATAGTATAGTAAATTTGAAGGATATTGCGCATTTTGATTCTGGAGCGACGGTGACGATTGGTATGTTAAAAGAGTCTGGGATTGTTAAGAAAATTGTGACGGGAGTCAAAATACTTGGAGAGGGAGAACTCAAAAAACCAATAACAGTTGAAGCGCATAAGTTCAGTAAAGTTGCGATAGAAAAAATTAAAGCTGCAGGCGGAGAGGCAAAAATAATTTCATGATTGAGCAATTTGGAAATGTTTTTCGAATACCAGAATTAAGAAAAAAAGTATTAATTACGCTTGGTTTAATTGCGTTGTGTCGTATAGGAGTGTATATACCTATACCTGGGATTGATACGTCTGTATTAAAATCGTATTTTAATCAGTTTTCGCAGTCCGGCATCGGGCAATTATTGGGTATGGTTGATATGTTTGCTGGCGGAGCTATGTCTTCTGGCGCTATTTTTGGGTTGGGTGTGATGCCTTATATAAGCGCATCTATTATTTTCCAATTGCTGGTTGGCGTAGTTCCTTATTTAGAAAGGTTGCAAAAAGAAGGTGAAGTCGGAAGGAAAAAAATTAATCAATATACCAGGCTTGCGACTGTAGGGTTATGTCTTTTTCAAGCTTTTGTGATGACGAGAACCCTCTATACTGTGGAATTCAATGGAGTCCCCGTCATACCGGTATACTTGCAGGGTCTTAGTTTTCAATTCATGGCATCTCTGTTGCTAACTACCGGCACTATGACTCTCATGTGGATTGGAGAGCAGATAGAAGAACATGGAATCGGGAGTGGAATATCGATTGTTATTATGGTCGGCATTATCGATCGCTTGCCTTGGGCTTTCAATCAAATAGTACAGAATTTTACCTTTTCTGTCGCCCCCGCGGAACATCAGATCGGAATTGTAAAGCTTGTGATATTGCTGGGTATGTTTTTGGCAATTGTTGGTGGTGTTGTTTATATTACGCAAGGACAAAGACGTATTCCCATACAACAGGCAAAACACACGAGGGGGAGAAGGGTTTATGGCGGGCAGAGGCATTTTCTGCCACTTAGGGTGAATCAGGCGGGTGTAATGCCAATCATATTTGCCCAATCTTTGTTGATTTTTCCTGCTGCGATAATGCAAGGTATTCAGGTAAGGCTGGAACCTGGGAGTATTGGATTCTGGATTACTTCTCGCTTATCGGGTGTTTTGCAGGAAGGGGTATTATATGTTATGCTATATATATTATTAATCACATTCTTTTGTTATTTTTGGACGGCTATTCAATTTAATCCAAAAGAAATGTCTAACAATATGAAAGATTACGGAAGTTTTATTCCAGGGATTAGACCAGGTCATAGAACTGCAGAATATCTGGAAGGCATTATGGGCAAGATAACTCTTGCCGGAGCAGCTTTTTTATCTTTGATTGCAATTCTTCCGAAACTGGTGGCTGGTGGTTTTGAGCTTAACAGGGCGATTGCTGGTTTTTATGGAGGAACAGGGCTGCTGATCATTGTTGGTGTCGCTTTGGATATGGTTCAGAGAATAGAATCTCATATGATCATGAGGCAATATAGTGGCTTTCTGAGCGGTGGAACCAGAATTAGAGGAAGAATGGGATGAGGATCGTTTTTCTTGGTCCTCCCGGAGCTGGTAAAGGAACACAAGCGGAAACAGTTAGTAGGGTTGAAAAGATACCTCATATTTCTTCCGGAAATCTGCTGCGCGAGGCTATAGAGACCGGAACTGATACAGGAGCAAAGGCACGTTCTTATATAGAAAAGGGCTTGTTGGTGCCAGATCAGGTAGTTGTTGGAATAATTAAAGATAGAATTTTAAAGACTGATTGTAAAAATGGATTTGTGCTTGATGGTTTTCCAAGAACCCTTTTGCAGGCAAAGATTCTTGACGAAATGTTGAGAACGCTTGGAAAGTGTGTTGATCTTGTTTTTTACTTTGTTGTTTCTGAAGATGCTGTTGTTGAGAGGTTATCGGGGAGGGTGATGTGCAGCATATGCGGAGCGAATTATCATGTAAAATTTGTGCCGCCGCGTAAAAAAGATATTTGTGACAAATGTAATGGTAAATTACATCAAAGGGCTGATGACAAACCTGAAACAGTATTGGAAAGGCTTAAAGTTTATCGCGAACAAACCGCAGGTTTAGTGGAATATTACAGGAATAATAAGATATTAAAGGAAATATCCAGTGATCTAAAAATAGAAGTGATCTCAAAAAATATTGCAGATATCATTAATAATGAGCTGAAGAAGCAAAAAAAGACAAAGGTGGGGTGAATAAAGAGTGATAGTTCGTAAATCACCTCGTGAGATCGAAATAATGAGGGATGCCGGTAAGATAACCGCGGATGCGTTGAGGTTGGCAAAAGAACTTGCAAAAAAAGATGTCACTACTGATTTTTTAAATGAAGAAATAGAAAAATTTATTATCAGTCATGATGGTATACCTGTATTCAAAGGGTATAGAGGTTTTCCAAAAAGTATATGCACATCAATAAATGAGGAAGTTGTTCATGGCATTCCTAGTCAACGCAAATTAGCCGAAGGTGACATTTTAAGTATAGATGTAGGAGTTCGCTACCGTAAGTATGTCACTGATGCAGCGCTGACGATGCCTATTGGTAATATTTCTGACGATGCCAAAAGGCTCTTGGAAGTGTGTGAGAAATCATTGCACCTTGCGATAGGTGTAATAAAATCGAATGAAAAACTTTCGTTGATTTCAAGGACAATTCAGGAATTTGTAGAAAAACACGGGTATTCTGTTGTAAGAAATTATACTGGGCATGGAATTGGCAGAAGCATGCATGAAGATCCTCAGGTGCCTAATTTTGTTAGTAAGTCGCTGTTAGAAGCGGATGAAATATTAATGTCAGGTATGACAATTGCCATAGAGCCTATGATTTGCATGGGAAAACCGGATACAAAGGTACGGGATGACAAATGGGTTGTTGTGACGAAAGATGGTAAATTGTCCGCTCACTTTGAACATACTGTGGTAATTACTGAAAATGGGGCAGAAATTTTAACGCTATAATTTTTTTGTATTGATATTATGTCAAAAGAAGAGCCAATTCGCGTAGAAGCAGTTGTAAGAGAGGCGCTCCCTAATGCAATGTTTAGGGTGGAATTACAGAATGGACACAAGATATTGGCTCATGTTTCCGGCAAGATGCGAATGCACTTTATTAAGATACTGCCAGGGGATAAAGTAACAGTCGAGATGTCGCCGTATGATCTTGATAAAGGCAGGATCATTTATAGGCAAGTTTAACAAGGTATATTTGATAATTATCTATAAAGAAGGTTGTTATGAAAGTTAGAGCTTCTGTAAAACGAATTTGCGAAAGTTGCAAAATAATAAGAAGAAAAAATGTAGTTCGTGTAATTTGCACAAATCCTCGTCACAAGCAAAGGCAAGGATGATTTGGTGATTTCTAGAAAGGAATTAATTAATGCCTAGAATTGCAGGTACCGACATTCCATCAGATAAAAGAATAGTGGTTGCGTTAACATATTTTTATGGAATTGGAATATCTCTATCTAAGAAAATATTAAAAGAGCTGAATATAGATGAAAGTGTCCGCGCAAAGGATCTTCATGAGGATCAGCTAAGTATTTTGGGTGCGCATATTGGGAAAAATTATAACGTAGAGGGGCAGTTGCGCAGACAGGAATTGCAGAATATTTCACGGTTGAGAAGCATTGCTTGTTACCGTGGAATCCGCCATCGAATGGGATTGCCTGTAAGAGGACAAAGAACGAAGACAAATGCAAGGACCAGAAAGGGGAGGAAAAAGACGGTAGCCGGTAAGAAAGGTGTTAAAGAAATGAGATAAGTCTTGAGTATATGGACTGAGTTCTATTGTTTTACTGAGAGATTAAACCTTAAGGGTTAAAATGGGAAAGAAGGAAAAGATTACAGCATTGCTTAAAGCCAATATAGGTTTTTTAAATGCTCTCGAACTGAATATCGGGCAGGCTTCCGATTGCAGAGAAAATAAGAAGTTTAATGAGGTTGTTGGGTTTTGTGAACAGGTTGTGACGGTTATTGAGACTTATTACAAAGAGAAAAAGGATCTCGTGTTTCTCGATTGTTCCTGTGGTAAGTCATATTTATCGTTTGTCCTGAATTACGTTCTTTCAAAAGAATTTGCGATAAACACATATTTTTATGGAGTAGATAAAAATCCGGTATTGATTGAGAAGTGCAAGGCTGTTAAAGACATTCTTGGCTTTAAAAATATGTGTTTCATAAACAACAAGATAATCGATGTCAAACCGGAAAAGGTGATTGATATTGTTGTTGCATTGCATGCTTGTGATATTGCTACAGATGAGGCGATAGCGAAGGCTATTAAAATAAAAGCGAGGCATATTTTAGTTGTGCCATGTTGTGAAAATAATATCCGGAACCGCCTTAAAGAAGGGCATCCTTTGATGAATATTACTGATTTTGGCCTTCTGAGATACAGATTTGCTAATATTCTTACTGAAGCGTTAAGAGCGCAATTTTTGACAGGGGCAGGCTATAGTGTTAGACTTGTTGAAATTGTGTCTCCAAAGTATACTCCCAAGAATTTGATGATTATTGCGAAAAGAAGAAGAAAAAATAGGAAGTACAGCATGAATAAGTTTAGAAATCTTGATAAAATGTTTAACACGGAATTTGTGTTGCAAAGTTTTTTTGATGATGCGCAGCGCTCTAATCAAAATGAGTGTTATAAAGTGTTATGCGGATGAAGTAACTGTTTATAGAACGATGAGGTAAAAACATGTCGAATACTAGCAAAAAAATAAGGCGCAATGTTACAAGGGCAATAGCAAATATCAAAGCCACGTTTAATAATACGTATGTAACAATAACAGACGTGAATGGTGAGACAATTTGCTGGGCAAGTGCTGGCACTGCGGGGTATAAAGGCTCTCGTAAAAGTACGCCTTTTGCTGCTCAGAAAGCAGCGACGAGTGCAGCAGAAAAGGCTCAAAAATATGGAGTGCAAGAAATAGAAATAAGAGTTAAGGGGCCGGGGCCTGGTAGAGAATCGGCTATTACTGCTCTTCAGGCAGCAGGATTAAGTGTAAAAGCGATTGAAGATGTTACACCTCTTCCTCATAACGGTTGTCGGCCTCGCAAAAAGCGCAGAGTATAAGTATATAGAGCAGTACTGGAAAGGGAAAATATGGCAAGATATGTAGGACCACAATGTAGATTATGTCGAAGAGAAGGGGAGAAGCTGTTTCTTAAGGGGATTCGCTGTGAAACAGCGAAGTGTGCGATTACAAAACGAAAATATCCGCCGGGACAGTTTTCCTGGGGACGGGGGAAATTGTCAAAGTACGGTATTCAATTTCGAGAAAAACAGAAAATGAAGCGTTTTTATGGTATTTTGGAAAAACAATTCCGGAATTACTTTAGAAAAGCGGAAAAACAGAAGGGGAATACCGGAGACAATCTGCTGATAATGTTAGAACGAAGATTGGATAATGTTGTACATTTGCTTTCATTTGCACATTCCAGAAAAAGTGCCAGACAACTGATTTTACATGGTCACATAACGGTTAACGATAAAAAAGTTGATATTCCTTCTTTACTGGTAAGGGTTGGTGATGTAATAAAATCTAAGAATAGGGAGAAAAGCAGGAAATTTATCCAGGATAATGTTGAATCTTTAAAATCAAAAAAAATACCCTCTTGGTTAGAATTTCGCCAGGATGCATTGGAAGGTGTGGTAAAGCAACTTCCGACAAGGGACGATATTTCCGCCTCTGTTCAGGAACAATTAATAATCGAGTTATGTTCGAAATAATTGATTTTAACCTGAACAGCCCGCTATAAGATTGTTATTGTATTTCAAATTGTATTTGTAATACCCGCAAATATTCTCGTAAGAAAAGTTACTTGCGTCAAATTTATTTTTATAAATTCCCTTATAAATAGATTAGGGAGGAAAATATGCGAATAAGGTGGAGAGGTCTTGAACTACCAGTACGTGTGGAAGTGGAAAATGAGACTTTGACTGACAGATATGGTAAGTTCATAGCAGCCCCTTTTGAACGTGGTTTTGGTCATACGGTAGGAAATAGTTTACGGAGAGTGCTGCTGTCTTCTTTGGAAGGTAGTGCTATTGTGTCGGTAAAAATAGAAGGAGTGGCTCATGAATTTACTACTGTGCCAGGTGTTGTTGAAGATGTCGCAGACATAATACTGAACATCAAAAATTTGGTTGTCAAAATGCATTCTGATCAGCCGAAGATTATAAAAATAGAAGCTTGTAAAAAAGGTAAAATAACAGGCAAAGATATAATTACCGATGAAAGTGTAGAGGTTATCAATGGTGATTTGCATATCGCGACTCTGTCTGAGGATGTGGTTTTTAATGTAGAAATGGAGGTTCGAAAGGGTAGGGGGTATATAACTGCAGATGAAAATGAATCTGAGGAGCAGGAGATTGGCTTGATTGCGATAGATTCTGTCTTTTCTCCTATAAGAAACGTTCGTTATGCTACAGAGGAAACACGTGTTGGAAGAAGAACAAATTATGACAGACTGATTTTGGAAATATGGACGAATGGTACTATTACCCCGGAAATGGCATTGGTTGAAGCGGCAGTGATTACAAGGAAGCATTTGAATCCGTTTGTGCAATACTTCGAAATTGGGAGAGAACTCCAGCAGATAGAGAAGATCATGGGTACAGAACCAGTATCAGATGTGTCTGCTGAAGAATTTAATAAGACGTTGAGTATGCCAATTGCAGAATTGGACTTATCAGTGCGGGCTTCCAACTGTTTGGAGACGGCAAATATTGTAACGGTAGGCGACCTTGTTGTTAAAACAGAGGAAGAACTTTTGCAGATAAAAAACTTTGGAAAAACTACAATGAAGGAATTAAAGAAAAAGTTAAGCCAATTAAATTTAACTATTGGGATGCCTGTGGAAATAAAGCAAATGGAAAAGGAAAAAGGGTGATACAATGAGACATGGAAAAAGGGGCAGACATTTATCAAGAACTTCCGCTCATAGAAGTTCGCTAAGGCAGAATCTCGCTAACAGCCTTTTTATTCACGGAAGGATTGTAACGACCTTAGAAAAGGCAAAGGAGACGAGGTCTTTTGCCGAAAAAATAATTACCATTGCAAAAAAAGGATTAGAAAAAAAGGAAAATGACAAGCCGGGTTACGTTCACTGTTATCGCCAAATTTTCTCAAGATTGAAAAATGTTGATGTTGTAAAAAAGATTCTTGGCGAAGGACAATGGCGTGAGAGTGGTGGTATTGCAAAAAAATATATAGATAGGAATGGCGGATATACGCGCATATTGAAGTTATCAGGTACGCGTTTGGGAGTTCTTTCCGGCAGCAGTGTTGGAAAGGTGCCGCAAATTGAATATACAATGGGTGGAATGCGCAGGAAGTTGCGGTTGTTGGGAAGAAGGCTTAATGATAACGCGTCCCTTGCAGTGTTTGAGTTAGTAGAAGGTACATTGGAAACACAATCCGCTGAAGAGGTCAAACCTAAAGTAGCCACATCTTAATTTTAAAACTTCTTATTTCTTACGCAGGATATTCTTGCTTCTCTCATGTGGTTATAGGAAGGTTATCACAAAGAGAGGTTTATGTGAACAAACGTTTTATTCTTGCTTCAAGTTCTCCTCAGAGGATTGAGTTGTTTAAGTTGTTGGGGTTTTTGTTTGATTTTGTGCCCCATGGAATTGATGAAAACGTTTGTAACCGCAACTTGCCGCCAAGCGAATTTGTTCAAGCCCTAGCGTCTTTAAAAGCGGGTAATGTGGCGAAAGAAATGAAAGATGCAATTGTTATTGGTGCAGATACGATCATTTTACATGACAATAATGTCTATGGTAAACCAAAAGATACAAACGATGCAAAGAGGATGCTTTCTTTTTTGAATAACTCGGTACATGAGGTACTTTCCGGTGTCTGTATTAAAGAAATGCCATCTGGAAGACAACTCGTAGGTGTTGCACGGACAAAAGTAAAAATGAAGAACACTCCGGTGGATGAACTCGAAAGGTATGTCCGGTCAGGAGAACCTATGGGTAAAGCCGGTGCTTATGCAATTCAGGGAAGAGGGCAGAAATTTATTGATGAAATAGATGGAAGCTATTCAAATGTTGTTGGTTTACCTTTGGAGTTATTGCAAAAAATGCTAACTGAATTTGTAAAGAATGAATATTCCTAGAAATTTTAGCTGGCTTATAAAGAACGAAATTGCTGGTATGGCGAGGCCCATGTCAGGGATATCCAATTTTGAGTTTCTTAAAGAAAGCGGTATAGATGTAATCGTTTCTTTGTCAGAATGGCCTCTTCACAGAACATTGTTAGAAGAATTTGGTTTTATCAATAAACATATTCCCATAGCAGATCTTACCCCGCCGACACAGGAGCAAATAGAGGAGTTCATTCTTTTTGTAAATGAAGCGATATCTTCCGATAAAAAAGTAGTTGTGCATTGTGATGCAGGAATAGGGAGAACAGGCACAATGTTGGCATGCTATCTTGTAAATAAGGGATATAGTGCAAAAGATGCAATTATAGAAGTTCGTAAAAAAAGACCGGGTTCCATCGAGACAATTGCGCAGGAGGAAACAGTGATGGAATATGAAGAAAGGCTTTCAAAAAAAAGTAATAGATAGAAGATATTGTGAGAAAATGCAAAGTAAATAAGCGATGTCTTTCTTTTTCTGAAAATAATATTACCATATGAGTGTTGTTCCATTTTCATTGTATCCTTAATCGATTACTGAGATTTTATTAAAAAAAGTAATAATACATTTCCTTATCCACAATCATTCCATTCTGCATGGTTTTCATCCCTTGAATTTTCTTGCCAGTTAAATTTGTTTATGTTAGTATGCGAAGCGTTTTGTTTTCCTTGGTAGTGAGATAGCAGTTTGTATGCAGGGGAACCATATCAGAGAATATGTGGATTTGTGTTATGTGGATTGCCTTATGCTGAAAATTTAAAGGGGAGTGTAGTTTTAATACATTTGTCATTTGTTCTTTTTGTTGTGGTGGTTTTCAGTTATTTCAATATCGTCACTAACTGCTTGGTTTCGATAAAAGTTAAACAAAATTCATACCGCCTAAAGCAATTATGAGGTTTAGTATTGTGATAGGCTTTCATTTGTTGATAAAACAATTTAAACTGCATTCCATCACGAAAATATGTCATCCCGTTATTCTGTTCTAAGCGATTTATTTATTGTTTCAATTTAATTTTTCAGGCGTGCGCATACGTGTGCTAATGTTTTTATAAAATATGGTGATACTGAGATATACTATTAAAAAAAATTACTAATAAAGCGGATGTTTTGCAATTGTATCAAGGTAGTGGTTTGTCGGGTATGTGAGAGTAAAAATAGTTACAAAAGTTAAAATTCTCTTCGTGTTTAAAATATATTCATTGAAAGGAGTATTTTGAATGGCGCCCAAGTATGTCTATTTCTTTGGAGACGGTAAGGCTGATGGGAAAGCGGATATGAAATATCTGCTTGGAGGTAAAGGGGCAAATTTAGCGGAAATGACAAATATCGGTATTCCTGTTCCTCCCGGTTTTACTATCACAACAGAGGTTTGCGATGCTTATTATAAGAACAAGCAACAATATCCCAAAGGTCTCGAAAAAGAGATAGAGCAAAATCTTTCCCGATTGGAAAAATTGATGGGAGCAAAATTAGGCGATGCAAATAACCCTTTGTTGGTTTCAGTGCGAAGCGGCGCCGCTGCATCAATGCCAGGCATGATGGACACGGTGCTGAATCTTGGATTAAACGATGATGCGGTAACTGGCCTGATAAAAAAAACAGGAAATAACCGGTTTGCATGGGATGCGTATCGCAGGTTTATTTCCATGTTTGGTGACGTAGTTATGGGGATTGAACGGCATAATTTTGAAGAGGTTTTAGACAAATACAAGAAAAAATCACGAGTAAAAAGCGATACGGATTTGACGGCTGATCAGTTGAAAAATATTGTAGATGAATATAAGGCAATTTATAAAAAAAATACGCGAGAATCATTTCCAAATGATCCGTCAGAACAACTTCACAAAGCGATCCATGCTGTTTTTGCATCTTGGAATAACCCGCGGGCAGTTAAGTACAGACAGCTTTATGAAATAAAGGGGCTTATTGGCACGGCAGTGAATGTTCAGGCTATGGTATTTGGAAATATGGGAAATCATTCCGCGACCGGAGTATGTTTTACCAGAAACCCCTCAACAGGGGAAAATAAATTTTACGGTGAATTCCTCATTAACGCCCAGGGGGAAGACGTTGTGGCGGGTATTCGCACGCCGGAACCGATTGCAAATCTCGAAAAAGAAATGCCAAAGGTATACAAAGAACTTTATAAATATAAAGATATACTGGAAAAACATTTTAAAGATGTTCAGGATATGGAATTTACCATTCAGGAAAATCGCTTGTTTATGCTGCAGACGAGAAACGGTAAGAGGACAGCTCGTGCGGCAATAAAGATTGCGGTTGATATGGTAAAAGAAAAGTTAATAGATAAGAAGATTGCTATTTCAAGAATTGATCCGAACCAACTTGATCAGTTATTGCACCCGACATTCGATCCTAAGGCAAAAAGAGAAGTAATAGCGGAAGGGCTCCCTGCGTCTCCCGGAGCTGCTACGGGCAAAGCGGTTTTCAGCGCTGAGGATGCGGAAAGGATGGCGGAGAAGAATGAACAGGTAATCCTCGTCAGAAAAGAAACTTCTCCCGAAGATATTGGCGGAATGCATGTGTCTCAGGGAATTCTTACCACTAGCGGTGGTATGACTTCCCATGCGGCTGTGGTTGCGAGAGGAATGGGTAAATGCTGCATTGCCGGCTGCGGTGCGATACACGTGGATTATAAAAAACAACTTTTCAAGGTAGATGGAAAAGTTGTAAAGAAAGGGGCATTTATATCTTTGGATGGAAGCAGTGGCGAGGTAATGATGGGGAAGGTGCCCACCCTTGATCCTAAACTCAGCGATGATTTTGCCACACTAATGTCATGGGCGGATGAGATAAGAAAGTTGAAGGTGAGAACAAATGCAGATACACCGGAAGATGCAAAAAAGGCTCGCGAATTTGGCGCGGAAGGAATAGGACTTTGCAGAACGGAACACATGTTTTTCGGAGAAAATAGAATCGATTTTGTTCGGCAAATGATTCTTTCTGCCCCTGACGTAAAGAATGTGAAAATTAAAATTGATAGTATACAAAAAGAGATAAATAAAGCATCGGATAATAAAATCAGTATGCTTAAAAAAGATTTAACAAAGGCGCAGAATGAACTGAAAGATCCGATGGCCTCTTTTTCATCGGCGCTGAAAAATTTGCTTCCTATGCAGCGGAGAGACTTTGAACAAATTTTTAAGGTAATGGAAGGTCTTCCTGTGACAATACGTCTTTTAGATCCTCCTTTACATGAATTTTTGCCGCAGGAAGAAAGCAATCAAAGAGAAATAGCAAGGCAGATGAAGATCAGTTTTCAGGAAGTACAGGAAAAGGTTTCGGCGCTTCATGAGCTAAATCCAATGTTAGGTCATAGGGGATGCCGGCTTGGTATTACCTATCCGGAAATTTATGAAATGCAGGTTCAGGCAATTATTGAAGCTGCATGTAATATGAAACAAAAGGGCGTTTCTGTTTATCCGGAAATAATGTTGCCTCTTATTAGTACTGAAAAAGAGTTCATTATTTTAAAAGAGTTGATTCAAAAAAATGCAAAAGAAATAATGGAAAAGAAAGGTGTAAAGGTTGATTATCTTATAGGAACAATGATTGAATTGCCACGTGCAGCTTTAATAGCAGATAAGATTGCCAAACACGCTGAATTCTTTTCCTTCGGGACGAATGATTTAACCCAGATGACATTTGGTTTTAGCCGTGATGATGTGGGCTCTTTTGTTCCGGAGTACATCGAGAATGAAATACTTGAGAAGGACCCATTTCAGGTCTTGGATCAGGAAGGCACCGGACAGTTGGTGCAAATTGGCATTAAGAACGGAAGAAATACCCGAAAAGAATTGAAAATCGGAATTTGCGGTGAACATGGGGGTAATCCTCAAACAGTTTCTTTTTGTCATAAAATCGGGATGAATTACGTAAGCTGCTCTCCCTTTAGGGTTCCAATAGCTCGTCTTGCCGCTGCGCAGGCATCCTTGGAGCAACCTTTATCACGTGCGACAGTTTGATCAGAAAATTCTGTTTCAAAAATTATAACACGAAAGGCATCCTTCTTGAAAATGAGGATGCCTTTTGTGTTATAAGGGAATTCCGGATAGTAACTGAATGCAACTCCTGTCGGTTATGAATTATAATAAATACAATAAATAACATTATGATTGAAATATACAAAAAATTACCAAAAACAAATTGTGGCGAATGTGGGGACACAACCTGCACAGCTTTTGCACTTAAGGTAATGAATGCTCAGCGCAAAATACAGGATTGTCCTTATGTTGCAGCGGAAAAAGATACTTTGGTGTTAAATAAAGCAATAGTTACCATGGACGATAATTACAGCCGGGTGAGCAATGAATTGGAGGAAGAAGCGAAACGTGTAAATTTTAGGGAAACAAGTGCTGTGATTGGTGGGAGATATGAGATTGAGGATGGCACAGAAAAAATTAAACTGAAAATGATGAATATGCCATATGAGGTCAGAAGAGAAGGATTGTTTGAGGATGGTAAGTATTGTCCCGACTCATGGTCGAAAATTATCATTTATGATTATGTACGCAGGAAGGGCAGCAGGCCTTTAACCGGTGAATGGGTTACATTGGGATATTTTCCCAACACCGCCTCGCATGTAAAGGCATTTCAACGTAATGCCGAAGAAAAAATTGCCATAAAATTTAACTATGATAAAGAAGGATTAAAGATTCGATGCAGAGAATTGGGAGGAGTTGCCGGACAAGGGAAGATGAAGGCAGATTATGTTTACCAATTCGATTTGTTGCCCAAAATACCCTTATATCTGTGTTTCTGGGATGCGGATGATGAGTTTCCGGCTAGTTGTAAATTGTTTCTTGATAGCAGCGCCGAAGATTATATCGATATAGAATATTTGGCGTATCTTGTTGAAAGATTTGTGGAGATTTTTGTTCAATAACGGGCTAATGTTTTTCTCCGGGCAACGACTAAAGACAGGTACAATACATACAGATAAAATGGAGGGTAAGGGAGGGAATATGGATATAGAAACCGCAATAAAGATAGTAAAAGAGTATGGAAAAATACTGGATGAAAACCCGGTAAGCAATATTCAGGGACGAAGGATATCTCTCTTACCCCACAATAAGGATATCATAAAAGAGGCGGTAAAGGTCAACCTGACGTATGTTGGCACTGTGGTGAAAAGAGATGAAAAAATGCTCCGATCACTTAAATTGTGTTTCCTTCAACTTGCCAGTTTTCTTCCGGACAGTGAGGTTGTGCCAATGTTTCATGTAAAAGACGCTCTTAATTCAGATGATGTCTGCCATATGTATTACAGATATCTTGCGGAAAGTGGAAAAGCCGGCAATCGTATTTTGGAACAAACGGGCAGATTGGCAGAGGAACTTGATGAGTTCTGTCAGGATAATGGAATATAGAAAATTTTGATGAGCTTCTTTCCTTTTTCCAGAAAGAAACCATTGAGTTTTTGGGCCGGTAAAGAAGGGATAACATGTTTCCTGATAAAGAGTATTTACTAAAACTTGTAAAAACACGAATGCCGTATGGAAAATATCAGGGGAGATTGCTGATTGATTTGCCGGAAGGATATCTTGTGTGGTTTGCACAAAATGGGTTTCCGGAAGGCGCGTTAGGCGATATGCTGAGAAGTGTCTATGAAATCAAACAAAATGGATTGGAGTATTTATTGAAACCGCTGCGATAATTTAACAGAACAAAAACAAATGGATGAAAAAATCAAATTGGGCATTAGTTCCTGCCTGCTTGGTGAAAAAGTTCGGTATGATGGGGGGCATAAGCTTGACCATTATTTGAAATATACTTTGGGGAAATTTGTCGGGTGGATTCCTGTGTGTCCTGAAGTGGAATGCGGTCTTCCTTCTCCGAGAGAACCGATGCGGCTGGTGGGAAAACCGGAAGATGCCAGCCTTCTCACGATAAAAACGCAGAAAGACTATACCGGCCTTATGGGAAAATGGGTCAGAGAAAAACTGAAAGAATTAGAGGATGAAGATTTGTGCGGTTTTGTGTTTAAAAGCAAATCTCCCAGTTGCGGTATGCAGGGGATAAAGGTCTATCCAGCAGCATCGGTCATTCCCGTCAAAAAAGGCATCGGTTTGTTTGCAAGAGGATTCATGGAAAGATTTCCTTATGTTCCGGCAGAAGACGATGGCCGTTTGCAGGACCCTGAGTTAAGGGAAAATTTTATCGAAAGGGTATTTGTGTTTTACCGCTGGAAGAAATTTCTGAAGGAAGACGGCTCGATAAAGGGGTTTGTTGCTTTTCACGCAAGCCATAAATTATTGATCATGTCCCATAGCGCTGAAATGCTCAGAGATATTGGCAAATTGGTTGCCCAACCGAAAGAAACCGGTAAAAAAGATATATATGATCGCTATTATAAGATGTTAATGGCGGCATTAAAATTAAAAGCAACGATAAGGAAAAATGTCAATGTATTGCATCATATTTTGGGATATTTTAAAAAAGATTTGTCTTCATGGGAAAAAAAAGAATTACTGGAGATTATCGAACATTATCGCAAAAATCTGATGCCATTGATCGTTCCCATTGTGCTTTTACGGCATTATGTCTGCAAATACGATAAAGAATACCTGAAACTGCAATATTATCTTAGCCCTCATCCGGTAGAACTGAAACTGCGAAATTACATTTAATGTGAGTGGCATTCATTACAGGATACGAATTAAAAAATCCGTAACCATTTGTTTTATGAAAAAATTCCTGTGAAACAGGGAAAAACAAAACAACTCCTCCAGAATTCCTTTGACTTTTTTATGCAAACAATGAATAATTCTTGCGAAAATCCATGTAAATACTTTGCCTGTGCCATATACGGTTTTTTTGCCTTCTCTTGTGTGTGGATTACGGAAGGGCAAAATGTTCTTACCCATGGAAATTTCGATTCGTATAATTCGTAAATATAGGAATAGGGATGCTGAAAATTTTATCAGAGCAATTCTATAGGGAACCAAAAACACCCGGAAGCACAGGGCGGGCGAAGAGAACGCATACGGCTCTTGTTACCGGTGTTTCGAATGGCATTGGCATGGAGTTTACCAAGATACTTGCCCAAAACAATTATAATCTGGTATTGATTGACCGTGATCGTGAGAAGATTGAACTGTTAAAAGACGATCTTAAAAGTAACCATAGCGTCAGAACGACTTTTTTAATAGAAGATTTAACCGAAGCGGAAACCCCTTCCCGGATATACACTGTTCTTGCAGCACAGAATATTGAGATTGACATATTGATCAATAATGCAGGGATTGGAGCTTTTGGGAAATTTTCGGAGACGGATTGGCGCCATGAGGCAAATATCCTGAAATTAAATATCATAGCCCTTACCCATCTTACAAAACTTTTTATGAAGGGAATGATTGAACGGAAATACGGGAAGATATTGAACATTGCCTCAATCGGAGCATTTCAGGCCGTTCCGCTGCAGTCGGTATATTCCGCTTCCAAGGCATACGTATTATCATTTACGGAAGCCATTGCAAATGAACTGGAAGGCACCGGAGTTACCGTAACGGCGTTATGCCCGGGACCTACCGCCACGGGATTTCATGATGCGGCAAATGAAAACGGCAAGAGGCGTTATATTCCCAAAAAGATGCCTACCGCAAAGGAAGTTGCATTACATGGGTATAATGCCATGATGAAAGGAAAACACGTTTCAATTCATGGCATAATGAATACCATCTTGATCAGCATATCCAGATTATTTCCCAGAAAACTTTTAGCCGATTTGGCGCGTAAAAAAATGGAAGGGCACTTAAAGGATTTTTAATACCATAACAGGAGATTATCTCCACTCCTGGATAAGGCGCGCGCCTTTATCAATTAAAGAAAGCGGCTCATACCACGTCGCCCGCCCAAATATCGCACAATGAACCATCGTCACCGCGAAGGATAATTTGCCCCCGAGCTCCAAACCCTGTTAAGATGCCGGACTTCTGCACTTTTCCTTCTCCTACAGTAATGCGTTCTCCCACGAAACAGCATCGCGCAAGCCATTCATCGCGTATGGCGGGAAAACCTCCTGCTTCCCAGTGATCGATCCATTCAGGCAGCGCTTCAAGGATCGTGGCAAGAACGTCTTTAATGGCATGTTTCTTCCCGGTTTCTATACGGAGGGAAGTCGCGGCTTTTTTCATGGAAGATGCCAGCAGTTTATTCATGTTTACATTAATCCCAATGCCCACGACAATGGCGTGTCCGTCAGGACGTTTTACGTTGCTCTCCTCGGAAAGAATACCACCGATTTTACGTCCCTGCACAAGAAGGTCGTTTGGCCACTTTGTTTGCGTAATGAAGCCATAGGTGTCCAGTGCAGAGGCAATACCCAGAGAAATTGACATGGAGAGCGATGCCAGCCCCGAAATATCATGGTGGGTAGGCAACAAAAAAGAAAAGGTTAAATCTTCACCCGGCAGGGAAACCCAATGATGGTCGCTTCGTCCATGTCCTGCCGTCTGTTCCAGCGCAGCCAGCACAAATCCGGCGGGAATATCTTCTCCATCCCTGAGCCGTTCCATAAGAACGGTGTTGGTGGAAGACAATTTATCGTGCCATTCAGGTTCCAGAAATTTCATAATGGTTTAATTATAGTATTTGTCCACATATCTTCAATATCATTTTTAAAAGAAATTTGTCTCCGAATTATATAAAAACACAGGGTAAGTCAAACTACAACCATATCCATTTGGAGTAGCGAAATAACTCCATAACCCCACAACCTGCAGAAAGGCAAGCTTTGCTAAGGGGAATAAATGAAAAAATATTGCTTTTTTCCTTATTTATGCTCTAATCATTCCTCAGAAAATCATTTAAAAAAGAAGTAATCGCACGAAGACACGAAGGGAGCATTCCCAGATTTTTGCAAAATTCCAAAAGAGACCATGGCTCGTTCCAAAGCCTTGTGCTGAACAAGGTGAAGCATCTTGCTTTGGAACGGAATTGCTTGAGAAACTTCGTTTCTCATAACAGGAAGCATGAGCTTCCTTCACAATTGTGTTCCCCGGCAGGAACTTGGGAACAAGAATGATGGATTTGCAAAAATCTGGGAATACTCCTGCCACAAACCAGTTGCAAAGAATATGAATGAAAGTGGGATTGGGAAGATTATTGTAAATGCTGTCGTTGCAGTGCATCGGGAATCTGGGCCGGGATTGCTTGAAGTCGTTTATGAAGTTATCCTTGCCTGCGAGTTCAAACAATGTGGTATATCAGTCGATCGTCAGGTATTTATACCGATAGTGTATCATGGGATCAAATTCGATGAAGGATTTCGTTGTCCCCCGCTGGCGGGGGCAGGGGGTGGAAGAAACACGTGAAAGCCAATGGAAGGAACAATTATGCCTGCAACACAAATTACAACCCCTTGCAAATAAGTTACGCAGGGAAATGACAAAGGCAGAGGCGTGCCTTTGGAAATATGTCCTCCGTGAGGGCCAAATGAAGGGGTATCAATTCAGAAGACAAAGGCCGGTATTACGCTACATAGCAGACTTTATGTGTAAAGAGTTAAAACTGGTGATTGAAGTGGATGGAGTAACCCATCAGTATGAGGAGACCGCGGAGAAAGATAACCGGAAACCCCATGATTTGGAGCGGGCGGGATTTGAAGTAATCAGGTTTACCGATGACGATGTGCGCAGAAATATGAACGGTGTGATAGCGGCAATACGATGCGTGGTTAAGGAAAGAGAAAAGAGAAAAGTCGTCCACCCCCTTCATCCCCCGCCAGCGGGGGACAGAGGTATCCCTTAATAAAGGAGGCAAAGGGGAGGTAATCGATGAATGTTTTTCTGCCACTTCCTTTGCAGGGAGGAGAGAAAAGAAATGAAAGCGGCAATATATGAAAATTTTGGTCAACCGTTGACCATTCAAAATGTGTCCGACCCTGCGCCCAGAAATAATGGTGTGGTGATTCGTGTGGAAGCTACCGGAATGTGCCGGAGCGACTGGCATGGATGGATGGGGCACGATCCCGATATACGGCTGCCCCATGTTCCCGGGCATGAACTTGCGGGTACTGTTGAGGAAACGGGGAGCGAGGTTCTTCTTTGGAAGAAAGGCGACAGGGTGACTCTTCCGTTTGTGTGCGGATGCGGCACGTGTCCTCAATGCGCTACGGGGAATCATCAGGTATGTGACAGACAGTTTCAGCCGGGGTTTACCCATTGGGGTTCTTTTGCTCAATACGTGGCGATTGACTATGCGGATATTAATTTGGTTCGGCTGCCGGAAGATATTGATTACGTATCCGCGGCAAGCCTTGGATGCCGCTTCAGCACTTCGTTTCGCGCGATAGTAGCGCAGGGGAAGGTGTCTGCCGGGCAGTGGGTTGCCGTGCACGGCTGCGGAGGCGTTGGGTTATCGGCTATTATGATTGCCAGCGCCCTGGGGGCGCACGTTGTGGCGGTTGATATACAAAGAGAGAAACTGGCATTTGCCCGATCGGTAGGCGCCGGTGCAGTGGTAAATGCCAGTGAAGCCGGAGATGTGGCAGGAGCCGTAATGGAAATAACAAAAGGAGGGGCGCATGTTTCCATCGACGCCCTTGGAAGTCCGAAAACATGTTTCAATTCGATTTCAAATTTAAGAAAACGGGGGAAACATCTTCAGATTGGCCTGATGCTGGCAGGTCACCGGCATCCGCCCATACCCATGGACAGAATCATTGCCAATGAACTCGAAATTCTGGGATGTCATGGCATGCAGGCGCATGAATACGATGCCATGCTGGATATGGTTGCCTGCGGGAAATTACAGCCGCAAAAGTTGATCGGAAAAACAATACGTCTCGAAGACGCGATACGTGAGCTTCCCAACATGAACCAGTTTGGCGCTATCGGGGTTACGGTGATAGATAAATTTTAGTTCAGTATATGATAAAAATATCTAATAAAGTTACTATTCCAATTGATGAGATAGAAATGCACGCGATTCGCTCCCAGGGTGCAGGGGGGCAGAATGTTAACAAGGTTGCCACTGCCATACAGTTGCGCTTCGATATCTATGCGTCTTCATTGCCTGATTTCTATAAAGAAAAGCTTTTAGCGAGAAGCGATCGCCGTATTTCGACAGAGGGGGTGATCATTATTAAGGCGCAGAAATATCGGACTCAGGAGAAAAACAGGGAAGATGCGATCGACCGGTTGCGGGATTTAATCAAAAGCGCGGCTGTTGTACAAAAAAAGCGAAAACCAACGAAACCTGCAAAAGCCGCGAAGGAAAAACGCCTTGAAACGAAAACGAAGCGGGGACATTTAAAAATACTGAGAAAACCGGTGGATTATTAACGCCCCTTTCTTAACATTTTTGCTTTTATGTTAAACCTATGAAAACGAAACAGTGGTTTTTATATCTTATACGGTGCGGCAACGGAAGATTGTATACCGGTATTACGACCGATGGGAAGCGGAGATTTGAGGAACATAAAAATGGTGATAAACGGAGTGCGAAGTATCTGAGAGGAAAGGGTCCTTTGGAAATGGTAATGATAAAGAAGATCGGATCTCAGGGAACCGCATTGAAGATAGAGGCAATAGTAAAAAAAATGCCAAAATTCAAAAAGGAAATGCTTGTAGACGGTAAAATTACCGTTACAGAAATAATGGAAACACTTAATACTGCATTAAAAGAGAAACGACCGATTAACATTCTGCATGATAATACTACCGCTTGGTTGCAATAATAAGCCTAATTTGCGGGTACGTGTCACATTTCGTTCTCATTAATTGATTCTTTTTCACTGATTGAGAAATTTTCAACAGGTATTCTGGCGATATGACCATCCGGAGTTTTCCATAATAATTTAAATATTGCGCCGCCTTGGTTGTCGAAATATTTAATTTTAATTTTATGTTTTCCTTCTTTAAGAAAAACCGTGCTGGTTTTTTCTTCTACCTTATGGGAACCGCCGTTGTCGATTATCAGGGCATTATCAATAAAAAGCCACGAACCGTCGTCGGATGATAGTATAAAGGTATACGTATCTGAACAATCGATATCAATATATCCTTCCCATAGAATACTAAAAGGGCTGTAAAAGAGTTTTGCTTTATTATTTGACCAATTAAATCCGATTTCAGTGTCAATATCTTCATAAATGGGGTTCCCGCTCCATTCTATATTATCATAATATTTAACAGACAAGCCATTGCGCTGATTTTTCACGGTAGTAATAGTCTTTTTAGGAAGCAGGACGTGTGCCGGAATAATTGTTTCTCTTTCGTCTTCAGACCTCCAGGTGAGTTTTAAAACAGATCCGCCGCCTTTATCAAAATATTTTATCACAATTTTGTGCACACCCTTATTGAGGGCAATATCGCCGGATATTGTTTGTACCCTATGCGCGCCGCCATTGTCAATAAGAAGTGCATCGTTTATGTAAAGCCATGAGCCATCGTCTGATGCCAATGTAAAAGTATAGTGGCCGGTTTTCTTAACGATAATGTATCCCTCATATACCATACTGAACGGGCTTGGCACGAATTTATCAGTATCATTTGGCCAATCAAAATTAACAGCGGTGGCAATTTCTTCGAAAATAGGGGCGCCTTTCCAATCTTCGTTGTCGTAATATCGCACCGATAAACCGTTTTTATTTATCATTATATCAGAGACGGGATTTCTTTTGTTAAGATCGAATACTTTATAACTTTGCGTAGCAATAATACAGGGGAAATTTTTTTTGAAAAATTTCATATTTGCATATTTTTTTTTCTCGTGGGGGCCAATAATGGCATAGTCAGGCTGGTATTTGTTAATAAGCGCAATTGTGTCAGATTTCCCCCTTAGCATTGCGTTAATATCGATTTCCCGCCTTTTGCTTCCGCTATACCCGTGGCTCCATATATGGCCAGGATAGCCCATAATGGTTTTTCTTCCGGATAAAAATAACGGATGGTTATGTACTGTTGCATTGAGAAATATTGCATCGGCAGGGGTTTCATTGACAATGCGTTTGGCAAGTTCGATTTCTTCCGTGCTGAATTCTTTCCAGCCATTTACCGGCACAATGGCGAATTTAAAAACGTCGATAAAGCCGGCGGCAATGAGGGAAAACATGGAAAGGAAGAAAACGGTTTTGGAGAGAATTTTTAAACGTTTATTTTCGTATAAATATGCCAGGGCAAGCGCTGCCAGAGGGGTAATGCCGAGATGCCAGTATATAAGTATCTTTATATTATCCCATTCCCACGGAGCAAAAAGGATAAGGTTTGGTATTAAGAAAAGTAATAAGAATACAAGCGGGAAAAATTTTAAACGGCCTAAAACAATATAATTTTGCTTTAAAAAGATAAGAACAAAACCCCCGATTGCGAAAAACCAGAATACACTCGTATTTTTAATCCAAAACCACAGGAAATTTTCCTTTCCTGCCATCCATCCGGGTTGAAATTTAAAGAAATGTTCACCTTCAACATGGCTGGAAAAATACCATATTTGCGGAAGAGAGAGTATAAAGGCCGGGAAAAAGAATAAAAACCACTTCCGCCAATCCCAGTATATTATTCCTAATGGTATTGTTACCATCAACATTGCCAAAAAACTGTGGGTATGAAAAAATGGCAATGCCCCGGCGATGACACCTGCAAATAAAAATTCTTTCCTGTTTTTCTTCTCTATGCCGGTGTGCAGGAGTAAAAAAATGAGCATGGTGAAGGGAAATCCGAAAAGGAAAGATCGTTGCGGCACGTTGAGACAGGTTAACGGAGTAATCCAGTGATAATTTAATGCCGCAATTTTGGTGTAATTTTGTGGCAGATTGGCGAGAAATTTCCAGAGACTATCAGATGTGTTTGCAAGGTCTTGAAAGAAATAGTAGAAACCAAATCCACCGGATAAAAAGAATATGAACGTGGAAAGACTTGCGGCAAGTCTTTTCTTCGTTATGCGATAAGTAAAATAATAAAGAATGCCGTAAAAGGAAACGGTTAAAATAAAGCCGGGTATGAATAAGATATCTTTAAAATTTAAGCCGGATTTGAGAAAGATTGCGGATAAAAAATCGGCCAAAATGGGATATGTTAATTTTGTGCCTGCATAGACGGGATCAAGAGGCGGTATGTTCTCTCCCCACGTGAAAGAGGTAATGTATGCCAGATGTAAAGGCAGGTCGCCGTAATTGTTTGTCAACCCGACATATATGCCGGTTTCTTTCCATATGATAGTACGATAAAACAAACGACAGAAGATGGTGGTAAAAAAGGCAAAAACGGCGCTATGGACAAAATAGGATGTTTTATGAAGAAGAAAGTCGTTTTTCAGCGCCATTACTTCGCAGAGTATTTTTTGTTTTTGAACGCTCCGGTTGCCTATAAGAAATACTATACAAAAGAGTGACGATAAAGCGATTGAAGAGTAGATACATTTAAATTGTAGTTTCCAGAAAAGAGAAAAGAGGTAAACGATCCAGGTTTGTAATCCTAACCCTATCGCAATTCCATAGACAATTCTTTCAAGAAGAGAATAGTGTGCGGAGAGAAAATAGGTAAGTAAAAAACCTGTTATAATTGAAATAACGATGAAGATGATAGCAAGCAGCATAAGAATGTATTATATAGAGAAAGATTTACAAGTTAATCGCACAATTAAAAATAGGAACTGTGTAAGTTACAATAGAAAAAGAGATTAAGCAATAATTTTTTAATAGCTGTTAACCCTTACAGCTCTTTTCGGTGAGAATTTCTAAACGATACCGCTTCAAAGTGTAGAGAAATAAGTGATTCATATGTGTATTTATTGGATAAATATAAATTTGAAGCGGTACTGTGATATCGGGATTGTTTCCTGACACAAATAAACAGTAGGATGGGTGCGCTTCGTTTAACCCATCCATAATATCCAAAAAGTTGTTGGTTTTTGTTTTTTAGACCTATAACCTAATTAAATGTATAGGGATTTCCACCATTGTCCGGTTAGGAATTTACATATTTTATTTCCTTGTTCTAAAGCTGTCATTCCCGCATGTTTTTAGCGGGAATCCATAATAAACGAATCTCTGGATACCCGATAAAAGCATTCGGGTATGACAAAAACCGGTACACGCAAATTCCTAACCGGACAATGCTGAGGGATTTCAATATTTTTACTTAAGCAATGAACAAACCCACCCCTAACCCCTCCCAAGAGGGGACATATCAGATTCCCCTCTTGGGAGGGGTTAGGGGTGGGTAAAAATGAATGCCGTTGGGTAAAACCCAACTTAATTTAAGACCCCGGAAATCAATACCGACTTTGTTTCTTGACACGGTAAAACAGATTGCTTTTAATATGCTAATTGTTTAATTATATGTAAAGTGGAGTAAGGTCATAAACAATCTGCCTACGAGGTAAGGCGCTTATGAATCAACTGTCATTGGGGTGCATTCCCGATTTTTTGTAACACATCATTTCAAAGTAGGATGGGTGAAGCGCCAGCGCACCCATCAAAATAAATGAAACTGTGATTGATGGGTCTGCTTCGCTTGACCCATCCTACATAAATAATAAGTTTTTTTACAAAAAATCGGGAATGCTCCCTGTCATTGTTCGGGGAAAACAAGAAAAAGTTTATCAATTTAAAAGAAGCAGCCGATTAGTCTTTATTATCTATCAGATAGATATTTATTGATGTATAATTATGAAAAATACGAGTCAAAAAAATGAAATTTTATATGCGATTACTAAAGAAGATGTACAACTAGAGGCCCGGAGAATTTTAGGAAGAGAACTCGATGATAGGGAAATTCTGCAGGCTAAAAAGCATTTAGAATTCGGAATCGGTGAGAGTATTAACAGTGTTTATAATTGCATATTTAATGAGATAATAAGGAAATGAAAATAACTACAAACATATATCTTGGAGATTGCAAGGATCAGTTGCGAATGATACCAGACAATGCTGTTGACTTGATTGTCACATCGCCACCTTATGCAGATCAACGCAAAAACACATACGGCGGTGTTCGGCATGACAAGTATGTAGAATGGTTTCTGCCTATTTCTGAACAACTTTTGCGTGTTATTAAGCCAACAGGGACTTTTATTTTAAACATCAAGGAAAAAGTAGTTGAAGGGGAACGAAGTACCTATGTAATGGAACTTATTTTAGAAATGCGCAAACAGGGATGGTTATGGACAGAAGAATTTATTTGGCATAAGAAGAATTGCTACCCGGGTAAATGGCCAAATCGCTTTCGTGATGCATGGGAAAGGTTGCTTCAATTCTGCGATTGTTGAATCAAAAAAATAAAAGACTGCTGCTATCAATACACGGTATTGGTGATGAAGTAAGGAAGATATGAAATTATAAGTATGATGAAAACGAGAAATACGGATAAAAAAAATTTATTTGCTAGGACAATAGCATTCTCTTTTTTGATAATAACACTGTTGTTTTTTTGGATTAGTTCAGGGACTGCCGCGCAGAAAGCAATTCCCGCGCCTGAACTTGCAGGCGGCACTGCATGGTTCAATGTGGCGGAGCCTTTGAGTATGAAAGATTTAAAGGGCAAGGTGGTGCTGATTGATTTCTGGACGTATTGCTGCATTAATTGTATGCACGTCATTCCCGATCTTAAAAAATTGGAGGCGAAGTATCAGAATGAATTGGCAGTAATTGGGGTACATTCGGCAAAGTTTAATAATGAACGGGAATCAGAAAATATCCGCCAGGCGATTCTCCGCTATGAGATTGAGCATCCTGTAGTGGCGGACAGCAATTTTCTTATCTGGAATGCTTATGGAGTGCGGGCGTGGCCGACCCTTGTATTAATTGACCCGGAAGGCAATGTTGTGGGGTCGGATACGGGGGAAGGGCATTATGAGATATTGGATAAACTTATCGGAAACCTGATTTCCGGGTATCGGTCAAAGAATCTTATGAATAATGCACCGCTGCCTATGTCATTAGAGAGGGAAAAGTACGGTCCGGCTATTCTTTCGTTTCCCGGTAAGATACTGGCAGATGAAGCTGCGGGATGTTTGTATATTTCCGATACCAATCATAATCGCATTATTATAAGTTCTTTTGAGGGAGAAATTATTGATATTGCCGGCAACGGGACTCCGGGGAATGTTGACGGTTCTTTTGAAGAAGCGAGTTTTAAGCATCCGCAGGGTATGGCATTGCAGGGAAATTATGTATATGTGGCGGATACCGAAAACCATAGTATTCGCAAGCTGGATATCGAGAAAAGAATTGTTTCTACGATTGCGGGAACGGGAAAACAGGCAGGTTATGCGGCGTCCGGCGGCATGGGAACGCTTTCTCCCATGAATTCTCCCTGGGACCTGGTTCTTCCGGGGAACAAACAACTGTATATTGCAATGGCAGGCGCTCATCAGATTTGGGAAATGGATTTGGAGAGCACGGTTTTTAAACCGTATGCCGGAAGCGGCAGGGAAGGCTGCATTGACGGAGCGCTGGACAGTTGCGCTTTGGCGCAGCCGAGCGGACTGGCTGTTTCGGGAAGAAACATCTTTTTTGCCGATAGTGAAGTGAGCGCAATACGGTATGCAGACTTGGAGGAGGAGATGGTGAAAACAGTGGTGGGGCAGGATCTCTTTGTTTTTGGGGATGTGGACGGCAAAGGCAGTGAAGTCCGTTTGCAGCATCCCCTTGGTGTGGCAGTTTATGAGGGGCTCGTTTATGTTGCGGATACGTATAATCATAAGATTAAGGTGATACGTCCTGATACGCAGGAATGCAAGACGTATGCGGGAACCGGCAAGGCGGGATTCAAAGACGGTGCGGAGCCTCAATTTTATGAACCGGGCGGCATTGTCATCGCAAATAAAAAACTTTACGTTGCCGATACGAATAATCATGCTATTCGCATTGTGGATATGAAAACGAAAGAAGGAAGCACATTGCGGTTAAAAGAACGCGGTGATGGATATTCAATGGGGGATATTTTACTGCCCGAATTCCCGGGTTTTGCAAAAACACTCGAAGTTCCCGTAATAAAGGTTAATGCGGATGCAGACGTTGAGATTGTTATAAATCTGAAATTTCCCGCCGGGTATCATTTGAATCCCTATGTTCCGCTGAAATATTCGATTGAAAATAGCAAGGGTATCCGGGGAGAAGGCTCTATTAAAAGCACGGCAATGGAGGGCAACTGTTTTTCGGTAAAAATTCCCGACGTGGGAAAAATGTTTGACGAACTTGAAACGGAAATAAAGGTTTCAGCCGTTTTTTATTATTGCAGGGAAGATAATCAGGGAAGTTGTTTTGTGGATGCAGTAATGTGGAAACAACCGGTTGAGACGGGTAAGGGTGTTGAAGGGACGACGTTTGTTTTCGACTATGAAATACAACTGCCTGCGATACACCAGGAGTGGTAGTTCCATTATGGAATTATTGTTGTTCCGTCCGTTTCTTTATTAGGAATGGTAAAGTAGAAAATACTTCCTTTCCCCTTGCCTTCCGATTCGACCCATATCCGGCCGTCGTGTATTTCTATGATTTTTTTAACACTGGCAAGGCCTATTCCTGAACCGGTGCTCTTTTCATCATACCTTTCAAAAAGGTTGAATATTTTTTCATGATAGCGCGGATCAATTCCTCCCCCATTGTCTTTAACATAACAAATAATTTCTGATTTGTTATTTGTTGCGCCTATTTCTATGCGGGGATTTGTTTGATCTCCCATATACTTGATGGCGTTATCGATAAGATTTTGCATTACTTGTATAAACCTTTGTTTGTCAACAAAAACAACTGGGAGATTGGGGAGTATTTCAATCCGGACGCAGGATTTTACGATCTGGCCGGAAACCAGATTTGCCGCTTCCTGTGCCAGGGTATTCAGCGATACTTTTTCAGGAATATTTACCACGCGGCCTATGCGGGATAATTCAAGGAGTTTTTCCAGCAGATTATTCATTTTATCCACGGCATTATGGATGTACTGTGCGTCTTTTTTAAGGCGTTCGGAGTCGCCGCCTGCAGCATCAATCTCCATCATTTCCGTGAATCCTGAAATGGTTAATAACGGGCTTTTGAGGTCATGCGACACCGTGTAAACAAATTTTTCCATTTCTTCGTTTTTTTCTTCTAATTCTCTGGTGCGTTCCGCCAGCAAATCTATTTTTTCTTTTAATGCCTTTTCATTTTCTGCCAGTTTATTAATCATAAAATTAAAAGCAGTGGAAAAATCTCCCATGAAGTCCACCCGCTGGCTGTAATCTCCTTTTGCGATTTGTTCTGTTTGCCATGTCAAATGCAGCAATTTTGATTGTAATTCCTTGAAAGGAGAGCACAAATAATTATTCGTTTTTGGGATGTTTTTATGCAATTCTCCCCTGGAAAGGGGGAAAATAAAGTTATGTATCTCAGATATGGAACCGATAAGCCGGTTTATTAATTGTGCATATTGTATCTCATCTTCATCGGTAAAAGATGACGTATCAATATGTTCCGGAATCTCTCCTTTTAATAAGGCGGAGATTTTATTATAGATATTGTAATGCAATGTTTTTTCTTTGTTTTTCATTATTAAGTATTTGTTGATAATTTTGCTTCAAATCTGCAAACCCTGTCGCCGCTTGCCCAGCAATCCACTTCTTTTACATGAAAGTCTTTTTTTGTGTATTCCTTTAAAATTCCCGCAATAAAGCCTTCATCGTAATTGCATACTGTTTCTTCTGAAACGGGCAGGCCGGAGCAATCCAAATCTTCTGCCACGGTCATGGTTATTTTAAAATTTTCCAAATCGGCCTTTTCAATCCTTAAAATACAGATATTCTGTTCTTTTAGTGTCTTTTGCAGATGAGCAATAAATTCGTTAAATTCCAGCGTTGTATTCAACAAATTTTTACAAAATTGCTTCCCGGCAATAAGACCGCTTTTGTACATGAGATCATTTGTCGTTTTTACACCATATTCTGTTATCAGCACGTCCCTCATTGTAAATTGAAATAACCGATAAGCCAGAACCGGCACAAATTGGCCGAGATTTGGTCTTCCTACTGCAATGTTTCCCAAATCTTCCCATGCGAATTTATTGTAATTCCTTTCTTCTTTGAACACAATTATCTCCTTATGTCGTTGTTATTCCTGCTCAAAGTGTAATGAGACAAAAATATTTTCTATGAGACGAGGGCTTCGGATGCAGGTTTTGGGTTTCCGATATAATATCCTTGCGCAAAATCTACGCCGAGTTCTTGTAACAGAGCTACTGTTTTTTCACAACCAACGTACTCTGCGATGGTATATTTCCCCAGTCCGCGTGCGACTTCCACCATTGCCTTAACCAAGTGCTGATCTACCGTATTGACTGGCAGTTCATGGATGAAATTTCCATCGATTTTTAAGTAATCGACCGGTAAATGTTTGAGATAGCTGAATGATGAAAATCCGTTTCCAAAGTCATCAAGCGCGAAGCGGCACCCCATATTTTTTAATGTGGAAAGAAAATGCTGCGCCTCCGACATGTTTTCAATAACCGCGGTTTCTGTGATTTCAAAAATAAGTGAGCCGGGTTTTATTTTTGATTTATCAAGTTTTTGTTGAACCATGGACAATAATATTTCATCCATAAACGCCTTTCCGGAAAGGTTTACTTCAAGATGTATTCCTTTGGAGTCCAATTGGTGTTCTGAAATAAGCTGAATCGATTGGATGGTTACCCATCGGTCAATATCCCGGATGAGTCCGAAACGTTCTGCCGTTTTAAGAAAATCGCAGGGCAGTATGATTTCGCCGTTATCCCCTTTCATACGGAGCAAGACTTCATATCTGCTGAAAGTATTATTTGTTAAGTCCATAATTGGCTGTAAATATAAAACAAATTTATTATGTGCCAGCGCATCCTGTATTCGTTGTTTCCAGGTAATCATGGCTTCCAGTTGTGCGGCATGGTCGGGAGAAAAGAAACACACACATCCTTTTCCCTTTTCCTTTGCCTGATACATGGCCAGATCCGCATAGGATATTAATGTGTCTGCGTCTGTTCCATGTTCGGGAAACATGACAATGCCAATACTGACGTTAATATCGTAATGTTTTGTTTTTGTATGAGAGAGCGAATAGTTTTTAATATTCGATAATATTTTATTTGAAGTGGTTTGCGCCTGAACGGAAGATGTATAGGGCAGGATAATGCCGAATTCATCACCGCCTAACCGGCAGAGTGTATCCGTTTTGCGGATACATTCTCCCAAAAGATCTGCTATTTCAATAAGCAGTTCATCGCCTGTCTGATGCCCCAGAGTTTCATTGATGTATTTAAAGTTGTCAATATCAAGGAACAGCAATGCGCAAAGAAAACTCCGTTTTTCCGCCTGTGCAATGAGAAATTTGAGTTCTTCCCGAAAATGTTTTCGGTTATACAGGTTTGTAAGCGGATCATGTAATTCCATGTGCGTAAGTTGCTGTTCAAATTGCTTCCGGTCGGTGATATCTTCCTTTATGCCGAGAAAATGAGTGATAGTTCCTTTTTCATCTCTGATGGGGGTAATCGACGCCCTTTCCCAATATAATTCCCCGTTCTTTTTTCTGTTATGAAATTCTCCCTGCCATTCTTTTCCATAGAGTATTGTATCCCACAGCCTCCGGTATTCTTCAACCGGAGTATTTCCCGATTTCAGGATGTTTGGTTTTTTCCCGATAACTTCTTCTTTTGTATAGCCGGTTGTTGAAATGAATCGCGGATTTACGTATTCGATCACCCCATGAATGTCGGTAATTATTACCAGATTTTGACTCTGTTCTATTGCGTGAAATAGTTTTCTAACATTTCCCTCCGCCCGTTTGTTCTCGATAATAAGTTTCCACTCGCGTAATGCCCTTTCGCAAATGCGTGGCATGTTTGCTATTGTTTCTCTGGATTTTACAATGTAATCCAACGCTCCTTTTTTCATGGCTTCAACAGCAACCTGTTCATTGCCATGACTGGTCATGATGACAATGGGATACGATAGATTTGTTTTATCTTCAGACAAAAGCTCAGTCCCCCTCCCGTCAGGCAGCAGATAATCTAAAAGCATTATATCGGGGCTGGTTTTCGATAAAAAAGTCTTTGCCTCATGAATGCTATGGGCAACGGAGATTTCGATCTGTTCTGTTTTTGCCAGGAAAGATCTCCGTATCAATTCCACATGGTCAAGTTCATCTTCTACTAAAAGTATATGTAAAGTATTATTTTTTATGATCATGATAATATGAGAAGGGGAGCATTCCCGATTTTTTGTAAATAAAACAATTCTGCCGAATATGAAAAGTTCCTCATCTCACTGAGAATTCAACCCTTCTACGGAGTTTATCCTGAGCGGTAAAAGATGCTTCGACTCCGCTCAGCATGACATAAGCGAAGGGCTCAGGGTGGCAGTTCGAGTCATGCTGAGCGGAGTCGAAGCATAATATAAATAATAAGTTACAAAAAATCTGGAATGCTCCCTATGAGAAGTTGGCTTTGGGATGCCATGTTGCGGCATTGGCGAACATATAGATAATGATTATACTTGATTATGATAAAAAGTAAAAAGATTTTGGCAGGAAAATCAGTTAAGCAGGAAAGTGTAAGGAAAGTATGCGACAAAGCCGCATAAACTAATTATAAAATTGCTAAAAGGAGATAAAGTTTACCATGGGTGATGATTCCACCCAAGCCAATAAAATCCGAGATCATTCATTAGTTGGGTAAATTTGCTGAAATCAATAGGCTTTACCAGGTAACTATTTACATAATGTTTATATGCTTTTTCCGTATCCGGTTCCGCGGCAGAGGTGGTTAAAATAACAACGGGTATTTTTTTCAGTTCTTCGGTCTTTTTTATCTCTTTTAACACTTCCAGACCATCGATTTTTGGCAATCTTAAGTCGAGTAAAATTAAATGAGGACGCGGGCTTTTCATTGGATCGGAGAATGAGTTTTTTTGATATAAATAATCCAGGGCTTCCTCTCCATCGGAGACATGGTATATCTTGTTTGCAATCCTGTGGTTTTGAAAAGTACGCAATACTAATTCTGCATGGTCGGCATTGTCCTCTACGAGCAATATGATAAGGGGTTCTCCTTTAACTTTGCGGATGTCCATATAAATCTCCTTTCTGCGGGACGGTAAAATAAAACGTGCATCCCTGATTTTCTCCTTTTGATTCCAGCCATATCCTTCCGCCGTGTATTTCTATTATACGTTTTGCTATGGTAAGCCCAATGCCTGTGCCATCCGTGCTTTTGTCAAGTCTTTCAAATAAACCAAATACTTTATCATGATAACGGGGATGGATACCTATGCCGTTGTCTTTTACGTAACATAGTATATGTTCGCTTTCTTTTTTTGCGCCAATTTCAATTATGGGTTTTGTTTGGTTTCCTCTATATTTCATTGCATTTTCTATGAGATTTTGCATTACTTCCGAGAAGCGTATACGATCCACATAAACCAATGGAAGGTTTTGTGGGAATAGTAACTTGATATCTGAATGAGAAATATTCGATGATAATAAATCCAGTACTTCACGAGTTAATGACTCAAGCGACACCGCTTCATGTTTATTGACAACCCTTCCGATTCTTGATAATTCGAGCAATTCTTCCAGTAAACGTTCCATTTTATTTGCTGCTGAATGAATACGTTTGATATCATCGCGTATCTGTTCCGTTTTTCCGTCAACGAGGTCTTTTTCCAGGAACCCGAGAAATCCCTTGATTGTCAATAATGGGCTCTTGAGATCGTGTGAAACAGTGTAGGTAAACCGTTCCAGTTCCTCATTTTTCATTTCAAGTTCCTTTGTTAATTTATTTCTTTCTCTTTCGCTTGCTTTGCGGGAAGTGATGTCTCTGGCGACCCCAATTACTCCTATTAATTGTCCATTATTATCAAAGAGGGGCATATTTTTGTATTCACATATTATCCCTGTGTCCTTGAAAGTTACTTCTCTTTGAAGATGCTTGCCTTGTAATGTTCCGGTATAAAGTTCCACAGCGATCTTTAGGTTTTCTTCATCAAATAGTGGAGAAAATGGCTTGCCAAAGAAAGTTTCCGGTTTACGGCCTGTCATTTTTTCGAATGCTTTGTTTAAAAATAAAATATTGCCGTTTGTGTCACAAATATAAGCAAGGTCTGATATATTATCGAATAACATCCCGTATTTTTTTAATTTATCTTCTGATTTTTTTCGGTCTTCGATTTCCTTTGTTAGTCTATCATTTGTTTCTTGTAGTTCTTTCGTTCTAAGGGTTACCTGTTTTTCAAGCGATTCGTGGTGAAGTTGTATGCGGTCGATCATGGAATTAAACGTGGTGGCCAGTAGTCCCGCTTCCCCTTTGTAAGTAGTATTTGCACGAATATTCCAGTTTCCTTCTTTTATTTTTCTTGCAACCTGACTCAAATGGAGAATTGGTTTTGAAAGGGTATTTGCAATGAGAGAGGTAAAAATGAACGCCAGGAATGTTCCGCTTATACCGATTATTAAAAAAGTAATTTTATCTTTGTTCATTACGGCAAAGATTTCCGATTGGTCTTTTTTTACGATTAATCCCCAGCCTGAATCAGGGGAAATGCGCAAATGACGATATGCGGCCAATACCGGTTCTCCGCGATAATCTTTTGTTACGGTGATGCCTTCTTGCCCCATTGCGGCGTTTATCACGAAAGGCAATGTGATTTCAGATTCCAATATGTTGCCAACGGAATTATTTTTGAGCGGATACTTTAGCGCTGTAAGCAGTTTTCCCTCTTCGTTTACCAGGAATGTTTCACTGGTTGTGCTGTTTTTTATTTTTGTATTCAATAGTGGGTTGATTAAATCACGGGAATCTACATGAATTATTACAACGGCAGGTATTATTGCGTTATTTTGATGAGGCTGGCACTTTCGTGATAAGAATAATTTGAGCTGGTTGTTGAGCGGATCTTTATCTATGCAGAAGATTTCACTATTTGCGGGATGCAATGCCTTTATGAAATAATTATAGGAAGATACGTCAGCCCCAATGTCTTCGTCATGAGTCGAAGCAATAATTCTTCCCATTTTAGCATCGGCGATTTGAATTTTATCATATACTTCGTAGGAAGATTGTACGAGTTTTAAATGCTGTTGAATAAACTGATAATCAGCTTCATTTTGTATTACTTTCCATGATTTTCCTTTATTTTCATTATGATAAAAATTCTTTTCTTGCAATAGTAACAGCCGGTTGATGTATGTGTTCAGTATGCTGCTGTTGGCAATTACCCGTGCGTCATCTTTCCGTTCTTCAATCCAGCGCAATAAGCGTTCTTTTTTTAATTCTGCAATGAGGTTGAGATTTTGAAACTCAATATCTCTGTGCTGACCATATTCCCCGGTAAAATCTGTAAATGGCATCCCATACATTCCAATCAGTAAAATAAATGCTAAAATAATTGCAAACAGCAATCCAAAATAAAAAAGTATTCGCGTCCTGATACTAAAGAGGAAATACTTCATTTTTAAACTTGCTGTGTTGGATTTATTCCGCATAAGTTTGATGGTGCAGCAAATAATTATAAAACAAAAAGAATAAATTTAATTGTTTATGGCTATCGAAGAGTACTGAAATTCATGAAATTGAAATTTCTCAGGGTTCGTAAGCACATCGATAATAATCCTTCGATCAAAACTTTCATATACTCTCTTCCATTCTATTGTTGGAGGAATTATGTTTATATTTTGCAGGAACTCAAATTCTCTGAAGAGAGAGCCGTTTCGGGTTAATTCATTTTCCGGGATAATTGGCGCTGACGAGAACCGTAAAATATCTTTTTTTGCCAATTCTGCGTTTTCTTCAATCGAGATTGAAATATCGGAATCTGATAATTCCCTTGCTGCGTCTAACGCCCATTTACTGGTGAGTAAAAGGTGTTCTCTGCTGCTTTGTATCCAGTTAATAGCGCGTATTTTCGCAGCCAAAATGTGATGTATTATTTCAGGGTTTCTTTCTGTTATTGAACGTAAAAAATACAGAAACCCTGAACTAAGCGTGCGATGAATAATAACACTTTCCGGATATTTATTGAGGGTTATGGTCGGGGTGGGTTCCCAGGCAGAAAATGCAAGTATCCTCCCGCTATGTAAAGCATCGGGCATTTCCGTTGTGTCCATAGGGATCAACAGGATTTGTTGCTCCGTTAATCCTTCGGATAGAAATGCATTAAGAAGCGCATAATGGGCATTGGAGCCAAAGGCGTAGCCAACAGGTTTGTTTTTTAAATTCTCAATGAGAATCGAACGATTCGCCACAATTGAGGTAAATCCTTGTTGGATTAAAGACGGAATGACGATGTCGAGAGTTGCGGCGGCTGTGATTGCAGGCATGTCTCCGCCTATGCCTGCGTCAAGGTTTCCTTGTTTTAGGAAAAAATTAATATCATCACCTTTGAGAAGTGGATAAAAGTTAATTTGTATTCCTAATTCGGATAAAGATTTGTAGAGAATTTTATCGCGTCTCATTGCTTCTGTAATTAGTCCGGTAGGCAAATAGAGCGGCTGAGTGCCGAAGTTGACGATAGTGTCCCCTTTGGTAAACTTATATTTGGAATAGATAGGATGTTGAGATAAATCGGAAAAAGCAATAGGATTGTGATTCTTCCCCGCAGTAGTGCTTGCGAAAAGGGAAACTGCAAAAAGAATCGTATACGCTATTGTATGCACTAAAGAAAAAGTACCAACGAATTTTATGTGCATTGGAAGAATGCCTTTACCAAAGAGATTGTTTTTTGTAAATGAATCTCCGCATTGATAAATTGTGCTAAATATTGCTGGTGCGTCTTAAAACAGTTTGAAAGGCAATAAAAAGAGTTTTAAAGTGTTTACTATATCGTATTTATTGTCAGAATCTGTATTCTGTTGAGCGGATGGATGCCTTATGCTTAATCAAGAAAAAGTGATAGAAATTACGAAGAAATTATACTATGTTCTTTAAAATTTGCAATGTATAAAAACATGAAATGTGTGGGTATGAAAAACCGTTAAATATGTCTGAAATTGTTTGCAAGATAGGATATTATCAAAAAATATTTGCGATATGTCTGGTTCTAACAAATATTTTCCCACCTTAATTTTGGTTTTCGGGCGGCTATTACTTCGTCCGGTCGTCCGACTTTTGTATATTGCGGCGCATTATGTACTGTTTCCGGTGATTGGGGAATTGTTTTGGCAATTTCGATCATTGCCTTTGCAAACGCATCTAACGTTTCCAAAGACTCAGTTTCCGTCGGTTCCACCATTAACGCTTCCTCCACGATTAGTGGAAAATAAATCGTAGGAGCGTGAAAGCCGTAATCTAATAATTTTTTAGCGATATCCAAAGCGGAAACCCCTTTTTCTTTTTGTTTTTTCGCAGATATGACAAATTCATGCATGCAGGTCTTTCCATAGGGTATTTCGTAATAGTGAGAAAGTTTATTTTTCAGGTAATTAGCATTTAAAACGGCATTTTCCCCCGCTTTAATTATTCCATCCTTTCCTAGCAATAACAGGTAAGTATATGCACGAATCATTATTCCCGCATGCCCGTAAAAAGCCCTGACTTTTCCAATTGAATCCGGGCAGTGGTAATTTATCGTAAAAGAATTATCAGATTTTTTTTGTATCCGGGGCGAGGGGAGAAATACCTCTAAATTCCTGGAAACTCCGATTGGTCCTGCGCCTGGCCCTCCGCCACCGTGAGGTGTGGAAAATGTTTTATGCAGATTGAGATGTAAAATATCTACTCCCATGTCTCCCGGTCGTGCTATGCCCAGAAGAGCATTCATATTGGCACCGTCACAATAGACAAGTGCGCCGGCATCGTGGACGAGTTTACATATTTCAAGTATGTCTTTTTCGAAAAGACCAAGTGTGTTAGGGTTCGTGATCATAAGCGCTGCTGTGTCGTTTGATAATAAATATTTCAGTTTTTTAATATCGATGAGACCGTCAGAATTTGATTGAAGCGACTCTATGCGATAACCGCAAAGGGCGGCAGATGCAGGGTTTGTTCCATGCGCAGAATCGGGGACAATGATTTTGTTCCTGATTTCGCGCTGCTTTTTCATATAGGCTTGAATTATTAGCATGCCAGTCAATTCCCCATGTGCTCCTGCTGCTGGTTGCAGAGTAAAGCAATGCATGCCTGAGATATTTGAAAGCATTTGTTCAAGGTCATAGAGTAATTTTAAAATGCCCTGACATTGCTCTGCCGGCTGATAAGGATGTAATTTTGTGAAACCATCCAGACTTGCAGTATCCTCATTAATTTTCGGGTTATATTTCATTGTGCAGGAACCCAGCGGATAAAAATGTGTGTCAACGCAATAGTTCATTTGAGAAAGCTTTGTAAAGTGGCGCACTATATCAATTTCACATACTTCCGGCAAATTAGGAGACTGCATTCTTTGTATTTTTTGAGGAATAAAGTGTGATAGGGGTTTTTCCGGTACATCGCAAACGGGCAAGATAAAACATTTTCTATCGGGAACGGATTTTTCAAAAATGAGTGGTTCGATGTTATTCATGATGTGTTTGGCTTTTTAATAATGTTGCTATAAAGAAAAACCTTCTTGTATATGAAGGCTCAATAAAATATAAATGTCAAGAAATAAAAAAGAAGGAGATCGTTTTTTTTCTTGTTTAGTAGAGTTCGGCACTTGCGATGCCGGCTAAAATATTGTGATCTGTGCCATGATCGGGAAATGTGGCGAAACCGGAAGTTGCAGTGACTTTGATGTTTTTCCCCTTCGCAATGTTGCTAAAAACAAATGATTCGATAGCTTGTTTTATCATATCCGCCTTCTTAATTGCGTTTTCCACTTCCATGGTAGGCATGATAATTCCAATCGCATTTTCACTGTACCGCGCAATCACATCTGATGCTCTGGTGCTTTTTTTTATGAGATGAATAACTTGTCGCATAACTTGCTCGTCGGTTTCATTTCCATAAGTAAAATTTAAACTATCAATTCCATGAATGGTAATAATAAGTATGCTTAAAGGTTTTTGGTTTTTCTTTGCGATATTTATTTGTTTTTCCAGGATTTGATTGAAAAATTTTCTATTGTATATTCCGGTATATTCGTCTATCACATCACAAGTACTGTAATCTGTTTGTCTTGCTTTGTACATTGCAATGGCAATGAGATTGGCATATATTGGTAAATATTTATAATTTTCTTCCCTGTTCCAGTATCCTTTTTCACTTTTTATAATGAGCATCATTCCTAATAGAGAGCCGTTTACAATTAATGGCATGCAGATATATCCCCCTTCTTTTATTTTGTAATGAAGGCACTCACATACAGGGTTTTTCTGAATGTCTTTTATAATTGAGTCTTTGCCAGTTCTGATTGTATAGCAGATTGAAGGGTTCGATAATATTTTGGGTTTAAAAATTTTGTTCAAGTGAATTGAGGGAGTTACAAAAGACGATTCGAACAAATATTTATTTTTATTAAGTATCAATATGGCTAAAATGTCCGGTTGATAAAGGTTTTTTAATATTGTTGCGGCTTGTTCGAATACATCATTTTCTTCAACATCTTCATTTATAAATCTTGAGAAGCATTTCAAATATTCAAGATGGTTGTAATATTCCTTTTTTTGTTCCAAATGATATTTTTGTTCATCCTCTATTTGTTTCCAAAAGGTAATATCAGAAAAAAATGATTTGCAGAGAATAAGGCGTTGAGTTGCCATTTCTCTAAATGGTACACTTTTTACATGAGTGCAAAGTTTCCCTTTCATTCCGATGGTAATGTAATGAGACGATGTATTGTGGCTGGCAAATACTTTTTTCAGGTGAGAGGAGAACGCACCTCTTTCTTTTGAATCAATAAAACTGAAAACAGATTGTTTTAGAAGGCCCCCTTTTCTTAAAGATAATTTTCTCGCGATTGTCTGGTTTGCCTCTATTATTAGCCCCTTTTTGTTCAAGGTCAGAATCCCTATAGGAGCGTGATTTTGAAGGTGCTTGTACGCTGCCTGTAACAGGACAGATTCTCTTTTCATTTCAGTTGTAGGGCATGCCTTTTTCATGTTTTTCTTTGTTGTAAACGCAAAAAGATTCTATTTTTTGATTTTCAAAAATGGAGGGATTGTGAATGATTTAATTTTATAAATTATCGTATACGATATGATGTTGTCAAGATCATAAAAATATTAGCATATATTATGTAGAATTTCTTCGGATAATACTAAATTTGCAAAAATAGTTCTATTTAAAGTTTGAAAAAGGTTTTTTTTATGATATAATCACGAAAAGTTGATTTTTAAAGGACTCTGTTCTTTGTAGTTTTATAGTAAAATAGCAAATTGAAAAATAAAATTGTGAGAAATTTAATTTTTCTCTTGATATTTTTCTAATTGCTAGTATATTAAGGAAATCTTTGGTTTTAACAAATTTTGTTCTTTTATAATTTTAGAAGTCAATTGCGTGCGAGTAGTAAAACCGTAATTTTTTTTGAGTAAAATAAAGTTTAAATAGCCAGTATTTGGTTAGCCTTTTATTATTTATGAAGGGTATGATCTTGGCTCAGAACGAACGCTGGCGGCGTGGATTAGGCATGCAAGTCGAACGAGGGAGCATCCCGAAAGGGGTGCAAATCGAGTGGCGAAAGGGTGAGTAATACATTGATAACCTGCCTTTAAGATGGGAATAACTGCGTTTCGAGCAATCGAAACTACCGAAAGGGCTGCTAATACCCAATAATACTGTTTTCACTTAGGTGTTAATAGTCAAATGTTAGGAACTTAGGTTCCCTGCGCTTAGAGAGGGGTTAATGTCCTATCAGCTAGTTGGTAGGGTAAAGGCCTACCAAGGCGAAGACGGGTAGCCGGCTTGAGAGGGTGGTCGGCCACATTGGGACTGAGACACTGCCCAGACTCCTACGGGAGGCTGCAGTCGAGAATCTTTCGCAATGCCCGAAAGGGTGACGAAGCGACGCCGCGTGTGGGAAGAAGGCCCTCGGGTTGTAAACCACTGTCAGGAGTTAGGAAATGCGAGAGTGTTAATAGCGCTTTTGCTTGACTAAGGCTCCAGAGGAAGCCACGGCTAACTCTGTGCCAGCAGCCGCGGTAATACAGAGGCGGCAAGCGTTGTTCGGAATTATTGGGCGTAAAGAGCACGTAGGCGGCCTTGCAAGTCAGTTGTGAAAGCCTTCCGCTCAACGGAAGAATGTCGGCTGATACTACAGGGCTTGAGTGCGGGAGGGGAGAGTGGAACTTCTGGTGGAGCGGTGAAATGCGTAGATATCAGAAGGAACGCCGGCGGCGAAAGCGACTCTCTGGCCCAAAACTGACGCTGAGTGTGCGAAAGCTAGGGGAGCAAACGGGATTAGATACCCCGGTAGTCCTAGCCGTAAACGATGGGCACTAAGTAGAGGGGTTTTGATTATCTCTCTGCCGGAGCTAACGCATTAAGTGCCCCGCCTGGGGAGTACGGCCGCAAGGCTAAAACTCAAAAGAATTGACGGGGGCTCGCACAAGCGGTGGAGCATGTGGCTTAATTCGATGCAACGCGAAGAACCTTACCGGGGCTTGACATGGTAGAAGTAGAAGCCTGAAAGGGTGACGATCGGTATCCAGTCCGAAACTATCACAGGTGTTGCATGGCTGTCGTCAGCTCGTGTCGTGAGACGTTGGGTTAAGTCCCCTAACGAGCGAAACCCTTGTCTTTAGTTGCCAACAGGTTATGCTGGGCACTCTAAAGAGACTGCCGTCGTTAAGACGGAGGAAGGTGGGGATGACGTCAAGTCATCATGGCCCTTATGTCCCGGGCTGCACACGTGCTACAATGGTCGGTACAAAGGGATGCTAAATCGCGAGATGGTGCGAAACCTATAAAGCCGATCTCAGTTCAGATTGGAGGCTGAAACCCGCCTCCATGAAGTCGGAATCGCTAGTAATCGCGGATCAGCCTCGCCGCGGTGAATATGTTCCCGAGCCTTGTACACACCGCCCGTCAAGCCACCCAAGCAAGATGCACCCAAAATCGTCTGCCTAACCCGCAAGGGAAGGAAGCGCTTAAGGTGTGTTTTGTGAGGAGGACTAAGTCGTAACAAGGTAGTCGTAGGAGAACCTGCGGCTGGATCACCTCCTTTCTAAGGATTAGTTAAGATGGTTTTATCTCGCACGCAGAAGACTTCTTTTTTATTTGTAATTTATGTTGCCTTCGGAAATAGAGTTCGGCCCAAATGTAAATGAGTGGGTTTGGGCCTATAGCTCAGTTGGTTTAGAGCATTCCCCTGATAAGGGAAAGGTCAGTGGTTCGAATCCACTTAGGCCCACCATGTTTATATGCTCATGTAAGCAGGGGATGTAGCTCAATTGGGAGAGCGCTGCCCTTGCAAGGCAGAGGTTGGCGGTTCGATCCCGCTCATCTCCACCAATTTATGGGAATTCGATTTTAAGTTTTAAATTTAAATTTAAAATTGAAATGCCCGTTTTCTAAGGATAAGTTACTGAATGTTAGTTTGTAGTTTTGCTCATTGAAAAGTGAATACTTAACGGGTAGCAATTTGATCCTCTTGTCGATTTTGAGATGTCAAGCTAGTAAGAGTATATGGTGAATGTCTTGGCGCTGAGAGGCGATGAAGGGCGTGGAAGACTGCGATAAGCTTCGGGGAGCTGTCAAACAAGCTTTGATCCGAAGATTTCCGAATGGGGAAACCTACTATAGGTTTATGCTATAGTATCGGTATCTGAATATATAGGATGCCGAAGCGAACGGAGAGAATTGAAACATCTTAGTAACTCCAGGAAAAGAAAGAGAATTCGATTTCCCCAGTAGCGGCGAGCGAAGCGGAAAAAGCCTAAACCGGTTATGTGTCAAGCCCTTGTGCGTTGCATAACCGGGGTCGTGGGTTTTGCGGTGGCAGTGCAAGGACTGCCTAAAAAGTTACCAATGTAGTTTTTAGCTGAATAGTACTGGAAAGACTAACCACAGAAGGTGATAGTCCTGTAAGTGAAAAAAATTACACTTTTAGCGCAAATACCCGAGTAACACCCGTCTCGTGGAAGCGGATGTGAATTTAGGGAGTCCACTCTCTAAGGCTAAATACTACTCAGCGACCGATAGCGTACAAGTAGCGCGAGCGAAAGATGAAAAGAACCCCTATTAGGGGAATGAAATAGAACCTGAAACCGTATACTTACGAGCGGTGGGAGCACTATGATTCTTTTATTAGAATAATGTGTTACCGCGTGCCTTTTGCATAATGAACCGGCGAGTTATTGTGCATTGCAGGTTAAGTCTTTATGGGACGAAGCCGTAGCGAAAGCGAGTGTGAAAGCGCGAACAATTGTGTAGTGCATAATAGACCCGAAGCCATGTGATCTACCCTTGGTCAGGATGAAGCGAATGTAAAAATTCGTGGAGGTCCGAACGCACTTGCGTTGAAAAGCGAGGCGATGAACTGAGGGGAGGAGTAAAAGTCTAATCAAACTTGGCGATAGCTGGTTCTCTCCGAAATAGCTTTAGGGCTAACCTTATGGCGTGAATATGATGGGGGTAGAGATACTGAATAGATTCTGGGGCCCACCAGGCTACCAAGTCCAATCAAACTCCGAATACCATCGTATAAGTCATAGGAGACAGACGGTGAGGGATAAGCTTCATCGTCAAAAGGGAAACAACCCAGACCGACAGTTAAGGTCCCTAAAATAGACTAAGTGATAAAGGAAGTGAGAGTGCTAAGACAGTTAGGATGTTGGCTTAGAAGCAGCAATCATTTAAAAAGTGCGTAATAGCTTACTAACCGAGCATTCTTGCGCCGAAAATATTGCGGGACTAAGTCTATTACCGAAGCTTCGGATTAGCGGGATTATTTATAGTTCCGCTAGTGGTAGGAGAGCGTTCTATGTTAGGTTGAAGAGAGACTGTGAAGACTCTTGGACGATATAGAAGTGATTATGCCGGTATAAGTAGCGATAATATAAGTGAGAATCTTATTCGCCGTAAGCCTAAGGTTTCCTGGGGAAGGTAAATCCGCCCAGGGTTAGCCGGAGCCTAAGTCGAGGCTGAAAGGCGTAGACGATGGACAACAGGTTAATATTCCTGTGCTACCATAATAGCGTTGAACATGGGGGGACGGAGGTGCAAAGGTTAGCAAACCTATTAGACACGGTTTGTTCAAGCCGGAGGCATCGTCCTAGGTAAATCCGGGACAACAAGATGCCTAAGGTGAGTACGTTGGCGTATGCCTATAAGTAACCGGAGCATCTCTCAAGAAAAGCCTCGTTTGTGAGTTATTATGGTATCCGTACTAAAACTGACACAGGTAGGCAGGGAGAGAATCCTAAGGCGCTCGAGAGAACCCTCGTTAAGGAACTCGGCAAAATTACTCCGTAACTACGGGAGAAGGAGTGCCTCAAGTGAAATTGGGGCCACAGTGAAAAGACCCGGGCGACTGTTTACTAAAAACACAGGTCTCTGCTAAGATTTAAAATCAACGTATAGAGACCGACGCGTGCTCGATGCCAGAAAGTTAAGGGGATGGGTTAGTGCCCGAAAGGGTGCGAAGCTCAGAACTGAAGCTCTGGTGAATGGCGGCTCTAACTATGAGAGTCCTAAGGTAGCGAAGTTCCTTGTCGGCTAACTTCCGACGTGCATGAATCGCGTAACGACTTGGGTACTGTCTCAACGAGGGACTCGGCGAAATTGTAGTCGTGGTGAAGATGCCACGTACCCGCGACAAGACGGAAAGACCCCGTGAACCTTTACTGTAGCCTATTATTGGGTTTTGGTACAGTATGCGTAGGATAGGTGGGAGACTTAGAAGTCCCGGTTTTGGCCGGGATGGAGTCGCCGTTGAAATACCACCCTTACTATGCTAAAATTCTAACCAAATGCCGTGAATCCGGGTTTGGAACAGTGATAGGTGGGCAGTTTGACTGGGGCGGTCTCCTCCAAAAGAGTAACGGAGGAGTCCAAAGGCTTCCTCAGTGCGGTTGGCAATCGCACGTAGAGTGTAAGGGCAGAAGGAAGCTTAACTGCGAGACCTATAAGTCGAGCAGATGTGAAAGCAGGGCCTAGTGATCCGGTGGTTGTGTGTGGAAACGCCATCGCTCAACAGATAAAAGGTACTCCGGGGATAACAGGCTTATCGCCCCCGAGCGTCCATAGCGGCGGGGCGGTTTGGCACCTCGATGTCGGCTCATCGCATCCTGGGGCTGGAGAAGGTCCCAAGGGTTCTGGAGTTCACAGATTAAAGCGGTACGCGAGCTGGGTTTAGACCGTCGTGAGACAGGTCGGTCCCTATCTGTCGTGGGTGTTTGATATTTGAGGAGATCTGTCCTTAGTACGAGAGGACCGGGATGGACGTACCTCTGGTGTACCAGTTGTCGTGCTAACGGCATAGCTGGGTAGCTATGTACGGAAGGGATAAATGCTGAAAGCATATAAGCATGAAACCCACTCCAAGACGAGATATCATTTCCTTTTAGGAGAGAGACACCTTGTAGACTACGAGGTTGATAGGCCAGAGGTGTAAGTATAGTAATATATTTAGCTGACTGGTACTAATTAGTCGAAAAGCTTGACTCTTTTATATAAACATGGGTGTCAATTTGTTACCGTTAAGTCATTCATTATCGCATTTTAAATTTTTTAAATTTCCGGTGGGCATAGTAAGAATGAAACACCCGTTCCCATTCCGAACACGGTAGTTAAGCTTCTTACGCTGATGGTACTGGTGAAAACTGGGAGAGTAGGTTACTGCCGGAATGAAATTTAGAACCCGTCCCGACATGTCGGGATGGGTTTTTTGTTTATATCAGTTCTCTTTTTTATAAAGCAAACCTGTTGCTAATTTTTAAAAAAGGTAGTTTGATATGGATTCAGAAGAAGAGAGGTTCAGAGAATTTCTTTCTTCTCGCGGGTTAAAGTATACAACTGAACGTCAGGCAGTTTTTAACCGTGTTTTTGAAAACCATAGACACTTTGAGGCGGATGAACTATTAGTTGATTTGCGATTGAATGATATTAAAGTGTCAAAAGCTACGATATATCGCTCTCTTGCATTATTGGTAAAAAGTGGATTATTAAGAGAGGTTATCTCTGGAGAAAGACACACTCACTATGAACATGTTCACGGTCATGAACATCATGATCATTTAGTATGTGATAAATGTGGAAAAATTATTGAGTTTTTTGAAGAAAGAATTGAAGATTTACAAGATGAAGTATGCAAAAAAAACAAGTTTGTTCCAAAATCACATCGGTTACAAATACAAGGATTCTGCGAAGATTGTACAATAAAACCTGACAAAAAGGCACGAAAATAAGGGAAATTTTGTAGAAAGGGTAGTCAAATGGCCAGGATGTGCGAAATATGCAAAAAAAAGACGGTGGCAGGTAATCAAATAGAAACAAGAGGTTTGGCAAAGTGGAAGGGTGGTGTAGGTAAAAAGATTACTGGAAAAACGAAACGTAAATTTAAACCTAATGTACAAAAGATAAGGGCATTGGTTAATGGAAAAACAGTAAGAAGGATGAAAGTTTGTACTCGATGCATTAGTGCTGGGAAAGTCATGAAGGCGGTGTAACACTATAAATAAAAAAGTTTTATGATGTTTTATGAGTATCAACATAAAGGATATAGAATACATTGCATCGTTATCTAAGTTTAAACTTAATGATGATGAAAAAATGGTGTTTGTTGGTCAATTGAGCGAAGTGTTATCATATATAGAAAAGTTAAATAAACCGGATACAGAAAACGTTATGCCATTGGTTCATCCCTTAAGTATGACCAATGTATTTAGAGATGATAAACAAGAGGAATCGATTTCCAGGGAAAACGTACAATTCATTGCACCAGCCGTTATGGGGGCTTTTTTTAAAGTGCCGAAGGTAATAGAATAAAAAATTGTTATAAGAGAAGCGCCCTTGAAGCTCTTAAGTTTTACCGCACTCCAAATAAGAAGAAAAATACTCGCCAGAGAAATACGTACATCAGATTTAATTAAAGAACTTTATGAAAGGATCAACAAAGTTGATCCTGATGTACAGTCATTTCTTGCTTTAAATGAGAAAGCTGCATTTGACGCGGCAAAAGAAATTGATCAGAAAATTGCAAACAGTGTGAAGGTTGGCTTGCTTGCCGGAATTCCCATTGCAATTAAAGATAATATATGCACAGAGGGCATAGCCACTACTTGTGCTTCGAAAATTCTCAGAAATTTCATCCCGCCTTATGATGCTTTCGTTATAAAACGGTTAAAAGAAGAAGATGCCATTATAATTGGGAAAACCAATTTAGACGAATTTGCAATGGGTTCTTCTACCGAAAACTCCAGTTATAAAATTACCCGCAATCCTTATAACCTTAATTGTGTCCCTGGAGGATCCAGCGGTGGTTCTACTGCTGCTGTAGCTGCAGATATTGCATTTATGGCATTGGGTTCGGAAACCGGTGGTTCAATCAGACAACCTGCGGCTTTGTGTGGTGTCGTCGGATTAAAACCAACGTATGGGAGAGTGTCTCGGTATGGTTTAATTGCGTTTGGTTCTTCACTTGATCAGATTGGTCCTGTTGCAAAAGATGTGTGTGATACGGCATTACTATTAAGTGTAATTGCAGGAAAAGACAAGCACGATTCAACGTGTGCCGATATCGGTGTTCCCGATTATCTGAAGGGAATTGACGGTGGTGTAAAAGGTTTCAGGGTGGGTGTTCCTGTGGAGTATTTTGGTAAAGGATTGGATGATGATGTTCGGACAGCAGTAGATAAGGCATTAAAAATTTACGAAAAACTTGGAGCAAAGATTGTAGAGGTATCTTTGCCCCATACCGAATATGCCGTTGCAGTGTATTATATAGTGGCAAATGCGGAGGCAAGTTCCAATTTAGCACGGTTTGATGGTGTGCGATACGGTTTTCGATCTAATGATGTGAAAGGAATAGATGAAATGTATTGCCGGTCCCGTTCCGAAGGATTTGGCAATGAAGTGAAACGGCGCATTATGTTAGGGAACTACGCATTAAGTTCGGGTTATTATGATGCGTATTATTTAAAGGCTTCAAAGGTAAGAAATCTCATAAAAAAAGACTTTGATGAAGTTTTCAAAAAAATTGATTGTATTATCTGCCCCACCTCCCCCGTTCCAGCATTCGAAATTGGAGAACGTGTTAATAATCCGTTAGAAATGTATCTTTCTGATATTTATACAATACCGGCAAATTTATCCGGTATCCCCGGCATTTCGATTCCATGTGGATTTTCAAAAAAAGGATTACCTATTGGGCTGCAAATACTGACAAATTGCTTTGAAGAAGCAAAAATGCTGCAAATTGCGTATGCTTTTGAGAGAGAAACCGATTTTCATCTGGCAAAACCTAAGTTGTAATTTTACTTTTATGCATTAAGGCAAGATTATACAAATGGATTACGAGGTTGTTATAGGATTAGAAACTCATGCTGAATTGTCCACAATAACAAAATTGTTTTGTGGCTGTAGCACAAAGTTTGGCGCTGAACCAAATACGCAAGTATGTCCGGTTTGTTTAGGAATGCCAGGTGTTTTGCCTGTTGTGAATAAAAAAGCCTTTGAATATGCATTAAAGGCTGCCATCGCATTAAATTGTACTATTAACCGGTATACAAATTTTGATCGAAAGAGTTATTACTATCCTGATTTGCCTAAAAATTACCAGATTTCCCAAAATTATTATAATCTTGGCATTGATGGATATATGACTATTGAGGTAAATAATGTTATCAAGAAAATCCGGATGCACAATGTTCATCTGGAAGAAGAAGCCGGCAAACTTATACATCCGGAAAATGCGGGAGCGGATTACAGTCTTGTTGATTTTAACAGGGCGGGAGTTCCTTTGCTGGAGATTGTATCATGTCCTGACATGAGAAATGCAACAGAAGTAGAAAGCTATATGCATGCGTTAAAAAAGATACTTTTATACACAGGCATATCGGATTGTAAGATGCAGGAAGGATCTCTTCGGTTTGAGGCGAGTATTTCATTGAGAAAGATTGGAGAAGAAAAGTTGGGTAACAGGGTAGAAATGAAAAATCTAAATTCAATGAAGTCTGTTTTGAAGGCGATTGAATATGAAACCTCTCGGCAGAGTGAATTGCTCGATCGTGGTGAAAAGATAGAGAGGGAAACGCGATTATGGGATGAAATACGCGAGAGAAGCGTTAGAATGCGTTCAAAAGAGGAAGCGCAGGATTATCGTTATTTTCCCGAACCTGATTTATTGCCGTTTGTGATTGATGAAAAATGGATATGTTCGATACAAGAGACTATCCCGGAACTTCCTCTTGAACGAAAACAGCGATTTGTCGAAACGTTTCAATTATCCGATTACGATGCCGGTTTGTTGATTGAAGATAAAATACTTGCTGATTTTTTTGAAGAGTGTCTGAAAGAAGTAAATCTTCCAAAGGTATTTTGTAATTGGATCATCAATGATTTACTAAGGGAGGTAAAAGAGAAGAAATTAGATATTACTTCGCTGAAAATTAAACCGGACCAATTGGCATCCCTCGTGATAATGATTGATAAAGGAACGATAAGTAATACAATTGCAAAAGAGGTGTTTTCTGAAATGATTGATACGGGGAAAGAACCAAAAGCAATTGTTGAAGAAAAAAAATTAGTACAGATAAGCGATGAAGGGCAAATAAGTGAAATATTAGATAAGGTTATTGCTTCAAATCCAAATGCAATAGAAGATTATAAAAAAGGCAAAAAAAATGCCCTTGCATTTCTCATGGGGCAGGTAATGAAGGAGTCAAAGGGAAAGGCAAACCCCAAAGTGGTAAACGAGCTATTGAAGAGTAAATTAGAAGGTTAGGGGTATATAGAATGGGATATTATTTTGTAAAAATATTCTTGACACAAAAATAGGCATTGTTTACTTTAATTTTGGGAAATATGTAATGTATTAACGTAATGCGTCTATTTTTGTAATTGTTTTATATTACGTACATTCAGGAATGAAAGTCAGAATAATTGATTTGCTATGCTTGATACAACGCCATGAGAATATCGTTATTAAATTGTAAATAAAGGTTTTTTTATGAAAATAGGTGAATTTTTAGTAAAAAATAATTATATATCACAAGAAACGTTAAATGAAGCGTTAAGATTACAAAAGCAAGATGAAACATTGCGTATCGGTGAATTGTTGGTAAAGATGGAGGCCATTACAAAAAAAGACTTGCTTCGGTATATAGATGAATATATAAGAATCGCTTCTGATATAGACATGGGTGAGGCGAAGGATTGGTTGAGTCAGGAACAGGTAGATAAATTATTTTTGAAATATTTTAATTCTAACAAAAAAAATTAAGACAAGAAATAAATAGAAAAAATAGCATTTCTTTCCCCCCTCTATTTTCCGGGAGCATTCCCAATTTTTTGTAAAATGTGGAGGTATTATGCGGGGGATAAACCACCCGCGCTACGACACATATTGCATGGTAGCGCCGATCCTTTATGGTCGGCTTTATTTTGATTTACAAAAAATTGGGAATGCTCCCTATTTTCCTGCCGTCAAGTAGTAATCCCCCAAACAAGAGAATGAAAAACATTTTTGTTGTATTTTTTATTTAATTGCCTAAAACTTGTTGCATTCGATTGCAGTAACATGATGCTTGCTCTCGGCGATAGTATTTGCTAAACTCCTTGCTTACAGGTATTTTTGAATTATTTCTATGAAATGTAATGGCTTAAAAAATTTATTTTCTCAAAAAATACATGGAAGAACACGAAAAAGCTTATTATCAAAATAGACGCGGAAAACCTGATTTTTTAATTAAATCTCTCAAATGGTTTGTTGTAATCAGTTGGTTGTTAATGGTTACCGCATTGTTGATTTTTGGGGCTGCAATACCTGAAGTAGAATCGTTCTTCGATAGAAAATTCGATATGAAATTGATTAGTAACTGGAATCAAACAGTATCCTTGTATCTTTTTTATATGATGATCGTATGGTTTTGCATCAGTGTTATAGGGTTGGTGATCAATTCAAAAAGATGTCGTCGCAAAGATGATGAATTTCGTGTGTCCCTTATTTTCCTTTGTATAATATCAGTCTTTGGCATTATTGTTTATCTTTTCCTCTTTTAGAGTGATGAGTAAGTGAATACACAATTATAGGGAGTTTTAGGAATTATGATAACTTTATTTGTTCTGCATAAAGGGCGCCGGTAAAATTATGATAAAAATACACGAAACAAAGAATGTATCTTTCGAAGATATGATTTTTATTCCCGAAGGGAAATTTTTGATGGGCAGCACAAAAGCAGACATAGAAAAATTATTGGAGTTGGATAAAAGTATTGAAACATATAGATTAAATAATGAAATGCCCCAAAGAGAGGTTTTTTTGAATGCTTATTATATTGATAAATACCCCGTTACAAATGCAGCATTTTCTCAGTTTATTGAGTCGAATGGATATAAAGATAAACGTTATTGGTCTGAAGCAGGGTGGCAGTATGTACTTGATACCAATCTGCTTGAAAGTGACGATATAGACAATATTTTAAGCGGTGATAAAGATTGTCCTGTGGTGAATGTTTCATGGTATGAGGCGGAAGCGTTCGCTCATTGGTCGGGGAAGAGGCTTCCCACCGAAGCAGAGTGGGAAAAGGCTGCCCGGGGTACAGATGGGAGAATATATCCATGGGGAAATGAATTTGACAAAACACGACTAAATTGTGCCGAAGCAAAAATTGAAAAATCAACACCGGTAATGCAATATCCGCAAGGGCAAAGCGTTTACGGATGTTTTGATATGGCAGGAAATGTCTGGGAATGGACTGCAGCTTGGTACGATAGTCAATATTATCTTATTGCACCGGATAAAAATCCTCAGGGACCAGATGTTCCCGAAGAAAAACCTTATTCCGGTAGACCTGAGGAGGTGGGGGTTTCTATTTATGAATTGAAATCTTCGCTTAGCAAAATACTCACTGAATGCAAAGTTATTCGTGGTGGTTCCTGGAATGGATCCGGCATTGTACATATTCGCTGTGCAAACAGAGACTACGATGAACCATCATTTAAAAGCGATATCATTGGTTTCCGCTGCGCAAAATCGATTGAATAACACCATTTTCTGAAGGAATAAAACTACAACTGCCGTTTTTATTATTAGTCTGCGTAATTTGCCGAAATAGTAGTTTCGGTTTTCCTGTCATAGTAGTTGCCTCTTAAAATTCCCCGTTGTTGAATTATGAACAGGTATTTTATTTTTTATTTTTGTGAATAAATCACGAATCGTTGCGGAAGAATAATCTTTATAGCATAAATCAATCCTGAAATTCTGTTGTCCGTTGTGCTGAAGTCCGGAACAAAGATGAATAAGGGAGAACGGTTTTTCGTTTACGACGACGGTTTTGCAGCCCTTATTGAAAGCGATAAAGCGATCTTTGAATTCGTTTTCTACCGTAATCTGTTTGAAATTGCATTTATTTGTTCCCGGGCATTTATTTTTCATATTTGCCCAGATGCATGATTCGGAAATAAAAAGAGGTGTATCCTGATAAATAATAGTATCTGTGTCTGCATTAATAAATGCCTTTATATTCTCAAAATCATCTTCCGGCGAGTGCGTATATTTTGAAATCCCCAACATCCTGAGCGCCAATATCGACAGGGGGTTCACACAGTACAGGGGATAATCTGCAAACAGTTGTACGTCTTTACCTTCAAAAAAAGACAACGCGCCAAGATTCGCTATCTGAAATTTCCGAAACCCAAGATTTATTAAATTACTGACATTTTGGTTAATAGAAGAGTATGCAACTCCTTCAATATCATTGTCCCTCATAATGAAAGGGAGTGAGAAAACAATTTTGTCCCGATATTTAATAACAACATCAAATAATTGTTTATCCGTTTCTGATAATGGTAGTGCGATATATACTCTGTAGATTTCTTCTAATGGTACAGAATTTAGATAGTGTAAATTATCTGTTTTTAAGGAGAGAATAACATTTTTGTCATGGGTATTTGTTAATGGTAAATTCCCGGATACAGGAGTAATTTTTTCATGCTCTTGCTGTATCCATATAATAATTTTCCTCTTTCGTTCCTTTTTCTCCTTTTCCCAAAATTCAAATAGTTTCTGGAAATAATCACGCCGGATAGTATTCAAGACACTTAACGGAATAAAATAATTCTGTGAAATATCGATAGAAATATTCCTTAACTCAAATGGCGTATTCCCTAATCTGGAGAAACATTCTTCAACCGTCTCTTTTTTTATTATTCTCTCTTTTCCCATTTCCAGTTTTATATCATATACAGAAGGAAAAGAAGTGTGAAAAACTTCTCCGTTTATTTTCATACCATGCTGATTAATTTTTATTTTCAAGCAAACAGGTATTTTTTGGTAGGTAAGCTTTTTAGGGATTTTTGAGGCAAAGGCTTCCTTTAACGTTTGGGAAGATACCAAATAAATATCTGTGCCATGCGGATATTCTTTGAACGAATTAATGGTTGCGATAGCGCCTGCCGGGATATGGAATGCATTTTTCCCGTTAATATGAATCTCCCTGATGTGTAATAATTCAGGATTTCTTCCCTCTTTGTCAAATATTTGCAGCAAGTCCCTTATGCCAATGCCAACAGATGCTTTTATTGTCAAGCGGCCTTTTTGGGAATCGATTACCTTTCCGGCATAAAGTCCGATATTTGCCGGATACACAGGATTTACCATGTCGGTAGGTTTGACACATTCTTTAACAGGAGAAACAGTTGTGCTTTTTGGGGTGTGAGTAATTAAGTATGAATGAGTTGATTGCCTGCCAAAAACTGTTTTTAATTGTTGATCTATCCCCTCAATATCTTCCATATTTCCGTCAATTGCCTTACGATAGGCGTTTGTAGCTATTGCCACATATTCCGGCGATTTCATCCTTCCCTCAATTTTAAAAGAATGTACGCCGGCAGCCATTAAATCGTTTACCAGTGAAAGTGTATGCAGGTCTTTCATGGAGAAAAAATATCCGTTTTTTCCGGAAGTTGATTCGTACTGTACCCTGCACGGCTGCGCACACCTTCCCCGGTTGCCGCTTCTTCCGCCTTGCATACTGCTGAAAAGACACATGCCTGAGTAGGAATAGCAGAGCGCACCATGGACAAACACCTCTATCTCAATAGATGAATGACGGACAATATTTCTGATTTCATCTATTGATAATTCCCGCGCGAGAACAATACGTTTGAATCCCATCTTCCCGGCTTGTTGTGCTCCGGCAAGGTTATGAATAACCATCTGTGTGCTGGCATGGAGAGCAAAATGCGGGAATTGGGACCGTATTAAATAATAAAGTCCCAAATCCTGGATAATAAGAGCGTCAGGCTGGATTTCTTCCAGCGCAAGCAACAAATCAACCATGCTTGCAAGTTCATTCGTTTTTATCAGGGTATTGAGGGCAATGTATACTTTTTTGCCATTTTTGTGGGCATAAGCAACTGCTGCGCTTGCTTCCTCTAATGTGAAATTCTGTGCCCCGGTGCGGGCGCTGAACTGTTTTAGCCCGAAATAAATGGCATCAGCCCCATGATGTATTGCTGCAAAAAAACATTCCGGATTTGAGGCGGGTGATAAGAGTTCTGGTCTTTTGCGGGTGATAGAATGGTAAGACATCTAAGGTTTTTTGTTTAATTCATTATAGAGGGCAATCTGTTCTTCCACACTGAGTTGTCTTGGTTTTTTTTTGCTGCACAAACACATAGCACAGCGTTCATCACTGCAAAACTGACAACTAAAGCAGTCATCACAGGGATGTTTTTTATCCTTACAATTTCCCATTGATACATGGCTCCGGATTTTCAACTTTCCAACCTATGAACATAATTATAACACATTAACTATTATTCCATGAATTGAAAAAGCGCTATTCCGCTGGACATTAAAATTATTGCCGCTACCCACCTGAATATGGAACTGATGGTGAAACCCTCACGAACCATAGGCGCATAAAAGAGGATGAAAATCAATAATTATTCCAATAATCCACATCGAAATGCAGGGACTGAAGACTTCGTCGTGAACTCAGTCGAACGATTTTCAGCCCCCTACGTAGCAATAATCCATTTTCGAAGGGAAATTAATCAGACTTTGTTTGACTATATATGAATCACTTTTTTATGAATCCTGACAGTTAGCGTCTCATTTCCTTGTAGGCATTAATCAAGCCGTTTGTTGACGGATCATGAGTGGTTACCGGTTTGTTACCGGTTAATTCCGGCAATATTTTTTTTGCGAGTTGTTTCCCCAGTTCAACCCCCCATTGATCAAAACTGAAGATGTTCCAGATAACTCCCTGGACAAATATTTTGTGTTCATACATGGCAATTAAACTGCCAAGTATCCTTGGGGTTAATTTTTGGAAGAGAATGGAATTGGTGGGTCTGTTTCCCTCAAATACCTTATGAGGGGTTAATTTCTGTATTTCACTGTCACTTTTTCCCTCTTTTTTTAGTTCTTCGACAACTTCTTCTTTTGTTTTTCCTTTCAAAAGGGCCTCTGTTTGCGCAAAAAAGTTTGATAAAAGAATGTTGTGGTGTTCTCCAAGGGGATTGTGGCTGATTGCAGGGACGAGAAAATCCGCGGGGATTAACTTTGTTCCCTGATGGATTAACTGATAAAAGGCGTGCTGTCCGTTTGTTCCCGGCTCTCCCCAGATAATGGGACCTGTTTGATAATTCACTTTGTTTCCGGTTCTGTCGATATATTTCCCGTTGCTTTCCATATTTCCCTGCTGGAAATACGCGGGGAATCGGTGCATGTACTGATCGTAGGGCAGAATAGCCTCTGTTTGCGCGCCAAAAAAGTTATTGTACCATATCCCGATAAGCGCGAGGATTACCGGAATGTTTTTTTCAAACGGTGTGGTTTTAAAGTGGTTGTCCATTTCAAAAGCGCCCTGTAGCAGTTCGGCAAAATTTTCATAGCCGATAAAACAGGCTATCGACAAGCCGATTGCCGACCAGAGTGAGTACCTGCCGCCAACCCAGTCCCAGAAGACAAACATGTTGTCCCTGTGAATGCCAAATTCCTCCACTTTTTCCGTATTTGTCGAGATGGCGACAAAATGTTTCGCGACATGTGCGTGCTCTTTTGCGCGTTGTAAAAACCATTCCCTCGCGGAGAAGGCATTGGTCATTGTTTCCTGTGTGGTAAACGTTTTTGAGGCAATCATGAACAACGTGGTTTCCGGATGTAATTTCTTTAATGTTTCTGCAAGGTGGGTGCCGTCAATATTTGAAACGAAATGAACCGATAAACCATTCTTGGCATAGGGACGCAAACATTCTGTTGCCATAACCGGTCCCAAATCGGAGCCGCCAATGCCGATATTTACCATGTCGGTAATTTTTTTGCCGGTAAATCCTTTCCACTTTCCAGATGTGACATTGCGGGAAAATTCTTCTATTTTTTTTAAAACGGCATTTACCTGAGGCATTACGTCTTCACCGTCTGAGTAGATTGGCGTATTTGCTCTGTTTCGTAAGGCAATGTGCAGAACGGAACGATTCTCCGTTTCATTAATTGTATCGCCGGTGAACATTTTTTTGATGGCATCTTCAAGATTGGCTTCTTTTGCAAGATCAATAAGGCGCTTTACGGTTTCGTTGGTGATAATATTTTTTGAATAGTCGACAAGTATGTCGGCAAATCGAAGGGAAAACTTTTTAAATCTATCAGGATCTTCCGCAAAAAGTGTTTTCATATGAACCTTCTGAATGGCTTTAAAATGATCGGTGAGGCTGTTCCAGCTTTTTGTTTTTGCAGGGTTAATTTTATTTAGCATAATTACATCTCCTTAAAGCGATATTCTGAATGATACGTGGCAATTGCGCCCGGATTGTTTTTCGCTGCAGGATCCCAGACAAAAAAGTTCTGAAGTATTTGAAAATAAAACTTTTTGGCTTGGTTCCGGTGGTTTTATGGTACGGAATATATAGCAAAACAAATATGGTTTTAATTATAGTTATTGGATCAGGCATAAGGGTCTGAGACTTTGGCATCCTGAAATGTTGCCATTTCATTTAATAATTTTACACCGGCTTCTACCAGATGTATCCCCAATGTGGCGCCGGTTCCTTCTCCCAGCCGCATATTTAAGTTGAATAACGGTTCTTTTCCCAAAAACGTTAACATGTGTTTGTGTCCCCGTTCTGCAGACACGTGGGAAGCAATAAGATAATTGACCACCTTTGGCTCTAACGCACAGGCAATTATTGCGCCTGCGGTGGAGATAAACCCATCAAGGACGATGGGGATGCGATGACGTGCCGCTCCAAGACACAAACCTGCAATGCCTCCTATTTCATATCCACCCACTTTTGCCAAGACATCAATCGGGTCGTTAGGATCAGGCCGGTTGATAGCAATGGCCTTCTCTATTACGGATATTTTTTTTTGTAATTCATCATCGTTTAATCCGGTTCCGCGTCCGGTTGCCACAGAGACAGGAACATTTCCTAAAATTGAAAAGATGGCGCTGCTGGGAGTGGTATTGGCTATTCCCATATCTCCAAGACCGACAATATCCAGTCCGTCCCGGAGTTCATCTTCGATAAGTTCTATGCCGGTTTCAATTGATTTAACCGCATCTTCTCCGGACATTGCCGGGCCTGATGCCATATTATTTGTGCCGTGATTCAATTTCTTTATTTTGAGGCCTTTTGAAGGAGTGATTTCGGCGGCAACTCCGCAATCCACTACAATTACCTTTGCGCCAATGTGCCTTGCCAGGACGTTAATGGCTGCACCTTCATGAATAAAGTTTTGTACCATTTGGCAGGTGACTTGTTGAGGAAAAGAGCTAACTCCTTCGGCGACAACACCATGATCCCCCGCAAGCGTAAATATCTTTTTGTGTTTTATTCCGCACGAGAGATTTCCCCTTATGGAGTAGTAGATTGTTGCCAGATCCTCCAACCGCCCCAAACTTCCTCTTGGTATGGCAAGGGTATCAAATTTGGCTTTAATGCGCCCCTTTGGGTCTGGTTGAATAGCTTCTATATTTTCGACGGTGTGTTTTAAGTAATCCATTTGGCTGGCATAAATATTGCATTCTGATGTAAGTTTTTATATAGTAAGACTATAGCATATATATATCCATAAATAAATTCAAGTTATATTTGATATGAAGAATTCTGCACATCTGATAGAACATGCCTTGCTCAATAAAATAATAAACAGAGAGCAGTTAGATAAGGCAAAAGAACTCCAGGGGAAAAAATCGATTGGATTGGAAGATGCGTTGGTGCAGCTTGGATATTCTACCTATCAGGAGATAATTAAATGTTTATCCGAACACTATGATTTGCCAATTCTGGACATTACAAATCTGGAAATACCGGAAGAAGTCATCAATTTACTTCCTATGCAGATTATTAAAAAGAATGGCATTTTACCCGTATCAAAAAACAACGGTGTAATAATTGTCGCGATGAGTCGTCCCCCGGACCTTGGGTTTATGGATAATTTGCGATTTATGTTAGGTTCGGATATTAAATGTACGCTTGCCACCTCAGAACAGATTAAATATGCCCTTCGCAGGAATACCCGCAATGAGTCAACCGAAATGGTAGGTTCATTGATGAAAGAAATAAGAACGGCGGATATCCCTGTCATTCAAACGGAGGGTGAATCTGAAGGTGCATATCAGACAGAAGCGAAATCCATGGAAGACGACAGTCCAATTATACAATTAGTTTCGCTTATTATTAACAAAGCCATTATTGCCCGTGCGAGTGATATTCACGTGGAACCGCTTTTAAGCAAATTGAGAATCCGGTACCGGATAGATGGAGTATGTCAGGAATCGGATGTTTTGCCAAAAAATCTCCAGGATCCTATAATTTCCCGTATAAAAATACTTGCAAATATTGATATTTCTGAAAAGAGACGTCCTCAGGACGGAAGAATAAGCCTTCATTTTTCAGGAAGAGACATGGATATTCGTGTAGCCTGCCTGCCTTCTATTTATGGCGAAAGCGTGGTTATGCGGTTACTCGAAAAATCTCAGGCGTTAATGGATATAAAAAATCTTGGGTTTTGCGAAAGCGATTTTCAGCGTTTCCAGTCGATTATTAAAAGACCGAACGGTATATTTCTTATTACGGGGCCGACAGGCAGCGGGAAGACAACCACCCTCTATGCAATCATTAATGAACTTAACCAAACAGGCGTAAAAATTGTCACAGCAGAAGACCCGGTAGAATATACAATAAAGGGTGTGAATCAAAGCGAGGTGAACGAGAAAATTGGTTTTAGTTTCCCGAATATTTTAAGGACAATGCTTCGCCAGGATCCAAATGTTATTCTTGTCGGTGAAATCCGTGATACCGAAACTGCGGATATTGCGATTACTTCCGCATTGACGGGACACTTTGTTTTAAGCACCCTTCATACGAATGATGCGCCGTCTGCTATTACCAGGTTGCTTGATATGAATATTAAACCGTTTCTTGTTTCGACCTCTTTGCAGGGAATCATGGCGCAAAGGCTGGTAAGGGCCATATGCAAAGATTGTAAGGAACGGGTTTATTATACTCCGGAACAAATCGTGCAAATGGGTCTGGATGCGGGCATGTTTACGGATTATTCTTTCTATAAGGGAAAAGGGTGCAAGAAGTGTAATAATATAGGTTATAAGGGCAGGATTGGCATATACGAACTCATGGATATGGATGAAACCTTACGTGATATGACATACAATGTAGCTTCTACCGATGAAATGAGAAAGGCTGCAAAAGCATCGGGAATGACAACGCTGAAAGAAGATGGCATCAGGAAAGCAAAAGAAGGGAAAACAACACTGGAAGAAATATTCAGGGTTACCGGGGTGGAAGAATGAAAACGGCGCAGACACAAAGTAAATCAAAGCCTGACATAAAGAGTGATGCCCGAAGAAGGCTTTTTGGCCAATTATTGAAAGAAAAAGGGTTTGTTACTGAAGATCAAATTCAGGAGGCGCTTGCCATACAAAAGCAGAAGGGAGGATTGCTGGGAGATATTCTCGTTAGTATGAATTATGTGACGGATGCCCAGATAATGCAGGTATTAAGCGAATATCTCGGAGTGGAAATTGTAAACCTGGAAGAAATGGAAATACCAAAAGAGGTTATTGACAGCATTCCGCCTGCCATTGCACAATTATACAGGATTGTTCCGATACGGTATGAAGAAGATAAGCGGATTATTACCGTAGCACAGGCGGATGCCCTTGCAATTGAAAAGATTGACGACTTGCGATTGGTGCTTAAATTAAATGTAAAATCTGTTCTTTGTCATAAAAATGCAGTCGACCGCGCTCTGGAAAAATATTATCCAAGGAAGCATGAATCCGTGGAGCAGTTGCTGCTGGAATTTAAAGAGGACAGGTCATATGCGCAATCTGTTTCAGGGAATTATATAGATATTGAAGAACTAAAGAAAATGGCGGCCACCGCCCCCGTAAAGAAATGGGTAGGCCTTATGTTTTTACATGCGGTTCTGGACAAAGCAAGCGATATCCATTATGAGGCTTTTGATGATGGCTTTAGAGTCCGGTATCGGATAGACGGCGTATTGTACGACAGAGTGTCTCCTCCCAGAGAACTAGGACTTCCCATTAATTCAAGAATTAAGGTTATGTCAGGAATGGACATTTCAGAAAGGAGGTTGCCGCAGGATGGAAGAATAAAGCTGAACGTTGGAGGCACATCAATAGATTTGCGTGTTTCCACACTCCCGACAAAATATGGGGAGAGCATTGTGATGCGATTACTTGATAAATCAACAGTATCGCTTAATTTGGATACACTGGGTTTTCGCGCCGAAGAATTAAAATATATATATCAGTTGTTGAATACTCCGAACGGTATAATCCTCGTAACAGGACCGACCGGTTCCGGAAAGACGACTACATTGTACGCTTCATTAAACTATTTAAACGAAATAAGCACAAAAATAATAACCACAGAGGACCCTGTCGAATATGACATTGATGGACTTATTCAGGTGCAAATAAACCCGTCGATAGGAGTTGACTTTGCGAGTTGCCTGCGGTCTATTTTACGTCAGGATCCTGATATTATACTTGTTGGTGAAATCAGAGATGAGGAGACGGCCAAGATTGCCATCCAGGCTTCGTTGACAGGCCATCTGGTTTTTAGTACATTACACACAAATGATGCTCCGCTGACGATAACACGCTTAATCGATATCGGCATAAAACCTTATTTGATTGCTTCGACGCTGGAATGTATAATTAGTCAGCGGTTGGTGAGAAAAATATGCGAATCTTGTAAAGAAGAATACGAACCTTCCGATGAATCTTTAAATGAATTAAATATTACAAAAGAGACGATAGCTGGCAAAAAATTTTTCCGTGGAAGCGGGTGCAGTGAATGCAGAAAAATAGGATACAGGGGACGCATGGGTATTTATGAAATAATGCATATTAACGAAGAAATACGGCATTTGATTACAGAACAGGCAAGCACAAATGTGATAAGGAGCGTTGCGAGAAAAAATGGTATGAATACATTACGTGAAAGCGGCTTGAAAGCAATTTTTGAAGGACGGACAACCATTGAAGAAGTCGTGCGGGAAACAATTTCCATATAACATTATTTAATGAGAGAAAAATTGCCATGTCTCTATACCAATATTATGCGGTAAACAATACAGGAAAACAGGTAAAGGATAAAATTGAAGCGCTATCATCCGAAGAAGCGATCTCCAAAATTCGGGGATTGGGTTATTTCCCTACCCGTGTAAAAGAAATAAATGTGCGCGGGAAATCATCGGAACAACAAGGAACAGCAACCCGTAAGAAAAAATTTGGTGAAATAAATATATCTGTTGGCGGAATAAAATCCAAACATTTGACGCTGTTTACACGACAATTGTCAACATTACAGGATGCGGGATTGCCTATAATCAGAAGTTTGCAAATACTTACCGCACAGCTTAAAAAAGGAACACTGAAAAGAACCGCGCAGAAAGTTATTGAAAGCATCGAAGGCGGAAGCACTTTCGCAGGAGCGCTTGCAAAACATCCGAGAGTATTTGATAAACTCTACGTGAATATTGTCAAAGCCGGAGAAGTGAGTGGTTCTTTGGACATCATTTTACGGAGACTGGCCGATTTCAGAGAAAAGATGGAGCGGCTTGTCAGAAAAATAATAACCGCGATGATCTATCCTTCAGTAGTGGTCGTTGTTGCTACCCTAATTCTTATAGGCCTTATGATCTTTGTTGTGCCAAGTTTTGCAAAAATATTTGATGAACTGGGATTAGATCTGCCTGCGCCAACGAGAATGTTGATTAATTTCAGCACCTTGCTTAAAACAAATTGGATGTATTTACCTGCAGTTCTGATAGGAATTTTTGTGTTTTACAAACTCGTGCGGATTATTAAGAAGGTCAGACTCCTCATTGACCGTGCCAAATTTAAGATCCCCATTTTTGGCGCGATAATTAACAAATCTACCGTTTCACGGTTTACCCGTACGCTGGCGACGTTGACATCAAGCGGCGTGCCTATTTTGGATGCGCTCATTAATTCAAAAGATACGACAGGAAATGCTGCCGTTGCTCATGCGATACAAAATATCCATGATAGTATTCGAAGCGGCGAAACTATTGCAAAACCGCTGCGTGAATCAAAGATTTGCAGTGAAATAGTAGTGAATATGGTCGAAGTAGGTGAGGAAACAGGCGAACTGGAAAAGATGCTTACAAAAGTAGCGGATAACTATGACGATGAAGTGGACAGGGCTGTTGAAGGGTTGGTAAGCCTGATAGAGCCGGTTATGATTGTATTTTTAGGGGGATCGGTTGGTTTTATCGTTATTGCGATGTTTCTGCCTCTGGTAAAATTAATGCAAAGTATCGGTGGGTAATAATAGTGATAATTTACTCCGGAATAAAAATAAATGTAAGAAAAGATGAGGTTACTCTTGATGGTGGCAGAAAAGTAATGAGGGAGGTAATCGACCATCCCGGTTCTGCTGCCATAATTCCTTTTATTACAAAAGATGAGATTATATTGATTAAACAATACCGGTATGCGGTAAATGAAACAATTTACGAAATTCCTGCCGGTACCCTTGATAAAGGTGAAACTTTCTTTGAATGCGCAAGCCGGGAACTTGAAGAGGAGATTGGGTATAAAGCGGGCATTCTTGAACCACTGTCCATTATTTATCCTTCACCGGGCATTTTGAGCGAAACGATGCATCTTTATAAAGCAACAGACCTGATTAAAACCAAAACAAATCATCAAGCGGACGAATCAATTAAAGGAATTATTCAGTTAAAACTGAAAGATGCATTTGAGTTGATAAAAAAAGGGGAGATCAGAGATGCAAAAACAGTGTGCAGTATTTTAATGTGCGGCAAAAATATTTTTTAAGAAGAAGTTTTTTTGATTTTAAGCAGTGGAAGATTTTTAGAACGTAAAATATTTTTTAAAAAATATAACCCATCAATTTCATTCCAGAACGTACCGCAACACTGTTTTCTTACCATACTATTTTCTCTTTCTTTATTTTTAAAAGATTTATATAGGTTCACCCATACTGAATAATATTTTTATAAACCTTTGAACGTATAACGATGAATCAAAAAAATGATAACCTCTCTATTTCGATAATAATTCCCGTATATAATGGGGAAAAACATATTGGAAGATGTCTGGATGCTGTATGTGCATCGAGTTATTCTCCCTGTGAAATTATTGTGGTGGATGATAATTCTACGGATAAAACTATTGATATTGCACGGCAAAAAGGAGTTATAGTGCACCAATTGCCGGAGAGAGCAGGCCCTGCCGTTGCAAGAAATTATGGGGCAAAACATGCAATGGGTGAGATTCTTTTATTTATCGACTCTGATGTCGAGGTGCGTAAAGATACCCTTGCGGCGGTTAACGAAGATTTCCGGCGTTATCCGAAAATAACTGCAGTTTTTGGCTCGTATGATGATACACCCTCCGAAGAAAATTTTCTCTCCCAATACAGAAATTTAATGCATCATTTTCATCATCAACAGGCACGTGAGGAGGCTTTTTCCTTTTGGGCAGGTTGTGGAGCTATAAAAAAGTGTGTTCTTATGGGAATAGGCGGATTTGACCAAAATCGTTACAAGAAACATTCTATAGAGGATATAGAATTAGGCTATAGATTATGCGCAAAGGGACATAAAATATTATTAGATAACCGTTTATTAGTAAAACATCTTAAGCAGTGGAAATTTATTCAAATGATACGAACAGATATTCTTCTGCGCGCGATTCCCTGGTCATATCTTATTTTGGAATCAAAATATATGCCAATGGATCTCAATCTTAAATTGCACCATAAAATAAGTACGATCCTAGCAGGGATAATGATTTTTTTAATGCCTCTTTTATTATTGCGAGGTGATGATTTATTTTCTTTTAATTTTGTTATGTTCATTGGTATTATTTTGTTTTCATTTTTGATCTTAAACAAGACGTTTTATGTCTTTTTTTTCAGGAAAAAGGGTATAGATTTTACCATAAAGGTTTTTCCCTTTCATGTTTTGTACTATTGTTATAGCGGCGCTTCATTTGTGTTATGTTGTTTTATTTATTATATAAGGTGTTTTAGGCGAATTGTGAAACGTGGCAGGCACACTCGAAACTATAAATTCAAATAATTCGTATCACTTTAGCTTTTTGAAAAAACATGATTTCTCAGCTATTCTGCAACCCTGACAGGGTTCTGAAACCCTGTCAGGGTTAAACCCGTAAGCAAGATTTACCTTATGTTGTCACAGTTTTTCAAAAAGCTAAAGTGATGCAATAATTCTGACAATTATCATGAAAAAAAAAGTCGTTGTTATTGGCGCTGGTCCCGCCGGGCTAACAGCAGCGTATGAGTTGTCGAAAAGAAATGTTGAAACAATATTACTTGAAAAGGAAAACTCCGTTGGAGGTCTTTCAAGGACTATTCGATACAAAAAATATTATTTTGACATTGGCGGACATCGTTTTTTCACTTTGTGGGAAGAAATAAACAGTTTCTGGAAAGAAATTCTCGGCAAAGATTTTCTGTATCGCAAAAGGCTTTCCAGGATATTTTTTCATAAAAAATTTTTCTCCTATCCCCTCCAACCCTTTAACACCCTACGCAATTTAGGATTGTTAAAGAGCCTTCTGATCATTTCCAGTTACCTCAAGGCGCATGTGTTTCCACTGCTGCCGGAAGATACCTTTGAAAGATGGGTTGCAAATCGCTTTGGCAGGTGTCTTTATCGGATATTTTTTAAGTCATATACGGAAAAAATTCTTGGAGTATCCTGTAAAGAGTTAGATGCCGAGTGGGCAGCGCAACGGATCAGCGGATTGTCATTCATAAGCGCAGTGAAACATTCCGTAATAAAGAAACAGAATCATTCCGAAAACGGAAAAACAATAAAGACGCTGATAGATGGTTTTTATTATCCGAAGTTAGGTCCGGGGATGATGTGGCAAAGACTGGCAGAGATTTCAGAAAGACAAGGAGCTACTCTCTATACAGGTGCAAATGTTGAGGGGATTTTTTGGAAGAATAACAGGATAAGGGCAATAGAAGTACTACAAAACGGAAAATATCAATATTTTGAAGGCACCCATTTTGTCAGCAGCATGCCGTTGCAGGAACTTATACGGAAAATGAAACCTGAGGCGCCTTCCGAGATTCTTGAAGCAGCGAATACATTACGGTATCGGGATTATATTACGGTAGTGCTTATGGTAAATAAGAGAGACGTATTTCCTGACAACTGGCTGTATATTCACGAACCAGATCTTAAGGTAGGAAGGATACAAAATTATAAGAATTGGAGTCCTGAAATGGTGCCGGATAACGGGAAAACCTGTCTGGGGTTGGAATATTTTTGCCAGGAAGGGGACGAATTATGGAATATGCCGGATCAGAAATTACTGGAATTGGGGATTCGGGAATTGTGTTCGATGGGATTTGCGCAGAGTAGTGATGATGTCGAGGATGGCACAGTACTTCATGTGCCGAAGGCATATCCGCTTTATAAGCTGGGATACCGGGAAAGTCTGTATAAAATTAAAGAATATTTGAAGACCATAGAAAATTTATATCTTATAGGTCGCAATGGAACCCATACATACAATAACCAAGATCACTCCATGATGACGGGAATGTTGGCGGCAGAAGATATATGTGCGGCAAATTGTACGATAGCGGAATCTGACAGACAATGCATAGAGATCTGATGGATAAGACTTCAAACGGGAATAACCATCCTGAACCGTGTCCAAAGGTGTTGATAAATGATGTTGTAGCAGATAAGAATTCGTTGCGTAAGCTGGTGGAGGCAGGGCGGACGGATGAGAGAATCGGCGTGATTGCCCCGGTTGTTTATTCGTATCATAATCCTGTTTCGATACAATGCTGCGGTTACCGAATAAATTATTGGATAGGGCGACTGAAGAAACTGAAGTATGGTCGTGACATATTTGTAAAAGAGAGTGATACGGTTTCAGAGGTGGATTCGCAGATAGGCTGTGCAAATCTGATAAAGGTAGTTGTTTTTAAAGAGATAGGACTTTTTCGAAGGATATACGATATTTATTTTGAAGAAACGGATTTTAACGTCAGGGCGTGGAGAAACAACTTCCGTGTGGTGGTGGTAAAAGATGCGAAGGTGTGTCATAAAGCGGCGTCAACCATGAATAAATACATTATGAAACGCGCCTATCTTCTCTTAAGGAATCTCTTCATCTTTGAGTTGCTCAATGCAGGAATGCGACATTTGATGGCATTTGTTCCCTATTTTTTCCTGGTGCATGTTCCTTATTTCCTTGTCTATGGAAGCGTGTATGGTTTGAATGTTAAATTTAAGGATACCAGGAATAAGTATGGCGGCGTTACTTCGAAGATTAAATCAGTGTAACTAATTAATGAAAATAATACAACTTGACTGGGTCTCAGGGATAGTGTATGCAACTCCACTCATCGGTTTCAAGATTAACCGCAATTTTGATTGTCGGTGGATTACGGCAACGCAGTGAACGATGTTTACAAGCCTTATTGGCTCAATCGTCTGACATGCAGTTTGACATTCTCATCATTGATATTGCACCGCAAACAATGCCTTTGGTAGGTTGTGATCATCCGTATGTCCGCTGCATCCGTTATCCAGATTGCCCATCTTACGCAACTGCAAAAGTCAAGGGCATTCAAAGCGCCACTACAGAGGTAGTCGCTTTTATCGAGGATCATGCGATTCCCGATGCGAACTGGGTGAAGGGTGTTCTGCGCGCATTTCAGCAGTCACCAGACATTGCCAGTGTTGTCTATACTTATAAAAATCTGAATCCGCAAACAGTGATCAGTAGGGCGTTCATGTTGTTCTCGTATGGTAGGTGGATGAATCCGGCATTTTCCGGCTATGTTGGCTCAGGCCCTAGCAACAATATTGCATATCGCCGGGCAGTGTTGCTGGAATTGGGTGACACACTTACCACCTACCTTGATATGGAATATGTTTTCCACCAGCGCTTCCAGGCTCAGGGATGGAAAATGTATAAAACCGCTGAGGCTGTCATTGCTCATGAGAACTGGGTACGCCTGCTGCCGGGATTGCGTGATATTGGCGTACATAGCCAATTTTCAGCTATTCGGAGGGTTAAGCTGAATCATTGGTCATTGATAAAACGCACGTTGTTTATCGGCGGGATGACGATATTCCCGTTGGTTCAATGTTGGAGGATGGGTAAAAGTCTGCGACCCTGTCCCGAATTATTTCGGGCATTTTTGTGCTATTTACCAATTTTTTTTCTTTTTTCCGTTTATGGAGCTTTTAAGGAAGCCATCGGGTATATGAATACTTCCAGAGATCTCAGGGTAGTGGTAACTGACAATGAACTTTTCATCCCGCGCGATGTCTGAAGGTGATTCCCATGCCTTACGTGTCAATTATTATTCCCGTGTACTATTCTGTTGATCGCATTGAGGCGAGTTCATACAGTCTGCAAGAGCAAAGTTTCATAATTGTTGTAGACAGCACATCTGATGGTGCAACCGCCAGTATGCGAGAAACCATGTACCTGAATATACGACCAGTGCGAAGTTCGTTGCGATTATTACCAAATTGTGGAAATGGGAAAGAATAGAGAGTTTGAAAGTATGGGATTTGACAATGAGCCCTTTTTTTCCGTTATTATTCCTACGCTTAAAAGACCGTCGAGGCGGTTGCAGAATTGTCTGGAAGCTTTGGCAGGTCAAAGCTTTCGCAGTTTTGAAATCATTGTGGTAGATGATGGCAGTGATTTCCCTCCGGGAGAAATCGTAGGGAATTTTGCCGATCGTTTAGATGTACAATTAGTGTTGAATAATCGATTAGGGCCTGCTTCGGCAAGAAATTTGGGCGCGAAAATGGCAAAAGGTAAGATGTTAGCATTTACTGATGATGACTGTGAACCTGCCCCTGATTGGCTGCAAAAGATGGCAGATAGTATTGTCATTACCAAAGAGAGTAATATTGCTCTTGGTGGACGTACGGTTAATGTTATGAATAACAACCTGTTCTCCATCGCAAGCCAATGCCTCATTTCGTATCTCTACAGTTATTTTCAAAATCGTCCGGGAAGATTTTTTACCACAAACAACATTGTTCTACCGGTAAAGCTTTTTGGTGAAATAGGCGGTTTTGATTATCGGATCCCTTTTGCTGCGGAAGATCGCGATTTGTTTGACAGGTGGCAGTATATGGGTTACGGGATGCAATATATACAGGAAGCCGTAGTTTATCATAAACATTCTTTTACTTTGTTCAGTTATTTGAAACAACACATGGCCTATGGGCAAGGAGCATTCTTTTATCATAGACTGCGTTCTGGCCGAAAACATTTACCGATTAATATTGATCAAAAAAAATTTTATTTAGGTATGATGCGATTTCCATTTTCTCACTTCAGAAATATTAAAGCGACACTAATAGTGTTGCTGCTAGTGATTTCTCAGGTGGCATATGCCATTGGATATTTTTTCGAGTGGGGTAGAAAGCCGTTGCATAAGTGAATTTGTTGATGCAGTGACCATGAAGTACGATAATAAAGGAGAGAGAATATATTCTATCCTTGATCTCGTATATAAAATGAAAAATATGATTCAGTTATATTTCTGATATTAATCAAGAGTTATACAAGGATAATTTATTGAAAAATGCCGGGACTTTCAATTACGATTTGCAACCGCAACTTGCCAGAGTATAAAGGTCGTAAAGCAACTATTCCGGAATATTCTCTTATGGATTATATATCAACGATACTGGAAAAGCAGGGATGTTCTGTTATAAGGGTGGTAGAAAATAAGATGGAGCTTAATCCGGAAGGAGTATTGTTGATATTTGGCAATGCAAACTGGTATCCGACTGTTTGTCGAATGCTGATGAAAATTCCCGCTCATAAACGACCTTTGACGGTTATTTGGCATACAGAGCCGCTTCCCCTTCCAAAAAAAGCACAATTGCCCAGACATTACCCCAATCTACGGGAAATAGGGAAAATATTACTTTGTGATGCGCGTGCAACTGATATTTATACAAATTATTTTCGATTACGCAGTTTGATAAAAAACGGTATCCCCGATATTCTTCTGGTATCTACACAGAGTCGCTGTGAATTTCTTTTTGAGAACGGTATTTCTTCTCATTGGATACCTCTTGGTTATTTTCCTTCTATGGGAAAAGATATGAATCTGTTTCGTGATATTGATATCCTTTTTCTCGGAGCACTTGATGTTTCCAGACGGAAGCGACTGATTAGACAGCTTCGGGAAAGAGATGTTAATCTGGCAACATTGGGTGATTGGTTTGATGAAGCCTGTTGGGGTGAAAATCGTACACAGATTATAAACCGTTCGAAGATATTTCTGAATATTCATAGAGTATATGGTGATTTGGCAGGATACCGGATGATTCTGGGAATGGCAAATAAATCGTTAATACTTTCGGAACCCATTTACAACCCGGCGCCATTTATTCCCGGAAAACATTATATCAGCGCAACGATAGAAGAAATGCCAGATGTCATTGATTATTATCTTAATCATGAACAGGAACGCGAACGAATCGCAAATGAAGGTCATGCCTTTTTAATGAATGAATTGCAATTAGAACATTCAATATTTCACATTCTGAAATTAATTATGGAATATCACAGGTAGGAAAATATGATTCCCATTCATCGTCTATATTTTGGACTAGTATAATGATTCCATAATAACATTGCAATGTGATTCTTTTTGTGGCATACTTCCCTCAAGAAAGGAGGCGAAGATGCCATTTGAAAGAAAAAGACCACGTATCATATTAAATCACGAAGAAACA
>VGXV01000008.1 GCA_016873165.1 Planctomycetota bacterium | reverse complement strand
CAGCAACTCATCTTTCTCCAACCCCAGCTTGTCCGCTATCTGATACACGGTCTTCATCCGTGTCTCTGCTTCTTCCGCTATCTGCCAATCCGCAAATTTCGTCGGATCCAATGCCATAGTTCTTTCTACCTCCTTTTAATTTAAATTTAGTTTAACGAATCTCTTTCCTGTCAGAAATCATTGGCGTTATGACATACAAACTGCGCAATTATACTAACAAAATCATTCAGGTCAAGAAAAATGATATTCCAAAATATCAACTTCACTTAAATTTTTGTTGACAATCATATTAATTAAAGATAGAATGCGCCTTAACGTAAAGCACACAGTTGGATCAAATCAGCCATTCTGTATGGCGAATATATTACAAAAATAGTCTATGTTTTCTTAAGAGTTTGTTTTTTCTTTATTCATCTTAGTTTATTTATTTACCTGCTTTAAGCGTACACATATATAAAGAGTATATTTTTATGTATTTACGCTTTTTTTTGTGCCAATAAGTTTAACAATAATAAACTATTCAATTATGATAATATATAGATTCTGGGGCATTCCGTTTGCTAAAGTGAAGGCACAATCGATACTTACTCTACATTAAAAATGTGTAAATAAGAATAGATGGATATCCATACAGACTTTATTACTTTAATCTATGCGAAACGCATTAACCAATATTGAGGGAGGGGAAAGGAGGAAAATTTTACGACAATTTCAGGTTTTATTTTAAGTTGGTTCTTAATAACCTTTAAGAAAAGGAGAAAAAAATAATTATGATAAAGAAAAAACTTTTCTTTATGCTTCCCGTGTTTGCGGCAACGGTGTTTTCAATGAAACAAGCTTCATTTGCGCAAACCTTTGATAGAGAAGCATTAAAGGCAGAATTAAAAGAAGAAATATTGGCCGAAGTAAATGAATCCGTCTGGGATTCACCGCTATTGAAGGGTTTTAAAGATGTATCATTAAGTGGTTTCCTCGATGTAAATTATCTCTACAGCTTTAAGCAGGAAGATAAATCTCCCCGGCAAGATTCGCTTGCAAGCGGACTTAATTACATAGGCGAAAACGAAAACAACAATGTTACCTTTGAAAGCTTTACGCTCTTTCTTGACAAGGAAGCTACAAAAGAAAGCCCTATAGGATGGCAAATGCATTCCTACTTCGGTGAAAAGGCAAAGAGGATTACTTTTTTGGGAGAAGCTATCGACAGATCAACAAATGATCCGGACAGAGACGATATTTTTACCGTCGCCACTGCAAATGTTTCATGGATAGCGCCAATTGGCAAAGGTGTGACACTTACCATGGGTAAGATATATACCTGGATTGGTTTGGAGTTGGTAGAAAACATTGGAAACCCTAATTATCAACATGGAACACTTTATAACAATGCAATCCCATTTACCCATACCGGAATTAAAGCGGGTTATGATTTGACAGACAAAATATATGTTGCTCTTTATGGGGTAAACGGATGGGACTCTTTCATAGACAACAACTCAGCAAAATCATTCGGTTGGTATACCAGTTACACACCAACAGAAAAATTCTTCGTTTCTCTGGCTGGGATTCATGGCGCTGAAGGATGGGATCAGGAAAAGGGATCGATTGCGGACGATGCTCAACGAAGCAGTTCTACCGATGGTTTAACTCAAATGGTTGATTTGGTCGCTTCCTACCAATTAACAAACAAACTAAAATTAATGTTTAACGCAGATTGGGGTGTTGCGGAAGATGCCGCAATGAATATTGCAGACGATATGGCATTAGGAACTACCGGCCATTGGTGGGGCGTCGCCGGGTATGGCTTATATGATTTTACCGACTGGTTCCAGGGCGTTGTTCGGTATGAATACCTTGATGATACTGATGGCGTGAGATGGTTCGATACTTCCGTATGGGACGTGACCGTCACCACAAATATAAAGATGAGGGAAAACCTTTTATTCAGGCCTGAATGGAGGTATATCAACTTTGCCGGCGATGACAGTGATGAAGAGGTAATCGTTGGCGCAGGCGTGGAATACTTATTCTAAGTCTAAAGACAAAAATATCTGACCATTCCTATTTACAAAATGAAAATCCCCCGAACTTGAAAAAATTTTCGGGGGATTTTTATTTCCCTCTTATTTCAAAAAAATCCTTTTGCGGCAGATTCATTTATCAATTTGTCTGTCAAACAATCTGTACAATTCCCTCTCCTTCGGTTACCTCACCGATAATCGTTGCGGACTCTCCGGCATTTTTTAAATCGGTTAATATTTTTTTTGAATTTAACGCAGAAACAATTACTACCAGACCTATTCCCATATTAAAAACACGGAACATTTCATGCTCATCAATATTTCCAATATCTTGAATTATTTTAAATATTGCCGGAACATTCCACCCGGTTTTGTCTATTCTCACAGAACACCCTTCCGGCAGGATTCTTGGCACATTTTCCAACAGTCCCCCGCCAGTAATATGCGCCATCCCCTTAATAATGCCTCCATTTTTATATTTATCCAAAATTTTTAAAATAGGTTTCACATAAATCCTGGTAGGCTTAATAAGTTCTTCTCCCAGAGTTGTTTTCAGCCCATAGTGCCGTAAACTCCGGGAAGGTTTCATTCCTGCCTTATCAAAAAAAACTTTCCGAACAAGAGAATACCCGTTGCTGTGTATGCCATTCGAACCCAAACCCAATACAACATCTCCCGGTTTAATATTTTTCCCATCGATAATCTTGTCCTTTTCTACCACCCCTACAACAAAACCGGCAATATCATATTCCCCTTTCTGATAGAATCCTGGCATTTCTGGAGTTTCTCCTCCAATGAGAGCACAACCGGCCTGACGGCATCCCTCAACAATGCCATCAATGACTTCATGGAGAACCGCAGGCACAATCTTACTGCTTGCCAGATAATCCAGGAGAAATAAAGGTTCGGCACCCAGCACTATAATGTCATTGACACACATAGCGACTAAATCAATGCCAATGGTATCATGTTTCTTCATCATAAAGGCAATTTTTAACTTTGTGCCAACACCATCGGTAGAAGAAACAAGAACAGGCTGCCGGTATTTTTTTAACCGGGAATTCAATGCAAACAACCCGCCGTATCCTCCCGGATTTTCAATCACCCTCCCATCAAATGTTGTTTGCATTTTCGAATAGATATCGGATGTAAAACACCCTTTCGTATCAATATCAACACCAGATTTTTTGTACGACAACTTTTTTCTAGATTTTTTTATCATGGGAATAATAAGTTTATAAATGTTTCAGTTGTAAAAAATTATTTTACAATATTACGTTCGAAATCTTTATGATTCATTTTTTCTTTCCAAGAAGGTTTTATCCCCGATGTCCTTCCCTTTAAAAAACCAAAAAACATTCCATAGACGTAAGCAAACTCCCGAACTATAGGAAGAATGGAAAGACACGACAATGTTTTTATTATATTTTTCTCACGTCTATTGATTAGAAGTACAGCGCCCAGCGGCACATAGATAACCGTTAATAAGATTAACAAACAGCCAAAAACTACTCCGGGAATAATAAACATTTTTATCCCAAAGGGTAATGTTGCAAAAAAGGCAAAAAGACTGGTAAAAAGTAGCATAAACAGCATTGGACGTAACCATAATTTCGGACGAAGTGGTAATTTTTCCCTAAATTTCAGCCCCATCGCATATCCCCAGAAAAACTTTCTTTTCCATATACCACTCCACGTATCGGGATACTCAGTATACACAACGTTTTCAGGGTCATAAACAACTTTGCCTATCTTGTCTAATTTCCATCCTAATTCGGAATCCTCACTCCACCACGATTCTTCATTAAATCCATGCAAGTCCAGCAATGTTTTTTTCCGTATTGCCGTATTTACGCCGGATAATTTATTGGGAATAACCGTCTTGTTAAAAGTGCCGTTCAGAATCTGATCCAGCACACTCGTGGCATTCGCGAGTGGGTGTTCATTGTTTTTTGCCCTGTAAGCGCCGCCAACCGCAACAACTTTTTCATCCCCAAAGTGATGCTGAACCTTTTCCAGCCAATTTGAAGAAACAATGGTATCCGCATCGGTAGTAACAACAATATCGCCTGTAGCAGCAAATAATCCTGAGTTCAAGGCGGCTGCCCGCCCGCCGTTTTTCTCTCTTTTTACCAATATAACTCCCCTACTGGCAAATTTTTCAACTTCTTTCACGGTATTATCCGCAGAGGCATCATCAATAACAATAATTTCTTTATCTGAATACTCAACGGAAACAAGTGAATTGAGACAGGCAGAAATTGATTTTTCTTCATTATAGGCGGGTATAAGAATTGAAAATTTCATTGTTAAAAAAGCTTTCGGAACATTGCTTTCAAAGAATCAAACGAACCGAGTCTTCTTATATTTTTCAGAATAAAACGCGGGGAAAGAAAAAACTCGAAATTAGCACGCCTCACTGCCTTTTCAAGGTCAGTCTTACTAAGATGGGGATAGGCAATATTGGCTTCCTTGGCAACGTTAACAGGCTTATAATCTCCATAGACAAATAAATTGTTGTCTTTCGCTGTCCTGTAAAAATCAGTCCCCGGAAACGGATTGGCTATATTATACATTACCTGATCTACTTTTAACCGTTTCACCTCTTCCATATTTTTTTTGATCGTTTCCGTTGTTTCCAACGGCGAAGCGCCGAACATAATATTTATCTTTGCGGAGATGCCATATTTTTTTACCAGTTTTATCGCTTCTTCATTTTTTTTAACATCGATATCCTTTTTCACATAATCCAGTATTTCCTGGTTAAAAGACTCCACGCCAAGATCAATAAATTTACAATGCGCGGCTGCCATGACCTTGACAATGGGTTCAGTCAAATGATCAGACCGTGCGGAACATCCCCATACAATGCCTAAATCTTTAATGCCTTCACAAATTTTAACCGTCCGTTCTTCACCCCACACAAACTGGTCATCCTGCACATTTACCGCCTTATATCCCTGAGATTTCAATAGCGTAAACTCTTCAATGATATTCTCCGGCGACCGCTTCCTTACGGGTGGTTTTTTGTCAAAGTAATGCTTGTACTCAAGTTCCCTTGAAAAACTCAAAGAAGAAGGGACACAATAAATGCAACGATACGAACAGCCCCGTGAAGTGCAAACAGCCGTAAAAGGTCTCATTCCCAATTTCGGATTATAATAGATGTCCTTTTCTTCTAAAAGATGTCTGGCGGGAAAGGGCAATACATCGAGGTTTTCTATCGGTTCCCTGGTGGCATTATGAACAATTTCATTATTATAAAAAGAAACACTTTTGATACCATGAATGCCTGACCTTGTATTAAGCGCCTGTATCAATTCACGCATCGTATATTCCGGTTCTCCCCTGACGACATACGTATGCGCATCGGCTACAAACTCAGCAGGTCTGTCAGATGGAGCAGGGCCGAAAAATATAACCGGCACGTCTCCCCGTATCCGGCGAATATCCTGCAAGGCCTGCATATCGGTTTCTTGGGAGAGATTGACCGAATAGATACTGTAAACATCGCTCAGGTCTTCCTTCAGAAACGACAGGAAATGCCCGCGGTCCCATTTCTTGATGGTGGTCTCGATATATCGCACTTCAAAGCCGCTTTTCTCCAGAACTGCCGCGGCGCTGAGGAGAAAGATATTCGGGACGTAGTAGAGCAGGTACGCGCAACCGGCAACCCGCTCGGGGACGTTTCCGTCAATAGGTGGTGGCACGAGAAAGGTGATTTTCATAAGTAATCCTTCAAAAACAAAACTTTTATTTCTTTTATTTGTTTTAACTCATCAGAAAGAGTCATTCCCACTCTTCTCTCAATAGGTTAACAAATTCCTGCGCATCCACTCCCTTCCATAATCCTTTTCCTGCCCCATAGAGTTTACTCCAGTCAAGTTCCTTCTCAGGCGCAAGCACCGTACTCCTCAACTGGTGAACAACTCTTTCTACCAATTTCAACCGATCATGAGGTGTAAGTTTTTCTATCGCTTTTTCAATATCGTCTACGGTAATCATTTTTCTCATATCTAAAAATCTTCTCACAACTAATTATTGCCACGCTATATCACCTTATTACCATGATTTCTTCATTTCATAAGGTTTTGGCTGCGTAATCGAGAACCGCTAATATATCCTCCCGTGTAATCTCATCCTCAGCCATAACCGCTTCGTAAGTCATTCCTCCTGCAAGCTTACCAAGTATAACCGAGTTCCCGTAATGACCGGTTTGCCAAAGCGAACTTTCTCATCAACACTAATTTTTGGAGCTATTTCCACAGGATATCTCCCTCTCTGTTTTCGGGCATAAACTTTATTTTTCCTTAAATTTTTGTCAGTTTTTTGTTGGGTGTAGTTTTTTGTTGGGTGCGCGCTGCTTCACCCAACCTACTTAACTACGTAACTACCAACCTCTATATGGAATAATTGATGGTTCCACATGTGCACAATTTACATTTTGTGCAACCAAAATGGATTTGACAGATTTTAAAGATAATTCCATATGTGGATTAGGTCCAACTATTATTTTTGAAACCTTTAATTTCTCGTGCTTGTTTGCAAATTTAAATTCTACATAAGGAACTATCACAAATTTCCCTTCACGAAATTTAATTTTTGTAGACTTTATTTTTCTAAAATTGGAAACGATTCTCCATTCACGCTCCTCACGAAAAGAGCGATGTTTTAACATTGGAACAATAGTAAGTAACATTAGAAAGAAATTATTTATAAAACAAGATTTTAAATACTCATTACTAACATCATACTTTTGGAATGTGCAAACAGAATCATCTAAGAATTTTCTAATGAATTTCCGTTGGTCATTGTTTTTATAAACGCATCGAACGAAATTAAATTCCCGATATTTTTTCTTCTTCCGAACTATATCAGATTTATCAAACCCAATACTAAAACCACCTCCACTAGGAGAATATCCTCTCCACTGACTTAAGAGATCCTCCTTTTCAGAAAATGAACAAACAAAAATAGGATGTTCCTCTTTAATTCTTTCAAACGACTTATCGAATCTATTTATATCCAAAAAATTTCTTAACTTATTGTATTTCCTTTTTTTAAGTTCGTCTTTCACCAACTGAACTGCATAAGTATATTCTGTCGTATCATTGAGATATTTATTATCAGACATCCGCAAGCTTTTAGTATCAATAATTCCAAGAAATCCATTCTGTGTGGTGTAATGAAACAAAGTGAGAGGAATATCTTCATAAAATTCTTTTTTTAACCATAACAAGAATTTTTGATACATTTTCTTAAGCTCAATTGGAAGTTTATCAATTTGCGATCGGGTCATTATCTATATTAGTCGCATTTCTTTTTATATATTTTAAAGACTGACAACCTCAATTTCTATCTTATCCTTTACAATATGAGATGCCTTAAGAAGACAGTCTATTTTATCAAGAACCTTGGCATGAAAATACCGTTCACCGCACTCAGGACAAACCTCTGCCTCTACATTTTCTACAATATATAACTTGTCATGAAGCCAGTGTTGCCTTTTTACTTTTTTCTTTACTGTCTTGCCTTTACAAAATTCACATATCATATCTGACTTTCTGTAATAGCAACAAAATCTTCTCTGCGTATTCCTTATAAAGCTGAATTATGACATTTATAGTTCTCTTGCTCCATACCAGGTAAACATTCACATCATACGAATGAACAATCTCGTTTCTGAAAGAGACTATATCTATAAACAGCCTTAATTTCCCCTCATCCCAGGCTAATTTCTGTTTTCCAATATTCCCTGCAAATCACGGAACGCCCTCTTTAGTTAAAAAGGTTTTTCACTTACTTTCATCAACCAACTTTTTAAATATACTCACAAAGCCTCCGTCAAGAGAGTCATCAAATTTCCTCAACCAGCGGGCAATATATTTATAATCAGATTCCTGGTTCTTCAAAAGAATAGAGCTAACATCTTCAATATCTCTGGGTCTCCCTGCAATAATCTTATGAATTATAACATCCTCAAGTGAAGCAAATTTCACGCAAGTTTTGTCAAATTGCACGTTTCTCGCCCTTTCTAACGCCTGCTGTTCATAATGAGAATGAGAAAATACAAAATCGACCCGTATGCCGCTCTGAACATCCATTGTTGGAAGAACCATTGTTCTTTTTACAAAATCCTCAACGTTATCAACCAAAACACTAAAATTCAGATTAGCGACAAGAGCAAGAATTCTTTTGAGAGAGTCTGTATCCACACCTAGCGCTATATCTATATCTTTTGTAAATCTCGGCTCGCCGTAATAAAGAACTGCCTGCCCGCCAATAATCATGTAAGAAATCTTTTCCCCATTGAGAACTATGCCTATTCGTTCAATAAGTTCCTTAAACACTATTAATTACCCTTGCAATTCTTATATCTACCTCTACCCCTTCCAGAGGGTTTATTAATGGAATGACCTTAAGATATACCGCCTCTTTGTACATTCCTTCAAAGATTTCCATGTTTTTATGGTAATCCGGCCTTTCCCTCTTCTTTAAATTCCGTTCAAATTGCTGAAGATATGTAGGATCTTTAACCATTTCCAAGTCCAAAACAAATAACCTATTTTCCCATACCCAATGAGTCTTCAGGGCAAGGCTTTCGCCTCGCGTTTATTTCAGGAAGACAGATCTGAAACTTTGCCATGTATATCGCTGACAAAAATATTTTTATAACAAGGGCAAAAACATTATTCTCTCGATAATAAAAATAGATGACGTCATTTTAGTTACACCGCTCAGCCAAGCTGCTTCAACCGCAATGCATCGCAATTCCCACAAATATCATTCTGATTTTTACGAAAATACCGCATGTTTTCACCATTCCAGATTTCGTCAACGTCTTCTTTTAAAATGTTACCAACTTCATGCCGCGGAAGATCACAGCACGGAGTAGCCCTGCCATCAATATTAATATACAAATAATCGTATGGTTTAGGACAATATGTATCGAACCGATACATTACCGGGCGCATTTTTTTGTACAACAAACGGAACAAAGCATTATCAAATGCCGTATAATTGTTGTCCACCTGCAGTCCATACTTCCGGGCTATTTGTTCCGATTTTTCATAAATTTTCAACTCTTCTTTTAAATCCGGTCTTTTGAAACTGCTCTTATCCATTGGAATATTTAACCGTATTAAATAAACACGGTCTGCGCCGATTTCCCCTGCAAAGCGAACTGTGTCCAAACACTGCTTCTCATCGTGCATGGTAATTTGCACCGTAATAACAGGAGTGGATTTTGTGCCCCGCAGCTTAATAAGCGACTGTACATTCTTTTGCACTACTTTGCTGGGAGGGTGTCCTTCCTTTGCGCCGGATTCATCGTCAACACTATCCAGAGAAATGGTAAGTTTATCCAGTTGTAGTTCTATAAATTTTTCTATAAATTGCGCCAGCAATAAACCATTTGTCGTTAAGCCAACTTTATGCCCTTTGTTTTTTGTATAGGCAATCATTTCCAGTAATTGCGGATGCAATAAAGGCTCTCCCCATCCGGTGAGCGTGACATTATAAGAGGAATCAATCCTGTCAATAATGTTTTTAAACAAATCAAACGAAATGTCTTTGTCAGGCAGGTTGAATGTTTCCCGTGGACACATGCCGCAGCTATAGTTGCAACGGTTAGTGATTTCTATCTGAATACGTTCCGGACGTTCAGGGAAGATATAAAACGTTCTGCCAAATATACCTTTTATGAGGTATAGTGGATTTATGAAATACATTTATATAATTTAAGGAAGTTATTTAGTTACGCATCGTTTCAGTTTTTCCGCTTCTTCAACGGAAAAACTATCTGGTAAATTACTTATTTCTTCATTAATGTTCGTGGGATAATCACAGGTAAAGCAGGCATTGCAGAAGTTCTGCTTTGGTTGTGTTGCACAGCTCATCATTCCTTCTACGCTAAGATAACTCAGGCTCTCTACATTCAAAAACCTTCTTATATCTTCAACTGTCTTACCGGTTGCAATAAGTTCGCCTTTTTGCTGAAAATCAATTCCGTAATAACATGGATAACGGTGAGGAGGGCAGGTAATTCTCGCGTGAATCTCCTTCGCCCCAGCTTTTCTCAATAAACTAAACCGCGATTTCGAAGTTGTACCCCGTACAATCGAATCATCAATTACAATAACGCGTTTGCCTGCAACCGTTTCCTTGAGAGCATTCAATTTCAACTCTACAAAACGATGCCTCATATCCTGCTGAGGAAGGATAAATGTTCTTCCAACATAATGATTTCTGATAAAACCCCGGTCAAAAGGTATTTTTGAGGCATGAGAATAGCCGATTGCCGCAGAATTTCCCCCTTCGGGCACAGAAATTACCACATCTGCATCGACAGGCGACTCTTCCGCAAGCTTCGCTCCCAGTTTCTTACGAAACAAATGAACACTTTCGCCGTACACTCTGCTATCAGGTCTGGAAAAATATACCAATTCAAATATGCAGGAGGCATATCTTTTCTGATTGCTATAAAATTCGCTGCGCAAACCATCTTTGCTTATAGAAACAATTTCTCCCGGATGAACATCCCGAACATATTCCGCGCCAACCTGATCCAGAGCGCACGTTTCAGAAGCAAATACATATCCGCCATTCAATTTTCCCAAAGAAAGCGGCCTGAAACCATAGGGGTCCCGCACGCCAATCATCTCATTTGGGGTTAAAATCAACAATGAAAACGACCCTCTCAATTGATTTAATACCCAGGATAACTCGTTCTGCCTGGAACCTGATGGTTTTGCCATCAGGTGAACTATTACCTCCGTATCAGAAGTTGTATGAAATATCGATCCATTTTCTTCAAACTCATCCCGTAACTTTTTCGCATTCGTCAATTGTCCGTTATGGGCAATTGCAACTTTCCCCTTATAATAATCCACCAGCATCGGCTGTGCGTTTCCAATATTACTCGATCCAACGGTAGAATATCGCACATGTCCTATTGCCACAGGATTTTTTAAGGATTTAAGCATGTGAGGTTCTAAAGCATCACTGATTAATCCCATTCCTTTATGGCAAATAATATCTTTGCCATTTGCAGAAGCAATTCCGGCGCTTTCCTCACCCCGGTGCTGCAAAGAATATAAACCATAATACACCTTCTCTGCCGCATCTTCACAACCGTAAACGCCAAATAAACCACAATGTTCTTTTATGTAACCCATCTTTAAAAACCCGTAAAATTGTTCATCTTCATAATAATCTGTAAAAACAGAACTTGTAATATATTCTAATGTTACTTAAAATAAGGAAAAGAAAAACTATATTCTTAATGGATTACATTTTCACGCACAAAAATCGTGGTAATGCTGGAAATTTTACCCTTATCTCCACAAGTTTCTTAAGCGATAATCCGTTCTGCATCATTTGTATGTCATTTGTGCTGAAGATTGTTCAATAAGACATGTTAATAACTGAATTTCGGCAGGATCAACAATGAGAAGGAAATTATATCAAACATACATTGCCTGTCAATATAATTATGCCCCAAAAGAACCGTGAAGTTAAACCCGGGAAAGCATTCTTATCTGAAAAAAATTTCTGATGTTCAATTGTATGTAATAATAAGCTCCGCTCTTGTACGGCAAGATATGGCACATACCTTGCGAGAAGTTATAGAAGGCGGTGCAGACGCGGTACAATTGCGGGAAAAAACAATGCCCGATAATGAATTCCTTGCCATTGCGAAAGATTTTAGGAAAATAACCGAACAAACAAATACACTATTTATTGTAAATGACCGGGCTGAAATCGCAGCGCAGGTAAATGCAGATGGATTACATATCGGCCAAACGGATATGACCATCAATAGTGCGCGTAAAATCATTGGAAATGACAAAATAATCGGCTGCTCCACCCACAATCTGCTTCAAGCACGACTGGCAGAACAGGAAGGCGCCGATTACATCAGCGTTGGCCCCGTATTTTATACCTCCACAAAATCCCACGAACCTCCTGTGGGCATACACTATCTGCATCAAGTACGTCAGGAGATATCCATTCCTTTTGTAGTAATCGGCGGTATTACTGCAAAAAACATTAGTGAAATTATACATGCAGGAGGAAACAGAATCGCGATTTGTTCCGCAATTATTTGTGATGAAGATATAAAACAGGCAACACGTTTTTTTAAAAAATTTTTAACTCCATATAATTTTCCCCTAAAAACAGGAGGAAAAAATTTTCCTAATTGATAATGATGAGAAATTTCAAACCAAGATTCTTCGGGCGCTTCACTTTCCCGGAACGACAAGGACAGTCATTCTGCGCGAAGCGAAGAATCTGATTAAAAAACAGGAAAAAATTTCACCATTGATGTTTTTTTCTCTATAAAAATTTAGTATGAAAATTTTAAAATAAAATAAATATAATTACATAAATATACATTTCCTAAACAATTAGAAAATATTTTCGGCCAAATGCCACAACAATGCCATTCCTTCGCTATCTGAGGCATCATATTTGCTAAGTTGTTACATGGAAAAGTTTTTCCTGACCAGTGCGGCATATATACATAATAATAAACAGATTATTTGTTACTATTTTTGATAGTATAGTTAAAAATATCTATTGTACAGGTAAGATTTTACATTATTAAGGAATAAACCATGCGGAAATTTTCGTTTTTAGCTTCTCTACTATTTTTCACACTCTTTGCATGCCTGGGCTGCGAAAGCATGATGAAATCTTCGCTTTCCACAGAATCAGAGCCTCCACCGCCAAAAAGTAGTGGTTATCTTACTGAAGGAGCTACGGTAAAAATAGATACAGGCCGAAGAACCGATAGAATTTCAATACTGGAACAACTGGACCATGCAAATAAAGAACTTCAAATTGAAAAGGAAAAGGCTGCTTCGCTCGAAAATGAATTATCCCAACAAAGAGAAACCCAACAAATGCTTGAATACAGGATAGAAGAAAACGAACAGCAACTACAAATTTTAGAAATGCTGAAACAGGAAAACGAACAACTGAAACGACAGCTTGAAAATGCGCAAGCGCCCTATGAAGACAAAATTAAAGAGTTAACTCTGGAATTGGCCAAGTCAAGGCTTGAAGAAACAAAAGCCAAGCAGGAGCTTGTTGGTTTAAAGATAGAATTATTGGTTGAAAAAAAGAAGAAAGAACAATAAAGCATTATGTAGAGACAGGTTTCAAACCTGTCTCTACAGTGTCACAAAAATCCTTATATTCATTTTACTCGTTAAAATTAACAAATCATTGATAAAAATAACGCGCCGGGAGGTGTTCGTGTACCGTCACATCAGCATCTTTATCCTATTCTTACTGCTCTTTTCCGGCTGCACATTTAGCCCTAAGGTTACCAGGTATTCAGGATTGAGCTATAATAAGGCTGAAGAGTTAAAAAATACTTATATACAACGAGTGTTACTTTTGCCCTTCGAATATGCCGTTGACAGAGAAGCCGTTATCGATGAAATTACCGAAGCGTTCTCAGTGGAACTGAGAAAAATTGGCAGATTTGAAGTTGTCGTTCTTGAAGGAAAAGCAAAATTACTTTCAGAAAATAAAATATGGGATAAAGGGTCTATAAACCTGAGCACTGTCTTACAACTAAGAAAAAAATATGACGCCGATGCTATTATTTTTGGCACTATCACCCATTACCGTCCTTACGAACCAATGCTGCTCGGCATTAAACTTGGCATGATATCCACCGATACCGGCACAATTTTATGGAGCGCTGACGGTGTATATGATAGCAACGAAAATGAAGTTGCCGAACTGGTAAAATACTATTTTGAAAGCACCCACCAAAAAAGCGCATTATACGGATGGAAACTTATCCTGCTTTCCATGAGACGTTATTCTCAATTCGTTGCCAACCAGATCACAAAGACACTATCGTATTAAATGAGTTTATCTTTGGTGGGCGATGCCCACCCTACAAAGATTGAAATTCCTCCACGTTAAATGATACCGCCGGCGCCTTTCATTCCCCGACTCTCTGCCTGTCCGGCAGGCAAACACCCGGAATGGCATCGTCCGGTTTAAAGGAAAAAAAACAAAGCGCAACCCAACAATAATCTGGCATTTATGAAAACGCATGGAATTTTACTCCTCTCAACGCAACCTTACCGCTGTTTCTGCAACAGACTTTCTCCAGAAAAAACATTTTTATCAAATAGGGAAAAAATTACATTTTAATAGGAAAAAAGTGCTCTTGCTTTTCTCCTGTTTTTCTTTTTTAAAAATAATTCAAATATTTTTTCACTTAAATTTCGCTATCCAAACAAAATGTTTTATCCTCTGACAAATACTATTGCACTTGATTTATACCCTTATTTTACAGGGGTTTTAAGGCTAATAACACTTTTTAATAGCAAAAAGTACATGGCATGAAATAAGAGAAACTAAGATTTTATCTTCTTTATTTTTTATGCTACGAATTCATGGCACCACTCTTGCTCATGTACATAACAGATGTTTTTCCGTTCAATCAGGTGAATACTATAACAAGCGCAACAAACACTATTACTATTTAATAGAAAAAGGAAAATCATGTCTGCAATATTAGAATTATTTAACGGTAGCTATTCCTCACAAAAGATGCCAAATGAGATGCGGCAGGATACCTGCAATTCAGTCTCCGGCGTTAAGGATTCAACTACCGGTTTTGTCAAAGATGAATTAGAAAATACAGAAGACGGAGAAAACCTCCCGTTTGAAGAATTGCTTACGCAGCATACTTCTCCCACCGCTAAAAAGACTGAGGGAAAAAATACAAAAAACCCCGTAGAAAAACTTTCAAAAACAACCACGGGAAAAACATTGGCAGGTGAAGAAACGGAAGGCAATACAAACACCACAGAACTTGAAGAACTTAGTAATTTTTATAACATGCTCGCTTCAGAAACAGCAATATTTTCCGATGCTGACAAAGCAAAAGTACTTGCTGCCCTGAAAAATATATTACAATCACTGCAAACGGAGGGCATTTCTCTTAACAATATCTCTATCGTTGATTCTGCTTCCCCTGATGGCAGTGAAACGGAAATTGTGGATTCGGGTATTTCACATAATACCATCGTTTCCGCAGAGGCTTCCGGACAGGAAAACAAGGAATTATCAAATATTTTAGCGGCATTATTTAAAGCAACACCTTCAAAAACAGAAAATAAGGATTTTTCTTCTTTTGATAGTGAAACGGAAATTGTGGATTCGGGTATTTCACATAATACCATCGTTTCAGCAGAGGCTTCCGGACAGGAAAACAAGGAATTATCCGATATTTTAGCGGCATTATTTAAAGCAACACCTTCAAAAACAGAAAATAAGGATTTTTCTTCTTTTGATAAAGAAGGTATTCCTTTACTGGTAGAAAACAAGCGTTTCGTATCTTCTGCCAACGAAGGCATTTCTTTGCAACCAAACGTAGTCGCAGAAAATAAAGATTTTTCTTTCTCCGTCAAAAAAGAAATTGCATTTCAATCAAGTGAATATACAGAAAACAGGAATTTTCCTTCTATTGACAAAGAGGGTATTTCTTTGCCAGCGGAAGACAAGGATTCTTCCTCACTGAACAAATTATTTACTCAACGTTCAGCCATTTTAGAATCATTTATTTTTAATACCAATGCAAAGGGAATGACATCGCCAGGCAATTCATCAATAACAAACATGCCTTCCCCAACTGCCAATGAAGGCATTGTTTCGCAGTTGAACGGATTACTCAATAATTATAATGACACTATTATTTTGTCAGAACTTTCCCTTCCGAATTCGGAAACAAGGGAGGCGTACAAATCGTTAAAATCCCTCCTGCAAACAATAATAAATGAAGGGAAAAACAATGTCTCTGCATTCAACTCCTCTATGGAAATCAACAATTCCATGTCAGGGGTTACCGGATTTACCATGAACATGGAAACAAAAGCCTCCGATGTACAGAAGACATTTTTGCACAATGCAGCGGAGGAAAATAACGGATTTGCAAAGAACATAACAAATGACACCGTCAGTTCGGCAGGAAAGAACGAAAATAAAAATGGCGTGTCAAAAGAAGGGACGGAATCACTTCTTTATCACCATTCCGGCTCATTCCAGGCAAATGAAGAAGGCAATTCATCAGGTAATTTTTCTCAACAAGGGAATAATACATTCACCTTTGCAAATATCAATAATCAACAGGAAAAGATACTTGTAAACGACATTCTGCCCAATAATCCTGATTTCCAACAAAAAATGGCGGAAGCGCCGAACGGGACAACACCAAATATAGTATCTCCTATGGGAGAACAAAAAACTGCAGTATCCCGGTTGTTCCAGGGCAATTCCCCTGCAAATTCAAATACCGTGCAAAACAATGTAATGGAACAAATATTAGAGAATATCAAAACATTACAACACGGCAATAGATCTGAAATCAAACTGCAACTGACCCCCCCAGAATTAGGCACGGTAAAACTTCATTTTACCGAGGAAAATGATGAGATCAGGGCAAAAATATACGTGGAAAATACGGAAGTAAAAGCTGCCATACAAAATAACATCCACCGCCTGAAGGAATCAATCGCTACCAATGGCGTGGAAATACATAAATTGGAAGTTTATGTGCAAAATGAAAACAGGAATGAACAGGAACAACAACAATCCTTCGCTAATTTTGCCGCAAACGATTCACAATACCATGGTGGCGCAAGAGACGACCGCTATGACGGAGAAAACAATACAGAAGAAAATGAAAAAAATCCTAAAGTTTTTTTTAGAAAAAATAAAATAGTAAATTCATCAAATTTAACAATAGATTACGTTTTATAAGGAGATAAACTATGAGTACTACCACAGGTTTAAGTTCTGAAATCACTATGGAAAGCTTTCTTACGCTTTTTACCACGCAACTGCAATATCAGGACCCGTTGGATCCGCAGGACAATTCGGAATTCCTGTCGCAGTTGGCACAATTCACTGCGTTAGAACAGGAACAGCAACAGACGGAATATCTTTCTGATTTATCGTCTATTGATACCGCTTCGCTCCAATTGGATCAAATCGGGGTCGCTTCTGAATTTATCGGCAGTACCATCACCTACAGCGATGATACTGGTGAAGGAGAATATACCGGAGTAGTTGAAGGCGTAAAGCTGGAAGAAGACGGCACAGTATCGTTTGTCATTGACGGTGAGTCTGTTTCCATATCAAACTTTATAAAAGTGGAAAATTCGGGCAGCGCTACTACAGAAGACACCACCCCTGATACAAGCGCCGGAGTATTGGACACGGATACAGATACAACTGCCACCGATACAACAGAAGACACAACAATAGCAGAATTATAGATATGTAGGTTGGGTTGAGTGAAGCGAAACCCAACATAATCTTACAGCACATACGGAAATGTTGTAAGTGATGATACGATAGAAGATACAACAATATTAGAATTATAAAACCATCAATAGTTAAACGAAAGGAGGCACACTATGGGTTTTGGAGGCGCTTTATACGCGGGTGTAACGGGTATTCGCTCGCACCAGAACTGGATGGATGTTATCGGTAATAACCTGTCCAATATTAATACCTATGGATTCAAATCATCCCGGCTCCTGTTTTCCGACCTGATTAGCCAGGATAAAGGAAATGGAGGGGTGAACCCCATGCAGATCGGTATGGGTGTGAAGAATGGAAGTATTTCGACCCTCTTCAACCAAGGGACTCTTGAATCAACAAATAATGAATTTGACTTTGCCATTCAGGGGAACGGCTTTTTCGTCCTGGACGGCGGCGATAAAAACTTTTTTACCAGGGTAGGAACATTTGCCACGGATTCGAGCAATCATCTCGTTGACTCTACCTCCGGTTATCAGATACTGGACTCTTCCGGCAAAACTATTACAATTCCTTATGATTCATCGGTTTCTGCCACAAAAACATCGTCAATAACCCTCACCGGCACCCTGGAGGCAACACCATCTGATACCTCCGGTGAAGTAGTACTATTGTCCAGCGCCCTCACTTACAATAGCGGCACAGTGGCAACTGCATCAACAAGCCTGAATGCTTTAGATACGAATACAACGAACTATTCTACAAATGACACTATTACCGTTTCAGGCACCTTGCCGGATGGCACCTCTTTTAGTGATGATTTTTTATATGGCACCGACGGAACAACGGTAAACGATTTTATGAACTGGTTGTCAAATCAATCAACTACTCTTAACAACACCGCAACTGTGTCACTTTCTAACGGAAAAATCATTGTAACATCCAACACAGCCGGCAATGATGACCTTTCTGTTACGATAACAGACAAAAGCACTGACACAGGCACATGGGCTGATTATGATTTTCTTGCTTCTACCTATACTACGTCCACGACCATTTATGATGCACAGGGAACGGGGCATAACGTAACCATGACTTTCATAAAGAAATCGGATGGGGTATGGGATATGCGTGCCAGCATGGAAAGTTCGGACGGCACTATCTCAGATACCACAATAAGCTCCATCACTTTTAATGATGACGGAAGCCTTCAATCCGCAGGCGACTCCACGCTTACCTTTAAATTTGATGGTATGTCCAGTTCTCAAAATGTTACTTTTAATATTGGAACCTTTGGAAAAACTGACGGAATTTACCAGAGCGGCAACGGTTCATCGGTTACCGCATCTAGTCAGGATGGCTCAGAGGCAGGCAATTTCAGCAGTTTTTCGGTTGATACCGACGGCACTTTATACGCAATGTATTCAAACGGCACAGAGAGGGAAATTGCCCAGTTGCAAGTTGCCCTGTTTGGCAATGTACAGGGATTAAGAAAGGCCGGAGACAATTTGTTTGAACAAACTGATTCCTCCGGGGGACCTCTTTACACGGTCGGCAACACGGGAAGCGCCGGACAAATATACAACGGATACCTGGAGGCGTCAAATGTAGACATGACCGCAGAACTGACGTCCCTCATTATGGCGCAAAGAGGTTTCCAGCTTAATTCCAGGGTCATCACAACTGCCGATGAGGTGCTTGCAGAAGCCGTTAATCTTAAGAGGTAATTTGTAATCTGTCACGTAATCTTCAACTTGGAACTCCTCTCTCTTTTTCACTTGCCCATAGGGAGAGGAGTTCTCAAAATTAACATTTCCCTTTGTAAATCAAGGCTCAGAATTCATGGTTATGTAGGGTGCATTCCCGATTTTTTGTAACTTCTGCCATGTTTTAATAAAACGTACAGCCTTGGGTGGATTAAGCGGAGCGAATCCACCATTCATGCGATAATCGTTGGTGGATACGGCGCAAAAACCAGCGCCTTTATCCACCCTACCCACTGAAATGAGGTATTACAAAAAATCGGGAATGCACCCGTTATGTATTATCCGGACAGGGTTGTTTCTTCCATTAAAAATGCCCGTTCCCAAAGCTTCTATTTCAATGTTCAAGGAATTTCAATTTTGCAGGATGGACATTGCCCACCATTTCACGTTGCTTGTAGAGACGCTTGTAGAGACGCATTGCAATGCGTCTCTCCTGAACCATACACCTGTAATCTTTTCATGTAAGTTTTTTCAACAGCCCTATTTTCTACAAGGAAAATTTATTCACTTCACAGGAAATAATTACTCTTTTATTCCATAGCATAGCAAGAATTTATCGATAAATATAAAAAATATCTATAATATAAGTTATTTTATATACACATCTTACATGCACACACCACACATCTTTCAATTTGTTTTTGCCTTTGGTATTTAGATTGCTAAAAGTAATGGCAGAAAAATTTAATCCTTTTTTGAAATCCTGGAGGATGTAAAAATATGATTAGCGGTTTATATTCCGGCGCAACGAATATGATGGGGCAGGGAGAATACCAGGCAGTTATTGCCAGGAATTTAGCAAATGCAAATACCGTAGGATATAAAAAAAATATTGCCGTATTTGAGTCTTTCGTTGCGGGATCAAAAACCCAAAAGGAAGAAAGCGCTGAAGGAACAGGCAGCACTCTGGGAAAGGTGGCAACTGATTTTGCCCAGGGAGAGATGCAGTACACCGGCAATGATCTTGATCTTGCAATAAAAGGCGATGGATTTTTTGAAGTTCAGACAAAGGCAGGGATTGCATATACCAGAAGCGGACAATTCATGCTTTCCCGGGATAGAACAGTAGTAACCCCTGAAGGTTGGCCGCTGATGAGCAATGGAGGCCCTATTCAAATACCGTTAAACACCAAAACATTCACCTTTCAAACAGATGGTTCCATTTCAATTGACGGCAAAAGTGTAGGCAAAATCAATGTAACTAATTTCGAAAACCCTGACGCCCTTAAATCAATTGGCGGGAGCGCTTATGTAACATCAGACAATGTAAAACCATCAAATGAACCGGGAAGTTTTGAAATTGGACAAGGGTATCTGGAAAGATCGAATGTAAATGTTATTGACGAAATGGTAAACATGATCGCCAATATGAGAAATTTTCAATCTGGCAATCAATCAACAGATTCCATAAATGAATCTTTGAAAAAGCTCATCGGACTTGTTTCGTAAAATATAGAGGAGACCATAAAATGTTAAGAGCTCTTTACACAGCAGCAACAGGTATGAAAGCACAACAGCTCTACCTGGATAATGTTTCAAACAACTTATCAAATATTAATACCACGGGATTTAAGAGAAGCCAGATCAACTTTCAGGACCTCCTTTACAGCAAACGTTACATTGCGGGTTCTGAATCATCCCAGGGTTTTGAAATCCCCTCAGGTATACAACTGGGAGGCGGGGTGAGGACAATTTCCATTTCCAAGGTATTCTCCCAGGGCAACCATGTAAATACCGAAAGAGAATTGGATCTCGCTATACAGGGAAAAGGTTTTTTCCAAATCCAGCAGGCTGACGGAACCATTGCATATACACGAGACGGTTCATTTGAATTAAACAGCAAGGGGGAAATTGTAACAGCCGACGGATTGCCATTATCCCCCTCTATCACGGTTACTGATGCGACAGAAATCTCCATTGGAACCGATGGAACGGTATACGTAAAGGGTTCCGATGCAAGCGGCACCCTTCAGAATGTGGGACAGATTATGCTGGCAATGTTTCCTAACACTTCCGGCCTTGATAGCCTTGGAAAAAATTTATATCTTGAAACTATCGCTTCAGGCGCTCCTTCAGTAACTGTGCCGGGAGAACAGGGAAGCGGAGAAATTTATCAGGGATTTCTTGAAAATTCCAATGTTGAAACGGTTACGGAACTCGTAAATCTGATTACTGCCCAGCGCGCATACGAAATTAATTCACGGGCAATATCCGCAAGCGATGAAATGCTCTCTACGATTAATAGTATGGCAAGATAAATAATAAGACAGTTTAAACCGTTTAAACTGATTTTTTATGTTGCTATTTTAAAAATATTCAGGGGGAAAAAGAAAAGGATTCTGTTATGAAAATAAAATATTTGCCAATAATTCCTTTTTTAATGTTTACCATAGTTTCCATAACCATTGGACAACAGATTACGATTGAACTGAAAGAATCCGTAACGTTGCCTGAAAAGAAAGTAACCCTTGTCGATATTGCACATATATCATGCACCGACCCGGATCTTTTGAAGAAACTGAATAACGTATTGTTAGGAGACACCCCATGGCCGGGCAACGTCAGAAAAATAGATAAGAATATTATTGCTTCCCGCTTGCTGGATGCAGGAATAGATCCCAATCAAGTGGCATATAGCAAAAATGATTTTTCAATGATATCTGTGGAATCCATTACCATTACCGGTGACGAAATTCTGCAAACCGCAAAGGACTATATTAATTCGAGTCTTTCTTTTTCTGAAGGAAACGAAGAAATCGTTGTTGAAGCCGAAAGGCCCCCAAATGATGTAATGCTGCCCTCTGGCAGTGGAAATATCCGTATGGAGGTCTCACAGGTAAACGCAAGTAAAAACAGAGGCAGAGTTCAAATGGTCGTACGAATATACATTGATGACAAGCAATATCAGAAAATACCGATGTATTTTGATATACGACATTTTGAAGACGTTGTTGTTGCCAATAAAAGAATCAACAGAAACGATATCTTAACCGCTGAAGACATTGCTATAAAACGTATTGAAACGACAAGACTGCCTGGCGTTACTACATATGACAGTATAGAACCTCTTTTGGGAAAACGGGTTTTATATACAATTCTTCCCGATAAACCCATTGCTCAAAATATGGTAGATGACCCTGCCGTGATAAAAAAGGGCGATCTCGTTAAAATCCTCGTAAAAATAGGCAATCTTAGCGTGCTCTCAAAAGGAATTGCAAAAGAAGACGGTTACAGGGGAAGGGTGATCAAAATAATGAATATTGACACAAAAAGAGAATTATACGGCGAAGTGAAAGAAGATAATACCGTAAAAGTGGTCCTTTAGCAAAATAAGCAAATATATTACTACATTTTTAATTAGGTTGGGTTTTAAAAGACAAAAACCCAACAACTTTTAACCCACCCCTAAATCCCCTCTCAAGAGGGGACTTCTACAATTCCCCTCTTGAGAGGGGTTAGGGGTGGGTTAAGGGCATAATGAAAAAATTTGAAATTCCTATACATTTAATTAGTCCTTCGGCGACTTTTAACAAAGTAGGGTGGGCAATGCCCACCAAACGTAGAGACGCATAGCAATGCGTCTCTGCAAGCAATGTGAGACGGTGAGCAATGCCCACCCTTACAAAGATTGAAATTCCTTGTAAACATTAACTTAAGGCAACTCTTGTGGGGATTATTATGAAAAAGAAAACTATTCCATATAGTATCATATGTTTAATGTTTATTGCTTTTGCTACAAATGCAATGGGAGAATCACTCTGGCAAAAACGAATTACGTTGAACACAAACCTTTACAACGACAACAGGGCATTGCGTATCGGAGACATTGTGACGGTTATGATAAACGAATCAACGGCAATTACCGGAACGGAAGATTCCAGCGCAGATCAAAGCACAAGCCATGATATTAATATAGACGCTTCAGATTTTTCGAGAAAACTAGGAGCGCTGCAAGACTATCTGCCCAACGTATCATCACAAACGCAGCACTCTTTCAGTGGCGAGGGCAATTATGACAGCAGCCGCAGCCTCCAACTGGAAATAACGGCAGTGGTAACGGAAATATTATCAAATGGAAATCTTATTATCGAAGGAAACAGAGAAATAGATGTTAACAAGGAAAAATATACAATAAAGGTATCCGGAATCATCCGGCCAATCGATGTGAGCGTAGACAATATAATTCAATCAAGCTCGATTGCAAATGCCAGCATAAATCTTGAAGGCAAAGGTTTCCTGACGAATGCTGCTAAACGCGGATGGTTCTACCGCTTAAAGGAATTTTTATCGCCACTTTAACCTGAACCTGTTACAAAATATGATTTGGGATTTGGGATTTTAAATCGTATTTCTTAAATCACAATTCGTACTCTATAAAAAAAGACATTATCCATTAACAACTTACGGTGAATGCTATGAGAAGAAAACAATTTACAATAAAATTTATTCTGCACTGTGCCATACTATCGTTTATCATTGCAAGCACAATACTGATACCACCATTTTCACGTCAGGCGCATGCCGCCGTACGGATTAAAGATATTGCGTATGTAAAAGGCGTCCGCGAAAACCAGCTCTATGGATATGGCATTGTCATTGGGCTTCAGGGAACGGGCGATAACAGCCAGATTTTCAAACTTACCAGCCAACTGGCAGTGAACGTTTTTGAAAAGCTGGGGGTATTGATGAAACAGGAGGATTTTTTCTCGAAAAATGTTGCAGTGGTCATGGTTACCGCGAATATTCCCGCATTTGCAAGGCCGGGAGATAAGTTAGACGTAACACTTTCTTCCATCGGTGATTGCAAAAGTTTGGAAGGAGGCGTGCTGCTGCAGACTGCATTACAGGGCGCCGACAATGAAGTATATGCAGTCGCTCAGGGAGCGCTAACCGTTGGCGGGTACAGCATTGAAGGAGATGCTCAGTCTTCACGAAAAAATATCGTCACGACTGCTCACATTTCAAACGGAGCAATCGTTGAAAAGGAAATTTACACCTCTTTTATCAACGGGCAATCATTGAGCATTGTGCTGAGAGACCCTGATTTTACCACCGCCACCCGCATGGCAGATTTAATCAATAATTTATATCCGCATTCCTCGGTTGCGGTCGATGCCGCTGTTGTTAATATAAAGCCCCCGAAAGAATTTCAGGCAGAGGAATCTATCGTAAAATTTATCTCGAATCTTGAAGAACTTTATCTCAAAACCGACAGTATTGCAAAGGTAATCATTAATGAACGTACCGGAACCATCGTTGCAGATGAAAATGTCAGACTGTCCACGGTAGCCGTTGCCCATGGAAATTTAAGCATAACGATAAAAGAAGAAAAGGAGGTTTCCCAGCCGAACATGCTGGCATCAGGAGAAACAAGGGATATGGCGCGCACTGATATACAGGTAGGAGAAGAAAAAGCACGATTAACCGTATTGCAGGAAGGTGTTTCTATTTCTGATGTTGCACGGGCTCTTAACGTATTGGGCGTAACCCCCAGAGATCTTATCTCGATATTTCAGGCTATTAAAAAAGCAGGGGCATTGCACGCGGAACTTGTCGTTATGTAGCCAGCATGGGTTTATTTATTGGCAAAGATATTAAATCAGATTTGCCGTAACAATTTAGTTTTTTGAAAAGAACATTTATATACGGAAGAAAATTTTTTTCTTGTAGTGGCAAGCTTGTCTTGCCATTGCGGATATTTTACGAGGCAAGGCACGCCTTGCCACTACAAATCATATCCCTTATAGGCGGATTTTTTCGAAAAACTAAATTGTTACGATTTGCCTGATAGAGTAGTATATTTTCATTCTTTTTCCGAAAATTTACCATATCCGATTCTTGCAAACAGTTTTTCCTTTAAACCAATCGCAATATCAGGATATTTCCCAATAACGTTTTCCTTTTCTCCGGGATCATTTATCAGGTTATACAATTCATACCTATCAAATTCATTGGAATTTTTAGCGATCAATTTCCATTCCTCTGTCCTTATACAACGCAATCTGATATTCCGCAATTCCTCAGTGCTCTGATATCCCCCCATTATCGTTTCACAATATATTGTCGCTGACCAGTCACTTTGATCATCCTCTATTAAAGGCAATAAAGAACGCCCCTCCGGTTGAGTATTTGTTGGAATATCCAAAATATCAAGAATAGTTGGCATTATATCTATCTGTTGTGCGTATGCGTCAATTCTCTTGTGACTTATTTTCTTCGGCCATACAATAATAAGCGGTATTCGTATCATTTCGTCATACAACTTCGCATTTAATGAAGTCGATGCATGGCCAACAAAACCATGCTCAAACAACTCTTCTCCATGATCGGAAGTAATAATGATTATTGTATTTTCGTATAATTCCCATTCTTTTAGTTTTTTTATCAATTTCCCTACATATTCATCCAGTGAAACTAACTGGCCATCATACAATGCAACCGCACGGCTTTTATCTTCACCGGTAAAAACAACAGAATCATGTTTAATAACCGGCTTCGTTTTTATCAATGAAATCCCTTCGGATTCAATAACAGGTTTCTTTCCTTCACCTTCAGCAATTCCCCTGCTCTGCAAATCGGGAGAATCGTAAGGCAAATGCAGTTCATGATAATGATACCATATAAAAAAGGGGCGCTTTTCTTTGTACGCATGTAATAGTTCCAGCAAATCCTCTCCTTCTTTTCCCTGGAATTTTCCTTTTTCCAGCACATCAAAACCAAGATTCCAGTAATTGGGAATGTCCACAAATCTCGGCAATACAGGCACGGCATATCCATTCTCTTTTAAAACTTCCGGCAAGGTTGGAATTTGCGAATCCAGCGAATCTCCGCGGGATTCTACCTTATGGGCAAACGGATGCAATGAGGTAAATATCGAAATCATTCCCGGTGTTGTCCATGCAGACTGACTAAATGCATTCGTAAACAATGCCCCCTCTCCTGCAAGGCGATCAATATTTGGAGTAAGTTTCCGGGAGTATCCATAGCAGCCAAAATGATCAGGACGGCAGGCATCAATGGTAAAAAGCAATATATTCGGTCTGCCGTCCTTTGCATATAAATTGCCGCAACAAATATACGCCATTATAAACAGACTGAATAATAAACATATTCGTACAATGTATCTCATTTTAGTCTCATAGTTCATATTTGATTAGAGAAGGCGAAACAAGGCTTTCGGCTTTCCCTGCATTTTATAATATCACTTTATACAGGGAGCATTCCCGATTTTTTGCAACCGTTTATGGGATCGGTGTGGGTAGGGTGGATAAAGGCGCTGGTTTTTGCGCCGTATCCACCAGCAATTATCGCATAAATGGTGGATTCGCTCCGCTTAATCCACCCTACAAGGCTCCGCTCAGCATGACATGCTTTTTTATAGATAACATTCACGGTCACCCTGAGCCCTTCGCTTATGTCATGCAGAGCGGAGTCGAGGCATCTTTTACCGCTCAGGATAAACTCCGTCGAAGGGCTGCGTTTTCCTGTAAATTGAAGATGTTTTCATATCCGGCATGATATACGGTAGTCGATTTTTCACAAAAAATCGGGAATGCTCCCCTTTATACATGTTACCGTTATTCCATGCTGCTTCTTAACCCTTCCTGTGCTTCAACCGTCCACACCTTTCTCCCATCTTTTTGAATTTCACTGTGATAGAGATATAACCACTCTACCGTTTTTAAAAAGACTTTTTCATGATACAGATATTCGTGGTCCCTGAAAAGTTTCTCAAAATCCTGTTTCAATAACTCTTCACTAATGGCAACACGCTCTTCATCATTGTGGATTAAACGCAATGCCGCCTGAATATATTCTTCCTTACTATGAGTAAGCAACCAGTCCGGCAAATGGCTCATTTTGACAAATAGGGAATCGGTTCGGGAACTTGGCTCATGCCCTTCCAGGGAAACCATCGGAATGCCCTGCTTCATAGAGTCAACATTACTGTTTGTTCCTCCGAAAGGGAAAGGGCTGAGATGGATATCGCACGTGTTTAACAAGATTATATATTTATTATATTCCGTAAAAGGATAAATAAACGCCCTTGGCAGCCATTTCAGAATTCGTTGTTTTTCCTGATAAAACTCTATCCCTTTTGTTCCGAGGAAAAAAATAACTTCTACCGGTTTCTGGCTCCGTGACACTATTTGTTTACAGGTCTCCACAAAACCGACATTTAGTTTCATAGATGTGCTTGTGATGATAAGACGAACGGGAGAAGGATTTTTATTTATTTGCGGAGGTACGTTTTGTTTGTCATTTTCCGGTGGTATCATTTGAAGAGCATCTGCGGTATTCATCAATACGACCTTTTCACTAAAACAATCAACCTCGCGTGAAAAAACAATATCAGGAAGTAAAAAATAATCAATAAATGAGGAATGACTCGTCGCAGGATGCCCCCCGGTCATAAATTGTATAGGGGAAAGCCGCAAATTTGCCAAAAACAGCGCCCACAATGACATGCCCAGGCTGGGATAATAAATCATATCCGGTTTTATTTTAACCACCTTTCCCACAAGCTTTCTTACATCGGAAGGATTATCGGAATCCAACTCTATCACCTGATCAAAAAGCTTTCTATTGACATCATCTATCTCATTGGGAAATGTCATCAGAACCAGGAAAAATTTTTCACGAAGTTGCTTAATAGAAGGCGCATAGCATCGATACATTGCGTGTGACGACAAGAAACGCTCTATGGGAAGCAGTATCACAGGACGTTCTTTTTTTACATACTGGACTGAAAACGCAGGTTCTGTTACTCCTTTTTTCCGCATCCATTCCTGCAGCATACTATTCAGATATTTTTTTATTTCATGTTTATTCTCATGATCATAGTAAGAACATCGCATCCAGAGACGGGCCAACAGGACAAAGATACGTTTCACTAAGCCTTCCTTCTGAAAAATAGTTTCCAGATCAGCGCCTTTTACTACCGATGGCCCGATTTCCAATAATTTATTTCTTCTTTCATTTGCCTGTTTATTTAAAACACATACCTCATCCATCATACTCAGGTATCCCAGCAACGCCACCGGAGATTTCACTTTAAAAAAAGCAATATAGTCGATCTCGATTTCCGAATAGATCGTGTAAAATAAAAAGAACTTTAACCACTGCTGTTCATTTTGAATGGAAAAACTTAATTTCGAACCTTGTATTTCAGTAACGTTAACAATGGCACCGAGGAGATGGTCTGTCCCCCTGAAACCGCTCACTTCAAAAATAATTGAAAACTGATTTTTGTTTAAATAGAGCGAATAAAATAATTCACTCTCCAACTGTAATTTGGGATTAGCAAAAAAAACCGTTATTATGCCGGCAAAACGCGTATTGCATCGTAAATAATACTCCTCATCGTTTAACGGTTTTGTCATTTTCAACCGCTTTAAATCTTCAAAATCTTTATCAAACCATCGGCCTAACAGCCTCCACATCAAATTAAAGGTTTCTCCGTACCTTTGCTGGTATGCAGCAATCTCCAGTTCATAAATATCTACCGTTTTTTCCGATGGCGAATTGCTATCTTCTGTCATAGATTTCTCCGCACTGAGAACTCACAATACTTGAAAATATATTTCTTTACCGTATCAGATAGTGATAAGTCTTTACTTTTTACCATTTAAAGATGTGGATAATGTTTCACAAATATAGATGATATCTTTTTCCTGTAATAAGGAATGAAATGGCAGCCCCAGTAAATAGTTTGATAAATTTTCTGTGACCGTTAAATACGTCTTTCCTTCTAAAGTTATTATTTTATCACCGGCAAATGCAGGGTGTTTATGCAAAGGAGGACTATACCAGCAGCGCGTTTGAATGCCTTGATCTGCTAAATAATCAACGACCGCAGATAAAGAGTTTGAAACAGGAATTAAGATGGGCATTAAGGCAGGAATATAATTCTCCGGTGTCTGCTGAAAACGGATGTTGATGCCTGTTTTTTTTAATAAATGTTTATACATTTGCAAAAGACTCTGCCGTTGTTTTACTATTCCGCCCCATCGGTCATACTGTGCCAACCCCACCGCCGCATGATATTCACTCATTTTCGCGTTACACCCGCATCTGGCAATAACTCCAAGATCAAAACCAAAATTGCTTAACTGCTTGATTTTTTTTATAAAATCCTCAGAGTGGGCAACCACCAAACCTCCTTCGCCAATTCCAAAAGCCTTCGTGCCATGAAAACTATACGCGATGGAGCATCGGCTTCCAATAGACTGACTGCCAAAAGCGGCAGCGGCATCTATCAAGACGGGAATATCCGTATCTCTGTTAAATTTATCCCATGCTTCTATTGGCAATGGGCATCCAATGGCGGCAACCGGCAGAATCATGCTATACGGACTTTTCTCTAGCACTTTATAGGCAATCTCCGGGGTCAACGTCCATGTATCAGGATCAACATCGGTAAAAATAGGGCACAAACCAGCGCGTTTTATCGAAGTGGCAGTTGCAGGGAAGGAGAATGAGGGTACAAGAACACAACTATTTTTGGGCAAGTCATACGCAAGCAATGCAAGTTCCAGCGCCGCGGTTCCGGAACTTACCGTAACAAGAAAATCCGTATTTACTGAAAGCAAACGTGCCAGTTTTAATTCGAACTCCTGAACCAATGGCCCAAAATTCGTATACCACCTGTTCGAATCAATTTTCGCCAACCATGGAATCAATTGTTCCTTTTTCGGCAAATCAGGCACGAGAACGGGATAATGTATCATTTTTTCATGTGCTTACAAAAAATTGTCATTTTAAAGTAGCTTCGTATATAATCATGCCATAATTATTGACCACAATGCATATTTTATTGAAAATATAATGCAAAGCAAGTAATAAGAAGCCATTAGATTCAATATTTATTCAAACTTTTACATAAAAGGAGATTTTTGTGAGTAAAATATTTGATCCTGGGTACTATTGCGAAGACGATCTTAAAGAAGAAGGTTTTGGAAAACTTGGGCGAAACATAAAAATTGCAAAGAATTGTACCATTATCGGTATAAACAACATTTCAATTGGAGATAATGTACGAATTGACGGATTTACCTCCATTATAGCTTCCGGAAATGGATATATTACTATCGGTTCTTTCGTCCATATAGGAGCATATTGCATTTTAACCGGGGGAGAGGGAATAATTATGAATGATTTCTGTGGTTTATCGCATGGCGTTCAAATCTATAGCCGCACCGACGATTATTCAGGAAATCATTTAACAAATCCAACTGTTCCGCAGAATTTCACAAAAATAAATCGAGGCACAGTTTGCCTTGAACGTCATGTAATCATTGGCGCCGGGAGTGTAATTTTGCCCAATATCGTTATCGGGGAAGGTTCCGCGGTTGGAGCGCTCTCATTAGTCAATAAAAATGTAGCGCCATGGGGAATTTATTTTGGTTGTCCGGCGAAAAAGGTAAAAGACCGTTCAAAAAAACTTCTTGAGTTGGAAAAACAACTAATAGATAAAAAATGATTTGCCCATACATGGAATTATCTGATATAAGAACAGAATTATGAGTATTAAAGAAAAAGAATTAACTATTGATGAAGCTATGAAGATGGCAATCCTTAATTGTCAACAAGGAAAACTTGATCAGGCTGAAACCCTCCTGAGAAAAATACTCCAGGCAGTTCCGAATAAACCGGACGCCATGAATAATCTTGGTATTATTGTTATGAAAAAAGGAAGATTGCAGGAGGCTTTACAATTATTCACGCATTCAATTGCGCTGAACGATAAAGATATTAATGTCTGGAACAATTTGGCGGAAGTCTATAAAGTTCAAGGGAAATCAGGGGAAGCGTTGCGGCATTACAAGCTTCAGGGAAAAGCAGAAGCATTATTTGCACTTGCTTCTAGATTTCAATTATCCGAAAACCAGGATGCCGCTGAAACTGTACTCCAGGAATTATTACACATCAATCCCGATTCAAAAAAAGCCCATTTTGAATATGGGAAAGCGCTGTTTTCCCAAAAAAAATACGAAGAAGCGAAGAATCATTACATTACGGCAACAGCAGGAACGAACAATTCAGACATTCAAATATATCCGCTGTGTAATGTGAAAGAATGGTGTAAACAATCATCAAACCACTATCAATTGATTCAAAAACAAGAGGAGATTGTTGTTCCCAAAATTCCGTTTGATTGCGATGTTTACGGTCTCTATAACGAAAAAAATTTTTGGGCAAACGAATTGTATGTCGCTGAAATCCGCAACGCAAGGATCTTTTCCCGTTGCAACTTTGTTATCGCCGAAAACCGCGCCGCACTGTATGACCTTGCGGTTGACCCTCGCAGTTCAAGGGTGAGTCTGAGAGCAGATTCCCTTGTCATTAAATATAATGATCAGCAAAAAATATTATGCGATTCTGCCGGATTCCAAACAGTTCATGCTGAACGGGGAATAATGCTCTCCGGAATACCAAGCAACGTATATGGACATTGGATGGAAGAGTATTTGCCTAAAATTCAGTTGTTTGAACAGCACCCGCATTTTAAGGAATATCCGATTTATATTGATGAATTACCTAAAGATTTTATCCATGCCCTGGAATTACTCACCGACAATCAGCATGAAATCCGTACTATTCCTCCAAATAGCTCTATTATCTTTGATAAATTATTGGTTGCTCCGAAATTCGGCTTTTGCCCGTATGATTATTTACCCAACACACCTATAGAAAAACAAACATTTGGAGAACGAACTACGCCCCAGGCATTTCTCTATATCCGAAATAAGCTTTTAAAGTATGGAAAACTTAAGCAGGAAAATAAAAAGACAGGAATGCGAATTTATTTAAGCCGACAAAATAACTCTTTAAGAAAATTACTCAACGAAAAAGAAATAGGTGATTTTCTCGTAAAAAATGGATTTGAAATTCTCTCTCCTGAAAAATTAAGCATTGAAGAAACCATCGGCTATTTTAATACCGCCGATATCGTTATTGGCCCGGCAGGATCGGCACTTACAAATACGATTTTTTGCAAAGAAGAAAGTAAAATTATCATTTTGCTGAAAGAAAAAAGCACATTTGATTTGCATTTGAATGGTTTGATGGCTCAGGTTTCCGGAAGCGAATTAACATTGATTTCAGGCCCAGGTCAGCCTGGTTCTCACTGGCATCCGCTTCATGAAAATTTTTCTATCCCCCTGGAAAAAATCAAAGAAATATTACTTCCGTTAATCTGAATAAATATACCTCCGGGGTAAAACAAACAAAGAACATTATTATAATTGATAATAGGGACGAATGTGGTGAGACTTTCCCGGCAAAGTTTGGCAGGATGGGTTTCAGGAGAAACTTCCATTTCGATGGCATTTGGCGAGGAAGACGGTATGCAACAAAACAAGTTGAAGCAATTGCCGTAAAAGATAATAACGACTTGGTAGTTGTTACCGTAATAACCAAATATTTTTAGAGAGGAGGAAGAATTGAGGCTGACCTACGATCCCAGATACAATATTGCGTATATAAGGCTACACGAAAAAACAACTGAAGTGGAGACTATAAAGATAGGTGAAGAGATTAACATCGATCTTGCTCCTGACGGAACCATTTATGGAATAGAATTGCTTAACGCCAACGAACAATTGAAAAAGGAGGATGCTGGCAGACTTTATGTTATTAACGAGGCAACCGGAGAAAAATCAGAACTGACCCTGTCTTGAAAATAATCGTGGCAGGGAAGATTTTATTCCTGCATACTTGATAATATACACGTATACGCCGCTGTTCGAAATAGAGAAAAACCATCCTATCCAATCATATATGAAAAAAACACTTCGATTACAGACTCAGACACTCTGGGATTTTCCTTCTCAGCATTATCTTCATGAGCAGGAACATGCCCAAAGTTACAAAGGGGCCACTCCTTCCTATATCATCTGGAACCTTTTGCAGCGATATTCACAGCCGGGTGATGTTATTGTCGATCCCATGTGCGGCGCAGGCACAACCCTTGACGTAGCGAAGGAATTACACCGTAAAGCGTTCGGTTTCGACCTGAACCCGATACGCAAGGATATTAAGCTGGCTGACGCGCGGAAAATCCCCCTGGAAAAGCAAAGCGCCGATTTTGTTTTTATTGACCCTCCCTATTCAACCCACCTTGCTTATTCGGGAAAAGAGAAATGTATCGGTGAATTAGAAGCGACTTCCAGCGAATATTATGACGCTATGGAACGGGTAATCCGGGAAATACATCGCATACTCAAACCAAGCCGCTATATGGCGCTTCTGGTGTCAGATTCGGCAAAAAAGGGGAAACCATTCCTTCCCATAGGGTTCAATTTGTTCAGTATTCTCGGAGATTATTTTTTGCCGGTGGATATTATTGCAATAACACGCCACAACGCAAAACTTCTCAGAAATCACTGGCACAGTTCCGCTGTTGAAGGTAATTATTTTCTCCGGGGCTTCAGTTATCTGTTTATTATGTACAAAATGGGCAAAGGTGAGAGTCCGGGAAAATGGCTTGACCGCAGGTCTCCTGAAGAATACAAAAAACAGCTTGATTCTTTTACTATTAAAAAGAAACACTAAGCAACCAAAGTGTTTCTATTCCTCTTTTTTTGATATGACACGAGCGGGTTGTAAAACAAATGCAATAAAGAGTTCCCCCAACCCTCCGGAGAACCAGTTCATCATAATATCCCGCACATCAAAACATCGCATCGGCAATATTGCCTGGATAAACTCATCAACAGCGCCCACCAGGCATACCAAAAGGGTTATATATACATATATTAACTTATTCTTAACATCGATTCTCAATGTCCAAAACAGAACACCGCTTAAAATTCCGTAAAGGAGCAAATGAAATCTCTCCGCTCCGGCTACGCACATGTATTTCAATAAGGCAAGGCATGCGATGGATATGAAGAAGAATGCTACATAAACGAAAATATTCTTTGTTTTTTTCCGAAACACCAAAAAGAAGATAAAACAAGCGCCCAGTATACATACAACAAGAATCCCCAGAGAGTTTGCCCTTTCTCCAAGAATTTGCAGAACAAACCCCCAAAATTCAGGGGTAAAAGGCAGGGATGCATAGATAGCAAAAATGTATATTGCCGTGACTATCCATCGCCATTTTCGTGATATGTTTTTCGCCAGGTTTGGTAAATACTTAATAGTACTGATCTCAATATAAAGTAGTTGTACACATCAGGGCAATTCAACGCTGAGTCCCTGTGCCATCTTTATTTCCACGTCATGGTTCACCGTCCATGCCGTACGGTGTGTAACCACGTCTATCAGGGTGCTTGCGGAAGGAAGTCCTGTGCCGCTTTTTTTCATCCCGCCAAACGGCAAATGCACCTCAGCGCCTATTGTTGGCAAGTTGACGTACCCAAGGCCATACTCACAATCTTCCCGAATTCTTCTGGCCTTTCGGAAATCTTCCGTAATCACGGCGCAGGAAAGGCCGTATTCCGTATCGTTATACACATTAATCGCCTCATCAATACTTTTTACAGGAATGATCGCAACATGAGGCCCAAAGACTTCCTCATGGAGAACGCAACTCTTTGAATTACTTTGCATCCGATATACAAAAGGAGACATAAAATATCCTTTATCATATACGTTGCCGGTAAGTCTCGATCCATTAAGCAGCACCTCCGCACCTTCTTTCTTTGCCAGATCATTGTATCGCATAATCTTTTCTGTTGCCGCCTTGTTTATTACCGGGCCCATAAATACATCCCCATCAAGGGGATTGCCGATTTTTATCCGTTTTGCAAGTCCGACAAATCGTTTTTCAAACTCTTTCAGCACATTCGCATGCACAATCAACCTGCTGGCAGAGGTACATCTCTGCCCGGACGTTTTAAAAGCGCTGATAACAGAGGCGTTCACCGCGATATCCATATTGGCATCCTCAAGGACAATGATGGCATTCTTCCCCCCCATCTCGCAGGCACACATTTTATTAAAGGATCCGGCAACGATCTTTTTTATCCCTTCGCCAACCTCACATGAACCGGTAAACAATATTACCTGCGTATCGGGGTGTTTTACCAGGGCATCTCCGCATCCTCCGTGTATAACATTGATAACGCCCGGGGGAAACCCTGCCGCATGCGCATATTCCGCAATTTTATTCGCCACACATGACGTCTCTCTGGATGGTTTCAGCACCACCGTGTTTCCTTCCACAATTGAAGGACATATCGACCACAGCGGAATGGCAAAGGGAAAATTCCATGGCGTAATGGCGGCAACAACCCCTTTCGGTCTGCGGCGCATGAAGGAATCTTTTTCAACAATTTCAGAATCAATAATATCGCCGTGCGGCATCCTCGTCGTGCCAAACATATATTGAATCATGTGAATGCCTTCCGTCACATCCGCACGGCCTTCCGCAATTCCCTTTCCACATTCTTTCGTCACTAACTGAGAAAGGGATTCTCTGTCCTTTTTTAACAACTGCACAAATTCATCAAGGTATTCGCCCCGTTTAATCCGCGATATCTTTCTCCATGCGTCATAGGCAGTCTTTGCCGCCTGAACCGCATCGTTAACATCCTTTTCAGAAGAAAGAGGGAATGTCCCCATCACCTCGCCAAAATTCGCCGGATTCCTGCTCTCAAACCTCTCGCCGGAACTGCTATCAGCAAATGCACCATTAATGTAGTTTTGCCCCTTCATAATGCCATTCCTTCCTCAAATTAAAAATAGCAAGAACAATCCCTATTAATCGTAACGAGCGGAATACCATGACTCATGACAAAATTCACTATATCACATAGATAAATATGAGTCAATTTTGCTTTGCCCCAGGACATATCAGGTTTCAATAAAAAAAGTATTTAAAAACAAATCATACTGTGTTATTATTTGTTTCTGTGATGCTTACGCTATGATTTCCAGAAATAAACAACGGTATGAAATACCATTACGCCGATACCACACGACAGTTTGACTACACTAATACTAGATAAAATAAAAGAATTAAAGAAAAAAAGAAACGCAGTAATACTTGCCCACAATTATCAAAGAGGCGAGGTTCAGGACATTGCCGATTACAGCGGAGACTCCCTCGGCTTGTCACAACAGGCTGCCAGGACTGAGGCAGAAATAATTGTTTTCTGCGGCGTGCATTTCATGGCAGAAACCGCATCAATTCTTTGCCCTGACAAACTGGTTCTCCTGCCCGATGAAAATGCCGGTTGCCCTATGGCCAATATGATTACCCGCAGGGAACTTATTATCAGGAAAAAAGAACATCCAAACGCGAAAGTAGTGTGCTATGTCAACAGTACGGCAGCGGTAAAGGCAGAGAGTGATATCTGCTGCACGTCCTCTAATGCAATAAAAATTGTATCTTCATTTCCCAAAGACCAGGAAATACTGTTTGTTCCAGATAAAAGCCTTGGAGGATATGTGTCAAAACAACTCAACCGTCCCATGATTCTCTGGGAAGGATACTGCCCAACACACCACAGGATACTGGCGGAACATATCGTAAAAATAAAACAGGAACATCCACAGGCAAAAGTCGTGGTACATCCCGAATGCACCCCTGATGTCATAGAACTGGCAGATCACGTGGCAAGCACAACAGGCATTGCAAAGTTTTGTAAGGAATCCGGAGCAAAAGAGTTTATAATCGGCACCGAAATCGGCCTTCTGCACCGGCTAAAGAAAGAAAGTCCTCACAAATTATTCTACCCGATTACCCAACTTTCCGACTGCCCGAATATGAAACTCATCAACATGGAAAAGGTATTATGGGCGCTGGAAGACCTTGTATACCAGGTAAAGGTCACAGGGGATATCGCGCAAAAGGCACATTCCGCCATCCAAAAAATGATGGATTTATCATAAATTTTTTAGTGAAGCACACCCGTTAAATATCATGAATACGAAAGAGAAACTCAATAAATTAAAAACCTATATAGAAGCATTGGAAAGTGTCATTGTCGCTTTTTCTGGGGGAGTGGATAGTTCTCTCGTTGCAAAAGTTTGTTTTGATGTTTTAGGCGAGAAGGCGCTGGCAATCACTGCCCGTTCAGAAACATATCCTGCATTCGAATACGAAGAAGCAACAAAGATAGCAAAAGAAATCGGCATTCCCCATATGACCATTCACACCAGCGAACTCAATATCAAGGGATTTGCGGAAAACCCCACAAACCGATGTTATTTCTGCAAATCGGAACTATTTGGAAAACTTAAAGAAATCGCACGGGAAAAGGGGTACAAAAACGTTGCAGACGGCGCCAATTCCGATGATACGAACGAATACAGACCAGGACTCGAAGCCGCGAAGGAACTCAGCGTGCGCAGCCCTTTAAAAGACCTCGGGTTTAGAAAGTCCGATATACGTGAAATATCAAAATACCTTCATCTCTCCAACTGGGACAAACCGTCATATGCCTGCATGTCATCAAGATTTCCTTACGGAGAATCCATCACTGAAGGCAAATTAGTCCTTGTAGCAGCGGCAGAGGATTATCTACGAAGCATCGGGTTGCGCCAGTTTCGCGTAAGGCATCACGACACTATAGCAAGAATTGAGGTAATGCCTGAAGATTTTCCCAAATTACTGCAAAACGGCAAAAGAGAGGCATTAATTAACAAATTCAAGGAAATAGGCTATAAATATGTTACCCTCGATATTGAAGGATACCGCAGCGGCAGCATGAATGAAGTGCTGAAATAGCGGGCCGATATTTTTCGGGAGCATTCCCGATTTTTTGTAACCGATTATGGGATCGGTGTGGGTAGGGTGGATAAAGGCGCTGGGTTTTGCGCCGTATCCACCAACGATTATCGCATGAATGGTGGATTCGCTCCGCTTAATCCCCCCTACAAGGCTAACAGAAGCCCTACGACCGCTCACTGAGGGCAGACGTCAAAAAACAACTTGCCAACTCCCCATCTTTCCATACCATCAAAAAAACTGACAATGCCTGTGAAATTATCGTCAAAAGACGCAGAATTTCTTAACGAATTATTGTTTCAATTCCCTGAGCACGTATGCCAAGAGGCGTTCGTTACAGGAAGCGTTGTCCACAAAATATGCGCAAACGGCTCTCCCGCTACGCATTTGTATACCATCCTTGCGAGAGACTCCATATTTTTAGAATTACAAAAAATCCAAAAAATTATATTTGTAACTTATTTGCGAATAGTATGCAGCATTTCCCTAGAATTTTACATATCCGTTTTCTTCGAGGTATTTTAAAATAGTTCTTGTAGATTCTTCTACTGACAGGACGGAGGTATCGATTGTCAGTTCGGGATTATCGGGTTCCTCATAAGGCGCTGATATGCCGGTGAATTCTTTGATTTCTCCCGCCCGTGCTTTTTTATAGAGGCCTTTTACATCGCGTTTTTCACAAACGCTAATCGGGCATTTCACATAAATTTCTACAAATTCGCCTTTATTTTGTAATTTTCTCGCATTATTTCTGTCTTCTTTATAGGGGGAGATAAATGCGGTTATTGTTATTATATTTGCATCTGTGAAGAGTTTGGCAACCTCACCGATACGCCGGATATTTTCCGCACGATCTTCGGGAGAGAACCCAAGATTTTTGTTAAGGCCATGGCGTATATTGTCGCCATCAAGTATGTACGCCTGGTGTTTATTTTCAATAAGCGCGTGTTCAAGCTCTACGGCAATGGTGGATTTCCCTGACCCCGAAAGGCCTGTTAACCAGATCGTTACCCCCTTTTGCTTCATTAGTTCTATTCTGTGCGCTCTTGTAATCTTGCCGTGATGCCATTTTATATTGGTAGCTTTTTGTTGTGACATTTCATCTCCTTGCTGATAACAAAAATAATATTATAAAGGCAACAATGTTATAGCAACAATAGTGAAAATGCAAACCTTTTTCTCGTTTATGTATGGTGTAAACGAGTATGTGCTGTATGCAATCATTACCGGAATGTTTTCTTTTATTCTGGTAAATATTTGGTAATATTATCTTGATTTATGAACCCGGATGTATTGACGTGTGTTTTTGATAAAAAAGGAAGTTTGTAAAAAGAAACATTTTCATTATGTTTATAAATACAGAATGTTTTCTGGAATGAATAGCTATTTTCTTGCGATCTTCGTTTTCATCGTTTTCGGAATAAATAATGTGTTGTGCGGTGAAAACCGGGACAGTGATATTGGCATGAGTCATACTAAATATGAAAAGGCGACATTTGCCGGAGGCTGTTTCTGGTGTATGCAGCATCCCTTTGATCAATTAGAGGGAGTGGTTTCTACTGCTGTCGGATATACCGGCGGCAGTACGGAACATCCAGCATATGAGGAAGTGTGCTCCGGCAGGACGAAACATGCCGAGGCGATAGAGATATTATATGATCCTTCCCGTATTTCGTATTCAGCGCTTTTGGAAGTGTTTTGGAGAAATATTGACCCTACCGCGATAGACCGTCAGTTTGCCGATGTAGGATCACAATACCGGACAGCGATTTTCTATCATTCGGAAGAACAAAAAAAACTTGCCGAATCGTCTAAAAAAGAGCTGGAGAAATCGGGAAAATTTAATAAGCCAATTGTAACGGAAATTGTGCCTGCTTCTGAATTTTACAAAGCGGAAGAATATCACCAGAAGTATTATGAGAAGAACCAGGCACATTATAAAAGATATAAATACGGATCGGGAAGAGATCAATATTTAAAAGAGACATGGGGAAAGGATGCAAAATAATATTTCTTTCTATTGTGTTGCAAAGATTTATAAATAAATTTTCATAATTCTCACTCTATCTTTCTTATGGAACAAACCAAAGGGAAAAACGCGGCAAAACATTATCATGGTGCGGATCAATTAAATTGCGCTCAGGCGATTTTAACCGCCTATCAGAAAGAATTTAATATCCGGGAAGATCAGATCAGTGATTATAAAAAATATGGCGGCGGCAAGGCTGAGGGGGGAGTATGCGGCGCACTCTATGCCATTAAAACACTGGTAAAGAATGAAGATGCATTTGGGAATATTGAACGTGCATTCTCCCGTATTGCCGGTGGTTCAAGTATCTGTAAAGAGATACGGAAATCAAAACAATTATCCTGTATGGGGTGCGTGGAGGTTGCGGATGAATTGCTGTATCGTTACATTAAAGAGAATAATACCCTGAATAATCGTGAGAAATGAATGAAGAAATAATAGCATTAAAAACGTCCGAAAATTTCATTTCATTCCGCACTTTTCCATAATCTCCAGTATCCATATCATTGCCAGTGTGTCCAGCCTGCAATACCTCAGCAAAGCATGTCTCGTGCGTTCTCTTTTTTGCGGATTACTCTCTGTATTGAGAGACTCGTATGCGTTCATCGCAATGTCCCCGTTGCATATTTCCAGATCCTCATATCGTTCCGGAGGATTTGGTATGAGCGCCGGCAGCACGTATTTTATGGAATAAGAACCTTTCATTTCCGGGGTATAATAATATTTTTTCTGAAAGGGTATCATAAGATCTTTAATACGGGATAACCGCTCAGTTATTTCACCAGAATACTCCGGGAAGGATTCCGCAAGTTCTTTCATTATTGTGCATTCAAAGGCCTTGTTATACACAAGAATAGCGCCGGGGGTTTTTGTGTCTGGCAAGAGTTTTTCAATCAGCGGCCTCCTCGGATCGGTTTTTCCGTCTCCTAAAAATTCAAAGTGCAGCAGTGTTGCATACTCTGTTTCCTTATAATGCAAAGAATATTGAAACACGATCCTTTGATAGGGTCTTGTGTTTTCAAATAACGGTATCGCAGGCTGGAAGGTCTCAAAATCGAGAAAATAGAGCGGATACGTAATGTCCTGCAAAAACCTTTTCATTTCGTCATTTTTGATATGTTTCTCGTTGTTTAAGGCACATTTTACCTGAATGTGTTGTGAAGGACTTAAATCGTAATCATCCGGAATATCCTGTAATGCGACAATGCCTTTGTTGTAAAGTTCGAATTTTTTCTTGCTATAAAGACCCGATATGTCAAAGATGGAATTCTCCGGAATGTGTTGCCAGCAATATCCTTTAAAATCGCATGGATAGGGAGAATCACAGTGTTCGCCGATATCAATAGCAGGAAGAGACTTATTTTTTAACACGGTTTTTAGGAGAAAAATAGTTTCCCTCACAAAATTTTGTTTTTCGCGCGCTTCTTTTAAAACAGAAACAATGGTAAAAAGAGATGCGATGTCAATTGGTCCGTGGCGAACGTATTCGGTATTAATATGGACAAGGGAAATATCCGAAATAGCTATTCCCGATTGTGTCGCCACGTAATACTGATAAGAGGCGTCCAAAATGTGGGTATCACTGATACTCGTAGCGCTTTTTACTTCATATATTTTCCATCGTGTATTGTCTTTAACAAAAATGTCTATTGCGGCAAGCAGTCCATCATGATGAAATGCCGCTTCGTAAATAACATCTGTGCCCCGGCTCATGAGTTGTTTTGTTTTTTTCAGGGAAGGTGAAAAATCATAGTAGTTTTCAGGGCTTGCATCCACACCGCCGGGAAATAATTGTTGCGCAAAAATACCGACATCTGTGCCGCGTGAAAAAAGCGCTTCTTGTTCGGGACTGAGAGTGTCCCGTAATTCTTTATGATATCGGTTGAGAAACAATGATTTGTGGCATTGTATTCCGCGTATAAATGTTGACTTGCTGAGTATGTGCCGTGCCATAATACGTCGATAAGTATTTTGCGAATAGTTTCGTTTGAACTGTAATAAGATCAGTTAAGGGAAAAAACTGATGGAAGCTCCGGCAGAAAAACGATCAAAGGGTTGTCTCACTAAACAAAAATATCCTACAGAAGAATTATAATATTTATTGGCATACCTAAAAACAAAAAATGGGCATGAAGGAGAAAACATGCCCATTTTAAGGAGATGCTTTGATGCAATTGCGACTTCAAAACGAAGTCAGTCAAAACCAATTATATATACAAAAAAGAAGTGAAATTTGTTCCCCTGCTTTTCCTAAAAATAACCAAAAAATAATTTAGCAAAAACCTCTACCTGTAAAACTATGTCACAGTGTCACACGTGACACACAGTGTGTCATGACACACTTTTTGACACACTTTTTATTACCTAAAAATCATAAAAAATATACCAACAATTTAGCGCTACTTCATGTAACCATAATAATTCTAACCAGTAATGAAATATTTGTATATTAACAATGATGTAAAATGTAATTCGGCATTAAATTTGTAACTCCATGTAATTGATTTGTCGTAAGTATTTTATCAAATTTATTATCAAGGAGGGAAATTAGTGAAGAAATCATTTTTATCCGCTATTGCCGTTTCTGCAGTTCTTTGCATAGCAGGCTGTGCTGTACAGTCCACACAACAGGTAGCACAGGAATCATCTGTACCCAAAAAAGCGCAGACATTACACTTTGATTTTCCGAAAGATTACAAAAACTGGATGCATGGCACATCAAAGATCATTCTGGATAAATCAAGCCCACTCTATGGATTTCAGCAGGTATTTATCAATGACATAGGGAGTGAAGCGTATAAACGGGGAGGCAGTTATCCTGAGGGAAGTATTGTAATCGTAGGTTTTTATGAAGCAATTGCAGAAGGAAACGAAATCAGGCAGGGCGATATCATCTGGTACGCGGGAATGAAGAAAGACTCACGGGCAACCCAATCAGCAGGGTGGATTTTTAACGGTTTTGACGCAAAGACTTTCCAGTCAAAGATAGACGACCCCATAAATGGCTGTTATATATGCCATACATCAATGAAACACAGGGATTATATTTTTACAAGTTATGCGGGAGATGTATCTGTTGCCCAGAGCGATGTGCCAAAGGCAGTAGAGGGAAGTTTTGCCTTTCCCGCGGATGTGAGGACATGGCGTCATTCAAATTCAAAGGTAATTCTTGATAAAAACAGCCCCTTATACGGATTTCAACAAATCTATGTAAACGAAACAGGGTTTGAAGCAAACAAAAAAGGCGGGCCATATCCTGACGGAAGCCAAATAATAGTGGGATTTTACGAACCGGTGAAAGACGGAGAAGCCGTTTCACAGGGCAATATTCTCTGGTATGCCGCTATGAAAAAGGATTCGGCTGCCGCTCCTGAAACGGGAGGATGGATTATGGACGGATTTGACGGAAAAATGTTGAATTCTGTGGTAAAAGACCCGGTATCGGGATGCTTTAATTGTCATACGGTAAAAAAAGACAAAGATTATGTATTTTCTGAATACGTTCCTTAAATGAATTGAATAGTCTCCTCACAGAGTGTATAGAAGGACTATGGGAAAAAACTCCTCCCCCTTACCCCCTCATTGCGGAAAACAGAAAATATCCCCCGCTGGCGGGGGTGAAGGGGTGGAAGACCGTATCGTTGAAAATATGCAGTTACAAATTTAAAAAAATTATCGGGAAACCGGAGTAATAACTACAGACAACAAATTCAATGGAAATGCAGCAAAAGAATTAAATTAAAAGATCAATCACCCCGTAAACAACAATTGCCCTTAAAACATCGCTTCTGGTAATCATGCCTAAAAGATTGCCGTTTTCGTCAACAATTGGCATTGCACCAATATGTTCTTCTATTAATATTTTGGCAATTTCTCTCAGTTCTGTATCGGGAGTCGCAGTAAGAATCCTTCTTTTACAAATATCCAGAACGGTTTTTTTGGACGAAGACGGCTTGTTATTATCGGTATTCGACCTGCCATCATTTGCTTTTTCCCCCGTCCCGGACACCTTTTGAACATGGTGTCCTGCAGGTGGTATATCCCTTGCTATTTCTCTATGCGCAGCCTCACGAAGCAAATCTCTGTCAGAGATAATGCCCACAAGCTTTTTGTCCGATGTGAGAATGGGAAGATGACGGAATCTCTGCTCACGAATAATTTCCCATGCTTCATCTAATCTGGTCTCCGGCAAAACAGTAAGCACCGGGGAAGACATTATCCGGTCTGCCTGGAATGAATTCCTCTGTTGTGGATATTCCGTTTTCTGATATACCTGCTTTGGCAGATTCTGAGGTTTTTGTTTCTCTCTCTCCCTTTGCTCCTGCCCCGGGAAATCATCCGCCTGTCTCTCTACCTTTGCATCCTTTGTGATATATTGCACCCTTTCAACCCGCCGGCGTGGTGTTGTAAATGTTCCAGCAGTAAGGGGAACCCTCATTCCCTGATCTATTATCTGAAAACCCATTTGCACTCACTCCTTTCCCGTGCACAATAGCGCCAAATAAAATATACCCAAGGCGCGAAAACTAAATATGAGTAATTATGCCGTTCTTTCTCAGCAATTCCCGAACTCAAAACGAAATAATTATAACACAAATAGTATGATGTATTACAAGCAAAAGCAATATCCGTCAATAACCTAAATTATAATGGATCGCGTGCCTTGAAGTAAGGGACAGATCGGGAGACGTTTATAGTCAAACACACCTGGTTTTCGATGAGCCTTTTAATGCTTCGGCTCCGCTCAGCATGGACGAAACTGTCACACTGAGCACATTCGCATGCGCAGTGTAAACTCCGTCGAAGTGTTGTGTTTCTGAGTAAAGCTTATTTGATGTTTCGAAAACCAGGGTTGTTTGACTATAAGTACCGTTTATTAAGAGATAAGGTATTCAGTTTTAAAAACCTTTATGCCGCTTTTGGGCATGTAAAGAAGAATATAAGATGGGGTTACTCTCATTTGAAAGAGAATTTCGGAAGGGATGGGCTAAGGCATGACAGCGTACTTCTCTCTGCCTGAGATCAACACTTTGGAATCGCTAACCACGGGAAAGCCGTATGGTTTAAAAGGATATTGTGGTGATTGTCCATGGTATCTGGTGACGAGTGGGGGACAGTTATAACTCGTTCCCACTCTCTCAGACTGGGTCAAATACAAATTTCAGCGGTGGTGTATATTTGGCTTAAACGGTATAGAATAATTTTTTCTCTACTTTATTTTTATAAATAGAATGTTTTAAAACGGGAGCATTCCCGTTTCCATCTAACACAAAGCCGTCTAGTTTTTCCTTTGTACCTCAGTTCCTTGGTTTGATTTCTTCTATAATCCAGCATCATACCTCTTACACCTCTCGGCGCCCTTTACCCCCTCTGCAGTAAAACACTCTCGCATTTAAGCCAAAAGCTTTTGGCTTGATTTCAACTTCATATATGATAATATCCTGACAATTATAGTCAAAGCGGTTTGGCTGATTAATGAAACAAGACAATGAATTATATAGCGAGAAATACTGTTCCTATTATTATGCACATGAGTTGTTTTACTGGCATGGCCCTCTCTCTGACCACACCCAAAGAGTGTGGGTTTCTACGTTAGTGCTAAATACTCTTTAGGAAAAGAAAAACAATGCCCACAATTTTGTTTATAAACGGTTGGAGGATTTACTTCTTTGCAAACGAAAGCGATGAGCCCATGCATGTGCATTGCCAGAAATCAGAGAAGAGATGCAAATACTGGCTTGATAAAGAGCTTTTTGAAATTGAAGAAGCACATATCTACAATATGAATAATAAAGACAAAAGAACGGTGCGTAAAATTATTTTTGAACATTTTGACTATATCGTTGAGCAATGGGAGAAATTTGAAGAAAGGAAATAATCATGGAGAAAGCACACATCGTAGAAAACCTCAAAATCACAGCAGATGAAATGTGCCTGAAGATAGATGGGAAACAACATTCGTTTAAGATCAGCGAGATATCACAAAGACTGAAAAACGCCACCCAGAAAGAGCGGGAATATTTCGAGATATGCCCTACCGGCTACGGCATACATTGGCCGCTCATTGACGAAGATCTGTCAATTGACGGCCTCCTTGGCATAAAACACGAACCAAAAAAACTCAAAACAAAAGAAACAACATCAAAATAATTCGAAGTGCCGAAGCACCGTAAAGTCTGGAGTAATTGTTATGAATTACAAAACTCTCATTACAATAGGCGTACCAATTTTCATCTCAGCATGTGCTTTGGGTGTATCAATATATCAAGCCTTATCTACGAGAAAACATCAAAGACTTCTGGCAAAACCAAAACTTTTTATAGCATTTACGCATGATGATATTCCTCGCGAAATATGTAAATTGGCAAACGATTATCAAAGAGATGAAGGGTATTTTACTCAATATGAATTATTGTTAAAAAATTGGGGCGCTGGCGTTGCATATATTACAAAATTTTTAGTAAAGTATGATGGTACTGTTTTAAAGAATAATATTCCAGAATTAGTGTTACGCATTCAAAATATGCTGGGGTTACCTCCGATAGCGGTCAAAGTTGAAAGAAAAGATTGTACATATCCTTTTGCTATAGCAAATAATGAAACAGAAATATTGTTTAAAATTGGGTTAAATAGACCTGTATTAGAAAATCTTAACCATGGAGGAACTGTAATTAAGAAGAAAGCAATAACATCTTTAGAAAATTTAACACGTATCGAAATAGAATACGAATCTATATATGGGGAAAAATTTAAATTTTATTATCCTGAGAAAAGAAGGACAGGCAGATCTATTTTGAGCAGGTTATGGGATAAAATTAAGCCCAGCAATCTTCCCGCTTCATCTAACCTGTCACATAACCAAGCATCCTAATTTCATGTCCGCATGTGCTTTTAGCGTAATAATATATCAAGCATTATTATGACCACTTATTTTATTAAATAGTGTCATGATGTTTTCCGCAATATTTTCCCGCTTGTAATGCCAGTGTGTTTTCCCTTTTCCACCGTCACTTTTCCATTTACCATTACATATTCTATTCCCTCCGAATACCGATGAGGGTCTGCAAACGTGCTCTTATCAATAATTTTTTCAGGGTTGAAAATTGTAATATCGGCATAGTATCCTTCCTTTAATAAACCCCTCCGGTCTAATCCTGCCTTTTGCGCCGGAAGACCCGTCATTTTATGAATAGCTTTTTCTTTCGATAAAATTTTATTCTCTCTGCAATATTTTCCTAATACCCGGGAAAACGTCCCATAACTGCGCGGATGAGGATTGCCGTCTCTAAGAATACCATTAATGGCACGAGTGGAACTATCGGAGCCCACAAAGACAAAATCCCAGTTTAATATGCTTTCCAGGTTTTTTTCTGACATGTTGAACAAAAAAATATCAACTCTTGTATCCTCTTCTATCAGAATATCCAGCACCATCTCCAACGGAACTTTCTTTTGCACCTCTGCAATTTCCGCAACAGATTTCCCCACCATCCATTTATTTTTTTGAGAAAAAACAGATGAAATCACTATGCCTGACCAAAATGCCCCTTCATCCGCCTTTGCGATCTCTTTGGCTATTCGCTCTCTTGTATTCCTGTCTTTCATTCTTTTTATTTGATCTTCTATGCCGCCCTCATACACCCAGGCAGGTAAAACGACATCGAGGTCTGTCGCAGCAGCTATATAGGGATAGCGATCACACGTAACATCAACCCCTTCATCTATTGCACGCTCTATCAACGTCTTTACATCCTTTAATTTATGCCAATTTTGCCGCCCTGATGTCTTGATATGCGATATTTGCAACTTAACGCCGGACTCTTTTGAAACCTTTATCGCTTCCGCAATTGCATCTTCCAGCGCATCACCTTCACTTCGTATATGAGTAGCATAGAACCCACCATATTCATTTACCATGCGGCACAATTTCACCATTTCATCACATTCCGCATAGCAGCCCGGAGGATAAATCAAACCGCTGGACATGCCAAAGGCGCCCGCTTTCATGGCTTCTTCAAGATATTTCTCCATTGCAGATAATTCATCTTTATCGGGAACCCTGTTATCATATCCGACAACACACGCCCTGATATTTCCGTGACCCACAAGAAAAGCCCTGTTGACAGAACTATTTATTCCTTCCGCAATATCAAAAAAACCTGATGCTGAACGCCACGCGGGAACAATACCATATTTTGACAACCCTTGTTTACGCCGTTCTAATAGTTTTCCCCTCAACGGAAAAGCAGATAATCCGCAATTCCCGCAAACCTCCGTGGTCACACCATCCAGTATCTTGCTTTCACTCTCCCGGCACGCAAGCCACAAAAAATCGCTGTGAGAATGAATATCAATGAATCCGGGAGCAACGATCATCCCTTCCGCATTTATTCGTGTGCAATTATTTCCAGGAATGTATTCCGCAATCAGTTCAATTTTATTTCCCTTTATGCCCAGATCCATTCTTACCCCGGGCATTCCGGTGCCATCTATCAATAAACCTTTTTCTATTATCAGATCAAGATACATTTTAATCTCTATTTTCAAGTAAACTTCAGGGGGTGTTTTATTTGCTTTCCAGGGAAGGCATTACGGTGGATTTTGAATAAAATCCGCCGTACGAAAATCAATAGGGGAGGAAATTTAATCTTCTACCAATGTGGAAGGTTTATCTAAGCCCAATACTTTATCAACGTCTTTATGCAGTGCATTGAGATCTGTTTTGATGGTATCGGCGTGTTCTTTATTATGTGTGGAAGAACAACCTGTAAAATAAGGAATGGATGCTATAAAAATAGCGGGCAAGAAGAAATGTAATTTGAATTTTTTCTGCTTCATATTAAATGCTCCTGAGTAATTTTAGCAAACCGGATATTCCCTTCGGCGAAGAAGGAAATTTTTATCACTATATCTTTATTAATATTCTTTTCGCTGCCGGGATGAGGGAATCTTCAAAATACGCCGGTACTTTGTAACTGTTCTCCGGGCGATATCCACACCGGAAGCGAGTAATTTATCCGCTACCTCTTCATCACTCAAGGGATTGGACTTATCTTCTTTCGCGACAATTTCCAGGAGTTTTTGCCGGATAGATTCCCATGACTCCATATTCCCATCCGCATTCTGAAAGCCTCCCGTAAAGAAAAACTTCATTTCAAAAATCCCCTGCGGCGTTTGAATATATTTATGGGCAATTGCACGGCTCACCGTTGAAACATGAACGCCAACAATATCGGCAACGTCCTGCATCTTCAATGTTCGAAGGCGGTGAATACCTTCATCCAAAAATCCCTTCTGCATGCTGACAATTTTGCACGCTACTTTATATAACGTGCTTCTTCTTTGCTCTATTGCATCAACCAACCATTTGGCAGATTCAATCTTCTTCTGTATGTACTGACGCGTTGAGCTATCAATCCCGCCCTCATTCAAAGATTTTTTATAAAAGGAACTGATATGCAAATGCGGTATATTCGCATTATCAATCAGGAACACTTCGTATTGTCCGTCAATTTGTTCTACCTTTACTTCAGGAACCACATACGGAACTGTTTCTTCATTAAATATGGAGCCGGGCTTTGGATTTAATGTACGGATAAAATCTACCTGTTTTTTGATAGTTTCGATACTGTATCCGGTTTTTTTGGCAATGGCAGGATATTTTTTTGTTTCAATCTCTACTAAAAAATTCTGAAGCAGATCTTTTGTTAACCGATAATTGGGATCACGTGTATCGAGTTGTAATAACAAGCATTCCTGTAAACTTCTCGCACCAACACCAGGCGGCTCTAACGTCTGGATAATTTTCAATGCCTTTTCACCGTCTTCTACAGAAACAGGCTTCTCAAGTGAAGAAATAATATCCTCTATTGAAAAAGTTTCCGGTAAATAACCTGATGTATCGATAGAATAAATAATATTCTCGCATGCCTCATAAAGATGTTCCGGCGCTTCCATAAGGGATAATTGTCCGAGTAAATAATCATGAAGCGACATAGGTTTGGCGGCGGTGTTTTCCAATGCTTCCTGCTTCTGGTCGCGTTCATCGGAAAGGGCACTTTTCCTCACCATCGTTTTCGAATAATATTCACTCCAATCTTCCGCCATCTCGCCAAGCCGGTCAATTTCTTTCTTTTGGTTTTCATCCCATTCCGATTGTGCGGAGCTTTCTTCCGAGACGGAACTTTCTTCTTTCGTTTGCTCAACCACCTCTTCAAGAACAGGGTTGTCCATAATCTCCTGCTGTATGCGCTCAGCTAACGCCAACAACGGTAGCTGGAGAATTTCTATAGACTGGATTATCTGAGGAGACAACTTCATCTTTTGTTGAAGCTGTGGCAATAAAGAAGACTGCATTTTCATTTAAAATCACCTTCCCGAAAAAAACCAATAAACATCTAATTCCTCATCTCATTCCTGTCGCTCACCGCGTCGGCGACAATAGCAGTATTGGCATACTCAAGATAACTTCCCGTCGGCAATCCACGCGCAATTCTTGTAACTTTAACGCCACATGATTGCAACTGTTTATATATATATACGGCGGTTATATCCCCTTCCATATTCAAATTGGTGGCGAGTATCACCTCTTTCACATGGTTGTCCTTTACCCTCTGTAAGAGACTTTCGATCGTAAGGGATTCCGGATCGACACCCTCCAGCGGGGAAATATGTCCCTGGAGTATATGATAATGGCCATTATACCTGCCCGTTTTTTCAATAGTCAAAAGATCTGCAAGCTGCTCAACAACACAAATAACAGAACTATCTCTGCGTAAACTACTGCAAATATGGCACGGGTTGTTTTCTGATACGTTAAAACAAACCGTACAGATTTTCATATATTTTTTTACATCACGAATAGCATAGGCAAGCTTCATGGCATCTTCAACCGGCTGTTTTAAAACATAGCAGGCTAACCGTTCGGCAGTCTTCTGTCCTATGCCCGGCATTTTCCCAAATTCACTAATAAGTTTATTAACTGTCTGCGGATACGTATTCAAAATAAATACCTCTTATTCCATGAGAGGGAATCATCCCCCGAACAATCCTGACATTCCGGGAATATTCAAACCACCTGTGAATTTTCCCATCTCGGACTGATATAGTTCCTGAGATTTTTTCATTGCCTGAGAAACCGCGGAAAGTATAAGATCTTCAAGCATCTGAACATCCTCAGGATCTACCACTTCAGGGTCAATTTTAATAGAAAGGATTTCCTGCTTCCCGTTCATATGCACCGTAACCATACCGCCGCCCGAAGTTGCCTCTACCACGCGTTCTTTTAAATCCCTCTGGGCATCCTCCATCTGCTTCTGCATTTTTTGCGCCTGCTTCTGCATTTGCTTCATCATTTCTGCCATATTGCCAAAGCCCTTCATTTCACCCCCCTATCGGCTAACTTTAATAACACGACCGTCAAACAATTCTAACGTTTTTTTTACTGCCGGTTCTGAAAACACACTATCCTCCTTTTGCTGTGCGCCATTCTCTCTGCCCGAAGGCTTCCCCGTCCGATTATCTTCACGCCTCCCATTTTCAGATATTACAAGTTTCAGTTCAATATCTCTCTGCACTACTTCTTTTGCACAATTTTCGATGAGCTTTTTTTCTTCCGGCTGATCCAATTTCTCTTTGTGAAACAAAAAATTTCCGGGAAATTCAACCACTAACACTCCCGCTTCGCAACTGACAAACCGACCTTCCTTAAAAAGCGCCCATGTAGATTTTTTCTTATGCTGAATATTTTTAAGTATATTTTCCCATACATCTTTTTTATCACTTACATTTCCGGAAATATTTGTTTCTTCTTTTACGGCTTTTGCAATAGGTATAACATCGCTTTCTTCCATTGGTTTTTCCATTACTGTTTGCTGAGCAAAAGATTCCGTGGAAAAGAGGCTGTCATTATTTCTCTTATCAGCGCCGCTGGCAACTTGCTCCAGTTTATCCTCTAATAATGCTATGCGTTCAACAAGATCAGTTAATGAACCAAGAGATTCTATCTGGCATAACTTTATTACTGCCATTTCCGCGGAAACACGCTGCAACAAAGAATCCGTAGAACGCATCCTCATCCCCGAAAGCATCTGAATCATATACATCAATGTATCGGCGGAAAATGATTTTCCAAAACGCTGTACAAAAGATCCATCAAACTCAACCCATGCTGAATCCTGACCACACGAGGAAAACACCAAAAGATCCCTCAACCGCAAAAGCAGTTGATCAATGAATTCCATCGGAGTTTTTCCTTCGTTCAAAATGTCATCCACAATTTTTAATGCGCCGGAAGAGTCTTTTTTCACAAAACACTCAAACATGCCGTAAATTTTATCTTCATCAATATACCCCAGCACATAATTCACATCAGATGATGTTACCTTATCTTTGCAAAAAGAGAGGAGTTGGTCTAACACGGATTGTGAATCTCTTAACCCGCCTTTTGCATATCTCGCAATCGTATGGAGGGCTGCCGGTTCAATTTCTTTCCCTTCTGTTTTGCATATCTCCAGGAGGTGGTTTTCGATATCCCTGACAGAAATATTTTTAAAATCAAAACGCTGACACCGTGATTGAACTGTTTCGGGAAGGCGGTTTGCAGCAGTTGTTGCAAATATAAACTTGACATGAGAAGGGGGTTCTTCAAGGGTTTTAAGAAGGGCATTAAATGCTTCGCGGGTAAGCATATGTACTTCATCAATAATATAAATCCTATACCGCGCCCTTGATGGGGAGAATCCTACATTTTGACGTATGTTTCTTATCTCATCGATTCCGCGATTTGAGGCGCCGTCGATTTCCAATACATCAATATCGCTGCCTTCGGAAATGCTCTGGCAAATATCACACACATTGCATGGGGTATCGGTAGGTCCCTTAACGCAATTCAGCGCTTTTGACAATATACGCGCCATTGAGGTCTTGCCAACGCCTCTTGGACCCGCAAACAAATAAGCATGAGCTACCCTGTCAGAACGTATCGCATTCCCGAGGGTTTTTACTATAGGTGCTTGCCCTACGATGTCACTGAAGGATTGCGGACGATATCTGCGGGCTAATACCACATAAGACATTGAAAATCACCTACATTTCTTATCAACCTTACAGTTATTTAAAACACCTCATAACAACCGTCTAAATGAAAAAATTATATCAAAATCCGGCGAAAAAAACCACGATATAAAAGTTTTATAAAAGGCCGTGCACTTTTTTTGTGCTCCCTTCTGTTAGTTTGCCAATACAGTTAGCTCAGGCCAGACTAACTCACGGCACATGAGGACAAGTACTTATGGCTGCTTGCTTCCGCACCTGACCAGATTCGCATCGTCTCCCATTGCATGAGATCCAACCTTCATCACCACTTACATTGACAAAGATAACAGTTGTGAGCCCTCTCAAAAGCGATCAATCCTGCTATAGCGGGTTGCAGGTTACAGGGTACCGCTAGCTCCCCATCTAGCACGGCCATTTTCATTATTCTGGCGGAGAGGGCGGGAGTCGAACCCGCGATACCGTTTTAAGCGGTATACGCGCTTTCCAAGCGCGCTCATTCGGCCACTCTGACACCTCTCCGGTTCTAATCTTCTCGTGCTATGTATTAATCAATAACGCAGATAAATATTATAAACATCCTTTATCATTACTTGCAACAAACTTTACCATATTATTCCTGTTTTTTATGGCGGAGAGGGTGGGATTCGAACCCACGTTCCGCTTTCGCGGAAAACGGTTTTCGAGACCGTCCCGTTCAACCACTCCGGCACCTCTCCAGCATTTATAAATGGAAAAGCGGCAAAAGTTGATATTTTACTTCATGCGGCAATTTTCCAGAAAAAAACTCTTTAATATATCTCCGCACTCATCCGCAAGGATATTTGGTATTACTTCCAAACGGTGATTCAGCTTAGGATTCTGAACAAGATTCATAACGGATACACAAGCGCCTGCCTTTTTATCAACAGCCCCATATACAAGCCTGTCAATTCTTGATTGAACCAAAGCCCCCGCGCACATGGCACAGGGTTCCAGGGTCACATATATAGTTGCTCCGGTTAAACGCCAATTTTGCAAATATTCGGCACATTGAGTTATCGCTATCATTTCAGCATGGGCGGTAGGATCCTTAAGCATTTCCTTCTGATTATGCGCACGGGCAACAATGCGATTTTCATGCACAATCACCGCTCCCACCGGAATCTCATTAATAGCCGCAGCCTTTTCAGCTTCTTTAATCGCCTGCCGCATAAAATACACATGATTACTGGTTACGCTTTCCATGATAAATTCTGAATCACAACCTCTTATTTGATATGCTGTATAGGGAGAGAACATAGACAGGTATCGGAATGAAGGAACTTCAATATTTTGCATTTGTTAGCAATGTCCATCTATGTCTTTTATTTTTTATATTTTTAAAATGTTTATATATTATAACGAAAACGCGCCCAGGAGGATTTGAACCTCCAACCTCCGGATTCGTAGTCCGTGACTCTATCCAATTGAGCTATGGGCGCCAATTTTATTAGTAAATATTTTCTTTCTGAAAATTACCAGAAACAACTCAATGTCACCTGCGGCAAAGTATAAGCATATCAAAAGTTGTTGTCAAGACAATCCTCTATCGTAATTATTTACAAACTTCTGTCGTATCTATTCAGCGAAATTTACCATGTTCCCCCTTAATAAAGGGGGTTAGGGGGTTGTCTTAAATTTTAATGTTTTCTTACAACCCCCTGAGTCCCCCTTTTTTAAGGGGGATTCAGTCGATGATTATTTCGCTGAAAGTTACCTTCTGTCTCTAAACCGTAGTTCTATACCTGATTCTGGGATGATTGTCCTCTCTCTTTTCTTCTCTTTCTATTTTGTTTTCTCTTTCGAGTTCCTTTTCTCTCTCCCTTGATCTCTCAAGCTCTCTCTCGAGCATCCTCCCGCGTTCTCTTTCTTTTTCCAACTCTCTTTGCAGTTCTTCAGTAATCAAGGACGACCGCATGTATTCGCAGATCAGGCAAAAATTTATAAATAAACTTATGTAGAAGGCTATATCAATCATTCTCATCTTCTTCCTTTGTCACAGTATTGTCTCAGCAAACACCCCTTAACAACGAATGAAAGATAATACCATACTTCTCTGTTATTTTTAAATATCATTTATCACAATAACACAATTTTTTAATTTAAGATATGATGCCTTTATCTCTTAAACTCGTATAACAACCATTCCCTACAATGATATGATCCAAAACTTTTATGCCAACAATATTGCCTGCTTCCTGAAGCCTCTGTGTTATTTGTATATCTTCTTTGCTGGGCTCAGGGTCTCCGGAAGGATGATTATGCACAAAGACTACCGCCGCTGCCGATTCTCTGATGGCAGGATTAAATACCTCCCTTGGGTGAACAATACTGAGCGTTAAACTCCCTATGGAGATAGTCAATTCTTTTATGATTCTATTTTTGTTGTCCAGTAATGTAACAAAAAAATGCTCCTGTTTCTTTTCTCTCAGTCGTTCATGGAAATGATTGAAAATATCGCTGCTTTTCTTAAATTGCTGTGACGTTTTTACCGGAATTGTAGAAAATCGCTTTGCAATAACAAGCGAGGCCTTAATTTGAGCTGCGCGCGCTGGGCCTATGCCTTTCACCGTACACAGTTCGCCTATGGAAACAGAACTTAATCTTCTGAAATCCCCGTATTCTGAAAGAAGTTTTTTTGCCAAATCTACGGCGCTATAATCCTGTGTTCCGTCTCGGATAATAATTCCTAAAAGCTCGGCATCGGTTAAATATTCTTCATTGCCCTGAATGAGTCTTTCCCGGGGACGTTCGTTGAGAGGAAGTTGCTTTATTGTAGGCCGTTTCCTTTTTTCTTGCATATTTCAGATTATAATTTTTTATTTATTCCCGCTAACAAAGTGAATGCCCACTTATCCCTGAAAGAAAAAATATTTGATTACAAAACAGCGCCGGTTTATAGTAAAATCGTATTTATTACTTATATAACAATAACCATTACGCTTCGCAAGAAGTTATTTTCAGGAGTTCCAATGCATAGCAACAATACATTTACCGCCATCCCCTCCCGGCAATATTATAATGATGAACGGCATAATGTATTAATAAAAGAAGCCATATCCCTCGGGTGTGAGCAAGCCTATCCTATATACACTCATCAAATAAGCATTGCACGCTGGGTTCAATTAAAATGCAAATATGGATGCAATGAATACAATAAAAAACTAACATGTCCCCCGCATTCCCCTTCTTATGACGAAATGAAAGAAATTCTTAAAGAATACACCCATGCCCTGCTCTTACATGGCCACATGAGCTGGCAAATGAGATATATGATAACAAAAATAGAAGAGAAGGCATTCTCCATGGGATTTTACAAAGCCTTTGGCCTTGGAGCCGGTCCATGTCAGTTGTGCGAACATTGTGATACCGTTTCAACATGCATACGCACCGAAGACGCCAGACCTTCAATGGAGGCATGCGGCATCGACGTATTTCAAACGGTAAGAAATCTCAATCTCAAAATAGAAACACTTACGAGTAAAGCCGATGAAGTTAATATATACGGTCTCATTCTGTTAGAATAAATTATAGAGAAAGGAGATTACTATGATATCAGAAATTATGAAAAAAGCGGTAAACCTCGGTTTCGGCGCAATGCTGGTAACAAAGGAAAATGCAAACGAACTCATCGAGGAAATGATAAAAAAAGGGGAAATCCAAAAAAATGAGACGGTCGCACAAGCAAAAGAAATATTAAAAAAAATCCTACCGAGCAAGGAAGAAATTGAAACACGGACAGAAGAGATTGTGGAAAAGGTGCTCCACAAGCTGGACATACCCACACGGCATGAACTGCAACAAATGCAAAAAAAACTTGAAGACATTCTGAAAGAAATAGAAACCAAAGAAAAGCCGTAAGACAACTACCTCCATGCCAATTCGAAAAATCAGCCAAAAAATCAGAGATATTCGCCGCCTGAATACAATCCTGAGAATCTTAGGCAAGCACGGATTTGGTTTTGTTATTCAACGACTCCATCTGGAAAACTATACCCTCGGGAGAGGTATTATTAAAAACCGTGTTTTCCGGTATTTCGCTGAGACACAGGAATCGCGCTCCGTTCGCCTCCGGAAAACGCTGGAAGAACTCGGTCCTACTTTTATAAAATTTGGACAAATTTTAAGCGTCAGGCCTGATTTAATTCCCCTTGACCTTTGCGAAGAACTGAGCAAACTGCAAGACCGGGTGCCGCCATTCCCATACGAAGACGTTAAAAAACAAATTAAAGATTCCTTTGGGAAATTGCCGGAAGAATTATTTTCTTCGTTTGATCCCGTGCCATTCGCCGCCGCATCTCTGGGTCAGGTACATAAGGCAAAACTCCAAACGGGAGAAAATGTGGTAATAAAGGTGCAAAGACCAAACCTTAATAAAATTATTACCACTGATATGGATATTCTTTACACATTTGCCCAGCTTGCAGACCGCTATATGCAAGACATACGTGTTCTTAATCCAGTTACTGTTGTTGATGAGTTTTCAAAAGTAATCACAAAAGAAATAGATTTTACCTATGAAGCGCACAATATGGATAAATTCAGAAAAAATTTTGAAAACAACCAAACAGTACACATACCAAAGGTATATTGGGATTATACAAGACCACGGGTGTTAACCACTGAAGAAATAAAAGGCATACGACTTAACGAATACCTCACTCAATCTCATACCGCTGAAGAAAAAAAAGCCGTTGCGGCAAATGGCGCAAACGCAGTGCTTCAGCAAATATTCATAGACGGTTTCTTTCATGCAGACCCGCATCCGGGCAATATTTTTGTTCTTCCCGATAATGTTTCTGCATTTGTCGATTTTGGGATAGTAGGAAGGCTGGATGAGGACACCCGCAATGCCATCATTGTCCTGCTCATCGCAGTAGCTAAAAAAAACATACCCGGCATCATTAAAGCTTTGGAAATGTTAGAGACAATTGAGGAAGAACGCCCTACCCGCGACTTAAAAAATGATATCAATGAGTTTATCGAAAGGTATTATGATATCCCGTTAAAACAAATAGACGTCCCCACAATGCTACACCAGGCCATTGATTTAATGAAAAGACACAAACTAAAAATACCACCGCAATTTCATCTCCTCTTTAAAACATTCGCCACTATTGATGGGGTTGCCAGGCAATTAGACCCTGAATTCAATTCCATAATTCATACAAAACCATTTGTTGAAAAACTTGTACAGGAACGATATGATCCCAGACGGATATTTAAAGACATTGAGATGTATTCCAACGAATTGTTTGATATCCTAAAATATATTCCAAAGGACACTTTTGAAATCTTACGGAAAATTAAAAGAGGTTCATTAAAAATCGAATTTGAACATCAGGGCCTTTCAAAATTCATCTCTGAAATGGACAAATCAAGCAACCGGGTTTCATTCAGCCTCGTTATTTCTGCCCTTATTATAGGATCATCCCTTATAATTATGGCCAACAAAGGACCATTAGTTTACGGCCTTCCGGCGTTAGGCATATTAGGATTTGTATTCGCCGGTGTTTTAGGACTCGGACTGGCGATAGGCATTCTGAAATCCGGCCGTTTATAAAAAATTTACTTTTAAAAAGGATTTCATTACATTGGATGAACTTATAGATTCCTTTATAAACTATCTTCTCGTTGAATGCGGCTCATCCAGGAACACCATTCATAGCTACCAAAATGACCTTCAACTTTTTTTAAAATTCTTATTAAGCAAAAACATCCGGGATTTTAGCGCCATCCGTCCGAATATCATAACAAGTTTCATTATTTCTGAAAAACAACGGGGACAATCAATAAACTCCATCAACCGCGCAATTGTTTCCATTCGCATGTTTTATAAATTCCTTATCCTTGAAGGAAAATTGCAGAAAAATCCACTTGTATCACTCAACAATCCAAAACTATGGAAAAAATTACCTGAAGTATTGCCACTACATGAAATTGAGAACCTCCTTTCTGCTTCAGACAACATCAAAACAAATCCAGGCATCAGAAACAAAGCCATTCTTGAGTTACTGTATGCCACCGGCGCAAGGGTATCTGAAATAGCGACAATATCACTGGACGGGATCAATCTGGAATATGGTTATATAAAATGCAAGGGCAAAGGTTCCAAGGAACGAATAGTGCCCCTCGGAGGAAAAGCGTCTCTCGCTATCCAGGAATATTTGAATACAGTGCGGCCAAAAATAAAAGATAACCAAAAAAGCCGCTATTTATTTTTATCAAAGACAGGCCGGCCTTTGCGGAGAGAAAATATTTGGCTCATTGTGAAAAATTGCGCGTTAAAAGCGGGAATCGTTCAAAACATTTCCCCCCACAAATTAAGACATTCATTTGCCACACATTTATTGGAAAATGGAGCAGACTTACGGTCTGTTCAGGAAATGTTAGGACATGTAAATATTTCTACCACTCAAATATATACACATGTTAACAAGCAACACCTTAAAACTATCCATAAAAGATTTCACCCACGTGGTTGAACAAGTTTTATTTTTCAATTTCATGGAAAGAAAAAAATGAATGTCGTTCAAATATAGTTAAAAGTGAAAACTTATTTAATACTTCGAAAACAAGATTTGTTTGACTATACAACGGTTTTACGCTCAATTAAACAGTATGATAAGAAAACATCGCTTTTTCAGCAAAGAACTTTATCCCATTATTGTTTTACTCCTCGTATCCTTTATCACCTATCTGAACGCATTATTAAACGATTTTGTATTCGATGATATTTACACCATTTCAGGTAATTATTTTATACGCGACTGGAAAAACATATTCAGCCTTTTTACTCGTAACTATTTCCAATCATCGGGAGAATTAAGCTACAGGCCGATTGTCACCCTTACCTATTTTACGGACTATTCTATCTGGCATCTGAATCCGTTAGGGTACCACCTGACAAATATTTTCCTCCATACTATAAATACCATCATCCTCTATTTTTTACTTGTATGCATTATACAAAAGAGGTCTGTTTCTTTCATAAGCGGACTTCTATTCTCCTGCCATCCCATTTTATCAGAAGCGGTAAACTCGGCCAGTTACAGAGAAGATTTATTATCTGCAACCTTTTTCTTCGCCGCTTTTATTCTCTACATTAAATTTCTCAACTATAGAAAATCTTATCTTCATATCTTTTCCGTTGTTTCATATTTCTTTGCTCTCTTTTCAAAAGAAATGGCAATTACGTTGCCGCTAATCCTGTTCTTCTATTATTGGTTACTTTATCGCAAACAAACATTTTCAATTTCTATTCTGCGACATTATATAGGATATTGTTTTGTTGCCATTTTCTATTTTACAACAAGGTTCTGGTGGTTTCATAATCCGGCAGAATCTTCCGTTATCTATCCTGATAATAGCGTATGGGTGAATTTTCTGACGATGTCGAAGGTGTTTGCCTCTTATATACGGCTCTTTTTTTTCCCAACACATCTAAATGCCGACTATATTGTTCCTGCCGGTTCAGGACTTCACGATACGGCAGCTTGTTTTTCCATTATCTTTATCGGCGTATTTTTCTTCATCGGATATAAATTATATTCTCGCTCTCACCTTTTATTTTTTTCCTTGATCTGGTTTGTCATCTCTCTGATTCCCGTTCTTAATATCGTTCCTGTTTTTAACATCATGGCAGAACGCTATCTTTACATTCCTTCGGTAGGTATTTTTATTGCCGGCGGCTTCCTGATCAAAAAAATATCTTCCATCGGTTTTTATTTCAGACGTTTTCATATAGTGCTTGCAAGCATTTTATTAGCCGGTTATTTCCTGCAGACTTCTTCACGAAGCAGAGATTGGCGGAATGAATTTACTTGCTGGAAAAAAATTGCAGAACGCGAACCAAACAGTCACAGAGCTCACAGCAGTTTGGGTGTTTTGCTCATCAAAAATGGTTTCGAAAAAGAGGGGATATCTGAATTACAAAAATCATTATTAATTAATCCATTATATGCCGATGCGCATAACAATATGGGAACGTATTATCAGCTAAAAGGCATGTATGAAAATGCCGTCAGTGAATATCAGGAAGCATTAAACGTTAAACAGGATTTTTCCGAAGCACATTTTAACCTTGGAGTAATCTATTCAAATTTAAACAAGTATGACAAGGCAGCAAATGAATTCTTACTCTCACTATCAAGCACTTCAGACAATCCGGTAATACTTTATAATTTGGCAACTGCTTATATGAAAACAGGGAAACATACCGAAGCCATAGATGCTTTTCGAAAATCAATTAAAGGCAATCCATTAAACGCGGACGCCTATGCCAATACAGGAACTGTTTTAACAAAGGAAGGAAAACTTGACGATGCTATTGTGGAATATAAAAAAGCGCTGCAAATTGATCCAACACATGTTGATGCCCACAATAACCTGGGATTTGTATACATAAACCGAAAACAATATAAAGATGCCATTTCTGAATTTAATAAAGCCTTAAACAAACAACCTGAAAATATTAATATACTGACAAATCTTGGGAATGCCTGTTTTTTGCAAGGTTTATGGAATGAATCAATCACGGTATATGAAAAAATTTTGACGCTTCAGGCAGACAACGCAACTATTTATTATCAACTTGCAAACGCATACTCAAAAACCGGCAATAATGAAAAGGCATTGGAAATACTGAAAAAGGGACGTCCCCTTTCTAAAAATCCAACTCAAATAAACGAGTTTAACCATCTTATAAATGATATAATTGTGCCATAATCATTTCTTTTATTCTATGAACAATTGATTCCGGCGATTGGGAGATATCAATAATAAAGGCATCGTGCGGTTCTTCTAATGTTTCACACTGGCTAAAAAGGAGATTCGCGTCTATAAAATGTCTCTTCCGTTTATTTACCCTCTGACGGATAAGATCATACTCCCCTTTTAAATAGACAAACCGAACTGATTCAGAGCGGTTTGCAAGATATTCACGATATGATTGCTTAAGTGCGGAACAGGCAATAATGGCATGCTCTTTTCTGTCAATCGCATTCTCAATGATTTTTCTCAATGTTGCCAGCCACGGCCATCTTTCGGTATCGGTTAAAGCAATTCCTTTTTTCAGGTTTTCAATATTGGACGGAGGGTGATAATCATCGCCGTCGTAAAATGTCCAGCCAAGATTATCCGCCAGGAGGCGGCCAATAGTTGATTTTCCGGCGCCGGAAACCCCCATTACGATAATAATCATATATACATTTGACCTGTGCTATAAAACCACGACAACCGGATAACAAAAAAGCTTCCTTACCCTTCACGGTTGATTTTATCAATACTATCACCTCATTTTCAAGGTTCGGTCATTGACATGGGAGACAATAGTTTATCCACCTGTTCTTTTGTAAGAATTTTTCTCTCCAGAATAACTTCCTTTGCGGTCTTGCCCGTTTTCATTGACTCCTTCACGACTTCCGCGGCATTCGCATACCCGATAATAGGATTTAATACGGTAACAATCCCCAGACTTTTCATTGCGTAGTCTTCACACTTTTCCTTATTTACGGTAATTCCCCGCACACATTTTTCATCAAATACTTTTACCGCGTTTGTAAGAATAAGAAGAGAATCCTGCATTTTATATTGAATCAACGGCATCATCACATTTAACTCAAATTGTCCCGCCTGGGCAGCAAGCATGATTGACGTATCGTTGCCAATAACGGAAAAACAGACCATATTCAACATTTCAGCAATAACGGGATTCACCTTGCCCGGCATAATGGAAGACCCCGGCTGAACCGCAGGCAGATTGATTTCCGCCAGTCCGGTGTTTGGCCCGGAATTCATCAAGCGCAAATCATTCGCGATGCGAATCAACTCCACGGACAACGCGCGAAGCGCCCCGGAAAATTCCACGAACGGCCTGTTGCTTTGCATAGCTTCAAAACGGTTTTTTGATGCAACAACATCAAGTCCGGTAATTTCTCTCAAAGATTCAATCATTTTTGCCACATAATCAGGATGAGTATTAATTCCGGTGCCCGCAGCGCTTCCGCCGATCCCTAATTCCCGTAATGATTCACACGCCTTTTCAATGCCGGCAGATGCTTTCAGCAGGGCTTCTTTGTACCCGGAAAATTCCTGACCTACCCGAACGGGAACGGCATCCTGCAGGTGTGTGCGTCCGGATTTTACCACAGCATCAAATTCCCTCGCTTTAAGGTCAAATGCATCCACTAAAGCATACACATTTGAAAGCAGTTTTTTTGATGAAAATAACGCGGCTATGCGCATGGCGGTAGGATACACATCGTTTGTTGATTGCCCGCAGTTTACATGATCATTAGGATGGACAACAGTATAATCACCTTTTTTCCCCCCAAGCATTTCAATCGCAATATTGGCAATTACTTCATTCACATTCATATGGTGTGATGTTCCCGCCCCTGCCTGGTAAACATCAACACAAAACTGTTCCTGAAACTCGTCTTTCAGTATGCGGTTACATGCATGAAGAATAGCATCGCCTATTTTGCCATTAAGATGTCCTATTGCAATATTTGTCTTTGCGGCAGCCTTTTTAATAAAAACGATTGCCCTGGTAAAAATTGTCTGCGACGTATAGCCGCTAACAGGGAAGTTTTTGATTGCCCTTGCGGTTTGAACGCCATAATACGCCTCCGCCGGGATTTTCATTTCTCCCATATAATCTTTTTCTATCCGGAATGAATTTGTTTTTTTATTATTCATTTTAAGATTACGGGAACATATGCTTTTATATTTTTTTGTTTATCATGTCCATCCACAAATCGTAGATACGCCCCTCTTTTTCAGCCTCCCATCTCTCTTTGTCTTCTATATACTCAAGCGTATTTTTCAGGACATTAAGATGTATCTTTTCTTCATCGGCAAGAAAACGAAAGGATTTTTTCTCTTTTTCATCTTCCGATTCTTTCGCGGTCTTTTCATAAAACTTCAGCCCTTCTTCTTCAAGCTTTATTGCCAATTTTACCGCATCTATATCATTCGTGTTCATAGTAACGGTTTTTTTCAGTTCGTTACCCATTGACTGGAAAACGGTGATTAATCTCTTTTTGGGAGTATCCACCGTTTTTTCTCCAGACGGAGCAGATTTGTCCGCCGACAACAATGCCTGAAGCCTTTTTATATGTTGTTTTTCATCCTCCGCAAACGATCGGAACATTGCTTTTCCTATGGGATGAAGCGTTTTATTTGCAAGATCGCCATAAAACTTCGCCCCATCCTTTTCCATTTGCAGGGCAATAGACCTGACATCTTTCGCCGCATTGCTCATAATTAAGATTCTCCGTAGAATTTAACAGGAACATTAAGTTCCATACATTTCAGTAATAAGTTGTCTTAGCTGCAGCGATTCTTCGGATGATAATTTACCAATCTTTTGTTTCAATCGGTCTTTACTGATTGTTCTTATCTGATCAACCGCAATTTCTGCAGCCTGTTCTGAACATTTAATTTGTATACGACTTCTCCATTGATAATGTAATTTTCTGGTTAAAGGGCAAACAACAACAGTATCCAGATTTCGATTCATGGCATCCTGACTAACAATAACAACAGGCCGGGGCTTTTTTATTTCTCCACCAACACCAGGATTGAGGTTGGCATAATAAATTTCGTACCTCTTAGGATTCAAGGTTTTCCTCTTCCAATCCGTCCGTCAAAGTTACATCAAAGTCATCCCAATTTTCTTTTTCTTTTGCCATCGATTTAAAAGTTTCTTCCCATGTTAATTTATTATCTTCCTTCTTGTGGAGTAAAACGCCCTCTTCCTTTTCTTCCAACACTACCGATTCAGAAAACCCATATTTTTGCAAAATCTCTTTTGGCAAGCGAATCCCCTTTGAATTTCCGATTGAAATCAGTTTTACGTCTTTCGTATTGATTTGTTTTCTCATTTTTATATCCTTTCTCAATTGATTTTGCGCATTTAATATGTAATTACTGTAATTACATTGATGTGCAATATCAAGACAATTTTAAAGACCATGCACGAGAAGTTTCTCCCCGCACATGGTCAACATCTTTCTTGTTTCTTGCGCAACAAACAGGGTCAACGGCAGAATTGCCCCCCCATCCCTCTCCCTCTCTGAAATTTTCATGTTATTTGTAACTATTCAGCGAAATAATCATCGACTGAATCCCCCTTAAAAAAGGGGGACTCAGGGGTTAGTAGCAGAGCGCAGAGACTTCACCTGAACTTCGATGAACCGGCCATGTTCATACCTTGCTACAAAATCAATTCCACGGTCATCAACTTCGGTGCCATATACCTGAAAGCCATACATCGTTAATTCCATCTTAACAAAGTACTCAGTAAATGCTCCGACTTGCTGCTTATTCAATTTGCTCCAAATATACCTCTGCATCTCTTTCTTTTAAACCGCTAACTATATTAGTAAACAGAATAATTATCCCCCTACAGAATACATTCCGTATATCACAATATTTATTGGCTTTCATAGAAATCCATTTAAATTTTTTATGAAAAAACAGCTTAATTTATTTCAGTCTGTAAAAACAATCACACAACATCACCCTCAGAAACATCATATACCCAGGAAAAATCAATCTGCTGATAATCGAGGAGTTCTTCTCTTGTAAAGAAAGTATCTATTTCTTTTTCAGCGGATGAAGGAGAATCCGAACCGTGGATTAAGTTAAAACGGTTGCTTACCGCGTAATCTCCCCGAATAGTCCCTGGCTCCGCCTTCGAACCAAACGTAGCCCCCATCATCTTACGAACCATTTCTATGACATTTTTCCCCTGTACTGCAATAACAACAACAGGAGAAGAAGTGGTATATTTTACTAACGGTTCGAAAAAAGCTTTCCCCTCATGGGAAGCATAATGCTTTCGCGCCATTGATTCAGAAATCAACATCATCTTCATCCCAACGATCTGAAATCCTTTTTCTTCGAACCGGGAAATAATCTTACCCACAAAACGGCGTTGAATTGCGTCCGGTTTTAATATAATTAAGGTTTTTTCCATATACTGCTATCCTTTCATTCCCTTAAGTTTCTTAACATACTGCTCTCGGACTAAAAGAAAAAAGTTGTGATATTCAGATGATTTGTAATCGGGAAACGTCCACGGAAAGGTTTCGTACCTGCCTCTCCGGTAATTTAGCGTAACTTCAGCATAAATGCCGTCCCGTAAATAAATGCGATGAGAAAAATCCTTGGTAGAAGCGAGAATAAGCCTGCTTTCATTAATATATCCCGGGTCAAGATTTACCGGACGGGCTACGGCATATTTTTTTTGCGAAGCAATTGTATCCTCAAGCTCGTTAGTGCGTATTTTTATGCCAGCGATTTCATCGGGCATGATGAGTTTTTCAAAGCTAAGAAATTGCCTCAATATGCTTTCGCCCATTTCTTCATTATAATATTTGGTGAAGTGAAAAGGTTGTATCTCACTGCGAAGGTCACACTCCCCAAAGTATCCTTCCAGTGTTTTGCTTACCTGAGCAAAAAGTTCATATACACCGGATAGTACTCCAATAATCAAGTTTACCGGTTTCGGTCTTCCTATTTCACCCACCTTATAGTAATTCGTACTCCTTATATCTTTGTCTGATTTTTCAGGATACGTTCCAACTCCTGTCTGACATTTTCCATGCGAACGAAAGAAACCTCGCCGCTTTTTCTTAATTTTATCTCCACCTCTTTTGTTTCCGTATATTTTTTCCCAATGATTATTTTTATTGGAATACCGATCAAATCGGCATCTTTAAATTTTACCCCCGGCCGCAAATCCCTGTCATCAAATAATACATCAATGCCATTCATCGCCCTTATGTCATCATAAATATCTTTTGCCGCATCCATACATATTGAATCTTTTACATTTACAGGAATAATAATAATATGATACGGCGCCAGAGACATTGGCCATATAATGCCATTATCATCATGGGATTTTTCTATAATCGCCGCAATAATCCGGTTCACTCCTATGCCATAACACCCCATAATTTTAGGCTTTTCTTTTCCATCCGCATCCAAATAGTGCGCCTTTAAAGCAATACTGTATTTTGTCCCCAGTTTAAAAACATGTCCTATTTCAATTCCCTGCGATATTTCGAGGACATGGTTACAGCGCGGGCAGTTATCCCCTTTGGTTACATAACGAATATTTGCAACCTGATCGATTTTAAAATCCCTTTCCGGATTTACATTTAATAAATGATAATCTGTCTTATTTGCACCCGTAACGAAGTTAGACTTAGCTGCCACTGCATGATCTGCTACAATCTTCATTTTTAATCCAACAGGACCAGCAAAACCTGTTTTTGCACCGGTAACACGCTCAATAGTCTCGAGGTTTGCCAATTCAACAGAATCCAAACCAAGAACACCTGCCAGCCTAGTTTCGTTCACTTCATGGTCGCCTCGCAGGAGAACTGCAAAAAGCTGGTCATGAGAAGAATAGATTAATGTTTTCACCATTTGCATAGGATTAACCTTCAAAAAATCACTAACTTCCGCAATAGTATGCTTCCCAGGAGTAAATATCTCCTTTACTTTTTCCTTGGAAGGATTTTCTTGCGGAGAAAAAGGTGCAGACTCAGCCCTTTCACGGTTTGCGCTGTACCCGCAATTCTGACATAAGATCAATATATCTTCCCCTACCGGACTCGGAACCATAAATTCATGGGAAGCATCTCCCCCCATCGCCCCAGAATCAGCCTCTGCAATAATGTAATCAAGCCCGCATCGGTCAAAAATACGGCAATATGCATCGTACATCAACTGATAGCTGTTGTTGAGCCCCTTTTCATCAATGTCAAAACTATATGCATCCTTCATAATAAATTCTTTGCTCCGTAAAACACCAAAACGGGGTCTCATTTCATCCCTGAATTTCGTTTGAATTTGATACAGCGTAATAGGAAGTTGTTTATAAGAATTAATTTCATTTTTAACAATATATGTAATAACTTCCTCGTGGGTAGGACTCAATACGGTCTCCTTGCCATGTCGGTCCTGAAAAGTTATAAGATCGGCGCCAAAAACTTTTAACCGGCCACTCTCCTTTAAAAGATCTAAATGTTGTAATGCAGGGAGAAAAACTTCTATGGCTCCCGCGCGATTCATCTCCTCTCTTACGATGGTAATAACCTTATTTAAAACCAATGTTCCTAACGGCAGATACGCATATGCCCCCGCTGTTATTCTTCTTATAAGACCGGCGCGAATCATCAGCTTATGACTGTCGATTTCCGCCTCGGATGGGCTTTCCTTTAACGTAGGAATTAATGTTTGAGACCATTTCATATTCTTTGTTATTCCTTGATAAATTTTAGGTTATATTTTTAGTAATAAACAATCACGAGAAATCATTATAATTCCATATTCTTTGCGTTCAAGCGATAAAAATCCAGTATGTTTTTATTCTAAGAGTAGTTTATACAAATAAATAGCTTTTTGCTACGATGAAAATATTTGACATGCTATATTTTTGAATTATAATGCTTTTTTCTATTTTTAAACCCCGTCTTTGACAATACATTTTTATCATCAATTATCTATCAATTAAATTACACCTAAAAACTATGGTTTCATTTTTGGTGTCACGTTTAATTGTTAATTAATTCTTAAATTAAATTTCTGTCGTAACTATAGGTTTTTTGAGATGGAAGGGGAAAAGCATTGCGAAGTAAGATTCTGTTAATAAGTATATTTTTGATTGCTATCATCGGCATAGCAGGAAACACTTCTCAGTTATTTTCTGAAGAAGCAAATCAAGGTGAAGGTGAAAAAAAGGAAAAAAGTGAATTAGCCAAGCTCATGGAAGAAATAGATAAGAACTATAAGGCTACGGAAGAAATCTCAGGTTATTACAACTACAAAGATGAAGAATGGAAAATTATAGGAGACTCGAGTGCAAAACTTATAGAACTTTGTAAAATTGCCGTAAAGAAATTCGCACGTCCTGATGATGAAAAATATCAAAAACTTAACAAGTCAATGCTGGAAGAAGCGGAGAAAATGCACGAAGTATACACACGCAGGGATCAGATTGGCGCATTGGAAGATGCTCAATGGCAGGTTCGGCGTTTAAGGCAAACATGTGCATTATGCCATAAACATTTAGGTATCCATATATACCCCAATTTGTATCCTGGCCACACCGATTGGGGGGTAAAATAATAGCGAATGGATTTAATTAAGTCAATCTGAATATCAAGCTGAAAAATTAGGGAGAAGTATTTACTTTTGCCTGTTGATATTTTTCTTTTAAGTATCAAGATTATTTATCCACTCAGATTTCACGCTGTTTTTGATATTCGAATTTTTGCTTGACTCACTTTCTTTTCAATGATATATTGGCCAACTCAGAAAAAGCCATTCTGTTCCAAAATATAAGTTATTATGCTGCTATTTGATGGGATATATGGAAGTTGTAAGGCAATAATATACAAAACAATCGCATAACAAATGCCTTTACGATTAAAACAAAAAATGTTTTCATTCTTCCATGGTGGTGATTTTGGAAACTTAAAGCAGTTGGAAAAATGTCACTTAGAAAATCATTTACCATTTTGGTTTTTTATATGACTGAGTGGAAAAGCTTTGAGGATTTTGTAAACACATGCTGCATCAAATATTTTTGCGCGAAGGGGGGTGAAAGAAGTATTTAAATTAACAGCATAACTATTTATTTCAGAGATTCTGAAATGCAAGCGCTAAGTATGTAAACTTTTGATTAATATAATATAAATAAGTTAAGTGAGGAGGGAAAGGAAAAATGAAGCTAAAAAAAGGCATTTTAGCTGGGATTTGCGCAATGGTTGTTTCTGGGGTAGCATCGGTTGGATACAGTGCGACACAACAGGAGATATGTAAGGGTATGTGGGACCCATTTCAATCAATGAGGGCAATCACCGGTTTAATGGATCTTAACTCAGACCAGTGTTCACAGGTATCAAAAGATGCGCAGGTAATTCTGGCTGGTGCAAAAGATTCTCATGACAATATTCTTGTAGATAAAAACTATAAAGTTTTGAATGACGAGGTTACTTATCACGCTGCGAATATTGATTCAGCAGCAAAAGAGAACGATTTGGAAGAAATTCAGGTGCAATTCAGGAGAATGACTATTGCATGCAGGAATTGCCACAAGATTTACAAGTCAGAGCAAAGACTCGTTCCGTAATATAAAAATGCCTATGTTAATTTCCAGATAGTGAGGAGGGATTATTATGAAGTTGTTCCGTTTAAAATATGTGTTACCACTTGTTGCAGGTTTGGGTTTGGGTTTGTCTTTGACAGGCACAACTTGGGCTTTGACTGAACATACCGCGGGAGATACAACAAAGAGTCCTTATACAATATACGCCGGTCTTGGGTTTGCAGTGCAAGAAAGCTGTTATTATTGCCATGGAAATGGCGGAAAAGGAACTACCGAAGGGAATGGTTTTGGTGTTCCTGATTTCACAAATGCAGAATTTCAAGCTTCAAAAACAGATAAACAATTGATAGACCATATCAATCAGGGAAAAGGGAAATGCCCATCCTATCAGGGTAAGATGTCTCCTGAAATGATTGAGAAAATGGTTGGCATTGTTAGAAATTTTGCTGCAAAGTAAATTCAATCGGGTTGATATTATTAACCTTTGAGACACGAAAACCAAAGGGCATATGAGCGCTTGTTGTTCATATGCCCTTTTTATTTAAAATGATGCAGTATATTTTCGCAATTCATATTTTTATAAATATCTATCAAACTTCTCCTCATGAATACAAACACATCTGTCACAGACAACTATTTTTATAATCTATTAAGGAAAAATTACCACACTTCTGAAATAATACGTGCACAAATAGATGAAATTAAAGAAAAAACTCAAAATATTGTGCAAGGAGAACTGTTAAAAAACTTTACCGTTAAATTTCACGGACAGGTAATCGGTTGTTCTTTTGAAAAAACTGTCAAAATAATTACAAAACGTTTATTTAACAAAGGAAAAATTAATAATATTATCAGCCAGGAAGGACAAGATTCCGTAGAAGTCGATATCCTGGCAACACAGACGGAAGTGGAAGAACTGATACATTTTTTGATGAAACGTCATGCGGTTTTGCATTATAAGAAAAAAGCTGAAAAAGGCATCAGCAACATGCTTATCATTGATGAAAACGAACAAAATCAACTGGGAGACTTCATTCCTGATTCAGTTTGCTGTAATTATTCATCTTATGTTGAATCTGTTGAAAAATATACAGGAAGATTGGATGATTACCTCATTCTTAATAGTCTGCCCCTAACAACGGAAAAACTCGGACGAGAACTTCGTTTTAATAAAATTGAAACAAAAAATAAAGTCTTTACCAGTACTGCATTAAAGGAAATTTATTTAAATTTACATTTTATAACTCTTATTCTCCTGTTAGATCTGGAAGAACATTACTTAAAACTCAGAATATTTCGTGCACAGGAAAAGGATATTAAATCTGTCGAGGAAAAAATCGACAACCTTGGTTTTTTTGCGGACATTTTTCAATATATTGCAACTGAAGATAATCCTTTATTGTTTAACAAAAGCTTATTTATCGATTTAATGAGACTTGAACATATTATTGAAAATGAAGATTGGAAATCACTCCCGGCGTATGCTGGTTACATTTATTCAGCAATAAACAAGCTTAACGAGCATTTTAAACTCATGGAAGAATATAATCTTTTTTTGACATATACCAGCTGCATTGAAAAGTTTCTGATGAAATTGCATAAAAAACTATTTAAGCACAAATCGGACTTTAAAACTGAAGAGAATAACTTGTATGCAAACTACAATGAATTAAAAAAACTCAATATTATATCCCGCCATCCTACTTTAAAAGATACTTATCAGGAGATTCTTAATTCTTTTAGCAAAGTTCTGGCATACATTGATTTTATGTCTATACAAGACAAAAGCCATATCACAGAAGAAAACACGGAGCTGGAAACTCGCACTCACAATATACCCTCAAAAGGATTGTTTGCCACCGTTAAAAAATTTGCAACTTCTGTTTTTGGTCATGCACCGGATAATTCTATACACGTTAAAAATGAAGATTTAACCACCGAACAGGACGATGCACACAAACTCATAGACAAACTGAAAAGGAACCTTCTGGAACTTTCCCAATTAAAAACTGCTTCCGGAAAGGATGCCTATCTGGAAGCAAGAAAGTGCGTGCCATTACTTACTCATTTATCTGATATTTTAGATCAACTAAACGAAATAATGAAAGAAGATGAATCAGGAAAAGATACGCAAGATTTATTTAAAAATATCTTTGTTAAAACCAGCAAATTCACCACCCTCTTTAACGAATTCAATAACTTGGTTACATTTGACAGCGAAGAAGAGAAAGAAACTATCCGCGAAACATTGGCTAATTTACAGAAACTCATTTATAATAAACCTTTAAAGGAAGACAATTACATCAAAATTATAGGTACAGTTAACGCCTTGGAGAATTTTTTAATAAATAAAAATAAACCTCATCTCGAAAAGGTTGATACAATACATACCTTTACGCAAAAAATGAATCAAAACCCCATCTTTAAAAATATAATCAATATAAAAACAGATATTAAAAAAATACTTGATAGAGAAAAAGGATTATTGCAAATAGAAACTTTTAAAACAGAAGACGCCTTTTTTTCATACAGTAGTAAAGAACTGCATTGTTTTCTTGAAGAAATAATAAAGTTCAATAAAAAATTAAAAGCAAATACTTACTGGAACAATACATCAAATTTTGAGGTAATAGAAAAAAAATTTGATCAGTTAATTGAGGAAGTGAACGACATTGAAAACCGTATTGTTTCAAATAAGCGAACCGGAAATAATTTGGTATCTAAAGAAACTGTAAAATACGTCGATTATTTAAAAAATTCCGTAGTAACAAAGAAAAATTTAGAAAAGGCAATTATTCTTATCCAAAACCAAATCACACAAATATTGGGATTTATTCGTGCAATTAAAGATTACCTTAATCAAAGTACATTTGTTCATTCCGGAGTCTCTACCAGCGTACTCTTTGACCAAATAACATCTTTGCTCAGCAATATTGATGTGAAATTATTAGATATGGACAAATTGACAGAGGACATGTTTATTGAATGCATTAATATGTTATCTCATTACCAAGCTGGGGAAACGTTTAAGGAACCACAAAATGACGATATCGACCGTTTAATGCAAGAAATCAGAAAAAGAGAAGTAGTAAAAACATACAAAAATTAGCGGAAAACATACCCATATTCAAGAAATACATACACACTATTTTAAAAATACCCATGGATATACCTTACGAAGAACTACCATTGATTGATTTTTCCGCACCAAAAGTAATAAATACTCAAAAGAGAAAAAGCAAAGAAAAAACATCACAAGATCATGCACAGGATAAAGAAGATGCAAAATCAGTTCTAAAGTGTGCAGATTTAACGAATGGCCAATATCTGGAAAATACTATTGAAGCTTCAGAAAAGTACATGATAGAAACGCAACCCCGTAGCCATCTGGATGCAACATCCATTGCCTCTTCATCGAGTAACAATCGCTCAGCAGATTTAAGAATGCCGCACTATACCCATCTTATAAAATTGAATGATCGTTTTATTTTTCAAGCTGCTTGCTGCCTCCCATTAAAAGTAGTTGCGGCAAGCCTTGACGGCAATTCTGTTTCCGGAAAAACCTTGTTTACTACACATTCAACTTCGGGAGGAGGAAAATTAGTATATGAATTTTTAGGAACGGGAAAAGAATTAGTGGTTGATGTAAAACGCGGGGACAGCGCCAAGGCGCAGCGCCTGATTTTTCTACTATCAAAATAAAAAACCCTGAGTAAACTTACTCAGGGTTTTTTATTTTATTTAAAATATTTTAGAAAAATATTAAATCCATTCCTCAGATAAAACTCCACCTTCAATACCAACAACTACCTGCTTAATCGGTATCTTGCGGGTCGCCTTCTCTGCACCCTCTTTTGCCACCTGAACTAACCCAAAACAACAGGGTACCTGCATAATCATCACGGTCAAAGTATTAATCTTTGAATCATCAATTAATGCCTTTACTTTCTCTATGTATACCTCCTGATCAGAATCCAACTTTGGGCAAGCAATAGCAATGCTTTTTCCTTTCAGATAATCTTTATGGAAATCTGCAAGGGCAAAAGGCACGCAATCTGCCACTAACAAGACATCTTTTTGCTGGAAATAAGGCGCCAGCGGTGAAACCAGATGAAACTGTATCGGCCATTGCCTTAATTGTGACTGGCGCTTGCCTGTTTCACTCTCGCTCTTACCTTCCTTTTCACTAAAATCCATTGTTCTTGATCCCGGACAACCACTCATTTTACAACCTCCTTTTGAAATTTCCCTTCCAATTCTTTAATAAAATTCTCATACTTTCTTGGCAATGCATCCCCGACTGATGCATCTGCTTCGTTACATTTACGAAACATTTCACCCACCTGAGTATCGGATAATTGACGATCTATCCACGGATAAAGGATTTCATCTTCTTTCTTTATATGCTGTGTCAGCAGATCCCTGTATCCAAAAATATGCTCCTTTATCTGTGCTTTATTGCCACTCTCAGCTCCTTCGACCACTTGCCGAATATGGTTTCTGCCCGTATCATGGTCCTTATACATAATCTGTATAATTTCCGCATTTTCATCAACGTATTTAAATAGAATATCTTCTTCCTTCATGTGATGGTATTTATCAGCATAATTACGGATAAAATCAACGCAACGCAATACCAAATCCTTATCTACTTTTGCACTCTTTTCTATATATGATACAATTGAAGGGATTAGCGCTAAAAGACGTTTTATAAGAACATGCTCATCCACAAGCTTTTTCACCGGCGGAGAGTAAGAAATTTTCTTAGGAGCAGCCTTTTTAGTCAAATCAACCTTCGGCTTTGGAACATTTCTGTCAGGATAAATAGCTTTTTCTATTCTATACATCAATGTCGCTTCCTGTTGCGGATCAAGGTTATGAATGCCAACGATATCCTTCATCAGGCAACTTCCAACAGAACAAGGTGAACATCCAATGCCATATTCATCAAGTATTTTGCCAACCTCCGGATGTTTTTCGATAATTCCTTTTATTTCTTTATTTAATATCTTTTCCAAAAATACCTCCTTAAATTCAATACTATACTTGTACCAATAATCGCGAAAATGAAATTTAAATTATATCCAATCAGTACATGATATGTCAAGCAAAGAAATAGATGAAAATTTACGTTAAGATACCCCCACCAAAGGCTTTTTTGACGCTTGCAATTATTGATTATTTTTATTATAGTTTAGTTTGAATTTAAGTTACCTTTTCTCCATCTAAGAGATAAACAGACTATTCGCTGTTTCTTCAGTATATTCAACCGTTTCATTGTTAATATAAAATAATGAATATTGTTACTTACCCTGATCCTGTATTACGTCAAAACGCAAAACCCCTGACAGAAATTAATAGAGAAGTGCATAAAAAGGCAGATAAAATGATCGAATTGATGCATCAGGCTCAAGGCATTGGATTAGCAGCGCCACAGGTAGGCTGGTCTGTGCGTCTATTTATCATTGACCTTGGCGGAAATAGTTCCGGCGATAAAGTATTTATTAATCCATCAATCCTGGAAGAAACCGGTGAAACAAATAAAGAAGAAGGATGTTTAAGTTTTCCCGGCATTATGGGAAAGGTTATAAGAGCCCGTAGAATCAAGGCATGCGCTTATAATCTTAAAGGACAAAAAATAGAAGTCGTTTTGGAAGATTTGCTTGCCCGCGCGTGGCAACATGAGCTTGATCATCTGAATGGATGCCTTTTTATTGATAGAATGAGTCCTGCCAGCAGGTTTGCTGTATCGCAGCAATTGAAAGAATTAGAACGGGCACATAAAAAACCAGGTGTCCCGGTTTAATAAGGCTCTTTTGCATAATCTGAAAAAATAAACAAAGGGAACATTGGTTAGTTAACTTTATGAACGTTATTTTTATGGGAACACCGGAATTTGCCGTTCCTAGCCTGAGTTCTCTGACAAAATCAACCCATACTGTTGTCACAGTTGTAACTCAACCAGACAGACCAAAAGGAAGAAGCAGAATACCAAGTCTTTCACCGGTAAAAATAAAAGCGCTGGAGTTGGGATTGGAAATCTTACAACCTGTCAATATAAATGACGAAACCGTAGTAAAACAGTTGGAAACTTTGAACCCTGACGTTATTGTTGTTGTCGCATTCGGACAACTTCTGTCCAGCCAAATAATTGACATTCCACGATACAAATGTATAAATATACACTCATCTTTATTACCCAAATACCGTGGAGCAGCTCCAATAAACTGGGCAATTATAAACGGAGAAACTGTTACCGGGGTGACCTCAATGGTTATGGTTCTTAAAATGGATGCAGGCGATATTATTGCGCAAAAGAGCACTTCAATATTCCCGGATGAAAATGCGGGAGAACTAGAAAAAAGACTGTCCTTCATGGGGGCAGAGTTGTTACTGGAAACATTAGACCTTGTTGAAACAGAAACAGCAAATTATAAGAAACAAGACGAAAAGAAAGTAACTTTTGCTCCAAAATTGAAAAAAGAAGACGGCTTGATTTCATGGTCGGAGAAAACACAGGAAATTCATAACCGGATACGCGGCATTACACCCGTTCCCGGCGCATATTCGTTTTACATGAAGAATAACTCACCGGAAACAAAGAGGAGAATTATTCTATTAAAGACACGTATTCATGAAAAATGTTACACAAAAAAATCTGTTATGCCGGGAACTGTCATTGAAACAACAACATGTGGAATTCATATTGCCACATTGGATAGTTTTATTTGTATTACACAATTACAACCTGAGGGGAAACGCGCAATGGATGCGCAGGATTTTATCCGTGGCTACAAAATAGCGCCTCAGGATATGTTCACTTCATAACCACTAATATTTTTATAAAAGGCAGGTAATTATGGAATTTATTGATAAGAAATTTGTTTCTATCAATAACCTTATGGTAAAATTCAGGAAAAGAAAATGTTCCCCCAAAAACTTACTTCTTCTGTTCCCTCATTGTCTTCAACATTCAGAGTGCAAGCAAAATGTAAAGAACGATTTGAACGAATGCAAACGTTGCGGTAAGTGCAAAATAAAAGATCTGATAGAATTTTCTGAGAAATATGGCGTCCATATTTCTCTTGCAACAGGAGGACGCGTTGCCCTTCAAAGAGTAAAATCAGAAGAAATTCATGGTGTTATTGCAATTGCCTGCGAAAAAGAATTAAGAACCGGTTTGATGGCTGCCGCTCCAAAAACTATTTTTGCAGTACCAAATCTCAGACCACATGGGTATTGCAAAGATACTGACGTTTATCTGGATGAAGTAAAAGAAGCTATTGAAAAATTTCTCAAATAAGTTTGACGTTCGTTTCGAAAGCATCCGCATTCTGAGAGAGACTGAGGAAAAAGACGTTTTCGTTCAGGAACTTATTGAGGAAAGATGCAGACAAACGAATGTATCTGAACGAGACAGGCATCTTCTCTCTGAACTTGTCAATGGCGTTACCCGCCATCAATTATCCCTTGATGCCATTATTTCCTTCTTTTCTAAAATTCCGCCGAAAAAAATAGAACCCTGGATATTATATGCATTACGTCTGGGAATCTATCAGATGGTTTTTCTTGATAAAATCCCCCATTCGGCCGCTGTAAATACATCAGTAGAACTCGTAAAAAATTCCGTAAGACGTACAGATGCCACCCGTTTTGCCAATGCAATCCTGCGCTCAGCAGACCGAAATATAAAGAACAAATATATAGTAGATCAGGAAACTATCAACCCGCAAAAATTATTATACCGAAAGGACAATATTTGGTGTGAATTCCAGGATACCATCTTCCCCGATCCAAACAGAAACCCTTCATCATACATCTCAAAACACTATAGCCATCCGGAATGGTTGATAAAGCGCTGGCTCAGCAGATACGGGAAAGACAAAACCATAGAAATATGTAAGGCAAATAATCACATACCGCCAATATCACTGCGTATTAACCGTAACAAAACTTCAATTAATGAATTTACTTCTCTCATTAAACAAAAAGATATTCAGGCACATACAACAGACAATGCCATAATAGTAAACAATATCGCAATCCCCGATATACCGGGGTTTTCCGATGGATTGTTCTCGGTGCAGGATATAACTGCCATGAAAGTTGGTATATTTCTTATGGCAGAATCATCCGGCGCCGGCAACATTACTATATTGGATATGTGTGCAGCTCCGGGAGGAAAAACAACACACATTGCCGAACTGGCACAAAACCAAGGCAGTGTATATGCATTAGACATCTCCCTGAAACGTCTGCACCTTCTAAAAGAAAACTGCCAAAGGCTGGGAATCAAAAACATTACCATTATCTGTGGCGATGCTTCAGGAGGAAAAGCGCCCTTCCGTGGCAAATTTGACCGCATACTTGCAGATGTGCCATGTTCCAACACCGGAGTGCTTTCACGGCGCATAGAAGCCCGATGGAGGATTACAGAAAAAGATATAAAACAGTTAACAACACTTCAATATTCTATTTTAAAAACAGGTTCATCCTTACTGAAACCGGACGGTATTCTGGTATACAGCACCTGTAGCATTGAGCCGGAAGAAAACCAGGAAGTAGTACAAAAATTCCTCAAAAACGAACCGCAATTTTATCTTGATAAAGAAGATTACTATTTACCGGAAACAAATAAAGGAGACGGGGGATATATGGCAAGAATCCGAACAAAAACCCACCACAATTGCCAAACCATGTATGTTTAATAAAACAAAAAGTATATTGTTCATCAATTTCAAATTTCTATGGTAGACCTTCCTCTAATTCAAAAATCCTTCCAAGGTGATCAAATTTAAAATGCCTTTTGTGAAAACTGCCACAACTGCAATTATAGTTATATACTGTCCAAATTCCTTTATCATCGATGCAGATTTTAAAACCTTTATACGCGCTTCTGTAATCTCCAATGGTAACTAAAACACGCGCTATTTCATGCTCTAACCTTGCTATGTTTTCCGATGAACCGGGAAGCACTACAAGCCCGGGATTCCTGTGCGGAGGAAAACGAAAATTATCCAAAAAAAAGTCGTGATTTTGCGTAAGAAGAACCCTGTCATTTTCCCAGACAAAGGAAAAAACATTCTCGCGAGAACATTCATCCATTCCGGCATCATCAATATACACCACATCCCATCCTAAATCTTTGATAATCTTCGCCACATCAGAGCCAAGTGTCTCATCAACAAAAAACCGCGCCTTTTTTTTGTGATTCCTCTCAAATGCCAATATTTGCTGTTCCGTCAACATAATCTGGTTTAAATTCATGATGTTTAAATCCTTTTTTCAGTTTATTGTAAAATGCCTAACCAGTCCCTCAGTAGAAATTGAATCCTTCCTATCAGCAACGATAATCTCCCCATAACCGTATAACCAAAAGATGCGCCAAACGAGATCATCAGAAACCAAACGCCTATCTTGGATATTGCCCCGACAGAACCCTTATGTTCCACTGAAAAGATAAAATAAATAAGAACAGAAATAACCCCAAGCAGGATAAGCAGCGTGTTAATACTGGAAAATATGGTTTCCCCTCCGGAAAATACCGGATGCAGGGAAGGTTTTATTTGCTCAAGAATAAAAGCGGAGATCACCCTTGGGATACTGACGCCAGCGCCAAGGCCGACTACAAACGCGAAAGTCCAGCGGCTTAACCATGATAATTGCCTTGAAAATCTGAGGAGCATAAAGATTCCCAGCATCGATGGAATGATTAATGAATATTGCGGCGACTTTTCTGCGGCAGCGGAAAATAACGGCACAATAAGCGGATCGTACAAATCGGGTTTTAAAAAGTTATACCACGTTATAATTATCGTATACCCCAATGAAACGCCAACATACAGATTTTCGGTAATCTTAAACGCAGGATTGTCTTTGTAAAGAAAGCTGTAAATAGCCAGAGTCAGCCCTGCCCCAAGAATAATTCCAAATCCATCGGAGGAGAAAGGCAATCGTCCCAATGACATTAAGATAATATTGACACTGACAAACAGAATAATAGAACCAACAAGAGTATAATAATGAAAATCTTTACGCATGCCGCGCCTTTCTGGACGCAAAATAAATAACATTCCCAAAAATAACAAACAGAATAATTATCACGTGCACAACGCTTTGCGGCCTCATTCCGCTCACTGCGTTTGCCTCTTTTCCAACCAGAGCCTCATACTCCGCCGCGCCTTTCAGCCCTCCCAGCAAGCCTACCAACTGCTTTGACTGGAGAAAAGGGTACATATCCGGGCCCATTACGGCAGTACATCCTGCGCCAAGTTCAAATTTGTACTTTTCCTTTCCGTAAACAATCCACAGTTCTATTGATGTGCCCGCAGCAAGATCAAGCAATAATTCAATATCCCTCAACGACTCTACCCCCTGCAATACAGGCAGAGCAGAAGTATCGTTCCCATAATAATCTTTTGGAAACGCCGTGTACAAATTTTCTCCCATATTTATAATAAGAGACGCAGCGCCTGGTTTAAAACCAAGAAATGCGTAATCTGTGCCGTTTACCTTCTGATACTGGTCTGCGATGGACACAATTGCCTGCTCTGCCAAACCGGGAGACCCGGGGTAATGAGTCATTCCTATCACCTTTAAATTCTTCCGGAAACAATGATGGAGAAGCGCAATTGCCATTGGCTGCAACTCTTCTTTCGAAGAAGGGTCGTAGTCGAACGATATCAGGACGTGTGATCCTTCGGGAAGCGATTCCACCTTGTTATATACGCCCCGAACCGGCATTGAAGCAGGTATTGGCAGTTCAAATCGCAAAACAAGAGAGACAATAACAGCTACGGTAATAATAGCAAAAATGATGCGTCGGTCGATCTGCAATAATTTTTCCACTAATCCCCTCCGCCCAGATAAGACCGTTCAATACCGAAAATTATTTTTATCGAAGTAGCAATGGCTCCGAAACTCACTCCCAGCAGAATACCTCTTTTTGCGGCAAGATTGGGAACCGCCATGATCCAGTCGGCAACTGCCGGTATGTAATTGGAAATATAGTTTCCGATAGGAACCCGCCCCATCATAACAATAATGGCGGCAATGAGCAGCACGGCGGATTCTCTTGTGCGGGCACGGAAGGTTCTGTATGCAGCGGAGGCAATGAAAAATGCCAGAATGGAAAAAATCGTAGCGCCAGCAGGAACTTGCACATAATAGTATATCCAGTCCAGCATCGTCCCTTCCTGCTTGTCATTCCAGAAAAATTTCCCCCCGTTCAGGAGGCCAAATAGTATGGTAATTGCCGCTCCAAAAAATACAAAGAGACTATACCCCCACCCTTCGATTTTTCTCCTGATCCTTGTCCAATGGAGATGGAATAAGCTGTAGGCACCAATAAATACGGCAAACCCCGCAATAATCCTGTCCCATCTTGTCACGACTTCCAGCAGATTCTGAGACAGTCTGTGGGGAACATAATATTGCATCGCCATGAGTAAACCCATAACAAAGGCAATGATAAGTGGAATTGTACGTTTCAAAAGATTCATAATTGATTATCTGTTAACACCAAAATCTTTCTACAAAATTATACCAATTTGTAAAAGATGAACACTATTGCATGGTATTTTTATTTCTTACCGCCATCGCCCTCTTGCTGATTTCTTCTATTGATAAGTCTTCATCCATACCCCGACGCCATTTTGTATAATCAAATGGTTCTCTTTGAATAAGAGAAATAAAACGTTCCGCTTCAACATCACCAAGAGATTCCGTAAGGGCCTTTAGTCCCTTTATCCTTATTTCCATGTCAGTAATCATGATAAAACCTCCTTTATAAAACCTATCGGGTCAGTTACTTTTATTTTTTCCTCTAATATTTTTGACATATTTAAGATTTTGTCGTCTGTGGAAAGAAAATAGTCAGATTTAGAAACAATAGCGCATGCGATATGCAGGGAATCCAATTTCCCAAATCCTTTTTGATTCAATAAATGTGCATGTTTAATTATTTCAGCATTTTCTTTAACATTTGTTTCAGCATATTTTTCCCATCCTTTGATTCGGAGTTTTCTTTCTTCATATGGATTTTTCCTATTTTCATAATCCAATATGTATGACCATGCCAATTTTAATTTTCCTGCCCGAACTTCTTCCTGAATCTTTAATTTTGCTTCAGTTTCAAGTCTGATCCTAAGCTGGGTTTGATCATCAAATGGACGGTTGAAACAGCAATTGTCAAGGTAAACTTTCACGTTTATTCACCATTGTCCGGTTAGGAATTTGCATATTTTATTTCCCTGTTCTAAAGCTGTCATTCCCGCATGTTTTGAGCGGAAATCTATGATAAACGAGCCTCTGGATACCCGATAAAAACATTCGGGTATGACAAAAACCGGCACATGCAAATTCCTAACCGGACAATACAGATGTTTATTTGCAATTTAATTATTTTATTTTCTAATTAGTTACTGACTGAATTTACAGAAAGCATTGCGGATTTACACAATCCCGCAAACTTAAAATGCCTCAAAGAGATGCGTAATAAATCTCAGTCCAAAACTCGCCAGGAGTGTGCCTAACAATAGGATTATAATGAGGAGACCCTTTCCCACATCCTGTGCCCTGAGCGTGCCCATAAGCATTGGTTCTCTTGATAAATAGGCGCTTGCGGCATAAAGTTCTTCCCCTATCAGCGTATAGTCGCACGTAGTGATAAAAAATGGCAACTGCGTGTAGGCATCGGTGCCGGCAATTTGAATTGCCCCCGTGGATGCCCCTGTTTCCGCCAACAGCAATGCCTCTGCATAAAAATATCCCATAAAAAAATTTGCCGCCGGTTTTTCACGCGTCATAATACCAGTCACCGCTGCCACATAAGGGAATTGCTCGGCAGCAACAAGAAATACGTTGTCCTGGTTGTAAGCATCAGGCCTTCCCGCTTCAAGATACGATTCTTTTACCACCTCCTGACTTACGGACATAACAATAGGATCACAATTCACCACTTTGAGAATAGCATCGTATTCAGCAATCTTACCGGCAATCCTGCCCAGAATATTGGTAGCAGCAATTGCCGATATTGTTCCCATCGGGGTTAATCCATGCACAAAAAGCACCGGTTTCCCCATTTCCGTGGCGCGCCCCAGAGCCTCATCTACCGCCTCAAGCCCCCCTATTTTCCGCAAAAACATGTCAGGATTTCGCCGTGCATGCAGAATGAAATAGATGACAATAACAGAAAAAACCATCATAATGGCAAAATTGTTGACCTTTTTCCTGTCCAGCCAGTTTCCCCGTGGCCTTGCAGACACAACATTATCGGAAAAAACCTTTTCTTCTCCCGAAATTATGGCCAGCTTAAAATAAAAATGCTGCCTTTTCCCCAGTGTTTCCCCGTTAAAAACCTTTTGCGGGTTTATCTGCACGTAATGATAATTACCATTATCTTCACTGTGACCATATATTTCCGGAACGTCTTTCCGATAACCCGTGTTTGATTCGATACGCAACGCTTCCTTTTCAAAGGAACCGTTTTCTTCTGTATCAGCATAAATAACATAAAAGACACCCGCACTGTCAATGGGGGAAGCATTCCATGTTAATGACACACTCTCTCCTGCGTCATTTGGCGTATCAAAGGCAGAAAACCCTTTTGGGGGAATATGAAAGGAAGGCAACTCCGCATATATCTCAGCGGAGGAAAAAATAATCAGCAAACCAATAATAAATAAATAAGAGATTTTTCTGATTATAGTTTTTGGGAAAGGGAAATACATGGGCTATCGTTACTATATTAAGACCGAAACAGGTAAATTCTTATCGCTTTTTCATTATAATTTATAGCCCTCAAATTACAACAGGAAAGTCAGTTGCATGCCCCATGATATTTCAATAGATACTCCGCTAATCCCCTCTGGTGCTTTTCAGGACTCTTCCGAATGGCGAATGCACAATCCTGTTTATAATAAATGCCGCTAAAGAAACACAGAAGCAACCACCAACAGCAAACACGCCCGGACGGATCGAATCTCAAATCCCGGAAGGGCAAATCCGGGAATGCCCGGCAAGCCCATCGTCCCCATTGTCAATCCTACCCAGTTTTTTGACAGGGAATAAATAATGATCCCGAATCCGAAGCATTAAAAGGGTGACGCGGCAAGAAAAACAGATGTTGCTGATTACAGATGTTTTTGGAGAAATATCCGCCAAAAAAAGCTTGCCGCTGCCGCTCCGGTGGTATCCGCCAGCCAGTCGTGTATTTCCACGGAACGATGTGGAGTGAAGGACTGGTGAAATTCATCTGATATCCCATACAGCGAAGTGATGCCGATGGTGATCAAATAAAATATTTTTGCGGAGGTGATGGGAAAAGAAGAAACAACCCAGCAGACAAATGTGCATAATATGCCATATTCCGCAAAATGGATAAGTTTGTCCAGATGGATTGGCAAGGGGATGGAAGATGTGTCTTGTGAGGATACCGCGTAAATGATATACGCATAAACACATGTCAGGGCGCATTTCAGACTCCAGTGAATCTTAATTTTTCTTGTCATCGTCTTCGAATTCTTCAAAGATGCGAACCCAGTATTGTGTGTCATAATCAGACGGAGAGATATCCTCATGTGTATCATCCGTTTTGTTTTCAATTATAACAGGTTCCTGCTTTTTCTTTAAATGTGATATTCCTGAATTTTTTATGTGTGAATCGATCTCTTCACTGGTGACTTCTTCAAAAACACCTTTCCACGACCTTGCGTCATCCTCAGTGGGGCCTTTGAGTTTGCTTTCGGGTTCGGTGGATTTTTTGTCTTTTTCCTGGTAGAGCACATCGTATATTTCCCGGTAGTATGACTTCGGATCCATCACCTGGCAGCCGCATTTTTTTACGTGTCTTTTTATTTCATTATCATACGTTACAATGCAGACGTCTTTGGGATTTCTCAACTGACTGGTAATGTTCATGATTTCGGTATCGGCGTTGACGCCTGTTTTGGAATAAATTATTCTTATTCCACCGCACAGCATCTTCCTCGGCAAACTTGTTTCCGAATATGTGCCGTCAAATACAACGATTATATCGTGATGCTTTTCCTGCCGGTATTGGGAGAGGAGAGATATTACGAAATCGCGCACGGCTTCAATGCAATTTCTTTCCACATGTTTTTCCAACTCCGGCACGGTAAAGATAAGGTTATAACCGTCAATAATGATTAACATTGGATTTTGTAGTTATCAACAATGACCTTTCCATGAACAATAGTAGTCGAAACGTTTCCCTTTAGTTTCCAGCCGTGAAAGGGGCTGTTTCTTCCCTTTGATTCAAATGTGTTGACGTCAACCGTCCATTCTTTATTTATGTCAATTATGGCGATGTCTGCCGGCATGCCTGCCGCAAGGCTGCCGCCGTTTATCCGGAAGATGCGGGCGGGATTGGCAGACATTTTTCCTATAAGTTCCTTAAAAGTGATTATGCCGGGATGAACAAGTTTTGTAAGCAGAATGCCCAGCGCTGTTTCGAGTCCGACAAAACCCGTTGCCCCTTTTCTTAAATCTTCTCCTGTGTGCGGGGCATGGTCAGTTGCAATAACATCGATAATCCCGTTTGCCAAACCCTCTCTCATGGCATCCATATCTTCACGGGATCGAAGGGGAGGGTTGGTTTTTGGCGTGTCTCCGTCTTTGTCCCGGAAGCTGTTGTCTAATAATAAGTGATGGGGGGTTACTTCACAAGTAATTTTTCCGATGTTTCTTTCCCTGGCTCGTTGTATTGCCGTCATGGTATTCTTCAGGCTAATATGGGAAATATGCAGACGGCTTCTTGCCTGTTCTGCATAACGAATGTCGCGCTGTGCGAAATCGGTTTCATGGGTATAGGGTTCGCCGGGGAAACACGTTGCGTTGGGGTTGTCTTTTCGCCTGCTTAAATAAACGGGGGAGTCTTCGCAATGGGGGCTGATAATAAGAGAATGCAGCGCGGAGAGCTTGCAGGCTTTTTCCATTAACGCATCGTTAAACACGGGATTGCCGTCATCCGATAATGCCTTTACATAGCTGTGGTTTGCAAGTGCAGCAATGTCCGTTAGTTCTTCGCTCAAAGAACCTTTGGTAATGCATGCTTTCGTGAAAACGTTTATAACGCTCTTTTTTGAAATTCTTTCCGATAATACATCAACCATAGATGGGGAATCAATGGTGGGGCTTGTATTGGGTTCGCAAATTACCGTGGTGTATCCTCCCTTTGCCGCGGCGCGGGAGCCTGTGCAGATATCTTCCTTGTATTCAAGCCCCGGTTCGCGAAAGTGAACGTGGCAATCGATCAGGCCGGGGATGACGTGTTTATTCGTTGCATCAATAACTCTGAAGGAGGGATTGACGGGAATAGTGGATGACACCGCCTCTATTTTCCCGTTTTTTACCAGAACATCCGCGTATCCTTCAAAGCCGGAAGCGGGGTCTACCACATAACCGCCTTTTATTAATAATTCATTCATTTTTGTAATTTGAAATAGTAAAAATTTCAGAAATCCAGAGGGCTTTTTGCCTCTTTAACTGTCTGGCTTTTGATCGTATGAGTATATATCATGGTAGTCCTGACATCACTGTGTCCCAACAACTCCTGAATTGTGCGGATATCGTAATTAGCCTGCAGGAGATGGGTGGCAAAGCTGTGGCGGTAATGCGTCAGCTTTTCTATTCCCAACGCTTTCTGAAGAAACAGAAAAAAGGTTATTGTTGTGCTTTATTGATTCAAAACATGGCTGCAGCATCTCGTAATAAATGAACACAGCACGCATTGCTTCCTTTTGCTGCTCAGGTGGTTGATTTTTCTCCTGCAGTTTTTCTAAGTATTTCTTAAGAGATTGATGGTCGGAATAAGGTTGATTATATTTATGACAGTAGTCAAGGTAGTATCGCAGCCATTTTTTATAATGATTATGGAATGAAACAGGAACCGTCTTTTTTGTCAAAATCTTTCCGTATTTTAACCACAATTCGTTTGGGATATTAATCCTGTAAGAAATATCCTCTTTTCTGTCTATCACACCAAAAGTAATGGTATCCTGAAGCAATATACGTATTTTTATATTTTTTGTCAATAATTTATAAATATGCGTTGACTTTCAAGTTTTTGTTTGTTAAAAGGCAGAAACTGTATAATAATTTGTTAGCCGCATAGGATAGGTACGCATGAAAGAAATTGCATTTATCTTTCCTCCATTCTCGGAGTCGGCGCTTCACGGGCCGCACTTAGCAATACCATTGCTTAGTGCTATTCTGCGTGAAGTAGACGTTGAAACTGTCTCGTATGATTTGAACATCAAGACAGTAAGAAGGGTTATCGAAAGAGAGTTTCTTGAGGAAGCGCAGAGCGTAATTGAGGCAAGCTCAGCCACCTCTGAAGAGGTCGAGCACGCATTGGCGGCCATTCAATCTCTTACATCAACATCTTTGGAAGTCTTCTTGAATGGAAACCCTCTAGCGTTGAGAAATGCCCTCGCCGCAATTCGTCCTTTCGTATTTCCTATCCCCCAAGAGCTTCAACTTTGCCTTGTATCGCATCAAGACAGGCCGACAGTAGCAAGTCAGCTTTATTATGGATTTATCAAGGAAATTCTCTCAAGATCGCCTAGGGCAATCTGCTTTTCTGTTGCATTTAGCGAACAACTGCCGGAGGCAATTGAACTCGCGAAATTGTTTAAAGCATCTTCTCCAGAAACAAGTATTTGGCTGGGAGGGAGCCAAGTAAATTTGCTTGAAATCACGCAGATATCGGCCCTTGAAAGCTCGAATTTATTCGACTTAATTTCAATTGGAAATGGTGAGAAAACCATTCAACAATTCGCACTTCAAACTGATCAAGAGAAAAAGAGGGGGGTACTTCACTCTGGGCCAATGGCGCGAGGAGATCTCAACAAGTTACCCGTCCCTTTGTTTGAAGGCCTTAATCAGTATTTTCACCCTGTCAGTCTTCCTGTGCTTGTTACCAAGGGCTGTTATTGGGGGAAGTGTACTTTCTGCGATTACCCTCGTTTGTCCGATATTGGGGATAAACGATATATAGATAGAGATCCAGAAACTGTCATCAATGAGATCGCGCATCTCAGAAACATACACACATTCGACGACGTAAATTTGATCTCAGATGCCATACCTCCCGGTTGGTACAAGCGCCTCGCGGATCTTGCAATTAGTCGCCAGATCCCACTTCGTACTTGGTCGTACATGATGCACCACAACAGTTTGGGGTCTGATTACTATGAACACTTGGCGAACGCTGGCGTCAAAGCCATAAATTTCGGCACAGAATCCTGTATTGATCGAATTCTAGATGTAATGAAAAAGCAAGCCAACTACGAAGGGATAAGAGCAAACCTTACTGCCGCAAGCAATGCTGGAATTACAACTGTTTCAAACGCAATTCCAGACTATCCTACGACAACATCGATAGAAGCATACGAGAACGTCAATAGATTTGAGTCTTTGCTACCATTTATTGACTCGTTAAATCCACAATCATTTGATTTAACCGCAGGCACACCTATTCAGGCGCAGCCAGAGCTATTTGGCATAACAATCACGAAAGATGCATACATTAAGACAAATCATGGATATCACGGAGTTGTGTACGACAGTCGCGACCCGCTATCAGCAACTGATAGAAACATAGTCAATAGGGCATTTCTGGGCATGAAATGGCGCACGCTTTTACGACGACGCTCTACGAAGGTTGATTTCGATTCTCTTCGAATTGCGGATGTCCTTGTTTTTGACGGAAGCGCGCGTTTCCTTAACCCCTACCAAAATATTTTGTGGTTGATATCTATTGGTTACAAATGGGAAGTCACTGAATGGGAGAGACCTATTCTTGAAGAGATAATCGCGACGCCGAACAGAGAAGTGCGTTTTGATGACTTGAGCCGTCTCTACACCAAATACTCAACTATAGGTAGCGACTACTGGATAAAGTGGATTGAATCGCTCTCACTTTCCGGTCTGATTGTCGGCTTGCGGCACCAAAGCCAAGTTTACTTAAATTACCATCCCCACTAACCACCACCCACTAGGAGATATGCTATGACAGAAACGAAACCACTAAAAATTATGACCACCCCTTGGAAGGAGCTAAAGAAAAGTGAGCAAGCCACAATCAAGAAGATCCATGACTGGGATTTTTCATTCCTGACTGGCGACCAGTTGATTCGTCGAGGTGTTCAATTACGGACAGTACACGACGAAGCCGTTGAGGAGTTGAAGAAGTTTTTTGCTGTCAAAGTTCTTAGAGATATCCACCCGATGGGATGCTTTGGCCCGATCGTGGCTGCGGCTTGGCATTCATTTATTCTTGATACGCAGCGCTACGAGGATTTTTGCAAAAAAGTATACGGAAAGACAATACACCATATTCCTAGCAATTATGGAAAAGGCGTAATGGACAACACGCTGTGGATGAGCGTTTACAAGGAATGGTTTGGGCCGTTTCCTAGGGTTTGGAAGCTTGACTTAGATGGCAAAGAGATACCTGGATACGAGCACGCAATGAACGTACAGGGAAATGTTATGAGCAGTGATATGGATTCTGATGACGGAGCATACCCCTGATGATTAAGGCGGCTAACAATTCGGTCAACCCGGACAGCCAAAAGCGACGCTTCGCTTTGCTTTTGGCTGCCGGTTACCTCAAACGTTGGGCTTGAAGATTCATGACGAGGAGTACAATGGCAACCGACTCTCATTTGAATCCGTCAGCCGAGGGTTCTTTCGATAGGGCGTTTCGCGAATATGGTGGCAGACTTGACCTCTCGACGGTTCACCCCACAACCCGCGATGGGATGCAGGGATTGCTGGATTACTATCGATGGCTTCTCAATGCCGCCCGTTTTGCAGACCCGCCATACAATCCAACCGGCAACTTGACAGTTGACTTCGTAGACAACGCCGAGGTCAACGCCACCGCGTTTGTATCCAATCAGTTGGAGTTGATCGGCATCAACTGGGGGCTGGTGGCCTTGATCTATCAAGCCTTTTACCTGCTTATGTCTTCACCCACAGTGCTACCAAACATCGGTGACGCAGAGGTCGAGAAGGCCGAGAAGAGGAATATCGACGCTCTGCTTCAGCCGCAATCATGGAAGCTGATGGAGTCGCTTCTTCCAAAGGATGGCGACCGTGTTCGCGTAGCGCAACATCTTGCTTGGAACGCCATGGCGTTCGTGTTCGCACATGAAGTCAGTCATGTCTGTAGGGCGCATTTACGATACCTCAAGACCACGTTCGGAATTGATCGCCATGTTGAGTACAGGACGGTCCGTCTTTCGGAGAGCCAAGCTCGGACATTGCAGGCTCTCGAATTGGACGCAGATACGGCCGCAGCAGAAACCAACCTGATTCTGTGGACAAAGCTCTGTAGGCGTGGGACTTTTCCGTTGCTTACGGAGGTGCCCCCCCTCACGACATGGTCGTTGTCGCTTTCAATGTTTTTTCATGTCCTAGACATGAAGACTAAACCGCATGAATCGGCTCTGAGGTCTCATCCCAAGCCTGCCGTAAGATTGCTTCAAGTTTCCTACAATGCATCTGACTGTTTTGGTGAACTAGAGTTCCCTGATGCCCATAGATGTATCGGTGAAGGCTGGGGGATCATTGGGAAGTGGTGGCAACAGAATGAACTCAGCGCACACAGCCTGTGGGAACTTGACGAACACCTTGACCGAACAATCGACACGCTCAACGAACTCAGAAGCGAATCAGGGGAATTGATTGGGGTGCTCCGCCAACTTGCGGAGGAGCGAAATCACGACATCCGCATGCGCAAAAAATATGACAATCATATCTTGAATACGGAGCCCAACAAGACGGATGCAGGCGACGTTATGCTGACATGAAAATTAAATACCTAAGTTATTGAGAGGTCATCTTTATGGAAAAAAAAGATGAAAAGGGGTCAAATCTTTATCGTTGACAAATCGTTTGTATCTGATCTGATTTTGTAATGGCAAGACCATTACGCATACAATACGAAGATGCAGTGTATCACGTACACCTGTCGTTACGTGAGATTCCGGCGGTAAGGCGGTTAAAAAAATATACAGCAAAAGAGGAAATTATTGCTGCGCTCTGCAAAGAGACGAAAAAAAGGGGCTATAGGGTCAAACCTAATCTATTGACATTGGCCTGATTTGTTAACTTGTCGACATGAAAAGACCGTTCGCATAGAATATTATGGTACAAGGCACTACTTCACCTCATGCGGGGACATGGGACGATATAAGGCAATTCTTATCGAAAAAGTTCTTATCTTTTGGCGTTTTCGCGATACCTCTACTTAAACCCTGTTATAGGATAAATAGGGACAGCGACTATTTATTTTCATAAAAATGGTAGCTGTCCCTATTATCGTCAGGCCATGGGATTCAAAATTGCATTTATATCAACGGCAATAGGATTAATGGCCAAAAATATAGAAACTCTTGATAAAGCATTATTTGTTATACCAGCATTTGCTGCAATTTGTTTGGATTTTATAATTTATAGTTACAGCTTTTCGATAAAACGCATTGGTTGTTATACTCGTGATTATATAGAGCCTGCTTTAAAAAAGCATGGGAAGATGCCTGAAGAATTTACTCTCTGGCAGAATTTTCTTACCGAGCCCAAAACCAGACAAAATTTAGCTGTGTATGGAAACATTGGTTTTACTTTATTAACTGTTGCTGTCGGGATAATTTCTCTATTTTATCCATTTCGACCAATTTTATCAGTTGCAATACTTATAACCCTTATTGCATTTTCAATTATGGATTTTTTTGCTTACCGATCTCCTGCAAAATTAGGTAAGATATGGAAGGATCAAGAGGTTAAAAATTATGATTAACTTAACGAGACGCTCAAGCAGAAGGGAAGAAAATATCACATCTGATTTTTAACAAAAGGATAAATAACATGAAAAGAAAAAAATATGTTTATTGGCAAGATGGTGATATGTGGCTGGGTTACCTTGAAGAATATCCAGATTATCAAACTCAGGGAGAATCACTTGAAGAATTAAAAGAGAATTTAAAAGATATTTACCAAGAATTAACAAGCGGTAACATTCCATGTATACGTAAAGTTGCTGAGCTTGAAGTTGCATGAAAAGAAGAGATTTGATAAAGCAAATCGAAAAGATGGGGTGTATTTTAATCCGTCATGGTGGAAAACACGATTGGTACCAGAATCCCAGAACAAAAGCGTCTCAACCTGTACCAAGACACAATGAAATTAAAGAATATTTAGCCAAACATATAATAAAAATGCTTGAAAACTAAGTGCCTAACAAGGCGCTGCACCTGACCGCCATTCCTCTACGCTTCATGGCGGTCAGGTGAGCTTGGTAGTTCAATACCATTAGGATAGGGGACGAGACCGGAAAGCTATCGGCAAATGAGTATCTGGCGCGTGAAATACAGAAGTTCTTGAACGAAAACCCTAAAATCCACATCAAACATGTTCAATTTAACACTGTTGCTATAGTCCCAAAGACGGCTTCCTGGAATACGACTAACGCAGATATTGATTGGGAAATGGAGAAGTCTGTGTTAATATTATTGGAAGTGTAGTTTAAGATGAGAGGAGGTCATCAATGAAACTTACTGCAATTATTGAACGTGAAGGTAATGGATACGTATCATTGTGTCCGGAGTTAGATATCGCAAGCCAGGGCGATAGTATAGAACAAGCACGGGACAATCTTCGGGAAGCATTGGAACTGTTTTTTGAGACAGCATCACCTGAAGAGATAAGACATCGGCTTCATGACGATATTTTTGTGACTCAGGTTGAGGTGGCAGTTGGGTAAACTCCGTGTTCTTCCCGGCAAAGAGGTTTGTGCTATCCTTGCAAAAAACGGTTTCTTTGAAGTGCGTCAACGCGGTAGCCACATCATAATGCAAAAGAAACTATCCCAGGGAACTATTACAGTCCCGGTTCCAAATCACAATGAAGTCCGTATTGGGACTTTGCAGTCCATTATCCGCCAGTCAGGACTGCCACGTAGTGAATTTGAATTATGAGTTCACAGTGCCTAACAAGGCACTCCACCTGACCGCAATTTCGCTAACGCTCCATAGCGGCAGGTGAGTTTTGTCGTTAGCGACTATCTCGGTTTCTTGAAGGATTCGCAATTCATTACCATCGAGGGTCTGCAAAATGACTTAGTGGTCAAGATCGTGCCATACGGCGTGGACTTTCTTTCTTATGTTAAAGGCCAATATCCCTATTACAGAAGCATAGCGTTTTAAGCCGCAAAACCTCATTCGTTATGCTTAAAATAATGAGAAACATGATAGACCTTTACCTTGAAACATTGCCCGTGCTCCAACGAGCATTTCATGTCCTCGAAAACAAGATTGAGAAGTCTGCCTTTGTAAAACGTGGGACTTATTCAAAAGAAATACACAGAACATTAAGTCAAACATTTTCTGGCTATGTGCATGGGGCATCTAGTCACATAATGGAGATGTACGGAGGTGATCCACCACGATATTATCTTGCCGGAATGATAGACACACCGCTAATTGCTTCATGTACTGAGAATATTTTTCACTATTTCCATCGCGGTCTGATGTCTGTAATGTTCGTTGCCGGGTCATTTGGCGAACAAAAACTCTTGCAAGATCTCTATACTTTTAGAGGTTACTTTGAGGAGAAATCAGGTAGAACTGAATGGGAACACCCTGAAAAAATGATTAAAAAAATGAAGGGTAAGAAGGTATAATAAACCGCTTCACTGGATCGCAGGATACAGCCCTGCTTCCGGTGGTGAGCTTTTGCATTGGGCTTGATAAAGAACCCTTGCCAGCAAATTGCCAAATCCATCTGCGCAAGCTATGATAAACAACGAAATATGCTTTTGGATCCAAGCAAGGCAAAAAAGAATATTAAAATTCACAGCGTATCTTTTGATGAGGCAAGCACTGCTTTTAAAGATACCTTGTCATTAACGATTTATGATCCTCTGCATTCTGACGAAGAGGATAGATTCATTTTAATTGGAAACTCCTGTAAAAATCACCTTTTAGTAATTGTTCATACAGAAAGAGGAGATAAAATCAGAATAATAAGTGCAAGAAACGCAACAAAAAAAGAAAGGAAACAGTATGAAGAGAACTCGAAAAGATTCAGACATGCTTGAAGAATATGATTTCAGCAAAGGTATTCGGGGAAAATATACAAAAAGATATGAGGAAGGAACAAATGTTGTAGTTATTGATCCAGATGTTGCAAAATTTTTCCCTGACCATGACTCTGTAAATCAGGCATTGAGATCGATAGCTAAAATTATTAAAAGACAAAAGAGGGCACCTAACAAGTCACTCCAGCGGACGGCTGATAGCCGCCGCTGAGTTTTATCGGTAGGCGTAATGTTTTGGTTACAAAAACTCAAACAGCGGCATTATCAGAGGTAGAGAGTTTAATAACAAAATTAATAAAGCGAGTAGAACAAAAAAGAATTGATGAATATAGTAGTGAATGGTTTGGTAAAAATGATCTGTTTCGTCAGTTAGACGAGATTAATGAACTTATACATGAATATGGCTTAGATCAAAAATTATTAAATGATGCAACTGAAAAATTATACAATGCATTAATGAAAACATCAGAATACCAATACGCAGCTTTGCTTGCTAAAAAATATGGACTTTAAACTATCAACACATACCCAGGACATGTTGAAAGAACGAGAGATTCCTGAAGAATGGGTATGGCGGACTATAGATAAATCGTAACACTTTAGCTTTTTGAAAAATTGCCCATGTCTTAACCCCATGCTTCAGCATGGGGTTAAGGGGAGAAACAATCATGGGCTTCAGCCCTGAGGTAAAGTTAGCCCAATATCTTTTACTGCACCAGGTTGTAGAGACAGGTTTCAAACCTGTCTCTACCAAAGCCGGTGTATTTATTGTGGATATCTCCGCACTAAAGTGCGGAGTTAATGGAGGTGAAATTTGCTCCATACGTCAATATTAGAGATGCCTTATAAAATAAAGGGAATCGAAGTCTTTTTCAAAAA
>VGXV01000007.1 GCA_016873165.1 Planctomycetota bacterium | reverse complement strand
AAAGAGGTGGCAGCATGGCAGAAATCCAGAAACAACAAAAATGCTAAGGTCAATTGGCAATTCACTGCCGAAAAGGCCAGGATAAAACTATCTCGTCTTTATCCGACACTTGAAAGTTGACGAGACACTACCCTTTGACGGAGTTTACACCGAGTGTGCAAATGTGATCAGACGACAGCTTCGTCATCTGAGCGTAGTACCTGTCTGCCGACAGGCAGGAAAGCATTAAAAGGCGAATCGAACACCAGATTTGTTTACTAAAAACAGGTAACTATTTATTGAATTTTGAATCATAAGGAAAAGATGCTTGTATAAAATAATTGCGAGTTGGTATAATTTCGAGGCTTAACAAATGAAAGTAATTGTTTCCTGAGTAGGTTTTTATGTAAACGTATCGTTAACCATGTTTGGAAATGAGTGAGATCATGAAATCTGGCAGCAATCTGGAGAAAATACTTCGTAACGGAAAATTTGCGGTAACAGCGGAACTTGGCCCTCCCCGGGGCGCAGACAGAACGATAATTGAAAAAAAGGCAGAGATGCTGAAAGGGTATGGCGATGCCTTTAATATTACTGATTGTCAAACAGCCGTAGTAAGAATGTCAAGTATTGCCGCCGGCAGGATTGTGCTTGATTCGGGTGTGGAGCCTATCATTCAAATGACCTGCCGTGATAGAAACCGTATTGCCATTCAGAGCGATCTTTTAGGCGCAGCGGCTTTGGGGGCAAAAAATCTGTTGTGTTTGACGGGGGATCACCAGAAGTTTGGCGATCATCCGATGGCGAAAGGAGTGTTTGACATTGATTCGATTCAGCTTATTCAAATTGCGAAAACACTCAGAGACGAGAAATTATTCCAGTGCGGACAGGAATTGAAGGCGGAGGAACCAAGGTTTTTTATCGGCGCTGCGGAAAATCCCTTTGCAGACCCTTTTAAATACCGCGCGGCAAGGCTTGCAAAAAAAATTAAGGCAGGAGCAGATTTCATTCAGACGCAAATTATTTACAACGTAAAAAAGTTTGAAGAATGGATGAAGATGGTTACCGATATGGGACTTCACGAAAAAACGTATATCCTTGCCGGCGTTGCGCCGCTTAAATCAAAGGGCATGGCAAAACATATGAAACATAATGTGCCGGGGATGGATGTGCCTGATGTTGTTATGGATCGTATGACTGCCGCCGCTGAACTGAAAAAAGGAAAGGAAGAAGGGATAAAGATTTGCCTGGAAGTGATTGAACAGGTGAGAGAATTAAAAGGAGTTGCGGGGGTGCATATTATGGCAGTTGAATGGGAAGAGGCGGTTCCTGAAATAGTGAAACAGGCCGGATTGCATCCGCGGCCTTCCGTGTAGCAGCAAGACGCAAAGAAACGGAAGTAAGCCTGCAAACGTATCAATATAAACAGACGCTGTCGAGCAATAATACCTCTGACCAGTATTTGAGGTTTTTTTGTATGTCATTTGTCGCTGCAAGGAAGGTGTTTGCTCCGCGTGATAAATAATCGTACCGGTTGCGGATATTGCCCGACAATACGGTAATAAATACAAAGGGGAGGGATTTTTTTATTTTTGCAAGAAACTCTTCTACTTCTGAATCAATTGAATCAGCGTCGATAAGTATGTTATCAATTTTGTAACCTTCCAGAACGCTCGTGGCATGTTCGGTGTCTTTCACAAAATATATTTTGAATCCCTCTTTCTTTGATAAATCACAAAAGTGTTGCTTTAGCGTTGTATTGCTGCTTACCACGAGTATCACCTGAATGGTTTTTTTCGTCAGCCTCGTGAAATCTTCAAAATTTTTCCGATAAAATATTTTTTTGTACAGCGACTCTACCAACAGGCTTATTTCTTTTTCACTGCATTCCTGGTTAAAATAGTTATCTATCTCGTAGGGAATGGCTTCCGTCAGATCATCGACATTGTTTACCTCAAGCAGAAATCCTATGTTTGAAAATTCGGCCTTAATATTTTTTATTAATTCAAAATTTTCCACCTTAGCAGTGCTAAAATCGGAAATCACAATATCACATCTTGTTCTCCGCAACAGCATAGATGCCTGTCCGGCGTGTCTTGCCTCAAATATATTGTAACCTTCTTTTGTGAGGATATCTTTCATTTGCTTAATAAGCTTTTCAAACGTTGAAACGATCAATATATTCAAGCCGGTTTTCACGGAAATGCGTTTTTTTATCAAATAACAATCTTCCCACTCCCGCCGTAATTCTTCCACTTTATTATGATCTATAGCCAGGGCGCCGACATCGTACATAACCCCTGTAATATCGGAGCACTCGACAACCCTTCTTACTTCCGCGTAAATTTGTTTTTGAGTTCTTTTGTACAAAAGGGAGTCATTTCCGTTTTCTGTTTTTTTCGATATATAATATACCTTCTTTTGTATCCCGTTTTTTTGTTGTATCTTAGAGGACAAATAGAAGGTGATTATCAGTATCGTGGAGGGCATAATGGGTTTTTTGGTGGTAAAACGTATGCCATGTTTCGAAATGTCTTTTATGAGAATCGGGATCTCTTCATGCATAAAATCGATTTGATCCCTCCTTACCGCCGAACAAATTCCTTCCGTATCCAAAACAAATCTTTCTTCTGTGCGCTTTAGGCGGGCGTTTGTTCCCTCTTCGGGGTGGAAGAAAACCACAGAGTCTTCTTTAATTTCTGAGGGCGCTTGTTTTGCCTCAGGTTCCCCTTTTTTATTCCCTTTTTCTTTTTGAATTAACTCGTTAATTAAGTTTTTTGCTTCTTCAAGTTCTTCCTGAGATAATTCCAAAAGCATTTCTTTCCATGATTTTTGCATACTTTTCTATCGCTGTAAAAAATCAGACAATGGTTTCAGTGGATAATTAAGAAAGAGAATACGGTTCGTTGAACTTGTCTATGATGTGCTTCCTTTCAAAAGAGTTATTTGTTTTGCAAGTATGCCAAGGTGTTGTTTTTCTTCGTGTATTAATTGTTTGAAGGCTTTTTTCCCTTCTTTGTTTTTCGTATGCAGCAGAGCTTCCTGGTAATAGAGGATTGCCTCTTTTTCCGCCTGTATGCCAATTTTTAAAGCATCTATATCGCTTTTTGTCTGTAAAGCAAGTTTTTTTGCCTTGTCTTTCCGGGTGAATACACCGGTATCTATGAGGTGTTTCAAATATTCCTCTGCCGTGTAATCTTCACACCCCGAAGTTTGTTCCTGAGATGAGGACAAAGAATCATAAATCCTCCGGAAGGTATCCATATGTTCCTGTTCCTCTTCCGCGAGTTTTGCGAAAATTTCTTTTGCCTTTGCGTCTTTCGTATTATCTCTCATAGTGGAATAGAACGCCAATCCTTCCTTCTCCATGTTGATTGCGATTTTAAGGGCTTCCTGATCATTAAAGTTTTCGAAATTCATAGTAAAATGATACCTTTCTCCCTGTAGTTTAAAATGTTAAGGATACAATCCCCTTACGGCAATAGCATCTGCTACTTTTTTAATGGCCAGCATCATGGCAGAAGTGCGTAAGGAGCATTTATTTTTTTGTGCGAATAAATAAACGTCATTAAATGATCTCTCAAGGAGCATCCTGAGTTTAACATTTACTTCGTTTTTGCACCAGAAATAACTTTGTGCGTCCTGCACCCATTCGAAATAGGAAACAATGACTCCCCCTGCGTTTGCAAGGATATCGGGAACAATAGTTATTTTTTTGAGGGATAATATCTCATCTGCTTCCGGGGTTGTCGGGCCATTTGCCCCCTCGACAATCAGTTTCGCCCTTATTCTGCCGGCATTTTCTTTTGTGATCTGGCTTCCCATTGCCGCAGGAATCAGGATATCACATGGCAATTCCAGCAGTTCAGCGTTGGTGATATTTTCAGCGCGGGGAAAATGTTTAAAAGAACCGTTTTCCCTGTAGTATGCCATGACGGTGTTGTGTGACAATCCCCCGGGATTGTATATTCCTCCGGTTGAATTGCTAACGGCAACTATCCTGCACCCCATTTCTTCAAGAAATTTTCCGGCGGCAGATCCGACATTGCCATATCCCTGGATGACTACTTTCTGGTTCTTTAATGGTTTTTTGTTTTGTCGTATTGCGCTTGCAGTGGTATAAGCTATGCCAAGTCCGGTTGCATCTGCCCTGCCCAAAGAACCGCCGATATTCAAAGGTTTTCCGGTGACAATTCCCGGAGAACAAAATCCTTTATTCATGCTGTAGGTATCCATCATCCATGCCATGGTTTGTTCGTTTGTGTTGACATCCGGCGCGGGGATGTCCATGTCTGTGCCTATAATCGGCTGGATAGCGTAGGTATAGCGGCGGGTGATTCTTTCCAGTTCGCCGGGGGAAAGTTTTTTAGGATCGCAAACAACGCCCCCTTTTGCTCCGCCAAAAGGAACATCGGTCAGGGAACATTTCCATGTCATCTCCATTGCCAGCGCCTTTAAATCTTCTAAGGTAAGTTCAGGATGATACCGGATTCCTCCCTTATAAGGTCCCCTGGCAGAACAGTGTTGAACGCGAAAACCCTCAAATGAAGCTATTGTTCCGTTATCCATTCGCACAGGAACAGAAACGGTAAGAATCCGGGAAAAATTTTTCAGCATCTGATGAATATCTTCCGGAAGGTTCATCAGTTTCGAGACATTATTGAATTGTGTCAGCGCCGTTTGCCACGGGTTATTTATTTTTGGCTTTTTTGGCATTTTACACGATATCCGTTATTTCTTAAAAAGGCCGTTTACCGTATGATTCCGCGGTCCATTTTTTAACAAGGGCATTTTCCGTGTTATAAATATTCATTGCAGTCAGAGGCGGAAAGTAAATATTAATTGCCACTAATTCATCATTATGCGCATTTGAGACGCGATGAATGGTCGAAATATCAATGTAGGATACCTCATGTATTAAAAACGAGTTCTTTGCGGAATGTACAATCATACCTGATGATAAATGTTTGTCAAATAATTCTTCCGTCATAATGCCTTTATAAATAAAGGCAATGCCGGCAGAACCTCCGTGGTCATGGATAGGGGTGTATTGCCCGGATTTAAAACACAACACGACTATTTCACATTTGGCGCTAACATGAAGAACATTTCTCTTATATTCATAATCGGAAAATAATATGTATTCATCCACAGACAGCCGTTTACGGGAAAATTCTGCAATGATGTTCCTTAATTCCTTTTCAGAAGGAATCTCCGGAAGTGATTCACACTGTGCAATGAATTTGTTTAGAGAAGGATTCATAGTGTAGTATGCTATTGTGCCGAAAACCCTCCGTCGACAAATATGACTTGTCCGGTGATATAGTCAGATGCTTTTGAAGCAAGGAAGACGACCGTTCCGGAGAGATCCGAAGGCTGACCTATTCGCTGCAAAGGGATTTTCGAAATAATGGACTGTTTTATCTTTTCGTCTTTTAGCATTTCCCTCGTAGTTTCAGTTTCCAGGGAATAGGGAGCGATTGAATTGACATGTATGTTGTATTTTGCCCATTCAACTGCCAGGGCTTTTGTTAATTGTATTACCCCTCCTTTGCTGGCGCAGTATGCCGAAGACCGGCCTGCGCCCAATACCCCCAGGGCAGAGCTGACGGTGATTATTTTCCCGCGCTTCCTTTCTATCATATGTTTTCCCGCAGTTTTCGTGCAGAGATACGTGCTGGTGAGATTTATTTCCATCATTTTATTCCAGTCGGTTAATGAAAAATCCTGCATTGCGCCGCCAATGAAGGCGCCAACATTATTTACCAGGATATCTATAGTCTTAAATTCAGTTAAAACCATTTCAACCATTTTTGCCACATCTTCGGGTTTTGTCACATCAGCGGCAATCGGAACGGATTTTACGCCGCAAGCTTCTATTTCTTGCGCAGTTTCTTCCACATCGGAAAACGTACGGCTTGCAACCGCCACGTGTGCGCCGGATTCAGACAGGGCCAATGCCATTGATTTTCCAAGCCCTTTCCCGGCGCCGGTTACAAGGGCAACTTTATCGTGTAAATTAAATAGTTCCACACACATATACACCGCCTATATGCAAAAAATTGATCAGTTTTTGCTAAGAATCAGAGTCCTTTTCCTGTTTAAGAAGCACGCTGCCTAAATAATAATTAACCTGACGGGTCTCGGAATCGCTTAATAACTGAGGGTCAAATGTCCTCATCATTTCGATCACCTTTATCCATTCTGATTTTGTTCGTTTCTGCTGAAATACGCGTTCAAGCGTGTGGCACAAATGGCACTTGTTCAGGATTATTTTCATGCCTGTCTGAATATTCATTTCTGCCTCATTAATGCCAAGATTTTTTACTAAAAAACCCAGCGCCTGCAATTCTTCCAAATCGCTCAAACGAGACGGATCCTTTGCCCTCATGCGTGCAACATACTCCCTCCATTCGGATTCTGTTTTTAGATGTGAATATACTCTTTCCAGTGAATGGCAACTGATGCATTTCGTCTGTACCACTTTTCTTCCTTCGCTGATGTTTACCTTTACCTGGCGGCCTTGTTGTAAAAGCACTATGTAGTGGCTGCGTGCCAGCGTAAGGAAAAAATACCCGCCGCTCATTATAACCGTTAAATAAACGGCGATCATTACAATCATTCCGTATATTGGCAGGCGCTGATAATATTTTTTAAAACCGCGGACAACACAAACCTTTGCAACGAGCAGCGGGAAGATCGCGAGGCCAAGATACGCATGGACAACGTCTTTTGCCGACCAGGTAACGGGATCGCTTGTGATTTTCAACGACATTACATAACATATGAAAAGATACAGCGCAAAGAAGGCATAGCCTGCAATGCGATGTGCCCATCGGAAAAAATCCGGATACGATGTTTTTTTGTTTCTGCCGGATAAAATAATAATAAATGTAACCGCAATAATACCGATGAAAAGAAGGCCAAAGGCAAGTAAGGAAGTTATCGTGGGTTTCATAGAGACTGCTTGCTCCAAAAGGTTAATTTATTTTTATTTCTTCGATATTAAAATCGCTATCTAAGATTTTTTCCTTAAATTGAGTAATATCAGTTTTGTTTTCAATGAAATGTCCCAGTTCGTATGCGTTTTTTGTTTCCCCGAGAAAAATAGCGCCAATGAGGATTCCTTCCCTGATAAAAAGTTTTTTATATACTTTATTAGCAGAATTTTCAACCTTGAGGTGCTCAACAGTATGGTCTTCCGTTGAAATATTGCCGATGGAGATCAGATGAATGCCTGCCACTTTTAATCTGGTTGAAGGTATGGTGCCTTTGTAGGGGATATGGCCTCCTGCCATATTTGTGCCCGCAATTACCCCTTGTGTATGAGCGGCAGGCCAAATGCCGTATGTTATATTCCTGTGTTCAGCAACATCACCAGCAGCGTAGATATTCTTCATATTTGTTTCCATATAATCATTTACGAGGATGCCTTTATTGATTGATATCCCGGCATCCTGTGCCAGTGCGCAGGAAGGCACAATGCCCGCGGAAACTAATATGAAATCGCCTTCCAAGGCGGCTTTGTTCTTTAATTCCAAAACTTTTTTATTTTCTTTTCCTTTTACTTCGCTTAATCTTGCTCCAAGGATGAATGACAGGCCAAGAGCTTCCATTTGTCCTTGTAAAATTCCGGAACCTTCGCTGTCCAGTTGTTTTGGCAGCAATCGGTCAAAGTATTCAACTATGGTAACGGAGAGACCTAATTTTCTGAGTCCGTTTCCCGCTTCGAGGCCTAATAGACCCCCTCCGATAACGATAGCGGACTTTGAATATTCCGCCTGTCTGGCGATGAGGTTAACATCTTCAATTGTCCGTAAGGTAAAAATTCCCCTACCCTTGTCGATTCCCGGAACGGGAGGCAATGCGCCTTTGCTGCCGGTGGCAAGAAGCAATGTATCATACGGAAAACAGGATTTGTTTGTAAGGGTGATGATTTGTTTTTTTGGGTCTATATAATTAACCGTGTGGTTGAGATATGTTTGTATGTTGTTTTTTTGATACCATGCCTGATCGAAAACAAAAGTTTCCCCGATGTCTATTTCCTTTGCCAGTAATTCAGGAAGTCTTGGCTTAGAATAGAAAAGATACCCTTCATTGGTAAAAATTTTTATCTCCGGGGAAGAGTCAAACCTCCGGATAGTTTTTGCTGCCTGAACTCCGGCAACTCCATTGCCAATAATAACATGTTTTGTATTCAAATATTTTAACGTTTAGGAATTTCAAACTGTTCATGTAGCAGGCAAGGCGCGCCTTGCCGCTACGTTGGTAAAAGTTGCCAAAGGCCCGATTAAAGGAAACCATTTATGAGATAAATATAGTTAAACAAAGCTGGTTTTCGATTAGCCTTTTAATGCTTCGACTCCGCTCAGCATGACTCCGCTGTCATCTGAGCACATTCGCACACTTAGTGTAAACCCCGTCGAAGGGTTGTGTTTCTGACTAAAAACTTATTTGATATTTCGAAACACTTTCGCATTTTAAAAAAGACTTCGATTTCCCTTATTTTATAATGTACCTCTAATATTGAAGCTTGGAGCAAATTTCACCTCCATTAACTCCGCACTTTAGTGCGGAGATATCCACAATAAATACGCCGGCTTTAGCCATGACCTTCTGGTACAGCGAAAGATATTGGACTAACTTTACCTCAGGGCTGAAGCCCATGATTATTTCCCCCCATAACCCCATGCTGAAGCATGGGGTTAAGACATGGGCAATTTTTCAAAAAATTAAAGTGTTCCGATATTTCGAAAACCAGATTTATTGTATCACTTTAGCTTTTTGAAAAAACATGATTTCTCAGCTATTCTGCAACCCTGACAGGGTTCTGAAACCCTGTCAGGGTTAAACCCGTAAGCAAGATTTACCTTATGTTGTCACAGTTTTTCAAAAAGCTAAAGTGATACGATTTATTTGACTAGAAATTATGTAATATTTTAGCTTTCTGAAAAATTCACGGGATAGAAAAATACCGTGTAGCCCCGTTAGTTGTAGTTAAGGATGGGCATTGCCCACCGTCTCACGTTGCTTGCAGAAACACATAGCAATGCCTACCGGCAGGCAGGCGCCTCTATGTTTGGTGGGCAATGCCCACCCTACTCTGTTAAAAATTGCCGAATGTCGAATTAAAGGAAACAATTTATGAGATAAAGAAATTATGCAATTATTACGTTTATCTGCCGAAATTAATGCCAATCTCCTCTGCCGTTTTTACCAGCCCTGTTTCCGTAGGCACTTTTTTTTGCCCGCCGACAACATTAATCAGCGAAACGGAGTCAATGTTTTGTCCTTTTAAGCACACCATTTTTCCGAACTGATGATTGACCGCCAACTCGACTGCTGCAACACCAAATCTGGTGGAGAGTATCCGGTCAAATGCATTCGGCGATCCTCCCCTTTGCAGGTGGCCAAGGGTGGTAACCCGCACATCTATTCCGGTATTTTTTTTGATTTGCATTCCAACCTTGTTTCCTGCACCTCCAAGGCGTTCAGCGCTCCCGCCTTCCTCCGCAGGTTGCAAAATCATCAATGTGCCGTCTATTTCCTTTGCTCCTTCTGCTACAACAACAATGCTCGACCGGCAGCCTGTATTATTCCTGCGGAGAATTTTCTGGCATACCTGCTCGATATTATAAGGAATTTCCGGGATAAGTATGACATCAGCTCCTCCCGCGATTCCCGATGCAAGGGCAATCCATCCCACATATCTTCCCATAACTTCCATGACCATAACCCGATGGTGGCTTTCCGCGGTGGAATGCAGCCGGTCTAACATTTCAGTTGCAATTTCAACTGCGGTGCTAAACCCGAAAGTAACGTCTGTGGCAAGAATATCGTTGTCTATTGTTTTTGGCACGCCTATAATCGGACAGCCCAAATTATAGAAATGAGACGCAATGTGCAAGGTTCCATCGCCGCCAATGACTATCAGGGCATCCAATTCCAGCAATCTTATTCTTTCTATGACGTCGGCAGAGACGTCTTTTATTTCTGTTTTTTCGTTTATTGTTATTCGATATTTAAAGGGATTCGCCCGGTTAGACGTGCCAAGTATGGTTCCTCCGACATGAAGAATGCCTCTGCTGTTCCAGGGAGTCAATTCTCTTGTTTTGTCAGGCAACACCAGGCCATCGTAACCGTCTTCTATTCCTATAACGGCAATATTATGTTTTTGGACGGCAGATTTAACTATTGCCCGGATAACGGCATTCAGGCCGGGACAATCACCCCCTCCGGTTAACACACCAATTTTTTTAATGTTGTGCGGCATAAAAACTATCGTAATCAGATGAAAAAAAAAGAACACCTCTTCATTCTCTGTTCAAAATGAAAGAGAATGAAGAAGTGATAAACATGGTATCAATGTATAATCGCGTCCGTTACCGTTGTTTTTTTGTTAATTTCCTTACATACTTAGCAAGCGCCTCTATTTCTTCAGGAGTTAATTTTTCATTCCATTTTGGCATTTTATTCTTTCCATGCGTGATAGTATGAAGAATTTCTTCATCTGTTCTGGAATTTTGCCAGTTTGGATCGCGGAAGTCGGGCGCTTTTAATGCTTTTCCTCTTTTGTTTGCTTCACCAGTCAGTCCGTGGCACTTTGCACAATGATATTCAAACAGTTTTCGTGCGTTTATGGTCTTTTCTTCTCCATGAGAAGGAGAAATAATGAAGAAACCTGCAAGCAGAAATAAGGCGGAAAAAATGAAAACAATTCTTAATCCATTTTTTTTCTTATATGCCATAATGACTACATCCTCCTCCTGGTGCAAAATTTTTCAGTACAATTTACTCTTTAAAACTTCTGATAACAGGAACCAACGCCTTGATTTCATCAGGAGTCAGTTTCTCCTTGAAAGGCATCATCATTTCCGGCGTGCCTTCATTTATCTGTTCGATTATTCGTTCATCAGTCGTTTTTGCCTGCCATTCAGGGTCGGCAAATTTGCGTGCGCCAAGACCTGTGCCGAGATCTGTCGGATTTCCATCCACACCGTGACAGGTTTTGCAGTGTTGTAAATATATTTTCATGCCATCAACATTCGAGGCTTTTGAAACGGCTGTGCCGGAAAAAAATGCGCCTGTGCCAAAAGCAACGGAAAATAAACCAATGCTCAAAAGACGTGTATTTCTCATTTTTCTTCCTCCATAAAAATAACCATGAGAATTTACTTTACGAATATATTACTTCGCGGGACTTAATCTTCATATGCAAGAACACGTATTATTCCCATCGTATCACCACTGGTATTGGTTATGCTATCAGAAACTGAAACTACTTTTGTAATATTGTTTTGCTGCAAAAAATTATTAACCTCTTTATCCAATTCCACAAGTTCATTGTGGACATGAAATATTTTCAGAGGAGAAGTAAATGTTTTCACTTTTGTCATACTAGCGCTCCTTGTAAAAAAATTATTTAGTGACAGTTACTTCTTTTGTGCCTTCCCATATGCCATGGAGATTGCACCGGCTGAATGCCCTGAGTGTTCTGGCTCCTTCATGATGCAAGACTACGGAAAGAGAGATTTCCGGCTTTGTCATTTCTGCGGTAAAATCCACTCGTGAAAGATAGATATGCCCGCAGTATACATCGATAAATTGTATGAAATGTCCATTTTCCATTACATGCGGCGCTTCGCCTACTTTTATAGTTACCGTGAAGGGTTCCCCGGCTTTTATCTTTGCGGGCACAGTAATTACGGGCACATGTTTTTTGGCCGTTTCCGCCGGCCCTGTTTTTGAGGTGTTTATTTGACAAAATAATCCTGGTTCAGACATAACTTTTTTCCTCCGTACATTAAGGTATTAAGAGATACTAACCACAATAAATAAAAAGGATAATTATTTATTATCCTGCACAATTTTTATTGCTTTTACAGGACACGCAATGATGCACAGTTCGCAGTGATCACATTTGTGCTGAATTATTTCTGCCTTGTCCCTCTTCATGATAATTGCCTTTGTGGGGCATGCATATAAACACTCTTCACATCCGACACATGCAGCTTTCTCCACAATAATCATATTTTTCCGGTCTTTTATGAATATACTTTTACGTAAATCGGTGATGCGTGTTAAGCTTCTTTGACTTTAATTTTCCCCGGTTTTTAAAAGAGAATACAAAAAGGTTTTCTAAAATAATGGATTACGCAATCTATTTTTTTAGATACCCTATTATACTTTCCGGCGCATTCTCCTTATTAAAAATGAATGCGTTTATCATTGTTAACTCAAAAGTGGCATACGATTACAACAAATCAGAATAACACATTCAGGAAAACATGATACGCAAGAACGGAGCAATCGTTTCCTTAGTAATACATAGTATGCAATAAGAATGCCGGCAAAAGACATCTGCGATATACTTTTGCCTGAGAGTATTTTATCCTTACCTTTGAAAGGGAATCAATGCCCTCTTTTGGGTAGTAATCCAATTCTATCAGCACCATGCCGTTTTTGTCTTCTCTGAAGGTTTTTATTTCCTATGGTAATTTCGGCAAACGTCAGGCTTTAACAAACCGTTTACCGGAAAGCTGTTTTACCAATTTTTTGATTTCCAGGATCATTAAGGTGCTTGAAACGATGGATGAGGGGAGATTGGTGGATTGAATAATTTCATCAATATATAACGGGGCGCTGGATAAGAGGGAAAAAACCTTTTTTTCATGTGAATTGAGCAAGAGATCCCTTGGATCATTTGTGGGGGATTCATTGTCGGCAGGGCATAAGGTATCTGCGATTGGCCCAAGTTCCTGAATGATATCGGTAACGTCTTCCGTTAGTTTTGCGCCTTCTTTAATCAGTTTGTTTGTGCCGCGGCTATATACGCTGTCAATGTTTCCCGGCAAGGCAAATACTTCTTTTCCTTGTTCCAACGCCCATTGGGCGGTGATAAGAGAGCCGCTTTTCAGTGTTGACTCTATCACCACCACGCCTAATGACAAACCGCTGATAAGCCTGTTGCGTGGCGGGAAATTGCGGTAGTCCGGAGGGGTGTTGATCGGGAATTCCGATATGAGCGCCCCGTGTTGGATGATCTCCTCCGCTAACGCGGCATTTTCTTTCGGATACATAGAGCCTAATCCGCAGCCAAGAACTGCAATAGTCCTGCCATTTGAGCTTATTGCTCCCCGGTGTGCCGCAGTATCAATTCCCCTTGCCATGCCGCTTATGATGCAGAATCCTTTTTGCGCCAACTGGCGGGCAAAACGCTCTGCCTGTGAAAGTCCGTAATATGTGCATCGCCTTGCTCCCACAATCGCAAGGGCAATAACATCGGTTTCCGCCAACGTGCCCTTTATGTAAAGGACGAGAGGGGGATCGTAGATATTTTTCAGATGCTGCGGATATTCTGCGCTTGTATAGGGTACGATCCGTATGTTGCTTTTTTCCGCCAACTCCATTTCACGGTATATATCGGCGTGCTGAGATTCTTCCAGTATAGAGATTGCTGTTTTCTCCCCTATGCCGGGCAGTTTTTCCAATTCGGTTTTGGACGTTTGAAATGCTTCGGTTACAGCGCCAAATCTTTCGACAAGGGTTTGGTATGTTTTTACCCCGATGCCCTTTGTCATATGAAGGCGCAAAATGGCTTCAAATTCAGTCAAAGTTCTTTCCTTTAATTAAAGGGAAAAGGGTTTTAAAGATTTCTCCATATAAAACCGGAGACTCACTGCAATAAATGCATTTCTGAATTTACAGGAAACAATTTAAAGCGGTTTATCCAATACGCGGTAGAGAATTTCTTCATTTACCTTGTCAGAGATTATAACCTCGCCAATTTTTATCGGGAGAACAAAACGGAGCTTCCCGGAAATCGTTTTCTTGTCGGTATACAGCGCTTTTATAAGCGCCTCTGATTTCAAACCGGTTTGAATGGACACGCCGAGGTTTTTGATTAACGATAGCTGCCGGTCGAAAACAGATCTATCCGCAAGGCCAAGTTCCATTGCTATTTTTGTGGCATAAAGCATTCCTACAGCAACAGCCTCTCCGTGTCGGTATCGTTTGTAATGGGTAACGGTTTCTATGGCATGGCCTATGGTATGTCCGTAATTTAATATGGCGCGAAGGTCATTTTCTTTTTCGTCCTGTTCGACCACGCTGGCCTTTATCTGACATGATGCGGCAATGATTTTAAGCAATGCTTCATCCTTTAACTGGAGAATATCAAAAATTGATTTTTCCAGGAATGCGAATAATTCCGCATCCTTAATAACCCCGTATTTGACTACTTCAGCAAGTCCGGCAACCATTTCTTTCGACGGAAGAGAGGAAAGGGTGTTTGTGTCGATGAATACCGCTTTTGGCTGGTAAAAGCACCCGATCATGTTTTTCCCTTTCGGGTGATTGACGGCTACTTTTCCGCCAATGCTGCTGTCTACCTGTGCGAGGAGGGAGGTCGGAATCTGTATATAAGGAATGCCGCGCATAAACGTCGCTGCGATAAAGCCGCTTAAATCTCCCACAACACCGCCTCCCAGGGCAACGATCAGTGATTTTCTGTCGAGTTTATGGTCAAAGCAGTGATCATACAGCAGCCAGGCGTTTTCTATATTTTTTTGATCCTCGCCTGGCGGCAGGGAAAGCAGTTTTACATCAAAATCGTTTTGCCGTAAGCTTTCAGCGACTATTTCTCCATAGATTTTTTCAATGTTTGTATCTGTTATCAGGAGTGTTTTGCAAGGCGCTTTGTCTTCTGCGATCATTTCTCCTGCTTTTGCAATGAGATCTTTGCCTATATGGATATTGTAGCTATTCGCGGGAAGATGTACGTGGATTGTTTTCATATATTTTTGTCCATAAAGATGTAAGGTGCTATTTTTTCTCAAATATTTTTTTCATTTCAGAAAGGGCTTTTGAGACTCCTTCCTTTGCCGTTTCTTCAACCTCTTTTACTTTGCCGCCTATCGAACCGGCGCCGCTTTCCAGCAATTTGCCTGAACCGGTAACCGCTTCAATTACAGCGTCTGAGAGCGCGACGAACACTTCCTGAATAACTTTGGCAAAATCCGTCCCGCCGGAATCTTTTCCGATATTGTCAAACTGAAGGGATTTCAGCGGGATATCCAGTGTTTTTCCCTGCAATAATGTAGCGCTTAACCGGATTTTTCCGTTCATCAACTGAAGGGTATCAATCTGCACCGTCTTTGCCGGTTTGGATCCGGCAGGAGAAGGCGCTTCTCTTCCTGTTTGCGATGGTGAGGAAAAAGCCATCACGTTCTTTTTTATTATGCCGATATTGCTTCCTGCAAGAGATGTCTCGTAGGTGATTTCAGGATTATCAATAAGGATTTCCCGAATAATGATATTGCCGGAAAAAACCGACATGGGCCGGATAGAAATTTTGATTTTTCCCATAAAAAAAGCAGAAGGGGTATTAAAACCTTCAGGGTTGCCCACCATAAGGCCGTGCAGTTCTCCGCGTCCTGAAAAAAAGGATACCTTTGCTTTTTCCAGAGTAATCGGTGTTTTGGTCATTTTCGGTCCGAATGTTTCAACGCTTTTTTGAATGATGGTATTGATGAAAAGAGAGAAAAATATCAAAACTGCAAGGATTGTTGACGGAATAGCGATGAGTGGAATTTTAATTATTTTTTTCATGGTTTCACCACTTCTTCTGGAAGAGGCATTTTTGGGTAAATTGCAAAAATAGTTTAACCGTCGAGCACGGGTAATCAAATGTTATTATTGTAGATTCTTATATAATGTTTTTCCAATTTTTTTTGTATGCGGCGTACAGAGGAAGTGTTTTCCATTTTAAAAAGATGTTTGCCCCAGCCAAAGAACACACGTGTGGAATAATGCAGTCTCAAACAATTGAATAGAGTGTATAAAAAAATTTATTCTTTGATTATTAAGTGCGTTTTTTACAAGAAGGAAAAATTTATTTTTAAGAATTGTTGTGTGATACCTTGAGATGATTATTTTATTTCAATTTTTGCTAAACTGCTTTTATACTCAAAATCCCTGATGGACAATTGCTGCCGGATAATCGGCATTAGCTGTTTAGCAGGATACAGGCAATATTCAATAGAACTATTTTCCAAACGAAATACTTTCAAAAACTTCTCCGTGTAATCCTTCAGGATCATTTGTATGCCGGATTTCAGAAATCATGCTGTCTAATGGTAGTTTAAGGCGATCTGACGTCAGTTTTGGAAAATTTTTTCCCATACCCGGCGCTAATAAAAGCTTTTCCAATTTTCCGTGTGCTGTTTACTCTTCATCAAAAATTGAAGTTTTGTAAATTATTTTATTCAAAAGTTCATTTACCAAAAGTATTTCCTTAGAAGTAGGTCTGATACCTTCCTTTAATTTTCTTCCGAGATTGTGAACAGCATTGGTGAAATAATCAGGAATCTCGTCGTTCTCCTTGCAATATTGGTAAATTACTTTCCATTTTTGTGTGCTTATATTTTTAATTGTCGCCGCTATTTCCTTAAAATTTGAATTTTCAACTTCTGCATCACTTATCCTGCGCCGAGGTCTTGTTTCCGGACTAACTAAATCCTCCGGTGGTATCGGAATTGGGGTATTCTTAAATTCCTCTTTCATTGTAAACCAACAATCCTGCTTTTTTCCCCACTCTCCGAACAAAGCGCCCGGAGCAGAGTTCTTAATGAAATTTTCAACTAAACGCATTAAATCTCTTAAAGTACTTTGAAGTCCCTCTGATATGGATTGGTTTATCCATATTTTATAAAGATCTAATTTATATTCAGTTAAATAACCTAACAAAGAAATTGCATAAGGAACCGTTATGTACCGAAGGTCGCCTATAGCATTAGGTTTCACACCATATAACTTTTCTGCTGTCCTGAACAGGATTGCTTTTGAAACAATATCCTCAAAATATATATTGTCAGGCTTATCAATAAGATTGTTATTAAGGAATTGCGCATAGTTCTTCTGATTGCCCTGAACTACAAGATGAGGACCGATTCTTAATTTATTTCCATCGTAAATCTCCCGGTATGCATTTACATACTTCGCCAAATCTTCCTTGTTAAACATTTGCTTTTTTGGATTCTTCAAGTCAAAGGCTTTTTGTTTCGCCTTAGTAAAACCCTCTTTAATTCTAGCATTCTTATACTGACCTCTTGCTCTTTCATAGAACCATCTTGTTTGATTAATCTGCCCTGTTACATGTGGTGTAAAAATGGTGCGTGATAATTTTTCCAGTTCAATGTGATACGGTATGTTTGAACTCAGATCAGAAACAGACACCTTGTTTTGTGTGTTTGCATATTCTGATATTCTTGAAACAATTTTGCTAAAATCGTTTCTGTTTTTAACTACGGTCAGTTTCACCTGCACAAATACTCCTGAAATATCCGCCTTGTCTTTTTTAAATGTATGATAAATTGATGCTGTTGTCTGTCCTCCGTTCACAATCTGAAAGTCCTTAACTTTTGAAATAAGATATCCTTTTCCATCTTCTGATTTTGCAATTTCAATCTCTTCAGCAGTTACAGCAATTCCATTGTTGAAAGCAAGAAACATGTGTGGTTCTTCATTTATGGTTTTTCGCATTCCCTTATTAATCTTGCCAGTAAATTGCAGAAACGAACGAACATTTTGTTCTAGCAAACGTGAACCATATCTTTCATAAATTGTTGTTAGTGCTGCCCCTGAAATGATAGCAAGATAAGATTGATACTGGTCGTTTTCTGATGGTGAAATAATACAGGGGATATCAAAGCCATCTTTTTTAAAATCAATTTCAATCGGAATATGAGATTTTTCTGTAATATTGTAAAGATACGACAGGTCAATGACACGAAAGAAAATCGGATAACCGGCAATATTTTGATTTTCAGGAATTTCACCCGGATATAAGGCATCTGTAAGGATGATGGCATTTACTCTCACCAGATTTTCCGTTAAATCCTCGGATGTGCTTAACATGTGGGCGAAATCAAATATCTGCGAAGACTCCTCAATTTCATTTACATAATCTTTGCACTTTGCTTTACGGAAAAAGTTTGTAATTCTTTTTGCTGCTGTATCTATCTCCTCTTTTGCAAGTCTCGTTGGCTCATCTTTTCCTTTGTAAATGGTTATGAATAAATCAATAGTTTCATAGTTGTCTGGCTCTGCGTAAGCATTTATCTTATGCTGGTTTTTTGTTCCCAGATGTCCTTCGTCATGTGCCACTCGTGCATTTTCAGTTTCACCTGCATCAGCAAGTAAGTCAACTGCCGTCTGTGTAAAAATCTGTTCAAGTATTCCGCCTTCTTCCTCGGAGACCTGTGTTGATTTTAAATCTTGAATCAGCGATTGATAAAATCTTTTCAGTTCGGTATCTTCTATTGAATCACTCATGAGAACATTAAAGTCTGAAATACTTGCTGTTCCGTTCTGATGAAATCAGAACATTGCGAAATAACAATAGAATAATTTACATCGCCAACGCCGTTGCGAATATCCCTCTCCTCAATCCTCGGGAAGTCATTTTCTACTTTGTAGAATATATCCTGCCTAATGAAATATCCGGTGTGTTCGTAAAGATGCCGGTGCTGGTCAAAATATCCTGCTTCAAGTAATTTGTTTTTGAAACGATTTAGGGAATTGAAATCAGTACTTAAATATTCTGAAACAGAATCAACAATTTGATTTAATGTTTCGCCCGATTGTTGTCTTGCTTCCAATGAAAGATGATAGAGAAAAAGATTTACCAGATTGCTTGTGTCAAGTTGTCTTTCGCTGCTTATGTGCACTTTCTGATGATTGTTTTGGTGAGTTGTTTTTATCTCAACGCTCCATGTTCCTGACTGAAAATCCCTGATTTGTTTTTCTGAGCCAACCCAAGAATTAATAACGTTTAGATAATCAGAATTAGATTGAAGAAACTTCCTCAGAAAATATATTTCACCGTAAAATCCCCTTTGTTCTTCAGGTGTTAGTCCTTGTTGTTTGAAACGCTCAAATAAGCTTTGCCACTTGATTAAACGATTGGAGTAATTTTTTAAAATTGCTTTTATGTCAGATTCATTTATGACTGCTGCAAGAACATCAGCAACCAAGGTGTCAAACACATCTTTGAATTGCTTGTCAACCAGAACAAGATTCAGCAATAAATATTTTGAATCATCAGGATCGTAAATTTTATCAAACTTCAACCCTCTGAACTCATAGCGGAAATTAAATTCCTTACCGATTGTAAACGGTGCTTTGAGAATAAGCATCCGGTGTGTTTCAGGAAATTTCACTCCCAGAAAAACATCACACTTACTTGTGTCTGAATAACGCAACTTAAATAGTCCAGGCACTGCTGCACTGTTGGCTTCAAGTTGTTTCCATATTTGTTTAATCCGTTCCTTCATTTTCGTCTTGTTGGTCAAGTTTATCAGGATATTCATATTCTTTCCTGAACTGTTCGTTCACTGCATATTCAATTTTCTCATCGTTTTCAATCTCAGGAAAACTTATGGCAATACCAATGATTGGTTTCTCAGAAATTTTCCTTGAAACAATATCTCCTGTTACTGGGTCTTTCCTCTCAACATTATGATTCATCGGGTAGATGAAAAGAAAACCATTCTTGTCGTTTCGTATCCACTTAATTCTTTTGCGGCTTGGAATATCAGGATAAGCCCTCTTTTCAGATTTGTCTTTGTCCTCTAAATCATAATCTGTTTTGGTTGCAGTTAAAGCATTTTCAATCTCTGTTTTTGAAAGGTCAATCAATTCATGTTTGTGGTCAGTTATGTTATACTTGGCAACTTCATAGGTTGAATCATCATTGCTAATATTTGTTCTGTTTGTTAAGCCAACTTCTTCTGAAATTCCTTCGAAGCGAAACTTATTCTTTGGAGTAGAATTATTTATCAATGCTACAGTCCAGTTTGTAAGATTGTGATTCTTCACCTGAGCATTGATGTAATCAACGATTTTGTTTGTGTCAATTACAGCTTCATTGATTTTATATTTCTGTAAAAATGAAGTTACCAGGTTATGATTGTTTTCACCCTGCCAAACATATTTCTGCAAATTGTTTTCTGAATTTGGTAAAGTAGATACAGGATTTCTCAACGCCAGAATTAATTCATTGACAGCATCAAAGTTCTTTCCGAAAGAATTTTCATCAATCTTAAACTGATAGGTTTGTTCAAGTTCACCTGAGTAACTCAGCTGCATCAAATGATGATACTTGAATTTAAGCGGTGAGGTAATTTTCAAAACACCAGGATGTGTTCTCACTTTCAACCCAAACTCTCTCGGAGTTTTGTTTAAGAGGAACATATAATCAAAATCTCTTCTCATTTCTTCTGATGCAATCGTAATGTGCTTATACCAATTGTTCAATTCCTTGCTTGTAAAAATTCTGCATAGGTCAGCATATCCTGGTCTGTAGCCAAACCATCTTCCCATTTGCATGAGGGTGTCATACATCTTGGAAGCACGCAAGTAATAACTTACTGTCAGTCCTTCTAAAGTCAAACCTCTTGAAAGCTTATTTCCGCCAACTGCAATTACAGAAAGAAATTTTCCTTGTTGTTCAGAATAGAAATAATCCAGAGGAGAAATATTCTTGTGATTCAGTTGCTCAATATTCTTATCTCCGTGAACGGCTCTCACTTCCATTTTTGCAATTGCAGGAAATATTTCCTTCTCAACATCTTTCCATAAGATTGGAATAATATCAGGGTCTTTATAGATATGCGAATTGTCAATCACCTTCTGAGTTGTTGAAACAAACTCCTTATTCCAGATTGCCTCCAGATTTTTCATAACATTTCCGGATTGCAATTCAATCTGATTCTGGAAAGATTTCAATTCTGCATCTACAAGCGATGCGATTTTATCTTGCCATAAAATATATCTTGATACATGTATAAGCATTGAATTGTGAGAATTGATTTGACCTCTCACTCTCCTTGCAGCGGTTGAGAGAACAAAGCACATCAAAGCATATCTCAAACTTACTGGTATTTCATCAGGAAGAGAATCTCCTTTTTTGTGTTTGTCAGGAACAAAAGATTTTGTTGCAACGAATTCCTTTTCAACTCCAGCAATAAGATTTTGTAATTGCTCTTGTGCATTTGAAGCACTGAATACCTGATAATCTTTTGCAAGTCGGATTAATGGCAATGGTTCTTCTGCCTTCTCTGAAGAATTGAAAGGCGGCAATCCAAAAACTTTTGCCGGACCAATATAATTGGATGGTGCAGGAAGGTTGATAATAAAATCTTTCGGAAATAAATCCTGCCCGACTGAAAATTCAAACTCTTTTATTGTCAGGTCTAATCCTTTAAAAGATTTTTCTTCAAGAATGGGAATGAAAATATTTGCAAAGGGTGTTGCAGTGTAGCCAACATAAGCACTTTGCTCAAACAGCGAAAGCAATGCTCTGATGCATCCATTAATTGTGGAAACATTTTTCTTGCTCACATTGATAGAAGCGTTGTCTGCCTCATCATCAATTACCAAAATGGGTGTGTTACGAATTACAACTTTTCCATCTGGCATTTTATCACCTGATAGAGATAACCATGTAATAAGGTTCTTTAGAATTGAACCATTTTTCTTTACAACTGCTACAACAGGGTCTGAACCTTTGATACTGACACGAATTGAATCTGCTACATTCCGATTAAAATCTCCATTCACTTCTTCAATTTCACATGAAGTCAGAGAATGTGCAATTAAATCCTTCTTGTAAAGTCCTACACCTACAAGGTCATTGTTTCGGAAATTTCTCAATCCTCCTTTTGTCGTTCTCCCGATAAACCCTTCATCAATTCTGATTTGTGTTTGGCTTCTAAGTAAGTCGTGCATACCTGCCAGAACAATTATCAGTTTGTAGCCTGCATCAGCCGCTTTGTTTATCAGTCCGGTGTAGTTGGAAGTTTTTCCTGATTGAACCTGACCTACAACCATTCCTCTTTTGTCCCATGCTCCAAGACTTGAAGGGTTTGAAATGCGATCTAAAATATCGTCAGTGAGATTGTCAAGTTTGTTGATGGTGTCCGGTGCAATTTTCTTTTGAAGAAAACTTGTGTAACGATTCCAGTAATTCCATTTGATACTTGCTTTACTGTCTTTTACCCAGGGAACATATCCTTCATCTGTATCAAGGATTTTGTAGTCCTCAGAAAAAACTGAAAATGTTGCTGTCAGGAAATTGAATAATACTTCCCGCTGATTGGCTAAGTCAGGAAATATTTTTAATGCATCATCAATAGAATTGTTGATGTCGCTTATTGATGGATTTTTTATTCCACTCAGCCGGATAATGCAGATATTTTTTGCTTGTTCAATCATATTCAGTCAAGATTTGCGCTGTATTCAGGGTAATGATTGAAAGGTTCAAGGTTGATGATAACTGCTTTCGCTTCTTCTTTCGTCTTTCCCTGTTTTGTAAGTGAGTCAAAAATGTTTTTCATCAGTGTCCAGATGTCATCATGCTTTATTCCTTCAAATGGTTTTCCCTGTGCTTCCGGTTCTTCTGCTTCTCTGATGTAAATTGATTTTACCGGAATTGTTTCTTCAATAAACTTCAACAACGTATCAATTGCTTTGTCCGGTTTTTCTTCCGCTTGTTTTCTGATTTTCTCAATCAATGGATGTTCACGATTGATTTTGTAAAACCATTTGTCGCCTCGCTTGTGGTCAATCCAAAGCGGAACGAACTTTTGTCCAGGACATGGCTTTACATTTTTTCCCTTGTGTCTGTAAACTTCAACTGCCTGCGATCTCACCTTACCTGCGTATGCTTTCAACTGGTTACGCAATGCAAGCGGTGGTCGTGCAATAGATTTCTTGATGTCAATCTGCCACTCTGAATCAAGATTGTTCGGAAGATTTATTTCTATCCGTGCAAGTTTGTAGTGTTCTTCTTTTCGGAACATTCCCAGCCAATCACCTGCAAGCAACAATCTTTCGTTTCGGTAGATGTAAAAACCTTGCTGTTCATTCCAACCCTTCGGACCTTCTGCTTCTTTGAATATTTCTTCACTAATTTTTGATTTGTGCGGCAGCACATAACCTTTCACAATCACTTTTCCATTGTAGAAAGGTTCTTCTGGAAATCCTTGTGTTGCCGGTTCGTTTGGCAGGAATGGATTCCATGCTTCAACTGGTCTGTCCTGAAAGAAAATTTTTATTCTGCCATTTTCAATGAAACGGTGAAACACCATTGCAAGATGTTTCTTTACATGTTTCATTATTTCAAGAAACTTGTCCAAAGCATTCTCATCATCCTTTTGAAAATCTTTTACAAGCCGGTCAATGTCATTCCAGATTACAATTGTTCCGGACTTAACTGAGTTGATTTCATTTTCAAAATTTCCCTGTGGCAGATATTTTATTAATTCCCAATTGCATGTCTGTTTTACAAAATCTAAATCCCAAGTCCAGAAAACAGGTTTGTAATTTTCTTTCTTGCTTATTACAGAAAGTTTTCTGCACTGAGAAAACGAAGCCGTCTTTAATCCTAAACCGAATCTTCCTAAATCTTTACGACTTCTGTCGTCTAGTGGATTTTTACTTCCAGGTCGCATTGCCTGAATCAGTTCTTCGTTGTCCATTCCATGTCCGTCATCTTTAACTGAAAGCCATGTACGAGAACCTTTCCATTCGAAATTTACCAGGATGTTTTTTGCTCCGGCTGATATTGAATTATCAATAATATCAGCTATTGCAGCTTCAATGCTGTATCCGACAGCCCGAAAGGTTTCAATCATCGAAGATGCCTTTGGAATCGCTTCTACTGTTTGGTACTGTGTGTAATCGATAGACGATGTCATATTTACAAAAGTTCTTTTATCATTGGGAATACTCGCTATCTTCTGCATTTCAGATATTCTATCAGTAGTTTTGCAATTTTCTCTATCATAAGAGGCGGCACGGCATTCCCAATTTGTTTAAAAGCAGCCGTTCTGTTTTTTCCCTCTTTTACTCCCTCAAAATAATAATCATCAGGAAATGACTGTAGCCTGGCAGCTTCTCGAACTGAGATTGAACGATTCTGCTCAATGTCGGGATGAATATAATAGTGTCCGTCTTTGGCAATATGTGCTACAACTGTTTGTGAATACGGCATGTTATCAGCCACAACCTTGAATCTGTCAAGGAAAGCATTCCTGTTATTATGGGTTTTAAGCCTTTCCGGAAGGTCATTATAATCAAGTCTTTCCTTGCTTCTTTTCCATTTTTCAACTGCAATTCTGTAAATTTCTTTATCCTGCTCTGTATGCGGCCTTGTAATGTGTTGCGTCAGGACGTCAAGACCATTTCTTATTCTTGAAAAGCTTAGATAATCATTGATTCCTTCAGCATATTCATAATATTTATCTTTGCCTTTCCCGGCACTTAACTTCGGTAAGTCGTTAAAAATTTTCCCGACTTCATATTCTCTCACCTGCTGATCTTTAAGCTTGTCAGTCGAAAGATTTAAATCTTTTTTCCATCCGATAATAATTACCCTTTTTCTGTTTTGAAGTACGCCAAATTCATTCGCATTTAAAATAACTGGTTCAACTATATATCCTAAATGCCTGAAATCTGACTTAATATTTTCAAAATATCTTCCTTTTTCTGCCGAAAGCAATCCGGTCACATTCTCAAAAATAAAAATCTTTGGCCTGTATTTCTTAAGAAATCTTACATAATGGACGTACAGGTGATTCCTTGGATCATCCCGCATTCCGTTTATATCTCTTGCCCGCCCTACTAAAGAATATGCCTGACATGGTGGACCGCCCACTATAATATCAATATCTTTTTTACCGTTCAGTTTTTCTATTATCTGAAAAATTACAGAGTTATTTTCATCACCGATAGGCAGATTAATTACAGATTCCAGAATATGGGAAGGAATAATCGAATAAAGTTGAGTTCTGCTTATTTCACCTTTAAGGTATTTGATATAAAAATCCAGCTTATTATCCTCTTTGAGATGATGATAGGCAAGTCTTGTCTTTAAAGTGAAACACGCGGCGGTATCTACTTCAATAAATGCCACAGGTTCAAAGCCTGCCCTTTTAAATCCTTCCGCAAAACCACCCGCGCCTGCAAATAGGTCAATAAATCTAAATCTCATTTTGTTAATCTCGTTGCTAACTGATTCAGGGTTTTTTCAGTTTTCTTTGGCATTAATCTGCACTCAAACACAGTCAAGACTTTCCAACCAAGTTTTTTTAATTTCCCGGAGTTTTCATTATCAAGCTGTTTATTCCGGTTAATTTTCTCAAGCCACCATTTTGTCCGTGTTTTGGGGACTACGAAATATTTACAGCCCTCATGGCCATGCCAGAAACAACCGTGAACAAATATAACTGTTTTATATTTTGGGAAAACAAGGTCTGGTTTCCCAGGTAACATTTTATCATGAAGTTTATATCTGAATCCATTGCCAAACAGGAATTTTCTGACAATGATCTCCGGTCTTGTGTCCCTGCTCCTGATCATGGACATATTATAGCTTCGAGTATTCCTGTCGTGCACGTCTGCCATGAATTTTTACTTTCCCTTAGATGCTTTTCTTCTGGTTTTGGTCCGAAAAAACATGGGGTCAAACCTAATCTATCGACAATAAAGAGTTTTTCCCTTTAAAAAGATTATACGTTTAACAGTTTCGATAATAGGGACAGCTACCATTTTTATGAAAATAAATAGTCGCTGTCCCTGTTTACCCCACCTTTCCTGTGCATATTATTGGTGGATTTGGCGTAAAATACAACGCCTTAATCCACCCTACTATTCGGGAACTGAACGGATAAGATGCAAACAAGAAAGGGTAGTGCCAAGAACTTTTCGGCAAGTCCTATGTATTTATTTAGCAAATATTTAACTTTTTTAACTGCCAAAGATCAGTTTAACACTATTGACATTTATTCACCTCCTCTTTTGCCTTATGATAAGCATCTAAGGCGCTTATTTCGTCTCGCTTTTTTATGTGATACATCTTCAATATATCAAACAGCCGTGTATGATATAACTGTTTTATATTTTGGAAAAACAAGGTCTGGCTTGCCAGGCAACATTTTACCATGAAGTTTATACCGAAAGCCATTCCCCAACAGGAATTTTCTGACGATGATTTCCGGTTTTGTGTCCTTGCCCCTGATCATGGACATATTATACCTTCTGGTTTTCCTGTTATAAATATCTCAATTAAGGCAGGACATTTCCGTTTGATTAATCAGCAGGTTTTGCGGGTCAAAAAGTTCCTGCGTGCGGGAAAGAAAGTCCTCTGTGACTGAGGTGAAATATTTGCTGGAAGTCTGGATTTGAACATGTGCGTTATTCGGAATGGATATTTCAATAAAAAACGGACACGTGCCGCTGTTATTTTTAATAATTTCTTTTAGTTGTATAAGTTTGGTTTCATCAAAATGAGTAGCGTCGAGGCGCAATCCGAAAGATTTTACCAGGCGCGAGAAGGCATTTTTTTCCGAGATTATTTCGTTTATCTTTACGCTTGGCGCTGAACCTTTATTGCCTATGTTTCCACATATGAAAACAACGGCATCTGTTTTCGCTAAAGATTCATATTCCCTTAGTTCTTTATCGAACGCGATGCACTTAATTGTGCCCTCCATATCTTCAAGGGTTATGTACATCATGGGGGAGCCTTTTTTCGTAGTGCTTTTTTTGGTTTCGGTGATAATGCCGCCTACAATAACATTGGCCCCATCGGGCAGTTCGGATAATTCTGCTGAAGAAATTGTCGTCAACAGTTTTAATTTTTCAGCATACGTGCTCAGGGGATTTGAACCGAAGTAAAATCCCATGCTTTCCTTTTCCGCCTGGCGCAATTCATTTTCAGTCCATGGCGCTATGCTGGTATTTATTGTGAGATTGGTCGTTGCAAATACGTCCATGGTATTTCCGATATCGAATAATGTCCGTTGTCCCATACGTTTTCCCTTGTTCATGGCGCTTCCCAGTTCCATTGCGGAATCGATATAAGCGAAAAGTTTTGCCCTGTCATCATAAAGAGAATCAAAACTTCCTGATTTGACAAGGAATTCAATTACTTGTTTGTTTGCAGTTCGCAAGTCTACTCGTTTACAGAAATCGAGTATTGAAGAGAATTTTCCGCCTTTTTCTCGTGCGGAAATAATGGATTCAATCGCTTTTTCACCGACATTTTTAATGGAACCAAGTCCAAAACGTATTTTGTTTCCTTCTGAAATAGTAAAATCGCTATGGCTTTCATTGATATCCGGCTTCAGTATTTCGATATTCATTCTGCGGCAGTCTTCTATATAATCGATAATTTTATCGGTATTTTGTTTTTCACAGCTCAATTGGGAGACCATATACTGAAGAGGATAGTTTGCTTTTAAATAAGCGGTCTGGTAAGTAATTACCGCATACGCAGCCGAATGGGATTTGTTAAATCCGTATCCCGCAAAAAATTCCATAAGTTCAAATATTTTCGTTGCGTTTTTTTGCGGAATGCCGTTTGAAACGGCGCCGTTTACAAACTGGTCTTTGAATTTCGCCATAATCTCCGGTTTCTTTTTTCCCATTGCCTTGCGCAGGTTATCGGCCTGATTCAGGGTGAAACCTGCCAGACGATTGGCAATCCTCATTACCTGTTCCTGGTATAGAATAACACCGTATGTTTCTTTCAGGAGCGGTTCAAGGGAGGGGTGTATATATTCAACTTCCTCTTTTCCGTGTTTTCTGTTGATGAACGAATCGACCATGCCGCTTTGTAATGGTCCTGGTCGATAGAGGGCTACTAATGGCAAAATATCCGCAAATTTATCCGGTTTTAGTTTTTTCAGTAATTCCTTAAACCCTTTGCTGGTTTCTACCTGAAAGACCCCTTTCACATTGCCGCTGGAAAGTAGCTGATATGTCGCCTTATTGTCCATGGGTATTTTGAAGAGGTCGATATTTTCTCCGGTTGTTTCATGAATCAACTGAAGGGCCCTTTTTATAACGGTTAGTTTCCGGACACCCAAAAAGTCGGCCTTTAACAATCCAATTTTATCTACCAATATTTCATCATAAAATTGCGTGGTGACGGCATCGCCTTTTTTTGCAAGCGGGACATATTCGGTCAGCGGTTCGTCGGAAATAACAATGCCCGCCGCATGTACTGAGGCGTGACGGCACAACCCTTCCAGTTTTTTTGAAATATCGAACAAGTCCTTACATTGTTTATCGGTTTTATAGAGGTCTTTTAAGGCCGGTTCCTGTTCCATCGCCTCTTCTAAAGTGATGTTGAGGGTGTTGGGGATAAGTTTTGCTATTTTATCGACTTCGGAAAGGGGTATGTCAAGCACCCGCCCGACATCCCGGATGACGGCCTTTGCCTTCATCGTACCGAACGTAATAATTTGAGCAACGTTGCTGTCGCCGCCATATTTTTTTCTTACGTACTGAATAATTTCTTCCCGACCTTCAGCGCAGAAATCGATATCCAAATCAGGCATCGATATTCTTTCGGCATTCAAAAATCGTTCAAATAATAAATCGTTTTCGATGGGATCTATATTGGTAATATTCAGCACATAGGCCACGATGCTGCCGGCCCCCGATCCTCTTCCTGTGGCAGGGATGTTGAGCTTGTTGGCGTAGTTAATGAAATCCCACACAATTAAAAAATATTCAACAAAGCCTGTGCTTTCGATAACTTTGAGTTCGTGATCCAATCGTTCACTAATATGCGGTTGAATTGAGCCGTATTTCCTTATTGCTCCTTCGATACAAAGTTTTCTCAGGTATGCGCTGTTGTTCATGCCTTCGGGAGGAGTAAACTTGGGAAGATGTAATTTGCCGAAATCCATTTTTACATTGCATCGTTCTGCAATTTTCAGGGTATTTTCAAGAGAGACAGGTATTTCTTTAAACAATGCATGCATTTCCTCGTAATTTTTAAAGTAGAATTCGTTTGTATCAAAACGAAGCCTGTGGGCATCAGATATGCGTTTTCCGGTATTTATACACAATAGCGCGTCGTGAGCTGCGGCATCATCAACGTTCATATAATGTACGTCATTGGTTGCAACAAGGGGGATGTTTAATTTTTTTGCTATTTTGCATGCTTCGGAAACCAGTTTTTCCTGCAGGGAGATTTTGTTATTCTGTATTTCAAGGTAAAAATTGTCCTCTCCAAAAAGCTCTCTGTATTCTTTGGCGATATGCATGGCATCGTCATAGCGGTCGTTGGATAAGTTGCGATTTATTTCAGAAGTCATACAACCGCTGAGACAAATAATCCCCTTCGAATGGGATTTCAGCAGCTCTTTATCGATTCTCGGTTTGTAATAAAACCCTTCCAGGTATGCAGAAGTGGAAAGTTTCAGCAAATTTCGATATCCTTCATAACTTTCCGCAAGGAGGGTTATGTGGCCGAGGGCTTCTTTTCCGTTTTTTGATTCCTTGTCAAGGCGGCTGCCTTGCGCTACGTATGCTTCGTATCCTAAAATGGGTTTTATTCCTGCGGACTTTGCGGCTTCATAAAATTCAATTGCGCCGTACATGTTTCCGTGGTCCGTAAGGGCAAGCGCCGTCATTTTAAAATGTAATGCCTTGTTAACAAGGTCTTTTATCTTGCAGGCTCCATCAAGAAGGCTGTATTCGCTATGGACATGGAGATGGACAAAGTTGTTTGTGCTCATAAATTACGTCAGATTGAATTTGTTTCACGTGAGGAAAAGTGTATTTTTCAGGAAGAAGTACGTTTTTACAAATCCAAGATATTGTAGTGGGAAGACAATTTTACGACAATATATAGCCCTTAAGGGGAAAAGTCAATATGAAATTTGGATTATTTCTGGAAAACGTTTGGGCAAAGATATCCGGTTCTAATGACAAATTTACTTGAAACTTATTTTATATTTTGCTAACATCATCCTCGCCTCAATTTTCGGTTCGTAATGTAATCGGGGTGTCTCATCGTAATAAGCTTATCATTCACTTACATAACATATATTAGAACGGGTTTAGCATAAATGCAGAATAAGGGGGTTTTCAATGGCTAGTTGTAATACGAAGGCTAAGGCAATTATGGTTGTTCTGGTAGGACTTTTCGGTTTGTTGTGTGTTGGTTTTGCAGTGTCAGTTACCGAGAAGTACAGATTACAAAAGGAGCGTGTTCACGGTCTTGAAAGACAACTTAAGGCCGGACGTTCAGAAGTCTTAAAAGTTCCTGATTTGATGCAGAAATTGGACAATGTTGAATCTTCTAAGAAAGAACTTGAGAACACTTTTGCGGAATGTTCAGCGGCAAAGGACGAATTGACCGAAAAAGTTGGAGAATTGCAGGTTGAGGTTGATTCTTTCGGCGTCGTGAAGGCTGCGGTTGGGCTTCAAATTGCAGAATTGGAAGGTATTATAAAAGAGCAGCAACAGAAGATTTCAGAGGCAGAAGAAAATAGCACAACCCTTTCAGGACAGATTGCGGCCCTTGAGGAAGAACGTGGCTCTAATGAAGAAAAATTTAAGATGCAGATAGAAGACATTAAGCGCGGACAAGAAGATACGAAGAACCAGCTTATTTACTTCACTGAAGCAAAGAAGATTTCAGATAAAGAAATCGAAGAGAAAAAGAAGCTTATCCATGAATTGGAAGCGGAGTTAACAAGATTAAAGAGTGGAGCGGAAACTTCTTCTGCGCCTTCTACAACCAGTGCGGTAAGCGCTGCACAATGGGATTTGAACTTAACAGAAGAGCTTAATAAAACTTTCACGTTATTACGTGAAAGAATTTCTTCTCCTACTATGTCTCTTTCTGAGGTAAGCATATTACTTTCCAGAGCGGAGCATGCCTTAAAAAGGTTGAAGTAAAAGTTCATTGCAGCAAGAGGTAAAATAGTAAAATTAAAAGGGAAGCAGGCCGACTGCTTCCCTTTTTTCTTTTGTTGAATTAAAAAATACTATTGCTTTTAAGGGAAAGCAGGTTATGACTTTACCATCGTACCTTCCCCTTTTGATTACCGGAGTTAACGGAGTGCCGGGGTACAACGCATTTCGGTATTTTCACTCAAAGTATCCCGATCATGTGGTTTCGATTCGCCCTACCCGGTATTGGCCATTGCGCGGAGAAGGAATTATTCCCCTTGATATAGAGGATGAACAAGGGCTTGCAACATTAATGAAAACCAGGAAATTCAATGCCATATTGCATGCGGCAGGCTCCTGTGCCTTGAAATCCTGCGAGTTAAATCCGGAAATGGCATACCGGGTGAATGTTCAATCAGTAGAAAATATACTGAAAATGATGGGGGACCGCAATATTCGTCTTATAGTTCTTTCCACTGATTTGGTATTTCCGGGAAAATTTTCGGGTTGTTACAGAGAAGATGAGGCTGTTTCTCCCGTTACAATGTACGGGAAAACCATGGTTATGGCAGAAGAGATTATAGAGCGCAAGTATCCATCTGCGGCGGTATTCCGTATCTCGCTTCCTATGGGGATTAGTGTTAACGGGCATGCAGGGGCGATAGATTGGATATTGTCACGGTTTAAAAAAAATAATCCCGCCACGTTATATTACGATGAAGTCAGATCTCCGTTTTATTGTGAAGATTTTAATAGAATAGTAGAAATTACTTTGGGAAATAAAATGTGCGGAATCTATCATCTTGGTTCGCATCGTTATCTTAGTCTCTACCAGATAGGTCAGATAGTAAATAAAGTAGGCGGCTATTCTCCTCAACTGCTTAAAGGATGTATGCGAATAGAAGCAGGCCCCATACCTCCCCGCGCAGGAAATGTTACGATGAGCAATGAAAAACTCATTACGGCGTTAGGATTTGACCCATTTCGTAAATGGCCTTATCACGAGGATCATGTTCCGGACAAACATAACTGGCATTATGAACGCCCGGAAACTATGATATTCCACCCCGATCAAATCCACAAATATCTTTATACGATATCTTCTGTTGCATGTTGAATTTGCATTATTTTTCAGCAATTTCATGAGATTTTTGGTTAATAAAACGTACTATTTCTTCTGCAGCATGTTCAGATGCCCCCGGTTTTCCGATTTCCTTCATGAGAGAACGTAAGTCTTCAATACACATTTCCCTTTTTTGACTGTTTACAATCAAGGATATTGCCTGATTTGCCAACTCAGTATAATTTCTTCCGCACATAAGCGTTTCCGGAACAATCATCTTGTTTGCCAGTCTGTTTACCAATCCAATATAAGGGGTCGTAAGGAACGGTTTCGCGATAAAATAGGAAAAAGGAGAAATTTTATACATGATTACCATTGGTTTATGGTAATAGGCTATTTGCAGAGTGACGGTACCTGCGCCGGCAAGGCAGATATCGGAAGATTGTATTATTGTATGGATATTGCCGACGATGATTTCGCAAGATACATGAGATTCTTCCACCATTGAACTAATGAGGGGAAAATACTGTTTACTTGTACAGGAAACGATAATTTTTGTAGAAGGAATTGTCTGTTTTATGTGATGTGCAGCCTGAAGCAATATCGGCAGCAATCGGGTAATTTCCTGTTTTCTGCTTCCCGGAAGCAGGGAAACGGTATATCCTTCCTCTTGTTTTTTCTCATTCGAAGGGTGATTATTTGTGCGATGATCCTTGTTTATTTCGTCAAATAAGGGATGTCCCACGTACGTGACGGGCAAGCCGGATTTTTCATAGAAAGATTTTTCAAATGGATAAATGACGATTAATGCATCGACAAGTTTCTTTAGTTTTTTTATTCGCCATGGTCCGTGAGCCCATAATTGCGGACAGATGTAATAAATTACCGGTATTTTCAGTTTTTTTGCCGCTTTGGCAAGCTGAAAATTGAAACCGCAGTAATCGATTAAAATAACGGCACAAGGCGTTTCCTGTTGAAAAAAACGAACACAGTTCTTTTTCATGTGCAAAAAGGTTGATAACTCCGTTAAGACATGAAGCCACATGAGCGACTTTGTTGACATGTCATAAAGGCAGTGTAAACCAGCGTCAATCATTCGTTCTTTTCCCAAACCATAAAATGTGATGGCGGGATTTTTTGCGTGCAGGCAACGCATCAGGTTTGCGCCGTGGATGTCTCCCGAAGAATCTCCTGCACTGATAAATAGTTTGTAATTGTTCATATTAGCAAAAAGAAATATTTTAAATGTAATTGGCAATTACTTTACTGATGTGTATAACGGCGTTTGTAATGAGAAATACAGGCAGGAGTAACCATACAAACACCATAATAAAGGAAGTGTCCGTACAAAATAAACCATAGTGTACATCTAAAGCAAAAAGTATAAGGCATACAAGGGGGAATAAAAGAAAAATTGTTATCAGGATATAAAAGAGAATAGGGAGGGAATAATAAAGCAATAAGAGGGAAAGATAAGTATTGCACGTGTAAAACAGAATTAACGCAAAAGAAAACACCTTGGTCTTTGCAAAATAATAGCTTATTGCAGCTATGATTAATAAAAAAAATGCTATAGTTAACAACAACCAAATTGACACGTCATTTCCAGTCGTATAATCACGTATAAAAAACAGGTTTTACAAAGACAATAAATACATTTTCTTCTGTGCAGGTTGTCATTTCAATGCATCAGCAAAGAATTTTGAGTATGGTCTCTAGTTTATTTTAAACTGGTATATTTTCAAGGGTATTATTCATAAAATTATATACAGGCATTTTTTATGGTAAAACAAGATTTCCCTGTTTACATAAATCAAATTGTTCTGTTCGCTTGACAACATATTTTTATTGTGTTAGTATTTTTAAAATTTCAAATTTTTAATTGTAGGAACGGACAGATTTTAAATATAAATAACCTACTCATATCAATCCCCACAATACTTTATGCGTTAACAATACATGAATTTTTTCATGGTTGGATGGCAAACAAGTGTGGCGACCCAACTGCAAGACTTCAGGGCAGATTAACATTAAACCCGCTTGCCCATATTGATATTATGGGTGCATTATGTTTTGTTTTTGCCCATTTCGGCTGGGGCAAACCCGTACCTATAAATCCCAATAATTTTCGAAATCCGCGCAGGGATAACATAATGGTTTCATTTGCCGGGCCCGCCTCAAATTTTGTTTCGGCATTTTTATTTGGAGTAGTATTTCAACTGTTGCGTACCATTCCCCTGCCTCCGAGTATTTCCATGGTGTTGTTTAATTTACTGATTACAGGAATTGTCGTAAACTTGTCCTTAGCATTGTTTAATATGATTCCTATTTTTCCGCTGGACGGGTCACATATCCTGGAAGGTTTGCTGCCGTACCACCTTGCCGTGCGATATAAAGAACTAGAACGTTACGGCCCCTTTATTTTATTAGGGCTGATTGTTATGGGGAATTTTTCCGGCGTGTCCATTCTTAGCGCGGTGCTTAGTCCGCCGATAAAGTATTTCCTGAAGCTTTTTTCCGGATTATCCTGACGTTTTAGGGATTTCAATGCTTCGACAGAGTTTATACTGATTATGGAAACGGGTAATAACTATAAAGTAGATTTGGATATTTACAACGGCCCTGTCGACCTGCTCCTTTATTTGATTAAAAAAGAAGAAGTAAATATCTATGATATTCCCATTTCCCGGATTACAGAACAATATTTGCAATATGTGGATGCATTGCAGAAACTTGATATGAATAATATCGGTGATTTCTTAATAATGGCGGCAACATTGATGTATATAAAGTCGTATATGCTTCTTCCAAAGGCAGAAATGAATGATGAAGAGGAAATTGAAGATCCACGAACTTCTTTGGTAAAACAGTTGTTGGAATATAAAAAATATAAGGAAACTTCTATCTCCTTGTCCTTGAAGGCCGATCATTGGAGCAGAAAATGGAAACGTTTGCACTATGAAATCCCTTTAGAAAATGCGGATGCGGATAATGAAGAAAAAATTCCCCTTGATGGGGTGAGCCTTTGGGATTTGTTGCAAAGATTCTCTGATCTGATGAGTCAGACATTGTTTGATATTCAGGATAAAACAATTGTTTATGATGATATCCCGGTGAAAGACTATATGGAAGATGTTTTGATGCGTGTCCAACAAAGAACCTCTGTTTCTTTTACATCTCTTTTTGAAGGAATAAGAGAAAGACACCGTATTATTGGGTTTTTTCTGGCTCTGTTAGAATTGGTAAGGCTGCATAAGGTAAGAATCGAGCAGCCAATAAATTATTCAGAGATACAGATATCGTTATTTAATTAGTTACACGAATCTTTAACTCGCCACATTTCACGTCTTTTTTGCGCAATCGTATGCCATTAATATTGGCATATAGAGTTTTAATTTGAATTTAATTAGTTAGTTTGTTAGTATCTTTGCTTTATTGTTTGTTAGGAGATAGGTAGGTATGATTTCTAGGGAATTATTGGAAATACTTGCATGTCCTCTGTGCAAAACGGATGTGAGATTAGAGGGAGACAGGATTATATGCACTCAGTGTGGACGAAGATATCCTGTAAAAGATGATATACCGGTTATGCTTATAGACGAAGCGGAATTGCCTGAAAAGAAAGAGAAGGAAGTTTAATGGATAGAAGAGCGCTGATTGCATTAATTATCTGTGGGGTAATCATGTTATTGTACTACCCTGTAATACTGCCTTTGATGTCGCCAAAAACAAAAGAGTTAAAACATGAAAAAGCAGCGGCTGAAGAGCGTGTCGAAATAAAAACAGAAACCCCTGCATTACTGACTTCTCGGGATGCCCTGCCTGAATTAGAAATACCTGAAGAAGAAGTTATGATTGAAAATGAATATATTAGGACAATATGGTCGAATAACGGGGCGGCGCTCAAATCGATTAAACTGAAAACCTTTAAAAAGCAGGATGCAAAAGATACTTTAGAATTAATAAAGGATGTTGATACTGAATATCGTCCCCTTGCCATAAGTTATATACACGAGAAGGCAAATTTCCAAAAACAGAGATACAGGGTTATTGATAGAAGCAAGGGAAGAATTTCGTTTAGCACAAGCCTTGAAAACGGAGTGAATCTTATCAAGACCGTTTCCCTCCCTGAAGGGAAATATCATGTGGATATGGAAATTGTCCTGGAAAATAATACGGATACGGAAATTTCTTTATCATATGACATCATTGCTTCTTCCATGATCATGCATGAAGGCGAAATTTCAACCGATATTGCAGGGCTTGTCGGGGTGGATATGGAGAATGACAGGATTAAGCTGGTGCGCACTGCGCCGAAAGGGTTTCCTGCCAAAAATGAATCCCGGGGTATTGTTTGGATGGGGTCAACGAACAAGTATTTTGCCGTCATATTGAAACCCGCTTCCAGTGAATGGATAGCGTCTGTTAATTCTCAGGCATTTGATATGCAGGGGCTGCCGGCAGAGGGAAAAGCAGAGCACGGAGATTTTATGGTAGGGTTACAGACAGGCAGAATACATATAGCGCCGCATACGTCCGTCAGGCATGGATATCTCTATTTTGCCGGACCGAAAAGAGAAGAGGTTTTAAGGCAATATAATACCATGGATGCAATTATAAGTTACGGATGGTTAAATGCTATAAGCAAATTGCTTCTCGGTTTTTTAAACGCGGTTCATCACGCAATTCCTAATTATGGAATTTCAATTATCGTATTAACGATAATTATCAAGGCGCTTCTGTTTCCCTTAACAAGAAAAAGCCAGGTATCCATGTTTCGGATGCAGCAATTACAACCGCTGATTAACCAACTCAAGGAAAAATATAAAAACAATAAACAAAAAATAGGACAGGAACAGGTATTGTTGTTTAAAAAATATGGCGTAAACCCAATGAGCGGTTGCTTGCCAATGTTATTGCAGATACCTGTCTTTTTTGCCCTTTTCAGGACGTTGCAACTTTCTTTTGAAATGCGGCAGGCGCCTTTTCTCTTTTGGATAAATGATCTTTCCATGCCTGACACATTTATGTATTTGCCGTTTACCATTCCCTTTCTTGGAAACACCCTGAATATCCTGCCGATAATAATGACGGGTGCTTCTTTCGCCCAGATGAAATTGACACCGAAATCTCCTGCTACCGATCCACAGGCACAAGCACAGCAAAAAATGATGTCCCTTATGCCAATAATGTTTGCATTTATTTTATATAAAATGCCTTCCGGGCTTACCCTCTACTGGACAACAAGCACCCTGTTCAGTATTGTTGAAAGCGTCTTTATCAGAAAATCTATTAAAAAGATAAAAATAGTGTAGAGTTCCTCTCTTCACGCTTACACAAATAATAAATATTTAACCGGTAAAATATATCTGAAATATCATGGCCTTATATGTTTCCTGAAATGCAGGATACAATTCTTGCCGTATCAACGCCGGCTGGCAGAGCCCTTCATGCAGTAATCAGGATGAGCGGGGATAAAGTAGTTCCATCAATAAAAGAAATATTTATTCCTTCCGCAAACATACCTCCGGAACCTATGCAAACTTTTACCTCTATCAAAGGATGTATTGTTTTACCGGAGGAATCAGTAAAAATCCCTGCGACTGTATACCTTATGAAACAACCTCATTCCTATACAAAAGAAGATATTGTGGAAATACATACTCTCGGTTCCAAACCAATTATAGAGATACTTTTACAATCTATTTTAAAAAGGAATACAGGGGAGGGAGGAATCCGGCTGTCTCTTCCGGGGGAGTTTACGAAACGGGCTTTTTTGCATGGAAGGATAGATCTTGCACAGGCGGAAGCGATAAAAAACATCATTCGCTCACAATCTGATTCCGAACTTGATTCGGCTATTTTACAACTGTCAGGAAATACCTCGAAACAGATTAAATACATTCAAAATGAAATAACCTCCCTTTGCGCGTATGTTGAAACATCTATTGATTTTTCCGACCAGGATATTGAATTAATGCCCCGGCGGGAAATTATAAATAAAATGGAATGTATCAAAGAAGATATCGGATGTCTTATCGATAAAACACTGACGGATAAAATAGTATCCGGAGAAGTTAACGTGGTACTGTATGGCAAACCGAATGTGGGAAAATCAAGCTTGATTAATGCGCTGCTGGGGAAGAGAAGATCCATTGTCAGTGATAGGCCGGGGACTACGCGTGACGTTGTTACCGGGGTTTTAGAAATGGGAAATGTGTGTTTTAAAGTAACAGATGTCGCCGGCATCGATGACACAAAAGAACCCGTTTTATTGCAGGCAAGAGAAAAAACCCAGCATGCCTTAAAAAACGCACACGTGATAGTGCTCGTTCTTGATGGCAGCGAGAAGATACATCCCCGGTCAATGGAAATACCTGCGAACGAAGTTTCCGATAATATTATCATTGTAATCAATAAATGTGATTTAATGCCGGATCATTCTTTTTTTGATTTACCGGATAAGTTTAAAAAATATCCTTGTGTTCTTACTTCTACGTTAACAGGCAAGGGTTTGGATAGACTAAAAACAATGCTGCTTGATAAGGTTTTGTCAGGGCAGGTATATCAATCGAACACACGTCCTTTTTTCAATGTGCATCAAAAAGATGCATTGCGGCGTTCGTATGAACGAATGGAACAGGCGGCAACGTCTTTCAGGGAGAATATGAGCGATGAATTTGTTGTGTTGGATATGAGAATGGCAGTGGACATTCTCGGTGAAATAGCAGGTGAAATAACGACAGAAGATATTTTGGATAAAATATTTTGTGAGTTTTGCATCGGGAAGTAATATGCCGGAAAGACCTTCCTGGGACGAATATTTTTTGAGGATTACAAAAGAAGTCGCACGGCGGTCAACGTGCCTGCGCCGGCAGGTGGGCGCGGTTCTGGTGCTGGAGAAACATATTCTTGCTACCGGATATAATGGGGCGCCAAGCGGACTTCAGCATTGTCTGGAAATTGGATGCTTACGTGAGCAATTAAGGGTTCCTCCCGGAGAAAGACACGAATTATGCCGTGGCCTTCATGCGGAAATGAACGCGCTTATACAAGCCGCTCATTACGGAATAAAAATATCAGGGGCCACCTTGTACAGCACCACCTATCCATGTTCTCTGTGTGCAAAAATGCTGGTGAATGCAGGAATAAAACGCATCGTTACCATTTCCGATTACCCCGATGCCCTTGCAAAAGAAATCCTTCGTATGGCAAATATTCACGTTGAGTTTGTGGTGATTGAAGAATCTGTTACCGGCGGAGAGCAATGAAAAGCGGAATAATATCGGGCTGTTTACTATAATAATGTGAGATTATTTTTATTCGGAAATCAACAAGTCATGGTTTTCGATAAATCTCCTTGACATCATATATCTTGTATGTTATATACTTCAAACTAACATATATAGACGTGTGGTGGTTTCAGGATAAAGACACATGCAATGCTTGTTTTGTAAAGCAGACAACGACAAAGTGATTAATTCCCGCACGACCGCGGACGGGTTGAGCATAAAGCGCCGGCGGGAATGTTTGGATTGCGGCCGTCGGTATACGACGTATGAACGTGTTGAAGAAAATCCGTTGCGTGTTGTCAAAAAAGACGGAAGGCGCGAGATGTATGACCGGAAGAAGGTGTTTAACGGTTTGTTGAAAGCGTGCGAGAAAAGACCTGTTTCTACGGATACACTGGAAAATATAGTTGATGAAATTGAGCGTGAAGTATACAGCAAATTTGATCGGGAAGTAAATTCAAATTTTATTGGCACTTTGGTAATGCAAAAATTAAGAATTCTCGATATGGTCGCATATGTTCGTTTTGCTTCCGTATACAGAGAGTTCAAAGATATTTCAGAATTTATTGATGAACTAAAACCGCTCATGAAGGGGGCTAAAAAAAAGACAGAGAGCTGAGAAACAGCTATCAGTTCGTGAGAATTTCCTAATAACCAAGGCAGGAGGTACGGGAATATATGGGTAATGCAATAGAGTATGTCGTAAAACGAGATGGAAGAATAGTTCCTTTTAATGAAAAGAAGATAGCAGATGCTATTTTCAAAGCGGCACAGGCCGTAGGAGGCACAGATCGTCCTTTAGCAGAAGAACTGGCAATCGTGGTTTCCATGTTCCTGGCAAAAAAATATAATGGAAATCCTCCCGGGATAGAAGATATTCAGGATGTGGTGGAAAAGGTGCTTATCGAAACGGGCCACGCAAAAACAGCAAAGGCATACATCATATATAGAGATAAAAGGGCAAGAATTCGCGATTCCCTGCGGGTAAGAAAACAAACCCAGAAAAGAGCAGACACAACGGATGTTTCCCTCATGGTAGATACGGAAACAAAAGACGAAACTTTTCCATGGGATAAACGGAAGGTTGCCGTTGCATTAGAAAAAGAAGCGGACCTGGCAGGAGATGTCGCTGACGAAATTGCCAGCGTAGTGGAACAAAGGGTTTTTTCCTCCGGACTGAACCGTATTTCAACTTCTTTGATTCGGGAGCTGGTGGATAATGAGTTGTTTGAACGGGGATATGGCAAGAAACTAGGGAAGCAGACTGTGTTAGGCATGCCCAAATATGACCTTGATGAATTGATAATGTCAAAGAATAAAGAAAACAGTAATATTGCCACAAATAATCCGGAAGCAATAAATCTTGCAATCGCGGAAAATACGTTAAAGCAATACGCGCTTCAGGAAGTGTTCTCTAAGGATGTTGCGGAAGCCCATCTCAACGGGATGGTGCATCTCCATGATCTTGGGTACCCCACACGGGTGTATTGTTCTTCTCATTCGTTAGAGTATTTGAAAAAATACGGACTGTCTCTTGAAAATTTAGATACCGATTCCGCGCCGGCAAAACATGCGCGTACGTTAACGGGCCATTTAAATACATTCCTTGCTTCCATGCAGGCGTATTATGCCGGAGCATTAGGGGTCGGGTATATCAATATTATGTATGCCCCTTACCTTGAAGGGATGAGCCATCAGGAGATGAAGCAGGAAGCGCAGCATCTTATTTTTAGCTGTTCGCAGAGCGCCTTTTCCCGTGGGGGCCAGACGTTATTTCTTGATTTTAATATACACACAGGCATTCCCGGGTATTTAAGGAATATCCCTGCCATAGGCCCGGGTGGAAAACCGACAGGAAAAACATACGGAGAATATGCGGAAACTGCAAGAAGATTTACGCTTGCAATGCTGGATGTATGGAGAGAAGGTGATTGCTATGGCCATGTTTTTGCGTTTCCCAAATGTGATTTTCATATAAATGAAGAATCGTTTAAAGATCCGAAGCAATACGAACTGCTGGAATATGCTTGTCAGATTGCCAGCGAGAACGGCGTCCCGTACTTTGTATTTGACAGGGATGAGATCACTCTCTCCGCATGTTGCCGTTTGCGCACAACAATAGATGATAATTATATGATCAAACACCCGGAAAGCATGCGTTTTTGCGGCTTTCAGAATATAACAATCAATCTTCCTCAGGCTTCCTACAAAGCAGGGAAAGGGAATTGGGATGCGTTGTACAAAGAGATCGATAAAGCAATTGAGATTGCGGTAAAAGCACATCTTCAGAAAAAGAAATTTATCAGCAAACTAATGTCGAGTCCGGAAATGCCTCTTTGGGAAATAGGAAAGAAGGCGAGAGACGGCCGTCCATACGTCGATCTGGAAGCGTCGACGTATATTGTCGGCATTATAGGATTAAATGAATGTTTGCAGTTTATGACGGGGAAAGAATTGCATGAAGGCGATGACATGATCCGTCAGGGACTGAGGGTCGTTTCCCACATGTATACGCGTGTGAAAGAAGCAGGGAAAAAGCATAAGTTAAAGTTTTCTCTGGAAGAATCTCCCGCCGAGAGCGCAAGCAGAAGGTTGGCAAAGGTGGATGCGCGGAATTTCCCCGAAGCGGCAGACGTGGTGAAGGGAAGCGAAGAAAAAGACGGTCTGTATTATACCAACAGCATACATCTTCGCCCGGATGCTCCGGTAGACATGATTACCAGAATATACCTCCAGAGCAAATTTCATACGATGATTGAATCGGGGGCAATAATACATGCATTTGTAGGAGAAGAAAGACCTCCTGCATCCAGCATTATGAATCTCGTGACAAAAACCTTCAGAAATACTCAGGCTGCTCAGGTTACGATATCACCTGAATTTACCGTTTGCAACGATTGTAAGAAAGTCACAAAGAAACTTACAGATATTTGTGGCTTTTGCGGATCAAGAAACGTTTATGGCATAACAAGAATCGTGGGTTATTTCAGTCGCATAAATAATTGGAACAAATCGAAAATCAGTGAACTGGCGGACAGGCATAAGGGGAATTATCGTGTAGAGGATATCTTTCCGGCTAAGAGTGCGTCCGCAGAGTCCTGTGCAGCAAAATGTTAAGATATACGCCCGCTTTAATACATCGGGCAGATGTATTGGCAAGTTTTCAAAATTTTTATGCGGACTTTTACATGAACATACCGATAAAAGGCTTTATTGAAAACAGTCTCGTAGAATGGGAAGGAAAGATCGTTTCCATCATCTTTTTGCCAACGTGCAATTTCCTCTGCCACTACTGTCATGCCCCTCATTTAGTACAATCCCCAAATGATCTGGAATCAATACCTCTTGAATCTGTAACGAAAAAACTTCAGCAAAGTTTTGGATGGATAGACGGAGTTGTTGTTTCAGGCGGAGAGCCCACCGTATATAAGGAATTAGGTGAGTTGTTGAAGATATTTAAGGATATCGGTGTTTTAGTGCGTGTGGATACAAACGGAACGAAACCTTATGTACTGAAAGATCTGATCGAAAAAGGTCTTTTAGATTGCATTGCGATGGATATTAAGGCGCCGCTCCATAAAAAAAAGTATGAAGAAATCGCAGGGGTTCCATGTAATATGGAGGATATTGTAAAGAGTATACATATCATCATGGAGAGTAATATTGAGTATGAATTCCGTACCACCGTTTGTCCTTCGCAACTGGATCAATATGACATTGAAGATATTGCAATATCCATAAGGGGCGCGGAACGATATATATTACAGTCTTTCAGACCGAATCATTGCTTAAATACGGATATGTTAAAAGAAAATCCTTATCCTCCTGAAGTCCTCAGAGAATTTGCGATAATGGCAGGCAAGTATGTCACTTATTGCTGTGTACGGGGAGAGGAAGGCAAAGTGTTATCGAGAAATTGGTAAATTCATTATACCATTGGTCCCAATAATTATGAGAGGGGGTGATATTTAATGGCGGTAAAGAAGTGTGGTACCTCTGCAAAAACAGGAGCAAAGAAAACAACGACAACAAAGGCAAAAGCAAAAACAACAACAAAAGCAAAGGCAACGACAAAAGCAAAGCCTGCTGCAAAGAAGGCGAAAAAGTAATAGTGTGTTTTATCAATAATTATATCTTAGTTAATACATGCATTTTAAAGTATTTATGCATACATGTTATTAGAGACAAAACAGTTTTGCATTTGTATTTTTATTGGTGTGGGACCAATAAATGTGTAATGGGGAGAGGGCGTTTCGATTCGATCGAAACGCCCTTCTTTGTCTGTATTTTTAAAATTATAGCACACTGTTATGAAATTAAAGAAGTTGGAATTATTTGGGTTTAAATCATTTGCTGAAAAAACAGAAGTTGTTTTTGAGGATGGGATAAATGTTATTGTCGGACCCAATGGATGCGGTAAGAGCAACATTGTAGATGCGGTTAAATGGGTATTGGGCGAACAAAGCGTAAAGTCTCTGCGGGGCAATGAAATGTCGGATGTTATATTTAACGGCACAGAAAAAAGACCCTCTCTTGGCTATGCGGAAGTGTCGTTGACTATTTTGAACAATAAGGGAATGTTGCCCCTCGAATATTCTGAAGTATGTATCACGCGGCGGCTATATGCTTCCGGGGAATCAGAATATCTCATTAACAAACAAAACAGCAGGCTAAAAGATATCCGGGAACTTTTTGTGGATACGGGTTTTGGTTCGAATGCCTATTCGGTGATTGAACAGGGAAATGTGGATGCTTTGCTCAGAGCAAATGCCAATGAAAGGAGAGTTTTGTTTGAGGAGGCCGCTGGAATCAGCAGATTTAAATTACAGAAAAAAGCGACCTTATCCAAACTGGAACATGTGGAGCAAAATTTATTGCGGGTAGGCGATATTATTGAGGAACTGCAAAAACAGCTTCGTTCCATAAAACTCCAGGCATCAAAGGCAAGGAAATATCAGGAATACAGAGAACAATTGAAAAAGCTGAAAGTAGGGCTTTCTCTCAAAAATTATGGTGAACTTAATGATAAAAAGATATCTATTTCTGAACAGATACACCAGAGAGAAGAACAAAAACAAAAGCTAACCGCGATTATAGACAATCTTAAAATACAGATACATGAAGTCGAAGATATATTAGAACAATTGGAATTGCAATCAACAGAATTGAGGGCGGAAAAAATTAATCTTGAAGCGCAAATATCAAAAGACCGTGACAGGATACAATATGATACCGAACGCATTAAAGAACTGGAATCCCGGCTTGAAAAACTTGTAGATCAACAAAAGACACTGGAAAATAAGATATTTGAAACAAAAAATAACGTTGTAAAATCGAAAGAAATGCTGGATATATTAGAACAGGATATCATAACAATACAAAACGATTATCAGAAAAAAGAGATTTCCGGCAAACAAATAAATCTCGAATGCGATATGTTGTATCAGGGTATGGAAGAAAAAAAATCAGAGGTTATTGCGATTCTCCAGAAAGAGTCCGGAGTGCAAAACGAAATCGGCAGTTTAACAATGGAAAAAGAGGCATTAAAAAACAGAGGAATACGGCTTCAAAAGAGGCAGGATGAAATTAATTCTTCTGTGAATATATTGAAATCGAAATACGAGACTACCGTAAATGAAAAAAATTCGCTTGTGGCAGAATATGATAATTTAGAAAAAAATTTATCCACCTCAAAAGGCCGCATACAGGAAATTGTCACTATAATTCGTACCTTAGAAGAACAAATTAACCTGAAGAAGCAATTGCAAAGCAGTAAAAAATCACGTTATGAAGTATTGATGGATTATGAAACGCGTGCAGAGGGAATAGAATCCGGGGCAAAGTTTATTATTGAGGAATCGCGGAAAACAGATTCTATCCTGAAAGGTATGCAAGGTATGATCGTTGATATGCTGAAAGTTGATTTGCCGTACGCTCGTGCGATAGAAGCCGCATTGGGGGATAAAGTTCAGGGTATCGTCGTTGATACCACACAAAATGCCGTAAAAGCGCTTGCTTATTTGCAAGAACATCAAAAAGGAAATGCCATTTTTTTCCCACTGGACCGCATGCATGGACAACCTTCACTCAATGAGGAAATTCTACAAAACCCAAATACCATCGGAGTCGCAAGCCGTCTTGTTACGAGCAGAGAAGATATTCGCAGTGTAATAGATGGTTTTTTAGGCAATATCGTTGTTGTCGAAAACCTTGATGCCGCGATGGGTTTGAATAATCAGGGGCATTGTGTCTGTTGTGTAACTCTTAACGGAGAGTTATTCGGATCGGATGGAACAATCAGCGGTGGCAGAAAACAGGGGCAGGTGGGCATTATTTCCCGCAGAAGTGAACTGAACCAAATTGAGAACGATTTGCTCCGGATACAGGAAGAATCCGGCAGATTGGAAAAGGAAAAACATAATTACGTAAGCGAGCTTAGCGGTCTTGAGGAAGAAACTGCCCGACTGGCAGTAAAAATAGAGCAGTTGAACTTATTGAAAATTTCAAAGGATAATGAACTTTCGCAAAATAAACAGAAACAGGAAGAACTTCTGGCAGAGGTAAAGATAAACGAAGATGAACTGGAAGAAATAAACGGTGAAATAGAAAGCGCGCATGGGCGTGAAGTATCATTGCGGGAGAGATTGGACGCCCTTAGCCAGCATCATGAAGCACTAGAGCAACAAATCGAAGAGACCTCGATGCTTGTTAAAGAAAAAGAAGTGATAAAGAAAGAAATACAGGAAGAGATCATGTCTTTAAAAGTGATACTTGCTCAGAAAGAAGAGAAAAAAGACAGCATAACAGCGGCATTGAATAAACTTCAATCAGACCAGCGCGAAATGGAAGCACAGGTTCAGGACATTGCGGATGAATATAAAAGTTGCCAGCAAAAAATATCTGACGCGAAAATAGAGATTAACAACCTGGGACAGCATATCGAGGAACTACAATCGGAAAAAATAGTTCTGGACGAAAGAGCAGAAAATCTGGAAGCAGAAATAGAAAGAAATGATTGCCATGCTGCTGAATTAAGGACTTCCCTGGAAGGAAATCAGACAGAATACGGCACTATAGAACAAAATCTGCAGGAATTAAGATTTAAAGAAAATGAATATCAGATTCGCATATCTAATCTTGAAGAACGAATAAGGGAAGAATACAAAATCGAGATTTCCGAATTGTATAATAACCGGGAAGAAATTGAGAAGGAACTCGGCAATTTGAAGGAAAAGCAGGAACAGTCTGCTGTCTCTCCGGAGGAGTTTTGGAATGCGATTTCCGCTGAAATTGAAGACTTGCAGGAAAAAGTTGAGCGTCTGGGCAATGTGAATCTGGAAGCCATTGCTGAGCAGGAAGATCTTGAAAACAGGGAAAGCTTTCTTCTCAATCAGAAAGAAGACCTCGAAAAATCGCATGAGAGTTTGCAGAATCTGATAAAAAAAATTAATCATACAAGCCGCGAAGCCTTTGAAAAAACCTTCCATGAAGTTCGGGAAAATTTCCAAATGATGTTCAGGAAGTTGTTTGGCGGAGGAAAGGCAGATATACTTCTGGAAGAAAATGTTGATATACTGGAAGCGGGAATTGAAATAGTGGCTCAGCCGCCGAACAAAGAGCTTCGGTCTATTACCCTCCTTTCCGGGGGAGAAAAGGTGATGATCACTGTGGCCTTGCTGTTTTCTGTATTTCAGACAAAACCAAGCCCCTTTTGCATTCTTGATGAGGTAGATGCCGCTCTTGACGAAAATAATATTAATAGATTCAATCTTATCGTAAAGGAATTTACCAAAGAAACACAGTTTCTCATGATTACACACAATAAAGTTACTATGAGCATTGCAGACGTGCTGTATGGCATTACCATGCAGGAACCAGGGGTATCAAAAAAGATTGCGGTGAAATTTGAGGAGATTGAGAAAAAGGTTGCGTAATACGCAATGTAGGTAGTATATGATTTGCATGATAAGGAGGTTTTTGCATGATAAAATTACAAATTCAATCTGACAAAGAGGATGGAGTTGTTGACATTATTCGGGCGGCAATTTCTGCTGAAATCAAAAGACTCGAGATCGGCTTGAGTAAAACAAACATGCAAATTGAAAAATTTGAAACTGAGTATGATGTATCATCAGAAGTATTTCAGAAGGAATTTTCCGCCGAAGACCTGAAAAAAGGCGACCGGGAATATATAGAATGGGCAGGCGAATTAAAGATAAGGGAAAAGGTAATGGAAGACCTGAGAAAACTCAAAGAAATAGAGTATGTTGCTCACTGAATATTTCGCCAACCTTGTAAAGGGTATAGAGGAATATTCCAAAACCAATTTAATAATTGATACAGATTTACACATTGACAGCAGGACTGAAAAAATTGGGGTAACAAAAGGTGTCATAACATTTATTGACGATTCAAAATTATTTTTTACAGAATATCTCGACGTCAGATATAAGATCGAAAAACTTACTTATTCTTTTCATTTTCAACAAATAGATGGAAAGCTAATATTCAGATACGACAATGCTGACCATACACCACGGTTAAACTTCAATTCTCATAAGCACGTCTCATCGGGCGAAATAGTTCAATCTGTAATACCAGAATTAGGCAATATTACTTGAAGAAGTAATGGATTATATTTTACGGATTAAATAGCATACACAATTCCTACTTTTTTGAGTGTCAGAGGTTGTATTCTGATAAAAAATAGATACGTGATTCAGGGAAACTTATAATAATGGGGTAAAAGGCAACTCGGTATGAAAAAGGGAAAAAAATGTGTTTGACAACAGATGAAAGAGTGAGTATCATTACCCTCGATTCTCGATTGCTGAAATAAAAGTGTATGCGATGGAGTTCGCTTAATCGCTGCTATTGTGGCTAATAACTCCTGTCAAAGATTTCGTTTGGCAGGAGTTTTTTTATTTTGAAAAACCCCTGTCAAACAAATAGTGTTGGCAGGGGTTTTTCTGTTATGTTTTTCCATCAGGGAGATGAGCATATCCATTTATTTTATGGAGGATTTGAAGTTTCATGTTAGAAAAATTCGTGGAACATAAAAAAGAAATATTGAGTGTTATTGAAAAAACAGAGACCTTATCAAAAGACGATGCGGGGGCTGGAAACAACCAACTTGCTATGGTCAGAGAGCAATTGATAACGAACAGCTTCAATTTGGTGATTTTGGGTCAGTTTAAAAGGGGGAAAACGACGCTTATCAACAGCCTCATTGGCAAAGAGATACTCCCGTCATCGGTAGTGCCGCTCACCTCTATCGTGACGATCCTGAAATTTGGCAAAGAAATCAGATGCACTATCTTTATGGAAGATGGCAGTCAAAAGAAAATCAGTGTGGAAGAACTTTCCTGCTATGTTACCGAGAAGGAGAATCCGCGGAATATTCGCGGGGTACGATGTGCGTTCATTGAATATCCGTCTCCTTCTCTTGAAAAGGGCATGTTGCTGGTCGATACTCCGGGTGTAGGGTCAACCTTTCTGCATAATACGGAAACGACGTATGAATTTTTAGACCACCTCGATGCCGCATTATTTCTGATGAGCGCCGATGTTCCTATTTCACAGGCAGAAAAGGAACTGCTTGATACCATCAAAGATTCCACCCAGAAGATATTCTTCGTGCTGAATAAAATTGATAATCTGACGGCAGAAGAGATTAAGGAAATTTCTCAGTTTAATAAACAGGTATTGGAGGAGATGGGATTTACCGTGCATAAAATCTGGCCTATATCTGCAAGAGAAGCGCTGAAGGCAAAAATAATGAATAACGATGTTCAGTTTTCACAGAGCGGTCTTTTGGAACTTGCAGATGAGCTGGAGAGTTTTCTTTCTTCAGAAAAAGGGAAGGTTGTTCTGAATACAGCAATATCCAGGACACAACGGTTTATCTCCCGGAAATTATCTCAGATAGCTATTGAGAAGCGAACCCTGGAGGCTTCCAGTGAAGAATTAGAGGAGAAACTAAACACCTTTCATAAATTGGTTGCAAACCTGAAACAGGACAGAGATGATATTACGTATCTGCTCAAGGGAGAATCCGACAAGTTGTGTCTGAAAGTGGAGAATATGCTGAAGGCTTTGGAAGAAAAAGAAACCCCGAGAATAAAACAATGTCTTACGGATTTCTATGAGAAAAATTTCGGGCTAAGCCCGACAGTTCTTCGGGATGAGATGCAAAAGGCTATCAAAGAGGAGATCGTCAGGGGATTCGATGTATTCAGAAAAGATTCCGAGCTGGCGATTTCAAATACTATTCAGGAGGCTTTTAACCGTTTTACAAAACGTTCCAACGATATCATACAGGAGTTTAAAGCGGCTGCTGAGGTGCTCTTTGAGGTAACTATGGATCAGGCGGAATTTGCCGTGGAGCTGACGAAAGACAATAGTTTTTATTATATGGTGCAGGAGTATACGGCGCCTACCGAAGAAGAAGTGAAGTCCATTCTGCGTACGTTCCTGCCGAAATCCCTGAGCAGGAAGATGGTTTTTCACGAGATGATGGAAAGGGTGTCTTCTGATGTAAGCCGAAACTGCGGCAGAATACGCTCAGACCTTGCAGGAAGGATTTGCAAGACCATTAACCACTATGCGAAACAATTGAAAGACCTTGGAAGCGATCTTACAGAGCAAATAGAACAGGCTATTCAAAAGGGTAGGGAGAGACGAAAGGCGGGAGACGAGTCTGTACGGATTGAGCTGGCGTTATTGGCAGACAAGACTAAGAAACTGGAAGATCACAAAGAGACACTGACAAATATTTGGAATGCCATTAATCTGATTGACGTAAAACAGGAGCAAATAAATATGGTAATGATGTAGGATTAAGCTGTGGTTCTGAAGGAAGAGGCGATGGAGTTCGCCTTATTGCCATCGTGAGCTGATAACTCCTATTAGATATATAGTGGTTTAGTTTGTTATAGTATTTAATGAAGGAGGTTTTAATATGGAGGCAAACAATTTTTTTATCTGTCCGGTATGTGGCAATGACAAAGAATGTAAGGTTTTTTTTAGTAGTTTTAAAAGCATAAAACAATCTCCGCTCCTCGGGATGCGTACAGAAGAAAGCGGCATTTTACCAAATCTGAGGGCAGCGGATAATTATATTGAATGTTCATGGTGTTCAAAGAGATATAAGCATGATGCTGCTTTAGTTATTGGGCGAAGATATATCCAGGCATTACAGAGGCTTCAAAGAAAAACAACATGACATTCTATTGCCCGAAATGCTGGAATGAAATAAATGAGGCTGAGAAAATATGCCCTTTCTGTAATGCGGATATAGTGAAATATGAAAACATGGATTACGAGGAAAAATTGCTCAATGCGCTAAGGCATACGGAACCGGAAACGGTTCTGCGGGCAATAAATATCCTCGGCAGGCTAAAAAGTGAAAAAGCGGTAGAACCTCTTATTGCACTCTTTAAAAAAAAGACAGTGTCTTTCTTAAGACTGCGATTCTCGAAACTCTGAATGAAATCGGAGTTTCCGAGGCAAAAGAGTTTATTATGGGTTGTATGGAGTCAGATATGGGCGTTGTTAAGAGAAGGGCGAAGGACTTAATAGAATTAAGAATCAAAATAAATGGATAGAGCAAACAAAATATATTCGCGAATTATCAGCGCCCTTTCTTCGGAAAGATGTCCTGTCTGCGCAATGTTATATCAGGATGAATTTGACAGTTTGTGCCGATGGGCAGGGAAAAGCGGCGAGACATATAGAGATTCGGAACAAAGGATACACCTTGTAAACGCGGGAGGTTTTTGTAATTACCATTTTTGGCAATTCCAAAGAATTAGCTCTCATTACGGCACAGCAAATGTATGCATTGTTTTGCTGGTAAAATTGATAGCAGTGTTAAACTCCGTCAAACACAAACATAATTTAAATATTTTATCTGCAGAGAATGTCATGAAATGTCCTTTGTGTTACGAGCTAAAGCAAAAAGAAGCAGGTTATCTTAAGGAACTGACGAACATTTTGGAAGATGATGATATTAAACCAAAATATGTATCCGGCTGTGGCGCTTGCATGCCTCACTTTATCAGACTAATGGATTATAGTGATGATGAATTGCTACTGGAATTTTTATTTGATACACAAATTACTCAGATCGCACGGATTAAATCAGACGCCGAAGGCTTTATTCGCAAGATGAATCCGTCTTCCCGGTGGGAACAGACAAAGGCTGAGAAAAAATCGTGGTTGCTGGCAATCGAAAAAATAGCGGGTAAAAACGGTGTATAAATGGGGAATAAATGACATGTTTACCAGAGAAGAGGAACTCCGGTTAATAAAAAACGCAATGGACTGTAGGAAAAATATCATTGTCTACGGAGAGGAAGGAACGGGTAAAAGCGCCGTTATTCACGAATTAGTAAGCCGGAGGAAGTCCGGAAAGTTACTTTACTCTCACAGCAGCAGAACATTGAAGGAATCGTTGATAAACCCTATTCTTTTCTATCGTAAAGATACAAAAAAAATAAATAACAAAAACATTCCGATGCTGAGAAAAACATTCTTTACCATGCTTGATGAGATAGCGCCGGAATATGTTATTTTTGATCATGTAGAATTGGTTAAACCAAAACACTATTCTTTCTATCTGTATTTAATGGACAAAAAAATTCCTCTGATAATAATAAGCCGTGGTATAAAGAAAAAAGATATCGATCATTTGCGTATGGTCTTGTTTGATTTTGTAAAAGTGGAAATGACTAATCTTGATAAATCATCCACTGATAAACTGGCAGATCATTTTATCAAAGAATTTAAGATTAACGTCAATTGTATGGACGATTTCAAAAAAGACATATACAGATTTTCAGGAGGCAATCCCAAAATGGTGAAAGAACTCTGTTTTATGGCAAAAGATACAAAATATCATTCGTATGACAATTGCAATGTAAAACTCATTGATTTAGACTACAGGATACATAAGGCTATACGGTCAAAGTATTTGTGGCGATAGGAGCATTTCCGCAAAATAGGCTAAAGGCCGATTCCGCTTTTATTGGCAATTCTCTCAAATTCTTCATTGCTGTTAAATGTAATAACTATCTGCCCCCTCCCGCGGCGTTCTCTTATTCGTACTTTTGTTCCAAAATATTTTCGAAAACGATCTTCAATGTCTGCAATATGCGGTGTAGGCATTTTTTTTGTGGGTTGTTTTGCCGGCTGGGAAGCATTCTTTGTTCCCGCCGCTATTGCCTCGATATCCCTTACGGAAAGCCCTTCTTTAATGATACTGTCGCAGTATTTTAGCTGTGCTTCTTTGTCTTGGAGAGAAAGGAGCGCTCTGGCGTGTCCCATGGAGATTGTTCCACGTGAAACATGATCCTGGATTTCTTTGGGGAGTTCCAGCAATCGGAGATAATTGGTTATGGAACTGCGGTTTTTCCCCATTGCCTGGGCAACTTGCTCTTGCGTAAATTCGAATTTTTTTATCAATTCCTGAAACCCCAGGGCTTTTTCCATCGGATTAAGGTCTTCTCTCTGGATGTTTTCTATTAAGGCTAATTCGAGAACATCTGCATTGTCTGCCTGGCGGACTATCGCAGGGATTTTCTTCAGTCCAAGCTCCTTTGCCGCTCGCCATCGCCGTTCTCCCGCAATAAGCATATATCCGTGAGAAAGGGGCGTCACGATAACAGGCTGTAAAATACCGTGTTTTTTTATCGATGCCATAAGGTCGTGCATCTCCGCTTCCTTAAAAAGATTGCGCGGCTGCATAGTATTTGGTTTTATATCGTTGGGGTTTAATTGTATAATAACCCCCTGCTCTCGTTCTGCTTCAATACCAATAACACCACCCAGGAGAGATTGCAGACTTTTGCTCAGTTTTTCATTTTTGGGCATGGAAGATTCCTTTTTTGATTTATTTTCAATTGCAACGCCGTTTGGCAGATGCCAGGATCAAACTGGCTGTAAATGACAGAAATGTTCCACGTGAAACATTTTTTATAGAGTCTATGACTTTTTTTCTGAAATTCAAGGGTTTTTTATGAATAATGCAATAGTTAGCCTTGCTATTAATACCTCACGGGATATTTTTCGTCAACCGTTATTTTATATAATTACCGGAGTCGGTTCATGCTTTACGCTTAGTTCACTTTTTTTCACGTTATTTGCTTTTGGCGAAGAGATCAGGTTAATGAGGGAAATGGGCATTTCGACTATTACGATTTGTTGCCTTGTGTTGGTTTCTCTCTCTGCCGTGAATTCTCTCTCAAAAGAAATGGAAAGCGGCACTATTTTGACGCTACTGGCAAAACCAGTGAGCAGGCGTTCTGTTATTCTGGGAAAATTTTTTGGAATATTGATAGTGGTGGTCTCTGAGTTTTTAATCCTGGGGTCTCTTTTAGTCATTTCCTTATGTTTAAAAAATCTGTTGGATTTTCATGAGGGGTTCTTTTCCTCAATTATGCACTTGGGAGGCGCTACTTTTCTTCAACTTTTCCTTTCCTTTCTGCAGGTGGAAATAATGTGCGTAATTGCAATCGCAGGATCTATGTATTTATCTATGGCGGCTAATTTGAGTTGTTGTGTGTTTGTCTATATTGTTGGGAATATGTTAAGTCTGGTTCAAAAACTTTTCAATACAAGCGAAGGAGGCTTTCCCTGGGTTTTGTCTTTTCTGTATGTATTTTTCCCCAACCTGGAAGGGATGTGTGCCATCGGGATGGGGAATTCTTTGGAGGAGCTTAACTTCAAGTATGTTTTGTTTATGGTGGTATATACTATTTTGTACTCGATTCTTATTATTACCGTGGTATGTGAAATGTTTGAGAAAAGAGAATGTGACTAAAAAGACTAAAGGATGAACCATATATTTTTGCGATACGGCTCATCCTTTGATGTAATGGCAAAAAACACAAAAAACTAATGACAATAACTACTCTCTTTCATTAGAGATGTATTAAATATACCCCTTCAATATGGTTCAACCGGTTAATTTCTTTAAGGCAATCTTGCGGCGGCACGGCATCAACATTTAAAATACTAATGGTATTTCCACCAATCTCTTTCCTGCCAAAGGTCATATGTGCAATATTTATGTTTTTGCTGCCAAGAAGAGATCCTATTTGACCAATGAACCCAGGTTTATCTTTGCCGAAAAGCACAAGTATATGTTCGTTGAGAATGGCCTCTACGCCATAACCATTTATATCTACAAGCCTCGGCTCATTTTTGCCAAATACCGCGCCTGAAATGACGGTTTCTCCGTTAGCCGTGGAAATTTTAGCGGTAACAAGGCTGCTGAAATCACAAGAGCTGCTGCTCGTAGTGACATTTACCTTTATGCCTCGTTCTGTCAGCAAAGTAGGCGCGCTAACAAGATTTACTCCTTCTTCCAGACTTGGTTTGAGTAATCCGACAATAAGACTGTCAGTAATGATCCGGATATTTTTATTGGAAATTTCTCCCGTGTATACGATATCTAATGTCTGTATACTTTCACTGTTAAGCTGCGTTAAAAAGGATCCCATTTTTTCAGCAAGAACGAGATAAGGTTTTAAATTTGTATATTCTTCCGGACTATACGGAGAAAGGTTGACAGCGTTTTTGTATCCTTTTCCGGTAAGCGCCGCCGCCATCTGTTCCGCAGCCTCAACTGCAACGGCGAATTGAGCTTCTTCGGTTGAAGCTCCCAGGTGCGGAGTGGCAATGACCTGCTCCAACTGCACCAACTTGGTGTCCTTTGGAGGTTCTTCTTCAAACACATCAAGGGCCGCGCCAGCTACGTGTCCGCTTTTAATGGCATCGTAGAGATCCTTTTCCGAAATAACACCGCCCCTTGCGCAATTAATAATTTGTACGCCTTTTTTCATGAGGGAAAATTCTTTACTGGCAAGAAGATTTTTGGTTTCTTTGTTCAGCGTGACATGAAGTGTGATATAGTCTGCCTGCGCCAGCAGGTCATCAAGATTTTTAACGATAGCTATATTATATTGCGATGAAATTTCTGCTGTTATGAAAGGATCATAGCCGATAACCTTCATTTCCAAAGCAGCGGCACGTTTCGCTACTTGTCTGCCTACACGTCCCAGCCCGATAATTCCTAAAATTTTTCCTGTAAGCTGCATCCCTGTAAATTTCTTTTTTTCCCATTTCCCTTCCTTTACCGAAGCGCATGCCTGGGGAATGAAACGAGAGAGCGAACAAAGCATAGCGATGGTATGTTCGGCAGTTGAGACTATATTACCTGCTGGAGTATTCATGACCACAATACCTTTTTTTGTGGCCGCAGGGACATCTATATTGTCAACACCCACGCCTGCACGGCAAACGGCCTGCAACTTTTCGCTTTTTTCGAGTACGGAAGCAGTAAGTTTTGTATTGCTCCTGACAATAACACCTTCACACGTTTTTATAACAGCCTCCAACTCCGGGGACTTTAATCCCGTTTTCTTTAAAACTTCGAGCCCGGCATTTTGTAGAATTTCATTACATACATCGGGAAGATCATCTGCAATTAAGACTAACATGCTTGCTGCCTTTCAAAAATAAATAACAAGATTCTGATAAAAATACACGTACTCGTTTGGTAGATTACATTCTGTCAATGCGACTAAAATGATAAAAAACATATTTTACCTGTTAAATCAGGGTAAATCAAACTGAAACTTTTCAGCCATATACAGACCTTTTGTCCGAAAAAATCAAAGAATAATGCACCTGCATAGTATTGCCGGAGGAACGATCTTTCTGCTTAGAGGAAAACTATACATAGCGCATTAAATTTTTGCGAATAACCATTTAGGCTGAATGAAGACTAAAGTCAATTCAAAAATTAACATGCAAATATTATTTGCGCTGTGTATATAATGGAGATAAATGTTTGCGGTAGGATGTTTTTTTTGTTAGAATCACACCTTCTTTTAATTATAAGGTTAATCAAGTTGGAGTGCAATTCATGAGGCACAACGGGTATATCATTTTTCTCCTTTTCTTCACAACGTTTTTACCATTTGGTTTTTTATCGCAGAAAATTGCACTGGGGCAAACAAGTGGGCAGGAAGTGAATGAAAAACTGGAAGATTTTCAAAAATCACTGCAAAATTGGATGCGCAGTTTCGATAACATCGGCACTCAATTTTCTGAACTTCACAAAGATGTTAAGGAAACCATCACTCCTCTGAAAGAATCCAGCCAGACGATAAAAGATGTTGAACAAAAGGTGAATACTATTATTTCACGACTGGAAAAGGTTGAACAAGCCAAATCGGTTGAAGAAGTAAAAAATGCAATAGATTCTTTCGGAAAGACTTTTGATGTTTTTAAAAAATTGTTTTCCGATTTAAAGAAAAGAGTAGAAGATCAGGAGGTAAAAACCGCCGTGCTTGAAAAAAAATATCAGGAAGCGGAAACCCCGTTAGAACCATTCAAAAAAGCGCTTGAAGATATAAATAAACTAGTTACTGAGAAATTTGCAGCACAAGAGAAGATATTTGCAGCCGCGGACGAAAATATCAAAACGCGCGCTGCCACATTGGATCAACAAATAAAAGTTTTTGAGGATTTGGATATCAGAGTGAAGAATTTGGAGAAATTGGGGGCTGCACCTTCCGGCACGGTTACGGCGGAAGTGGTCGCTGCGGCGCCTCCGGTTCCTGCTCCCAAGGCATCGCCGGTCTCCGAAACGGTAGGCACAGAAACAGCGGTGGTAGTAAAAGAAGAACCGGTTGTGCGTGGCCCAACCCCGGAAGATGAAGGTTTTAAGGAGATAGGGGATGGTTTTTATGTGCGCAATGTAAATTTGCTCCCCTTCGGGTCTTCTTCTCAAATCGAGGGGGAAATAAAAAATTTATCCGGCAAAGATCAAAGCATCATTGCATTTGAAGTAAAGGTGTATAATAAAGCAGACTTGGTTTTGTTTTCACAAGATTTTTCAATAAAATCCTTTCAGAATGAAAATATAAGGACATTTAACGAAATTATTACCGGCTATTCACCAGCAGACATTGCGAGATATGAGGTGTTGACGAAGAGGAGATACTGACATGTTAATTGCCAAAAGCAGAAATATTTTGTTTCTTTTGTTTATGTGTATTACAGGTTTTTTTTGTGGAAAAGAGTTATATGCTGCTGAAGATGAAAAGTATCCTGACATGGTTCGTATTCCCGCAGGCGAGTTTTATATGGGAGAAAATAAATATTATGAATGGGTATTTATGCTGGCGTATAATATTTATGATGGACCGGAACATATTGTATATTTAGATGAGTACTATATTGATAAATATGAAGTAACGAACGAGCAGTATGCAAAATTTATTAAAGAGACAGGACGCCGCATTCCGATTAGTTGGTTTGACAGCAGGTTTAATCAGCCAAAACAACCTGTTGTAGGCATTATGTGGGAAGATGCGGTTGCTTATGCAAAATGGGTTGGTAAGCGTCTGCCTACAGAGGCTGAGTGGGAAAAAGCGGCACGCGGCACTGACAGACGTTTATGGCCATGGGGAAGCGAAATATTTGATGCGGAACGATGCAATGTCTGGGAAATAAAATTATTAAAGACCGTTCCTGTTGGAACGTATGAAAAGGGGAAAAGCCCTTATGGCTGCTATGATATGGCAGGAAATGCCTGGGAATGGTGCGCAGATTGGTATGATCAGAATTATTATTATTATTCTCCCAAAAACAACCCAAAGGGTCCGGAATACGGTCAGCAAAAGGTCATCCGCGGCGGTAGTTGGCATTATTTTGGACACTTTGCCCGGTGCGCAGCAAGGTATCGAGTTCCTTCATTTGCACAATTAACACAGATAGGATTTCGTTGCGCAAAATCTGTCGAGTAATATCAGGGTTATTTAGCGCCAGCCTTTTCTTTTTCCTTTTTGTCTAACATTTGCTTGATTTCTTCAAATGTCTGAGGATTGACCCGAATTTTACCCTTCTCGTCTGAAACACCCAGCCTCGTAGCCATATCATCGACATCAAGCAAGTTTAAATCAATCGTAGAAATATTAATATCTGCAAGGTTGACATTTCTGGCCGCTTCCATTGCAACAATAATATCTCCTCCAAATCCTGCAAGAGCCTCCCGCCTCATTCTTTCACCCTCAGCATTTGCCAACTTGATCAATAATTCCCCTTCTGCTTTTCGCTGCTGTTTGTAACGGTCTCCCTCTGCCTGCTTTTCAATCAGATATTTGTCAGCCGCTGCAAGATGCTCAATTACTTGCTTGGTCGTCTCAGCATCTAACACGGTAATTTCACGCTCTCTGTCACCGGATATCTTCTGTGCAATGGCTTCGGTATCTGCTTCGATTGTTTGGGTAATACCTCTTTGTTCTGCGGCAAGAGCCTTTGACTTGTTCAGCACATTGTCTAATTCCGCAACCTTAATATTTCTAATTTTACGGTCCAACTGTGGGTCAAACCTGATTTCCAAAATTAAAACATCCACAATTTCTATATGACGAGACTCCAAACGTTCCATGATTTTTATTTTGCATTCCTCCGCCCTTTTCCGCTTTTCGTCAGGATTATATAAATCCCTTTCCACCATTTTACCAAAAATACTTCTCGCTACGTCACGGGTTTCGTTTTCTACTATTATTTTGTACCGTTCTCCGACACCAAGTTCCTGTCGAAGCCTCCAGGCAGAACCTCTTTTTATTTGATATTTAATGATTAAATCAACTTCCACATCATAGTCATCGGCAGTTCTTACCGCACAATGTTTTACCTCATCATGTCCCAATCCAGAATGTTCCTTTGCTAATTCCAATGTTTGCACGGTTATATCATAGAGATCCCATTGGTCAATTCCCGATATCGCCCTGTGCCAACCCGGCCCGTAATCCTTTTGTACAATACCTCTGCTGACACCCCATACGCGAGTTCTCGCTCCCACCTGATCGGCGCCCACTTTTATGACAAAGAATTTTATGCCGACAACAAAGAACGCAACAACGACTATAATTCCAATAGGAACAATGTATTTTGCCGTTAACTTTCCTATGTGCATTTTTCCCTCTTTTTTATGTAAAAGTTAAAATTTAATGAATTCAACGGAATACATTAAAAGTATTTTCGTTTTCATTTAAAATACACGACACGGTTAATCGGTTTTTTGAGGACCTGGCTGCATTATACTGTCAAGGGCTGCATCCGGAGGTTCCGGCCGTGAGTAATCAATTTTCGGCGCATCTTCAACAAACTTGAAACGCTGTATACTTTGCGGCTGTTCTATACCACTTCTGACAATCGGAACCCCGCGTATAATAGCGTTTTTCAGACGTTTTGCATATTCGAGTCTCACAAGATTGCGGCTGCCATTTCCTTCAAAAGCATCACGCAATGCTGCAAGACCTTTTGCTTCTGCCTTAACTGTCGCAAGCACTCCTTCTGCTTTTTGTGCCAAGCGTTCATAATCTGCATCAGCCTCATATTTTGCCTTTATTAAATAAGCTTCGGCCTCCTGCTTTTTCGCTTCTGCGGTACCTCGCGCATCCATGATTCTTTTGTCGCAATCTCCACGAAACCTGGCGACTTTTACTTCCTTCTTTTTCGTTTCTTCCACAATTACCTTACGCTGATTTTCCATAGCGGCCTTTGCCCTGGTTTTTTGTTCTTCCACCTCTTTATCCGCCAATCTTCGTTCTTGTATCTTTTCGGCGTATTCCCTGTAATAACGATAGTCGGTAAGGTTTATTGATGTAAGAAAAAACCCGTGCGGCTCTAATGACTTATTAATTTCTTCCCGTGCTTTCTCTGCCTTTGCATCACGTTTTGAAGCGCTTGGAAATTCATCAATATAAAGCTCGCCGTAGCAGTAATAACATACAGTGCGGGCATAATCATACACCCATTTCTGTTTATATACATCCCCCACGCCCGTATTCTGAATTATATGTGTGGCATACTCAGGGCTTAAAATATACTGTATCTGAAGATCCAATACTACTTCACCGCCATCAATCGTTTTTATAACGAGGGGATTTCCCTGTGGCTGTTTTTCAGTAATTTCGGCAGCAGTCATTTTCAATATCTGTTCACGTTTGTCAAGAATATAAATATCCTGGATAAACGGATAATAAAGAACAGCACCTGCACGATTAATTTGTTTTATGCTGCCAGTCAGGTTGTTTACAATTACAGCTACTTCGTCAGGAGCAATTTCTTTCCAGCTCAACTCTCTGCCTCCATATACACCTCCTGTGATTAAAGCTAAAGCAATTATCAACACAAAAATTTTTCTGTAGAGGTGGAATTTCTTAAATTTTGGTTTGAAGTTCTTGTCCATAATAAAGAGCACCTTTTTAACGAAAAGCTATCCTGGCTAAGTTATACTTGTACATTTCACATATACTAACAAAGGTTGACATTATAAAGTCATGTCTATTGCAGGTCAACAAAAAACTAAAAAACAGGCTTTTTTTAAGTTAATGCTAAGTTGTTGTTTAAAAAAGTTTAAGAACAAAAACAAGAAAGGCGTGTTTCAATTTGTAATCGTTCATTTCAACTTGAAAGATAGTGGTGTTTTAGTAATTGTCAGGAAAATAACACACTACTGCATTAAAAACATTATAAAAATATTATTTACAATAGGTTATAAATATATTTTCACATAATTGTTTGTTTGGGTTATAATTTGCGCGTCTTTCTTAATAGTTTTAAAGTAAAAATGGTAGTATTTACATTATTACAATCTAACTATCACGTTTTTTGCAATAAACGAGCGTTAGCAGGACACGGGGGAGAAATCGCAAAAAATTGCTTGACACCTTGTTTTTCAAAGATATAATGTGTATTCCAAAATTATCTTTACTGATTGGCCGCGTTGGTCAGTCATCAGCTAAATTTATTGGAGAATCTTATAGTAAATCTAGGAGGAGGAGAAAGGAGGCGCTATACGCTTTACACTTGAATTTCAAAAAGGTTTTTCTTACGTTCGTGATTTTATATTATTGTATTTGTTTAAAAGCTGTTTCATTATTGGGAGGTGAATATGGGAAATAAATTTTGGAAGACGTGCCTCGGCGGCGTTGCTGCTGCTGTCTTCTGTTTTGCGGCTACTCCCTTCGTGCATGGGGCTGACTCGACATCGTTAGAGGATATGGAAAAGGAGCTGAATGCACTGAGGGCTTCTGTTTCAAGCTTGACTGAGCAGATAGAAACTGTTAAACAGTCTCAAACTGTATCTTCTGCTCCTTTAAGCGAAGGGGAAAAAGGAGAATTAGAAACGTTAAGAAATGAAGTTAATTTTTTGAAGGAAGAGTTTCAGACTGCTGCCCAGGCAGAACAATTGAAGGCTCAGGATATTACGGGAAATGTTTATTCTGAATTTGCAAAAAAGGTAAAATTGGGCGCTCAGATAAGAACAAGGTATGAATACACCAACGGTTTTTATAATACACCAGACCATACCACTCAGTTTGAATCTTTTGGTACCAGACGCGCGTTATCAGGTTCTTCAGCGGATGATGATTATGTCTTAAATCAATCGCGTCTTTGGGCAGATGGCGACGTAAACGAACACCTTAGAATTTTTATTCAAATTCAGGATGCACGTTCATGGGGTACAGAAGGCGATACGGTTGGCTTTGTAAACGACGGTGAAAACTCTATAGCTGATAGCGCAAATAATCGTCTTGATCTTCATCAGGGATATTTTGACATCAGGAATTTGTTCGATTTGCCGTTGACCGTCAGAGTTGGCCGCCAGGAGATTGTCTGGGGTGATCACAGGGTTATCGGTAACTTTGTATGGTCAAATATCGGTCGAACCTTTGATGCCGCACGTTTTATGTACGATACTGACACCTATTACTGGGAAGCATTTGGCGCAAAGATCGATGAAAACGGATATGTGGATGGTGCAACTGATGATGATAATGAAGACGAAAATCTCTATGCCTCCATGTTTACGTTCAAAAAGCTTATCCCCAGGGCAGTCTTAGAGCTTATGTATATCCAGAAGAATGATCAGGATGATGATTCTAACAGCGCAGTTACTGATGGCTATGATGCCGGAGAAGGTGACAGTGACCATGTAGTTGTGCATGATTTAGGATTCAGGTTGGATGGTAAAGCGCTAAATCTTGACGCTATAGATTACACCTTGGAATCTCACTTCCAGGTCGGAGATTATGGCGATCAGAGCCATAAAGCGTGGGCGTTGGCCGCAAGGACAGGGTATACATTCAAAAACGTGGCATGGACCCCTCGTATCGGAGTTGAATATGATTTCGCATCCGGCGATGATGATGTTAGCGATGGGCAGCATGAGACATTTGATAACCTTTACCCTACAAACCACTGGCAGGGTAACTACGGTTTCATTGATCTCGTGAGTTGGAGAAATATTCACGATTACAGGGCGAACGTAAAGGTTAACCCAACAAAGAAATTAATGATACAGGCTGATGTTCATTATTTTGAACTGGACGAAGAAGATGATGGATGGTATTATGCATCTGGCAACCTTGCTTCGGCACGTTCAGCTACAGAAGCCGAATTTTCAAATACCGATGATGAACTTGCATGGGAGTTTGATTTAACGGTAAGTTATAGTCTGTATCAAAATGTTGGTATTCTTGCTGGTTATTCCTTCTTCAAGGGTGAAGATTGGATTGATGACGTATTCGGTGATGAGATTGAATCCAACTGGATGTATATACAGACGACTGTTACGTTCTAGTTGACTGCAGTGTAAAGTTATGGTTTGAGACAATGGCATTGTATCAAACCGCAATTTCTTGTATAATGGGTGTTGCGAAAGCAACACCCATTTTTTTTGGGGAATTTGTAATATACACCAATGAATTTTTATTACTAAAATTTTCATGAAAACCAGGGAAATTAAAGACATAATACTTAAGGAACTCCCGGCTATTATCGAAGAAGATAAAGAAGTTAAGGATTTTATAATAAATCTCTTCAAGGATCGTTACGCAGACAAGGAAAAAACGGAGGAACGCTTTGACAGAATACTGAACGAGTTGGTAGCGGACAGAGAGGCGCAGAGCAAGAAATGGGAAGAGGGCAATAAACGATGGGAAGAAAATGAGAAGCGTTGGCAGGCAAACGACAGACGATGGGAAGAAAATGAGAAACGCTGGCAGGCAAATGACAGACACTGGAAAGAAAATGAGAAACGCTGGCAGGCAAACGACAGACACTGGAAAGAAAATGAGAAGCGTTGGGTTGAGCAGGAAAGGAAATGGGAAGAAAATCAAAAAATTATCCGGGAGATACAGGAATCAATTAAGACATTGAACAGAAAATATGACAGCAGTATTGGCGCATTGGGTGCGCGATGGGGTTTGAGGACAGAACAGTCGTTCCGAAACGCTTTAAAAGGAATTTTGAGAGAGGTATCGGGATTAGATGTAATTAATGTTATAGAGTATGATGAAGAGGGGGCAATTTTTGGGCATCCAGAACAGATAGAGTTAGATTTAGTTGTAAAAAACGGGTGTTTTATGATATGTGAAATAAAGTCATCTATAAGCAAGTCTGATATGTATATATTCAGGAAAAAAGCGGATTTTTATCAGAAAAGGCATAATAGACAGGCACAGAGGCTCATTGCGATATCACCGATGGTGGATAAAAAGGCGATGGAATTTGCAAAAGACTCCGGCATATTGGTATATAGTTATGTTGAAGATATCGAACCAAATATTTTTTCCGATTAATGAAAATTTTAATGCATGAATAATTACTCTCCTTCCATGGAAACATTTAAGCAGCTTGCCTCCGGCAATAACAATATTGTTCCGGTATACAGGCAATTATTTGCAGATGCTCTTACTCCTGTTTCTGCGTTTCAAAAATTATCTGATATGAAGTACTCCTTTTTACTTGAAAGCGCTGCGGGGGGTGAAAAAATTTCACGATATTCACTTCTTGGTGCGGACCCGTTTCTGGAATTTATCGCTACGGGGAATTGCATTGAGATCCGGAGTGCAAAGAAAAAGGAAAAAATCCATTCAGCCGATCCCTTATCCGTTTTAGAAAATGAAATGAAAAAAATTCAGCCGGTAAAAATAAAAGACCTTCCTGATTTTTTTTGCTGTGCAGTGGGATATATTGGCTACGATGCTATCCGTTATTATGAAAACCTTCCTGATATGCCTAAAGATGATCTTTCTCTGGCGGATATCAGAATTTTGTTTTACGATACGATCATTATTTTTGATCATTTAACCAAAACAATAAAAATAGTTTGTTCTGTTTCGATAGATGGCAGTAATTTGGAAGAATTATATAATACTACTGTTAAAAAAATTGACCGTGTTATTGATAAGCTGAGAACACCTGTTATGTCGTTAAGCGATGATGTTGCAACCGATAAAGAAACGAGTCGCTCTTTTTGTTCTAATTTTGAGAGAAATAGTTTTTTAACAGCAGTAGATCACTGTAAAGAATACATTCGTGCGGGAGATATATTTCAAGTGGTAATCTCTCAAAGATTTCAGACGAAAACAGCAGCGGATCCTTTTAATATTTACAGGGTTTTGCGTGTAATAAATCCCTCGCCTTACATGTTTTATCTGAAAATGGACGATTTACATCTTATCGGATCTTCTCCCGAGGTAATGGTAAAGGTGGATGGGAAGAAAGTTGTTGTGCGCCCCATTGCTGGCACCAGAAAAAGAGGGGTATCTGATGACGAGGATGAAAAACTTGCGAGTGAATTAATCGAAGACCCTAAAGAGAGAGCAGAACATATTATGCTTTTGGACTTAGGGAGAAATGATGTTGGAAGGGTATCTCGCTATAATAGTGTGCATATTGAAGAAAAGATGGTTATCGAAAAATACTCTCACGTAATGCATATCACTTCCAGTATCTGTGGTGAACTGGATGATAATAAAAGCGCTTTTGACGCATTGAAGACTTGTCTGCCCGCAGGAACGCTTTCGGGTGCTCCGAAGATCAGGGCTATGCAGATTATTGACGAACAGGAACCTACGAAAAGAGGTCCCTATGGCGGCGCAATAGGATATTTTGATTTTTTTGGCAATATTAACACATGTATAACGATTCGAACTATACTGTTAAAAGGTCAGAATGCATATATTCAGGCCGGGGCAGGGATTGTTGCTGATTCAATCCCGGAAAGGGAATTTGACGAAACTGTAAACAAGGCAAAGGGAATGATGAGGGCTATTGAGATAGCGGAAAGTATGAAGGAGAATATCTGAATGGGTTTTTCAAAGATTTTGCAGATTGTTGGAATTCTCGTAGCACTGGACGCCCTGTATTTTGGTATAGTAAAAAATTCAATGAAGATGGAAATGCTTATGCTGCTTATTGGAGTGATAATATTCTATTGCGGACGTATTTTGGGAAGTAAGAGTTAGTTTACGTCAATATTTTATTAATGAAAACACATCATATTTCCCTAAAACATCCTTTCCGTTCAGGAAGCCTAATTCTATCAAAAAAGCACAGCCAACAATTTTACCGCCGAGAGATTCAACCAGTTTGCAGCAGGCATTCATCGTCCCCCCCGTAGCCAAAAGATCATCTACCATGAGGACATTTTGACCTTTTTTAATACCGTCCTTGTGTATCTCAACTGTATCTGTTCCGTATTCCAGCTCATACGTCATGCTTGCCTTTTGATGGGGGAGTTTTCCCGGTTTTCTTACCGGTACGAAACCTGCTCCAATAGAAAATGCGACAATTGGCGCTAATATAAAACCACGAGCCTCCGCGCCGACAACAATATCTATTTTCTTGTTTTTAAAATGGTTTGTAATGCCCTCTATAGAATCTCTCAAGCCTTTTGCATCCTGAAGCAAAGGAGTTATGTCTTTAAATATTATTCCTTTTTTGGGAAAATCAGGCACATCCCGTATTAATTTCTTTAGGTATTCCATGATGTGTTTTCCTCTTTAGTAGTGAGATAGTGCAATTTCTGTATTGTTTCTTTTTCAATTTGCCGAACACGTTCTCTGCTTATTTTCAGAATGTTACTGATATCTTCAAGTGTCTTTGGCTCTCCGTCACTTAATCCGTAGCGCATTGCAATGACCATTGCAGCTCGTTTATCCAGAGATTCCAAAAGTTTTTTTAGGATTTCTCTTTCTTGTGTTTCTTCCAGTTCCTCTTCGGGAGTAAGTGCTTTTCCATTTGGTGTGATATCCCTTAATGCCCAAATAATATCTGAACCGGAGACAAGCGGCGCTTCAAGAGAACTCATTGACTGTAGAGAAAGTTCGATACTTTTCACTTTTTCAGCAGTTATATCCATCTCCGATGCGATTTCACTTGCGCTTGGCGGTCTTTCATGTCTTTCTAATAAATCCGCAGATGTATGCTTCAACTGAGAAATTTTTTGAAGCATATAAGAAGGTATGCGTATCGTCCTGGCCTTGTTCGTAATCGATCTTCGAATCGCCTGCTTAATCCACCAGGTAGCATAGGTGCTGAATTTGTTGCCAGTAGTTGGATCAAAATCTTTAACGGCGCGAATAAGCCCTAAATTGCCTTCTTCTATTAAATCCAAAAAGGAAAGCCCCCGATTTACAAATTCCTTAGCAATGCTTACTACCAGTCTTAAGTTTGCCTTTATGAGTCTTTCCCGTGCTTCTGCATCGCCCTTTGCTACTTTTCGGGTAATTTCCTGTTCCTCTTTTAAAGTAAGCAAAGGGATATTCTGTATTTCTCTCAAATAGGTTTGTAATGCAGAGTCCGTAAAATCAGCTCCTATTAAATCAGACTATTTAAACGGATTCAGTTACGCCGGAAGATGCTTCTGCTTCCTTATGCTGCGATTTACCGGACGAAGAAGTTGGCGCTTCTTCAGTTTCTCCAATATTTTCAGAAAGTTTTCTCAGACTAAGACCAATTTTTCTCGCTTCGGGCTCAATGCGAATGATCTTGACCTCAAGCTCGTCCCCTACATTTACTGCATCGGCAGGATTGCTGATTTTCTTGTCAGAAAATTCAGAAACGTGCAACAATCCTTCAATTCCCTTCCCGAGTTCCAGAAAAGCGCCAAAGTTGGCGAGTTTTGTTACGTGCCCTTTAACAATATCACCTACTTTAAATTTTTCCGGAATTTCCTTTTCCCACGGATCATCATGCAGTTGTTTCAATCCAAGAGCGACACGTTTCTTTTCCCTGTCAACGGAGAGAACCACAGCCTCAATTTTGTCTCCCTTTTTGACAATTTCGGAGGGATGTGCAACCTTTTTTGCCCATGACATATCGGAAATGTGTAATAAACCGTCAACCCCTTCTTCTATTTCGATAAAAGCGCCGTAGTTTGTCAGATTGCGGACCCTGCCTTTAATTTTGGTTCCGGCAGGGTATTTTTCTTCGATTACCGTCCAAGGATTTACTTCTGTTTGTTTAATGCTTAAAGAAATTTCCTCTTTTTCTCTGTCTATTTTAAGCACTACCACCTCTACCATATCGCCGATAGCGACGATTTCCGAAGGATGGTTAATGCGGCGCGTCCAGGACATTTCAGAAATGTGAACAAGTCCTTCTATTCCGGTTTCTAATTTTACAAATGCCCCATAAGACATGATGTTGACTACTTGTCCCTTTACCTTGGAACCTACCGGATATTTTTCTTCTATGTTAAACCATGGATTGTCTGTTTTTTGTTTTAATCCTAAAGCGACCTTTTCTTTTTCTTTGTCAACTTCCAGTATTTTTACTTCTATTTCGTCGTCAATGGCAAGCATTTCTGACGGATGGCTTATTCTGCCCCAGCTCATATCAGTAATATGAAGTAATCCATCCATGCCGCCCAAATCAATAAAGGCGCCGAAATCGGCAATATTTTTTACAACGCCTTTTCTTATCTGTCCGGCTTCTATTTCTGTCAGTAATTCTTTCTTCTTTTTCTCCCGCTCTTCTTCAATAAGTTTTCTTCGGGAAACGACTATATTCTGCCGTTCTTCGTCAATTTTAAGAATTCTGCAGGTAAGTTCCTGTCCGACATATTGTGCAATATCGCCAGGAGGTTTTACGTCAATTTGTGATGCCGGCAGGAAAATAGGCACGCCGATGTCCACAAGCAATCCGCCTTTGATTTTCCTGATAATACGGCCGGTAATGATATCTCCTTCTTTATATTTTGAGATAACCGTTTCCCACCCGCGAATGCGATCCGCTTTTCGTTTTGATAATTTGATGAGTCCTGAATCATCTTCCACGGCTTCTAATAAAACTTCAATTTCTTCACCTGTTTTTATTTCGGAAGGGTCGTCAAATTCATACTTGGGAACCATGCCTTCTGATTTATAACCGCAGTCAACGATAACATTGTCGCCAATCGAACTAATGATGCGGCCTTTAAGTATTGAATTGACTTCAAAATGCTGAACAGAATCATAATATGCAGATTGCACATTATTCTTGGCGCGTTCAGCCGCCATTATTGATTCAACATCTTTCTCTATATCAGCAATATTAACATTGTATTCCTTTAAGTAATCACGTTTTAAAGTTTCGAGACCCATAATTTAATAACTTCTCCGAAATAAAATAAAAAAGGACAAAGAAATAAAAAATACATACTTATTTATTTTTTAAGAGGGGTTCCACTTCTTGCAGAATTCTATGAAACACCTCATTTATTGTTAAATGTGTTGTATCAACGTAAATTGAATCCTCGCTGATTTTTAAAGGAGATTCTTTTCTTGTTGTGTCACGCTGGTCGCGCAATTCGATTTCTTTTGTAATATCATCAAGCGAGTTTTCACTATGTAAGATTCCCCTTTCGTGAAAACGCCTTTTCGCCCGTTCTTCAATTTTGGCATCAAGAAAAAACTTCTTCTCTGCGAGAGGAAAGACCACTGTTCCCATATCTCTGCCTTCCGCAATGGTATCTCCTTCTGAGGCAATTCTTCGTTGCAGGCTTACCATAATTGCCCTGACGCGGGGTTTACCGGATATATAATGTGTATGATTTGTAACTGACGGCGATCGAATCTCTTTTGTCACATTTATGTCATCCACAAATACCTGCAGCCCCTTTTGTTCGTGCTGAAAGCGGATATTTGTCTGCTCCATTAACCGGCACAAAGCGTTCTCATCTTCAAGGTTAAGTTTTTGTTGCAATGCTTTCCAGGTTAATGCACGATACATGGCGCCCGTGTCGAGGTAATTAATACCTAAGTGTTTTGCCAACATCTTTGCAACTGTGCTTTTGCCGGAACCGGCAGGCCCGTCAATCGCTATTATCAAGCGAACCCCCTGGGATATATACAACAATCACCGCACCTATTTTCATAGAGTGAGAAATTACAAATATACTAAACAACGTGTTTTATTGCAAGTTTTTTATTGTGGGCGCAAAACAAAATGTTCAGCTAAGTCCGCAGCGTTTTCTTATCCACCAATCAAGGGATATAATTGACACGATAAACATAAAAAAATATCCATTGTCCCACAGCGAAATGAATTTTTTGCCAACAAGTTTGGTAATGGGCGGGTTTTCTATAGAAAATTTTCCTCTGATATCTTTCTGGGGCAGATTAAAATACTTTCCTCCTGAAACTTCGGCTAATTTCATAAGCAATTCTCTTTGTATTGAAGTATCTTTAAATTCTTTATCTGTTTTCATAATACTGAAGATGGTGTGATCCTGTCCTATCATTTCGCTGTCAATCCTGGCAATTGTTTTGATGATATAAAACCCCTCATCTTCGTGTTTAAAACTGAATTTGTATTGCCCGTCACTTTCTGTTATTCCCCTGTTTGCGAGAATGTTTTTTCCGGTAAACTCGTTTGTAACGTCTATTTCCAGTTGTACTCCCTCCCAAGGCTGGTAATTTTTCCCCAGAACCTTTATGTTTACCTGCACTTCTTCTTTCGGAAGGTATGTTTCTTTGCTTACTGTTATATGAACCGGGTTAAACATGGGGTCTTTAATGAGCCATTTGATGGAATTTTGCCAGAATTTCATATAATGACGGTTGCTGCCCCCTCTCCCCACCGAGAGGAGATTCCATCGCCATAAGGAATCTGTGGTAATCGCCATACACCTTCCTAATCCGGCATCGCGAACGGCAATAAGCGGCGGTGTGCCTTGTGCAGAATATGTTGCCAGCACCACAGCATCGGTCTTTGGCTGTGTCGTAATATTACAACCGTCAAGATCGGGCAGGTTTTCCCAGATGGAAATATTTCTCTCTCTGTTTATATCAAGGGTAGTCACGGGATGTAATTGGCCATTTTCCGTAAGAAGCGCATGTGACCGGGATGTTTCCGTACGGTCTGTTCCTGATGTGAGATGAACCGGAAGAATTTCCTCAATTGCGGTGCCGTCATATCCCCCCTGTGTAAAAGATAAGTCCCCTCCGATCATCAGAAAGCTGCCTCCCTGCTCTTTTACAAATGTTTCAATGTTGTTTAGGTAGTAAGAAAACCGGTATATCGAGGAATCGTATGGACGGTAGTCGAAATTTTGAAAAATTACAAGGTCAAAACTATTGAGTACCTGTGTGAAAAGTTCGTCTACCGGAAAGGGAATAAGGCTGAGTTCATCATTGCTTGCGTTGGAGAAATCATTAGGCGTGCGAAGGATGAAGAAGGAGACCAGATCAATATTTGGGTCGTTTTTCAGTGTTTGCCGCAAAAAGCGTTCATCCCACGAAGGCCTTCCGCAAACGTGCATGATCCTGATCTTGTCGCGCACCACCTTTACAAGAAAGCTCACCTGATTATTTTCCGTAATTGCCTCATTCGGTTGAACTGGAAGAGATACGGTGTAAAGAAACGTTCCGATTTTATACGGAGTGAATGAAAGGGCAATGTTATGCTCTCTTTCATTGCCGGTATTGACGACCTTGGTGGAAATGATATCGTTGCCTTCTTTAAGCGTAACGGGGAGTTTCAGGTTGTTGTATCCCATTACCTTTATTGTGACATCAGCTTTCCAGGGATTTCGCGCAAACGTAAATGTATTATAGGAAATACTGCTTATTGCAATATCTCTTACTTCCATGTTTTCTGCCGGCGCAAAGGTAAAGAATGGAGCGGCAAGTTCTCTTGCAAGAGTTGAAACATGATCAGAAGTATTTACATTGTCCGGACGCGCTATCGTGTCTTTCCCGTCAGAAAAAAGCAGAACTGCCTTTACATTAGTATCTTTGTAACGCTGCTGTAAATATTTCAGGGTTTGGACGAAATCGGTATCTTCACCGTCCGGCGTTATGCCTGTCTTTATATCTTTGTAAGAGGTTTCTGCAGGGGTGCCGGAAAAAGTAAAAAAGTCTACGTCGAAGTTACTTTGCAATTCCTTGAAAAATGAGTCATTATCCGTAAAAAAATTTTCAACTAACCGGGATCGGACAATATTTGTGTCTCCGCCTTTAAGAGACATGCTTTTTGATGTGTCGAGAAGACAAACCACCTTGTTTTTCAGCTTCAAAACCTCTTTTTGCTCGATTTGTGGTTGAAAAAGAAGAAATACAATCAACAGGATTCCTGTCATCCGTAAAGAAAACAAGATTATACGCCGGGAAACAGGCTGGATAGTCCTGATGCCCGACCATGAAAAAAAAAGAATGGTGATTGCAATGATGAAGACCAGTATGCGAAGGCCAATGCCTTCGAGTCCGGCAAAAGTGAGATTCCATTGGGTGAGATTTTCCATGTGTGCGATTTTGCTGTTAATTCATTTTTTACATTCTTCTCTTCATTATAAACGGCAAGTGTACCTGGTCCTGTTTATAATCTCCCGTAAGGGCATACATGATTATATTTATTCCGAGGCGAAAGGCCATCTCTCTCTGCCTTTCCCCCCCCGGTAGTACTTCATATTCCCATGTGCCCAGCGGATCTTTTGCCCATGCTCCGCCAAGGTCATTGTGTGAATAGACAACTACCGTCCGGTTTCCAAGGGTGATTCCTTCAAGAAACGTTTTTTCCATAATCCTTCCGCAGGCCCTGTCCAGCAAGTAAAAAGATTTAAAAATAGTATGTTCCAATGGGAGTTGTTCTAATGGGTTATTGGGGAATAGCCGTTTAATTTCCCGCTGTATGGATTTATCAAATCCAAAATTGTCTTTTCCGATGCAATCATCAACGAGCAAGGTGCCTCCGAATTCGAGATATAATTTAAGATTGCTGATTTCGACATCATTCAAAGGGGGAAACTCACGGTCTCCCGATAGATAGACAAAGGGATACTCAAATAGTTCTTTATCGTCCAGCCTGACGGTTTTTGTCTCAATGACTGCTTCCACGCTGGTTCTTTTGATCAGCTCCCACATGAGCCGGTTGCCCGTATTTGGCCTCGGATTCCAATTGCCGTCTGAATATTCAAGCTGCACAAAAGCAAATTTTGAGGCGTCTCCCATGGCAAAAACAGGAGTTGTGGAAGCAGGCAAAATAGTGGTTATTGACACGATAAAGGCAAAGGGAACAGAGAGAAAAAAATGATTGAGCTTCATTTTGCTGAATGGTTTCATACCTGTATAAATAACGCAATAATGAGAAAGTATTGTTTTGCTATATGCCTTCCGAGTTCATAAGTTACGAAATGTAGAGCGAAGTGCCACTTCGCCAATACCAATATAGAGTAAGCGAAGATACTCTTCGCTCTACAACTAAAATCACAATTTGTGAACTCGTAAGGTATAGTTATTATTCCTTTGAATCTGAAGCCTTTTCTCTTCTTTTGCCAAGCACTACGCACATAATAATAAATCCAGATAAAATTGCTGCAAACAAGATATATGCGGTAATCATTAATTTGCCATATATTCCGCCCATTACATTCTCCAAACCCGAACATGCCGGAAAAGAATTTTTCTCGTCATAGTATTTTCCTGATATTGTTCAAAAACAGTTTCTTACGCTAAATTGCCCCTACGTCGTCTCTGTGCAGCCAACCCCTTCTTATTTCCTTATCCTCTTTTTTATCGCCATCTGTCTGTAAAGCATCTCCCTGTTTTATTCCAACGTGCACGTATACCTTATACCATTTGCCCTTCACCTGTTCAATAACGCATTCTGCTCCGTCATGGATTTCATATTTCGCTTCATATTCTTCTCCCGGACCGTATCGCACGGAACATTTTTTTGTAATTACTACTCCCCGGTCGGTGCCGTGTTCTGCGTAAATTTTTATCCCCAGTGATACGACTGCTATCAGCAACCCGGCAGAGAAACCGATAATGAACCGCTTCAGCCATTGATACTTTAGAATAATTAATGCAATGAACAGCGACATTACAATTACATAAAGGGATACTGAAAAAGCAATAATCTCGTTTTTATTCATAAGAAAAAACCAGAAAAACACCCGTTGTAGCACAGCCGGGGTTTCATAATAAACCTCTTTGTCTTCGATGGAGTTTTTTGCCAATCTCAGATTAGCGTCAATCTCCGCATTTCTTGGCATCAACCGATGGGCTTTTCGGTAGTTTAGAATCGCTTTGCCCGTTTCTCCCAGACGATAGTAAGTGTTTCCAAGATTATAGTATACCTGTCCGTTCCCAAATCCTTTCGAAAGGATCATTTCATATTGTAACGCAGCCTCCTCCAGTTTTTTGTTCGCACCCTGAAGGTTTTTCTCCGCTATAAATTTTACTGCCTGCATGTGATTTTCATTTGCCGCGGCAAACATTTTTACCACCCCATCTTTTGATAATTGATCTGCAAATGCCTTTTCTGTGCAAAAAAACAGCGCCGCAAGAATAAATATGCAGAATCGTGCTCGTATCATAGTTGTTTCTCCAATTTCGTAATGAGTTGCCCGGCTATATTCAAAGAGTGTTCCATCTCATCCTTCGTGCCGGTGTCGCTCGAAAACCGACGGTAATCAAAATCAGACAGACATCGAATAACCTCCTCAACAATGTTCCCCGGAACTCTTTTGTTCCGCAATAAATCCGCTATTTTGTCACCGGATGCGCTTGCGGCGGGAATATTGAATTTATCCGCAAGGTATTCGGTAATGCCCCCGGAAAGACACGCATAAAACTCAGAAGCAGAACCCCCGGAAAGTGCGGATTCTGCCATGCCAAGCCTTTTATTTGCAACAGAATGTGCCCGTCTGTTTCTCGCATAACCAATATCCGTTTGAAGGCGGTCTTTATGCCTGACAACAAAAAAAGAGGTAATCAGGACAACGGCAGGAAGAAAAAGACACCCTACGGTAAAAGGGTTTTTATAAAAAGGGGATCTCTGGTTTTTTAATGAAGAAAGGCCTGTCATGATCGGAAGGATATCTTGTGTTAGTAAACGCACCTGTTGCTGGGAAGACGGCAACTTTTCCTGAGAAAGCGTTAACTGGATGGGTATCTCCTGTTCCCATGATTCAACGGTAATAGGAATAGGCTCTTTTGTAATTGTTTCATATCGGTTTTCACGGGGATCAAAATAACTAAATACTATGGCAGGAATGCTTTTTAGCTCTGTTTTTTGAGGTTCGATGACCTTGCTGAATACTTTTCTGCCGCGGATGACTTCTTCTCTGTTCGTTATTTGTGTAGTTGATTCGGCGGGATATATTTTAAAATCGTCTTTATTGTTTATTATCAGTTCCGGTTCATTTATTGTCTGAATATTTCCGTCACCATATACAGAAACAGACAATGTTATCGGGTCGCCTACCTTTACCCGTGAGGTTTTCACGGAAGCTTCCATATTAAAATTTCCCACAGCGCCCTTGAATTCTTTAGGTTTTCCCGTTTCGGGCAATGGTTTTACTTTCAACAGAACAGGATTTGTTATCCTTTCCACCGGATACTTTTTTTGTCCCCTGCCAAAAAAATCATCAAAAAATGAATCGCTGAAAAAATCATCGTACGGCGATCCGCTGCGGTTTCTCTGTTCCTGAACAATCAGATTGCACTTCAATTTTGCAGATGAAACGGACAATTCGCCGGATACTATGGGAAATATCGCGGTGCGTAGTTCCAGGACATTATAGATTATCCCGTCTCTTATTTCCTCGTATTGAACCTGGTCTCCCAATTTTTCTTCCATAAAATTTTTTATCGCCGGCGCGGTGTAATCAATGTCAGCAACAGGCAATCCTTTCTGGAAATACAGCCGGAAGAAAAGAGTTACCTGTTCGTATACATATGCTTCTTCTTTGTCCGTTTTCAATTCCGTAAAAACCAATTTGTCAAGATCAATGGACTTTGTGCCTGAAGAAGGCTTTGATTCTATAACTTCCACAATTACAGGGCTTGATGTATACCGATTTCCTTTATATTCCATGGTCGATGGACCAATTGTATGTTTGCCTGTTGCAACTGGCTGTAAAACATAGGTGTATCCCTTGCTCACGGATACCGCTCCATTAACTATGCGCGTTTGCGCGGAAATCTGAGGACCATATAACACACTAAATCCTTCAATCTCCGGGAATGTTGGCGGTGAAACATCCTGTGTGCCATAAACGGTTAACGTAAGTGTAAGTTTATCATCTAATGTCAGCAGGGTTTTATTTACCGTGGTTGTTAAATTAACCTCCTGGGCATACATTTTTCCCCTGCCGCCAAAAACTACTATCAGCAATGCTAAAAACACAAAGAAGCCAATACTTTTTTTCATTTTAAGATATTCCTTCGCTGAACTACCAATCTTTTTCCACCGATCTGTGTGGTTGATGACTTTTTTCTCTGTTTATATTTCTCATTTCTTTTTCCGACTGATTCAACGCGTCAAGGATGCGTTCCGCCTCTTCCTTCGACATTTGATGAGGTCTTTCCTGCTGAGACTGCGTATGCTCCTGCTGTTGCGATGAAGGTTGATTCTGCTGCTGCGCTTCATTCGGATGCGGCGGTTGTTCCTTTTCTTTGTCTAAATCTTTTTCCTGTTGATTTTCCGATTGCTGGTTTTCTTTGTCCGGTTCTTGCTCTTTATTCTCTTCTTCTTTAGTTTCATCAGATTGATCATCGCCTTTGTCCTGATTATCTTGTTGCTCCTGTTCTTGTTCTTTCTCCTGCTCCTGTTGCTGTTGTTGATTGTCTTGCCCCTGTTGCTGCTCTTTTTCTTCCAGCTTCCTTTCAACAAATTCATAATTATATTTTGCATCGTTTTTTAATTGCTCAAGTTTGCTGCCGTTTTGGGGCGATAGTTCATCAACAATGTCAACCGTTTTTTTATACCACTCCAAAGCCTCGCTCAATTTCCCCTGCTTATAAAGAGTGTTTCCGATATTAAAGCTTGATTTTGCCTGCAATTCCGGATTTCCCGTCTTCATCGACTTTTCAAACGATTTGAGCGCTTCATCATATTTACCTCTTTTATACTGGGTATCTGCCACATTAAAAAACACTTGCGGAACATCAGGGGAAGTTATCTGTGCATTCAGATATTTATCCAACGCTTCATCATACTTTCCGTTATTATAGAGTTCGTTTCCCTGCCGAACCTGATCGGCAAAAGGATCTATCCATCCCAGGAATAACCAACTACACACCATACAACGCAAAACCATTATCATACAACCTTTTTTCCCCTTACAGGTTTTGTTTCTTTTACAAAATTCTCCAAACATATAAGAATCAGGGCAATGAAAAGAGGAATCTGAAATCTGTTGACATATTTTTTGACACGTTGTGTTTTATACACAGAATCTTCCATCTGTGCGATGCTTTCATTATAAATCTTCTCAAGTCCCCACTGCGTGCCATATGCAGGGGTGTAGAGTCCGCCGGTTTCCAATGCTATTTTATTCAAAGTTATCTCATCCAATCTCGATTTCACTACCTGACCCTGAGCGTCTTTTAACAATGTTTCTTTGCCCTGCGCATCGACAACCCTGATATACGAGCCTTCCTTTTTACCCACGCCGACAGTATAAATAATTATTCCCTTTTCTTTGGCTTTTTTTGCCGCTTTTGCCGGATCGGTTTCGTGGTTTTCCCCATCGGTAATCACTATAATTGCTTTATGATTGTTTGTGTTTTCACCAAAGGCATCGATACCCTTATGAATTGCCTCTGCTATTGCGGTTCCTCCCACAGGAATGATGTTTACATTCAAGTCATTCAGAAAAAGGCGAAAGGCGCTATAATCAGAAGTGAGGGGACAATAGGTAAAGGCCCTTCCGGCAAAGGCAATCAAGCCGACACGATCTCCTTCCAAGATATTCAGCAAGTCTTCTATTTCCCGCTTTGCGACTTCCAGGCGGTTCGGTTTTACATCATCTGCCAGCATACTACGGGACGTATCGACCGCAATCATAATATCAATGCCCTTTTTCTCAACTTCTTCCCAATGATATCCCCATTTTGGTTCTATAAGCGTAGAGACGAGAAAGAATATTCCGACACTCATCAGGACAGCCTTAATCCACTGCTTTTTTCTGCTGAAGGAAAATCCGGCTGCTTTTAATAACTCAATACGGGCAAACCGGTTAATATCTCTCTTTCTTTTTCTGAAAAAGAGAATATACCCGATTATCAAAAGAGGGAGAACAGAAAGTAAGTATAAATAATTAAGATTGCCGTACTGCATACGCTGTGATGTAAATTCCTTCAATAATCATACGTTTTCTGAATACATTAAAAAACAAAAGAACTTCTGCTATGGAATTTTTCTGAATTTTGTTTTTTTCAGATATAACTCGACCAATAAACATCCAAAAGCCGGAAGGAGGAAATAATGAAACAATTCTTTATATTCTTTATAATGAGTTATTTCTGTTTCTGTTTTTTCCAGCGCATCTATCTGTTGATAAATTTCTTTCAGTGACTCCGTATCAGTCGCCCGATAGTATCGGCCACCGGTAATTTTTGCTATTTCCATAAGACTTTCATCATCAATGTCTATTTTCACCTGCTTCATCACCTTATTCCCAAATAAATCTCTCGCAGGGTAGGGAACCAATCCCTTTGAACCGGCGCCGATCGTGTAAATTTTTATCCCGAATGCCTTTGCAAGTTCCGCTGCGGTATAAGGGTCAATCTCCCCCGCATTATTTCTGCCATCGGTTAAAAGGACAATCACCTTACTTTTTGCTTTTGTATTTCTGAGCCTGTCGACAGAAGAAGCAATTCCAGAACCTATTGCGGTGCCGTCCTGAAGCATTCCCGTCTCTATTTTTTCCAAAAGCTGTACTAATATTCCATAATCGAGTGTTAAAGGGCATTGTGTATATCCCTGTGCCGCAAAGACTACAAGGCCGATAGGATCTGTTGTTCGTTTGTTTATAAAATCCTTTACTACCTGCTTCACTACATATAAACGGTTCTGGCGTTTGCCCCCCATCTCAAAATCTTCCGCCAGCATGCTTCCCGAAACGTCAATTGCAAGAACAATATCAATGCCTTCTGTCGTTATCTTTGTTTGTTCATTTCCGTGTTGCGGACGCGCCAGCGCAATAATACATAACACAATGGCGACCAGGCGTAAAACAATGATGATATGACGATACCTTTGTGCAAAGGACGGCTTTAATTTTTTTAGATTTTTTATTGAAGAAAAAATCGGCGGATGAGTTCCCTTGTGCCGAAAGTAAACATACATCAACACAGGAATAACAATCAGGAACAACAATAACAACTTGTCTCGGAAAATCATTTAAAACACTATATCCCGGAAAAACGTTTTAACGATAGATAACATCATCGGAGGGAGTGGCATCTGACGAACTGTTTAATATCCTGACGACAATTTAATACTTTCCCCCTTAGCAATTGCATTCCATATATCACTTTCCTCTATATCATTCGTTGAAAGAATATCAACAAAAGCCCTGTACGCCGCATTTGTTGATTTTGAAAGTTCTTCAGCCCCCTTTTCAGTATAAAAATACCGACTCATAAGCGTTTCCGATTGCTTATATATCCTGGCGCCGGCGAGGTCCTTTTGCACTCCCATATCTACTTCGTATTCAGCCAGTATCCCCTTATTTACATAAAAGATATTCAGGCATGCCAGAGAGCTTCTTAAATCTAAAAAAAGAATTTTTTCTTTTTTTGACAGGATTTCCTTAATTTCCGCAGCGCCATAAACATCCCATAGTATTTGCATATTTTTTTTAAGCATTTTCATTTTTTTTGCGGATAATACCGGAATCCTGGCTTGAGTAACAGCACCTCCCTTTTTACCACTTAAACCTTTTTCATGACTTAAATAATTTTCCATAAATTTTTCCGGCGCTTTTACCATTTTTCATCCTTTTTAAAAAAGGTTAACGTGATACAATACGATCGTATGATATCTTCAACTATCATTTTACTGCAATAATCACCGTCTCTTCTTTCTTTACTTCCGATTCGCTTTTTGTTTCATCAATTAATCTCTTCGCAAGATGGTATATTTCCTGGCTTTCAATGAAAGAAGGGCCATATTTTGCGTATTTCACCATATCACATTTCTCGAGAAACTCCCGAATAAGTTTTTTATGAGGATTATTTAACTTACTTGTATATGCCATTTCAACCATGAATTCTTCTGTAGTGCGTTCAGGCGCTGACATGCCAAACCGGTCTTCTATATAATGCCGCAAAATGTTTGTTATGCGATAATAATATTCTTTTACCAATCCTTTATCTATAAGATTTTCTTTTGCTAACATTTCCAGCAGTTCATACGCTGTTTCATGAGGCAATTTTTTAACAACTTCTATCGTCTTAATGCGTTCTCTCTTTTTTCGCTTTTTCAACATACGGTAAACAAAAAAGAACAGGACAACTGCCGCAACTCCCGTAAAAATCCATTGAAACAAGCGATTAAAGTTTGTATTTACATCGACAGGAGGGGAAATATCCCGAACATCAGCAACATTTTCTCCCTCGGTTAATATGCCTTTGATATTTATTTCAATTTCATTAGTGGCAATAATTCCCTTGCCGGAATCGTCGTTGTATTCTATTTCTATTGCCGGAATTGTCTGCAATCCCGTTTTATAAGAACTCAGAACATAGCTGCGTTCAACAATCCTGCTTTTATTTTTTCCATCTGTAACTTCCTTTGCCTCTCCCGCATTTTTTACAACAAATACGCCAATCCGGTCGCCAGTGTCAGGTATGCTTACGGTTACATTTCCCTGAAATCTTACCTGAATCAGCAATGTGATTTTATCACCAATCGTTATATCATTTTTATCAACACTTGCCGTAGCCGTTATTGCCGCCGTATCATTGGAATCCTCCGATTCTTCTGCACATGCAGCATTTACGGAGAGTAGTGTAAACACTGCCATCAGTAAAATTAACCGCCTGTACAAGCAGATAAAATTTTTTATGGTTGCCATAGAAACACCGCGTGAAAGTTTTTAAATCCTCTTTTCTCTTACTCTGAAAAACCGGATTATGGGCTCCACATAATTTTTTTGGGTGTTAATAACAACTTCATCGACACCCATTGACCGAAACAATTGAGACCGTTCCTGTTTTTGCCGATTGGCCATCGTGTTGTATTCTTTTCTTGCGGCTGAATTCGAAGTATCTATTAAAATTCTCTCACCTGATTCCGCATCCTTTAATTCGATAAAACCGACATTGGGCAATTCCTGTTCTCTCGGATCAATAATATTGACCGCAATCACATCATGTTTTTTGTTTGTGGTTCGCAGCGAGCGCGCATAATCGTTCTCTTCCGCTATAAAGTCAGATACGATAAATGTAATCGTCCTTCGGGAAGCAATCTTATTAAGAAAGTCTAATGCCACGGCGATATTTGTGCCTTTTCCTGCCGGTTTTGAACACAAAAGTTCGCGAATGACTTTAAATACATGCTTTGCCCCTTTTTTCGGAGGTATGAATTTTTCAATTTTATCCGTAAACATAATCACGCCAACCTTATCATTGTTTTTGATCGCGGAAAATGCCAGGAGAGAACATATTTCTATCGCTATCTTGTTTTTTATGTACTTTACTGAGCCGAAATTTCCGGAAGCGCTTACATCAACCAGAAGCATTACGGTTAATTCCCGCTCCTCAACAAAACGTTTAATAAAAGGCCGTCCCATGCGCGCTGTCACATTCCAGTCAATAGTCCGTATTTCATCACCCGGCTGATATTCGCGCACTTCTTCGAATTCCATGCCAACGCCTTTAAAAATACTGTGGTACTCACCCACTAACGCTTCATTAACAAGGTGGCTTGTGTGAATTTGTATTTGACGAATTTGTTTTAAAATATCTGTTGAAATCATATCTGTTCGTTAAGGAACTGCTACATTATCAAATATTTTATTAATAATATCTTCGGGCTTTATTTCTTCTGCCTCTGCTTCATATGTTATAATTATTCTATGCCGAAGGACGTCCATTCCGACAGATTTGATATCCTGCGGGGTGACAAATCCTCTTCCCCTGAGAAATGCATGGGCCTTCGCCGCCAGCGTCAGATTTATTGTTGCACGAGGAGACGCGCCGTATTCGATAAATTGATCCAACTCCAGGTTGTATGTCTTCGGTTCTCTTGAGGCGAAAACAATATCGATAATATAATCCTTAATCTTATCATCGATATAAATCTCGTCCACCACCGAACGCAGACGGAGGATATCGTTCGGAGAAATTATTGAATTTACCTTGATAGCGCTTTTTGTGGTGGCCATACGCTCTAATATTTCACGTTCTTCCTTTTTATCGGGATAGGTAATATTCAATTTCAGCATAAACCGGTCTAACTGTGCCTCCGGCAGCGGATATGTGCCCTCATGTTCGATGGGGTTCTGGGTAGCCAGCACCAGAAACGGCTCCTCCAGTTTAAAAGTTTGTTCGCCGATGGTAACTTCCCTATCCTGCATGGCTTCCAGCAGGGCGCTTTGTACTTTTGCAGGGGCGCGGTTTATTTCATCTGCCAGTACTATATTCGTAAAAACTGGGCCCTTGCGAACGGTAAATTCGCCACTTTTCGGATTATAAATAAGAGTGCCGAGCAAATCTGCCGGCAGTAAATCAGGAGTAAACTGTATTCTTTGGAAGGAGGCATGCATTGCTTTTGCAAGGGTCATTATGGACATGGTTTTTGCCAATCCGGGAACTCCCTCTAATAAAACATGTCCATTGGAAAGAATTCCGATGAGTAATCTTTCAATCAGGTATTTTTGTCCTACAATTACCTTTCCAACCTCATACAGCAGGGTATTTATTAAATCACTTTCCGCCTTCACCCGTTCGGTAATATTTTTAACACCCGAATCCATTTATTTCTCCCTAACAAATTTATCTTTCGATTTAATATACTTTCTCAGTTGTAAAGTATTCTAACAATAATTGATCGGCAATTTGTTCCTGTATTGCCAATTAAATCAATTTAACAAGCAGAAGAAAAATGATTATATAAAAAATGTATTTCCATGAAAACAGGTATTTTGCAAAAATTTCTTAAGGTGAAAAGTACTTGACACCTTATGGAGTGAATGTTACGATTCTTCCTTGTGTTGAATCAAAACAAAAGCCTCTTATCCTGAGGAAGTTTTAATAGCAAAGTATACGTAACATTTTTATTTATTGGAGGGTTTACCATTGAGAAAACTTTTTACTTACTGTGCTGTATCTGCCGCAACGATGTTTGGTCTTTACATTGTGCAACCGAGTTTTTCCGTATCAGCAAACGATGTTAAACAGATTTATAAGGATACATGCGAATTGTGTCACGGCCCTGACGGAAAAGGTTCTGAAGCGGGAAAACAATTCGGAGTCCCCAATTTTGCAGACCCCGATTACCAGAGATCAAGAACCGATGATCAGATGAAAGAATCTATGACAAAAGGAACTAAAAATCCAAACTATGTGCCGCTTGGAGATCTTGGGGTTGATCTTTCGCACCTTGATGCACTTATACAGTTAGTACGCGGATTTGGTGGTTAATTCATTACGATATTTACGATAAAACCGAACAAGTAAGGGCAGGACATGTGTATATATGTTCTGCCCTTTTTCTTTTAATTATGACCAGTGAGCTTATCAAAATTGACGGTTCTTTCGGAGAAGGGGGAGGTCAAATACTGCGAACGTCCCTTTCTCTTTCCGCGATCACAAAAAGGCCTTTTGAAATATACAATATCAGAGCAAGCAGAAAAACTCCAGGACTCAGCCATCAGCACTTACAGGCAGTAAATGCCACAGCCCGGATTTGCAATGCGGAAGTAACCGGCAATAACCTTCGTTCCACCACTCTTGGATTTTATCCAAACGACATTCAACACGGAACATTTTCTTTCAACATTGGCACTGCTGGTTCAGTCTCACTGGTGCTGCAAACGCTATTCTACCCGCTCAGTTTCGCAAAAGGAACTTCTATTATTACTATTACAGGCGGCACACATGTCAGCCATAGTCCTTGCACAGACTATTTGGAACGACAGTGGTTGTTTTTCCTGAGAAAAATGGGATACTCTGCGGAAATACAAACTATTCGGGCCGGATTTTATCCCCGTGGCGGAGGAGAAGTAGTAATGAAAATAAATCCGTCCCATGCACAGCACACGATACAAATGGAGGACAGGGGAAGGTTGCTTCAGATAAAAGGCATTTCTTCCGTAAGCAATCTGGATATAAATATTGCTAAAAGACAACAGTTGCAGGCTCAGAAACAATTTTTAGAACAGAAGTTGCCATGTGAAATATCGCTATCAGAAATGCCTGCTTTCGGCAAGGGGACAATGTTGCTTCTCGTTGGTGAATTTGAATACAGCCAGTGTTGCTATTTTAGCTTAGGCGAAATTGGCAAACGCGCGGAAACCGTTGCTGAAGAGGCATGCAATAAGTTCAGCGCTTTTTTAAAAACCAGAGGCGTATTCGACGAATATCTGGCAGACCAGCTCATTATCCCGCTTGCCCTGATAATGGCCGAAAAATCAATATTTCACACTCCGGTAATTACCCAGCATCTTCTCACTAACATTGAAATTATAAAAAAATTCATCCCTATTGATGTTGCGGTGACCGGAAACTTGAACGAAGAAGGCACTATAGCAATTCGACATCTGTACTATGCAAAAAACGCGGATAAAAGACAAAAGGGCTATGCATTTTAACATTGCATAGCCCTTTTGTACAAGAACAGCTTTAGCCTTTACTCAACTGCCGTGTAGGTTTCTCCTGCAACTGCGCCATCATTACCGTATACAGTCGGCATGTAAAATGTATTTTCAGCCGCTTGATCAATCTTTTGATTGCATCTCGGGCATCTCCTGTTATGTGGACCACGACTGACGAACTTTTTTCCACACATCAGGCAGCTTCTCTCTGCCTTATCAATAAATACATTTTTCAACGAAAGGCTTCTTTCGTTATATTTTTTTCTCGATTTTTCTTTCTGCTGAATATCCATCTACTACTCCTGCTCCCTCCCACAAAAACAATAAAAAATAAGGTATAATTATAACTAAATCCTAAAACAAGGCAATATAAAATATTGTTCCAGCCGTTATAAAATAATCTGTAATTTACTTTAATACATCTGCAAATAATTAGTTATGCTAAATTATTCGTTATGAAATATAAGCAAAATTTTTCAGAGGTTTTTATCTTTGCAGGTAAAGATTTGAAATACTTTCCCCCTATCTTGTTGTAATAAAATACGTTACACTCAATTATTGTTTATTTGTAATAAAACCATTATGTTTTTGCCTCTGGTGTAATTTCAAAGTTACGGTTAAAGTTGTAATTATTTGTAAATTAAGTAATTATATATCATAATATATTGCCTTTCAGAAGATACTAAAAAACAATGACACATTTTGGGGAAAACTGTGGGGGGGGGGGAAATTTTGAAAAAGGCCATTTTTGCGAATATCAATGACTTCAGTGAAACAAAAACGTTTTTATTTTGTTTTTCCTTGTATTTAAGCAGATGTAACGTATAATACTAATCTATTTTATATAACAAGAAACACGGGGCGTAGCGCAGTTTGGCTAGCGCGCCTGCCTTGGGAGCAGGAGGTCGGAGGTTCAAATCCTCTCGCCCCGACCATTTAATTTCATGATTTTTGCTTTTTCATCTCGATATTAACCTCTGTTTCTTCTCCCTCTTCCAGCTCAACCTCTGTTTTCGATTCTTTGTAGCCGTTCTTCTTTGCGGTAATTTTGTATGTATCGGCGTCCAGATTGCCAAACTCAAAAAGACCGTTTTCATCGGAAAAGGTTTTCCTTTTGATTTTTGTTGTTTTTCCTTTCAGATATATTTTCGCAGATTTAACGGGATTTTTGTCCTTGTCAAGCAAACGTCCTGATATTTTTCCCAATAATGCCGACAGATCACTATCCAACTGAGAGATAAAGGTATCCGTTCTGCCGTTATATGTTTTATATAAAATTCCATCGGTAACCGGAAAATCTGAGGAATTCGTAATTCCGGCAATATATATATCGCCTTCCGTTCCCACCGCTAATGCCTTGCCGCAATCATCGCCGGAAGTTCCCCCAAAATAGGTAGAATCAAGCACATCTTCCAGATCTTTATCAAGCTTTGAAATAAAAGCATCGGCATTTCCACCATTAAATGACGCGTTATAAGCGCCTATAGTTGTGGGAAAATCGGACGAATAGGTGCTCCCTGTAACGTAAATATTTCCCCCTGAGTCTATAATAATAGCATTCGCCTGCTCATATCCATAATTATACTCGTATCCTTCGGAAGGATAGCCGGAACCGCCTAAAAAAGTAGAGGAAACCAGACTTTTTAAATCATTGCTCAGTTTTACTATAAAGGCATCGGAACCAAAATTGTATGTTGTATCGTATGCCTCCGTTGTTGTCGGAAAATTCGAAGAAGCAGTCCTTCCGGTAACGTAAATATTGCCTTCGGAATCTTTTGCCAGAGCATTTATGGAATCATTAAAATATCCTCCAATATATGTGGATGCAACAAGGCTCGTCAGATTCTTATCAAACTTTGCAACAAAACCGTCAATATCATACTCTCCCCCATTAAAAGAGGTATCGTACGCATCCGAAGATGAAGGAAAATCTGAAGACATGGTTGTGCCCGCAACAAAAACATTTCCTTCCGAATTGATATCGACAGCGCTGCCATAATCGCCTGAAGATCCGCCCAGAAACGTGGAGGCCAAAAGACTTGTTAACTCATTATCCAGTTTTGAAACAAAAACGTCTCCGGAACTGTCTTTCAATGAATTTTTATATGCGCTTGCGGATGTTGGAAAATCAGATGAATTTGTATCGCCTGTTATATAAATATTTCCATCAGAATCGATTGCAATATCGCTGCCATGATCGCCGTAAGACCCTCCTAAATAGGTAGAGGCCAGAAGTTCCGTCAGGGTTGTATCGAATTTGGAAATAAAAACATTTCCATACGAATCGTTTAATGACTCTGTATAGGCATTTTCTGTCGTTGGAAAATCTGAAGAAGTCGTATCCCCCATTACGTAAACATTCCCTTCCGAATCTAAGACAAAGGAACGTACGCTATCCTCCGAAGAACCTCCCAGAAAAGTTGAGGCGATAAGACCGGTTAAGGTTGCATTTATTTTGGAAATAAAAGCATCGCCGCCTTCACCGCCATTATCGAATGACCCGCTGGTAGTCGGAAAATCAGAGGGAGAGGTGGTGCCGGCAACATAAATATATCCTTCCTTGTCAATTAATAAAGAACACACATCGTCATTATCCGAACCTCCAAGGTATGTGGAGGCGAGAAGCGGGTCGATAACAAGTTCTTTTGATTTATCATAATTCTCCGCTTTAAAACCGTATATCATGCCGGATTCTTTTAGAACATAGGACGCTGCCACATTGATTCTTTTCCCGTTAATATCCTGATATGCCACAGGCTTGGTAAACGTAACCTTCCCTAACGCTGTATCCGCTTCCAGTTGTCCTTTCTCATTAATGCTCAATGCGTCAGCGCCTTCTATCCTCAGCTTTATACTATCCGGGTCGATATCGGGTTTTACATAGAAAAGCTTCTCTACATTATTTCCATATGCCTTCAATATCAACTCTACACCATGAAACACTTCACCAAACGTTATACTTTCATACGTTGGAATGTCTTTTTGGAACTGCAAAGGTTTTTTGCCTTTATAATAGTTGATCCTGGCGGTCGAAGGTTTTTCTCCCTTTATCGTGACAGTTTTCCCGCCAAGCAACTGCTCCTTAAGCACAATTCGCTTAACACCGGGGATGCTTTCATTGCTTGTCACTACGCCCATGGCGGTGGCGGACTCAACAGGAAAGGACGCCGGTTGTTCAATATTTTTCCACGATTTCTTTTTTGAATTATCCATGATATATGGCAACGAATACACTATCTCTCCTTCATCTGTTATGTAAACCGTTGCACCAAATGTGCTGGCATAGAATTTTACCCTTTCGTCTGTTTGTCCTTTATTCTGAATAAAGGGTATCGTAAGAAGGTGTGTTTTTTTCACTATTTCCTGGTGTAAGTTTTTTTGGCTACCTCTTTGCTCCGCAAAAAGCAAAGAACCCAGGAACATTATGAATAAAAATGGAACGGATAGTATTATGTTCCGGTTTGTTCTTTTCATATTGAAGGTCTCCTTATATGGGATATGCGTTGTCTATACCTTTTACACTGTGTTTCAGATTACATAGAATTTACAGACATATCAACTGGAAAAACATTGCGTTGTGGAATGCACTTAAAATGTTTCTCAGGAGGTGACGTGAAAAAATGATATCCGTCAGTAAGGAGGTGGTTTATTTTTGATGTAAATTCGACCGTTGGAGCTTTTTAATGCAGCGCGAAGTGCTTCGCCGAACGAAGCAATCGCTTCGTTCTACAACATAGCTTTGAAATTTCCAAACGTTTAATTAGACCTTCGGCAACTTTTTTAACAGAGTAGGGTGGGCAACGCCCACCCTGCAAAGGCTGAAATTCCTGAACCTGAATTTATTTGGCAATGGAGGCAATGCTCTCCAGTATGGCATTTACCAATCCCGGAATTGTATATTCCTCTGCTTTAATGGAAATATCTACCCCCAATTCTTCCGCTGTTTTTGTAGTAATCGGACCTATGCTTGCAAATCGGACATGTCCGTTTAACGAAGCGATATTTTCTTTTCCTATAAGTTCTACAAAGTTTCTCACCGTTGACGAACTTGTGAAGGTAACAATACTAACCTCGCCGTCTTTCATTTTTTCCAGAAGATTTATGCCTTTCGGCTGTCCTATAAGGGTTTTGTAAACAACCAGATCGTTAACCCTGCCGCCTAATTTTTGCAGTTCTTCGGGAAGATAACTTCTTGCGATATCTGCCCGCGGAAGTAAAAACCGTTCTCCTTTTATTGCCGTTACGCGCTTCAGTTCTTCCACCACAGATTCTGCCACAAACTTTGGCGGTTTGCAGTTAACCCTGATATGATATTTTTCAATACCACCGGCAGTAGCAGGCCCTATGGCGCATATTTTAATACCTTTAATATCTCTTACATCTTTTCCCAGATCAAACAATCGCTGGAAAAAGCTATCGACCCCATTAATGCTTGTGAACACAAGCCAGTCGTATGATTGTATATCGCTTATTGCCTCATCAAGAGGTTGCAATGTATCCGGCTTTGCAATTTCAATGGTAGGAAACTCGATTACATTCGCGCCAAATTCATATAATCTGTCAGCGAATTCACTTGCCTGTTCCCTTGAACGGGTAACGACAATTGTTTTGCCAAACAGCGGTTTGTTTTCAAACCAGTTCAGCTGATCACGTAATGTAACAACTTCGCCAACAATAGTAATAGCAGGAGGCTTGATATTTTTTGCCTTCTCCACAATGGTACTCAACGTCCCAACAACTGTTTCCTGCCGGAAGGTGGTTCCCCACCGTATCACAGCCACCGGGGTATCCCCGGAACGGCCGTGTTTCATAAGCTGTGTTGTAATATACGGAAGATTTTTTACCCCCATATAAAACGCCAGCGTTCCTATTCCCGTGCTTATCTTTGACCAATCTATAGAGCTTTCATTTTTCGTCGGATCTTCATGCCCGGTGATCAATCCAAAAGTGGAAGTAAATTCCCGATGTGTCACAGGAATGCCTGCATAGTTAGGAGTTGCTATCGCGGCGGTGATACCCGGAATGACTTCAAAAGGAATCTTATATTCTTTCAAAACAAGAGCTTCTTCCCCTCCCCGTCCAAAAATATAAGGATCCCCCCCTTTTAACCGCGTCACTATTTTATCTTCCAGCGCTTTTTTCACCAGAAGCATATTTATATCATCCTGTTCAAGGGTATGGGCGCTGCCCTGCTTTCCAACATATATCATTTCCGCTTCCGGCCTTGCAGCTTTAAGCAATTCAACGTTTACAAGATAATCATAAACAATGACATCTGCCTTTTTAATACACTCCAATCCTTTTACTGTTATAAGCCGTGGATCGCCCGGCCCTGCACCTACCAAATACACTATACTACGTTTCATTAATAAAATACCTTTCACTTATATATATCAGGATAAAATTCAGTTTCATCATATTGAAATCTTATTGCTTAGTCAAATTGTTTTATTCCCCGCAATTCCGATACTGCCCATGCACCCCTGTTTCAATAGCATCATCATTGCGTAACGCTTTCGGAATACTGTTCCGCTCCTTTATATCGTTCCAGAATTCTGCCCATCGCTTCAATTGCATTTTCCCGAACATACTCATTTTTATCATTTATACATGCCTTAAGGGCCAAGAGTGTTTTTGGATTTCCAATTCTGCCAAGCGCCCAGGCTGCTGAACTTACTACAAGAGGAAATTCATCTTTCAATGTCCAAACCAAAGGGGTGACTGCCCTTGCGTCTCCAAGCCAGCCAAGTATCTGTGCCGCACGGCTTCTTGTATGTTCATTCACATCATTGAGTGAGCCGATCAACGGCATCACAGCGGGATCACCTATCTTTATTAACGCCCAACTCGCTTTACGCCGTGTAGATTCTTCGTTATCCTGCAATGCCTTTATCAGGAAAGGAACTGCTTTTTCTCCCATAGAAGCCAATGCCCACGCTGATTTTGTGCGGGCAAATGAAGCATCGCCTCCTGCATCGCTGACAAGGATATTGTATAAGACTGTTATTGCTTTATCACTGCCGGTATTGCCTACCGCTTCGATGCAAGCCTCTTTAACAAGCCAACTCTTTTCTTTTTCCAGTATTGAAAACAGAGAATAGGCTGAATTTTGATTTCCAAGGGTACTCAGCGCCCTTGCAATATCATATTTCACGTTTACATCGGTTTCTGCTTGCAACCTGTCAACAAGCGCCTGTGATGATTGTACCGCTACAAGTCTTTTTAATGCTAATGCAGCTTCTCTGCGAACGGAGGTGCTTCTGTCGCCTAAAAGAGGTTCTATACGGGCAGCAATTGCATCATCGCCGCAAAAACTCAATGCCCGGACGGCATTCTGTTTTATTTTTGCATTTTTCTTTTTAAGAAGCTTCAGAAGGGGTGGTATTGTGTATTTCTGCGGGAGAACAGCCAAAGTTATTGCGGCTGTTCTTGATCCGTCTTCATCGGCGCTTTGCAATGTTTTTAACAGAGTTTTTACTTTCTTGTCAATAAACGGGTCGCTGGCATCTATTGCAACCGGCCTGTTTTCCCGGTGTATTTTCTTTATATTTTTCGCAGTGTTTATCACGGCATTCATATCCAAAACATCCATCGCTACGTAAGGATAATCAACGAGAAGCACATCTACTCCTCCCTGTATTGCCTTCTTCATTAACTGTCTGTCATCGCATTCCAGCAATGAGGCAAATGCAAGTTTCTTTTCTTCGTGTATGAGTTTCAGTTTTTCTTCGTTAAAATCCTCGGGGGCAACATATGTCAGTACTTTTCCAAGGGGTTCTGCGTTTTTAGCATTATAATTCCTCATTGTTCCCCACAAATATACTTGTGAAGACATTTCATATGAATTCACCATTTCAGCAACTTGTTCTTCAAGAAAAATCTGTTTTGTGTTTAAAATCAACTTAAGTTTGTTGATTTTACAAAACATCAACACATCAGACAGCAGAGGCGCCCGTTCTCCCTTAAATTCAAAACCCCTCCATGACCCTGCATCATACTGCTGTAATTCCGAATATAATAGATCATCCACACGCCCCATGCCATCAGTTGTCCTGTCAATTGTTTCGTCGCTCATTAATATTAATTGGCCATCTTTTGTCCTGCGAACATCCACCAAAATACCATCCACTCCCAACTCTGCAACCTTACTTAAAGCGGCAAATGTGTTTTCCGGCGCTTCTTCCAATATTCCCTGGTGTGCAAAAATTTCCACACGCTTTGTATCTTCAGCGTAAAGCGGTTTATGGAAAGCAATCACAAAAAGCACAAAAAAGATTTTAATACACCGGTTTTTTTTATTTGTTCGCATTGCCCGATTCTTTGCCAATAAGCTGCCAGTGCGGCCTGCCTTCCCACGTTATCCTATCCTCTGCCATATCAAAATACACCTTTTCCGAAAACGTTCTTGAACCTTCTTTTCTTAATTCAGCCTTCGGATTACCCGTCAATACTCCTATATTTTGAGCCAAATCCCAGGTAAAAAAAGAACCGAATCCCTCGCTGCCGCCTAAATCCTCACTATAAAAATACACATTGCCCGCGGTAATGATCTTTGAAATCTCTCCGTTTGTGCCCATATATGCATCGATCTGGTCTCCGTTCAGCCTTTGTCCTCTTTGAGAAACCTGAACCTCTTCAAAAAAGCTTGCCTTTTTTAAAATTTCATCATATTCCATTTTTTTTGTCCAAACGACCTTGGTGCTTGTTTCGCTCATTTCTTCAGTACGATGCATTCCTTTTCCTATTTCATACAAACTCCCCTTGCCCTCGCATATGATTTTTTCACCGTTTTCAAAAAAAGAAACTTTTGGAGCAATAATTTGCCTTTTGTTTCCTTCTCTGAGAATAGCAAAGGGATTTCCGTATAAAACAGTTACTTTATCTTTTGCATTCCAGGCAACCTGGTCGCCAACCGCCTCGCTGAATAAATTGCCTTTTTTATCAATAATATGAACCCTTTCTTTTGCATCAAGTGTTTTCAGATCATAGTTAGCGTCGTTAAACGTTACATTTAAATTGTCGCACCGAAGAATGGAATCTTCCTTTCTGACTTCAATGTTTTTCTCGAAACTGGCTTCCCGTGTGTCCCCCAGATAATTCATTTTTCCATCCCATTTTACATTGATAGTTTCAGCCTTCGTTTCCGCCGCAGCAACGTTCTGTTCCTGATTCTTTTTCTCCTCAGGTTTCACTTTTAAGCGACCGGCGCTCGGAACATCTATTTTATTGGCATTTTTATAAAAAATCATTCTAAGGGCATCGATGCTGAGGTCTTCCCTTATAAATTCCGCCTTCCTGGCATCTTCCAAAATAGCGCTTTGCGTGTTAACATCCCAGGAAAGGGTGTCTCCTTTGGCAATTTTAGTTCCCTGAGATGCAAGGACATTTCCGCTTGCAATTGCCTGCTGGGTCTTTTTTGTTTTTGCATCGAGAAAAATGACCAGTTTATCTGAGAAAACGGTAGAACTGCCCTTTTTGACTTCGACATTGTCATTAAATGTCATGATGTGGGAATTGGGTTTCCTATCAAACTCAAGGGGACCGCTGGACCGAATGGTTGTCTTTTCCCCTGATTTGTTACTTTCAATAGTTTTTTCTGTATCCTGTTCTTCCTCAGTATAGTCTTGTCCGGCATCTTCCTCGGAAAGAAAAAAAAGATCGTTTTTCACGCCATCCATTTCCATCTCCGCATCATTTTTTATTCTCATCTTCCTGTCAACAAGATCGATCTCGCAGCCCTTCCCCGTGATTATGATTCCCGTTCTGGTGATCGTGACAAATTCTTCCGTCTGCACCTCCTTCTTTTCCGGAAGATATCTCATGTTTTCGGTACGTAATTGCGTCTCCTGGTCTAAATGAACCACAACATTGTCGGAAAGGTATCCTTCATTTGACGTTTTATCCATCTCCCCAATATCCGATGTAATTGTTACCTTTTGTGGTTCGTCTTCCGTACTTTCACTGTCTATTACCGCAATTTCGGGTTCAATAATTTTGTATCTGTCATTCTCCAGCAAAAAGGTATTCTTTCCTTTCATAATGAACGTCTCGTTTCCTTCCTTATCGTAGTTAGGAAGAAAAAGGTCATCAACCGTTTGGGTTACTTTCTCTGACTTTCTTATGTCATCTGCTATTTTTTTATTTTTTAAAGACTCCTCTTGCGGAATGACGCTTTCTCCGGGTTTTTCTGCAGGTTTTTTCGGCTTGGGCTTTGACAAAACAACTGAGACGATTATTGTAATTAAACAAACGATGGGAATGCCTAAAAATATATATCTTCGCTTGGTCATTATTTATTTTGAGACAAAAAACATTTCTGAATTGATGTGCTCGCTGCAAATATCATTTGTGCAGAGCGGGTATGGGAAAAAAATTACAACTTACATCTGTTTGTTTTGGTATCGTTCCATAATAACATGCCACTTCTCCTGAAATTTAATTATCTTTTCAGCAACTTCCCTTACAGCGCCGCATCCGCCGCTGGCTTTTGTAACATAAGAAGCGTACTGTTTTACAACAGGCATGGCATTGGCAACGGCAACGGAAAAACCAACGCGATAAAATATCGGAAGGTCTATAAGGTCGTCGCCAATATAACACACTTCCTCATCTTTCAATGAATATTTTGCGAGAATTTCATTATAGGCGTCCAGTTTATTCTTAATTCCCTGATACACCTCCGTGATATTCAATTCTTTTGCACGATGCTCTACTGCTTTGCTCGTTCTTCCGCTAATTATTGCCGTTTTGATGTTCACACGATGAAGATACGATATCCCTGTGCCGTCAAGAACATTGAAAGCCTTTGTTTCCCGGCCATCCGCATCAATATAAATAGCGCCGTCCGTTAAAACACCATCCACATCAATAATAACAAGTTTTATCCCTTTCACACTATTTAAAACCGAACCTCCAGCAAATCCTGAACATCAACAATGCCAACAGGCGTATGAAAATCGTCAACCACAGGAATTTGGTCAATTTTATTTTCTTTAAGTATTTTATACGCCTCTTCGATTAAGCAACGATTATTAATTACCTTGGGTGAGGGGGTCATAACCTCTTTTATTGCCTTACATAAAAACGATGTGCCATGTCTTAGTAACCTTCTTAAATCGCCATCGGTGAAAAACCCCGTTAGTTTATTGTTTTTATTTATAATACTTACTGCGCCTGGCCCGCCTTTTGTTTCCGTCATAATGCCCAGGACATCCAGCAGGGGCATATCCTCATCTGCCACCGGATTTTCCTTTCCTTTCCGCATAACAACTTCGACCGGCAGTAATTTTCTTCCAAGTTCTCCGCCGGGATGATAAAGGGCATAATCCTCTCTGCTGAGATTGCGTTTTTTAAATACCGTCAATGCAAGGGCATCCCCAAGGGCAAGCATTGCCGTTGTGCTTGCTGAAGGCGCAAGACCCAATGGACATGCCTCCTCAATGTTTCCGATATCAAGGACAACATCGCTATGCTGTGCCAGAGAAGATGTATTGTTGCCTGTTATAGCGATTATTTTCGCGCCTATTTGTTTCAGGAAAGGCAAAAGCAGCACAACCTCTGTTTCTCCGCTGTTTGACAGCGCAAGCACGATATCATTTGCAACAATTTGCCCAAGATCTCCATGCCTGGCTTCGGATGAATGAATCCAATAGGAAGGGGTGCCTGTGCTTGCCAGAGTGGCTGAAATCTTCTGGCCGATAATACCGGCCTTTCCAACCCCAGTGACAGCAATTCTACCAGGACATTTAAATATAAGTTCCACTGCCTTTTGAAAATTACTGTCTATGCGATTAATTTGTTTTCTTATTGCTTCTGATTCGAGGGATAATACCTTCTTTGCATATTCTATGTCAGATTGTGGCTGTTCTTCCGCTAAACCATTCAACATAAATCAGGAACTTTATTGGAGAAGTGAAACAGATGAAATTTTTATTTGCAGTGATATTAAAGCAATTACAATAACTATAATGCTACCGTTATTTGGTGAAAGCGCAATGACAAACTCCATTTTGGAAGTACCCATTACATTTTATACCTTATAAATTTGCAAATCATGATTCTGTTGTAGAGCAAAGAGACTCTTCGCTCTATATAAGGCAGAGTATTCCAATATGTTTACGTTATTGTTTAGCCGGAGAGGTTTTTACAAATGATCTTATCATCGTCACAAATACTATCAACCACGCTATATACGCCACATAAATAAATCCCTTTGATATGTTCGATATGTACCCTATCCCCAACGC
>VGXV01000006.1 GCA_016873165.1 Planctomycetota bacterium | reverse complement strand
GGAACGCATTATGAAATATATAGATGAAGTTAATAGTGAACCGGTGGTTTTTAAATGGAAATACAAAATGGATTCTCTTTCTGTTTTATAGACTTATTGCTATGTTATTTAGGAATCGATATACTAGAGGAAAAAGAAGATGTTTGCAGAATCCTGGACAGTTGTTGGTTAGGACAGGGTGCTATTGTAAACGAATTTGATGGTAAACGATGCTCTCTTTTGAGGGTAAAACATGTTGTTGTCGTAAATACGGGACGTCTGCATTGCATGTTGCCCTCGAAATTTGGGTGTGTTATCAAAGGATATCGATGAAATTATAACTTTGCCATTATTTTATGAGATGGCTGATGAGCAGGTTGAACGTGTGATTTGTGTGGTTAGTGAGTTCTTCGAAAAGCATACGGATGTATACATGAAAAATAAAAACAAGTAATCAAGTAACAGATATAACTTGATATTAGTAGAGGTACTAATAGATGGAACAAGATCAGTGCACACTTCTCATTCTTGGTACGAGGACATTTGCTATTGAAGTATTAGATTTAGCCTCTGAAATTGCAAATGTAAAAGTCGTAGGATTTGTAGAAAATATGTATCCTAAAAAATGTCATGATTTGTTGGGAGGGTTGCCTGTTATTTGGGTCGATAATCTTGATAAATATGCCAAAGATCATGTTGCGGTGTGTGCGCTTGGTACTACTTTTCGAAGCCGGTTTACCAATCAGGCAGCTTCTTACGGGATCAGGTTTAGATCCCTTGTGCATCCATTGGCAAGAATTTCTGCAAGAAGTACCATCGGAGAAGGGTCTATTATCAGCGTAGGGGCTATCATTGCTTCTCATACCCAAATAGGTTGCCATGTTATTGTCAATCGTGGAGCTTTGATCGGGCATCATACAAAAATTGGAAATTATGTTACCATTGGACCGGGAGCTAATATAGCGGGATCGTGTACAATTAATGATGCGGTATACATTGGAATGGGGGCGGTAATCATTGATAATGTTATTATAGGTTCACATGCTGTTATTGGCGCTGGTTCTGTAGTAACGGAAAACGTACCGGATAATGTTCAGGTTGTTGGCGTACCGGCGAAAATTGTTAAAGAAAATATATCGGGAAAATAATGCATGAAATTGGACAAACTTATTATAAATGTGGCGCTTACTGGTACGGTTCATAATCAGAATGATAATCCGAACCTTCCCGTCGCCATTGATGAAATTGTAACGGATTGTTATCGTTGTTATTGTGCGGGCGCATCTGTATTTCATATACATGCGCGGGATGAAAATGGAAAACCTGATTTCCATTCTGCCCGTTACGCCAAAATTATTGCAAAGGTGAGAGAGAAATGTCCGGATGCGATAATTTGTGTATCAACCAGCGGGCGCGTTTTTAAATTATTTGAACAACGTTCTGAAGTGCTTGATTTAAATGGGAAAACAAAACCTGATATGGCATCTTTAACTCTTGGATCTTTTAACTTTCCCGGGCAAGTATCTATGAATGAGCCGGATATTATACGCCGCTTGGCAGAAAAAATGTATCAAAACGGGATCGCTCCTGAACTGGAAATCTTTGATCTTGGAATGATTGATTATGCTAAATATCTTATAGAAAAAAAGATTTTGCAAAAACCGTTGTATTGTAATTTCCTGCTTGGTTCGTTGGGGACAATAAGCGCTTCTCCTTTTCATCTTGCGACCTTGGTAAATTCTTTACCTTTAAATTCTGTCTGGGCGGGAGCGGGTATCGGACGGTTTCAATTTTATGTTAACGCAATGTCTATTACTATGGGTGGCCATGTACGGGTTGGACTGGAAGATAATTTATACCTGGATATTGAAAAAAAACAATTGGCAACAAATCTGGAATTGGTTGAACGTCTGGTGAAACTTGCGCATGTAGCGGGGCGTGAAATTTGTACGCCGGGTGAAGCGAGAAATATGATAGGATTACCTCGTTTTGTGTAATAACTGTGATTTATGTGTGATAAGGCAGATGAATTTTGTTGTGTTAGGGTGAATTATGTTAAACAAATAAATATTTTGAGTAATTGTGCGTAGTGGTAAAAATATTATTTGCTGAAACATAATTTCAGTCATTTTCTTTTTAATCTGAAAATATCATATGTCGGTAAAATGGGTAGGATACTGTTAAAAAAAGACAATATACATGGAGAATATCGTGCAGAACTAATCAAATACCATTGGGAGGATATTACAAAACTTCAAACATTAATTAATCGTGATTTGAGGTGTTGGTTAAGATGATAATGAAATGGAAATTCTTGGATGAAAGAAACAATTAAAAATATTGCAAACATATTCGATCTAATAAAGAATTATTTCCCATCATTGTATGGAGGATTTAAAAATAGCAGCTTATTTAATAATATAGAAACATATTGCATGTTTATTGGTTATCCCCGGAGTGGACATAGTTTAATTGGCGCATTGCTTGATGCCCATCCAAATGTAATTATTGCCCATGAATTAGGGACACTTAAATATATTCTCGCAAAGTATTCAAAAAAACAGATATTTTATTTGTTGTTAAACAATTCACAATTCTATGCAAAACACAATAAAGCAAAGGGGGGGTATTTGAATATTGTTCCGCGTCAATGGAACGGCAAACATAAAATACTAAAAGTAATAGGAGACAAACATGGGGAAGGAGCTGTACTGAGATTGCGAAAACGTCCCTGGCTGCTTTCTCAATTAAGGAAAACCGTTCGTACAAGATTGCGATTTATTCATATTATAAGAAATCCCTACGATACCATCAGCACAATATACAAAAAGGCCCAAATACGCAACCTGAATTCAAATCTTAAGGAATGCATAGAATACTATTTTTCTCTCTGTGAGATTGTTGCCTCTATAAAGAAACAGGTGGAAAAAGCTGATATATTTGAGTTACGTCATGAATTATTGATTGATAATCCGATAGACTCTTTAAAAACCCTTTGCCAATTTTTAGGTGTTGAACCATATGAAGATTATCTCAAAGATTGTGCCAAAATAGTATATAAGACTCCACATAAAAGCCGTTTTGATATCGATTGGAATAGTGAATTAATAGATATGGTACAAAACAGTATCAATGAGTTTTCGTTTCTTAATGGATATTCTTATGAGAGTTAATTAATTGGTTATCCTTGTATCGATTGGAAATGCCTTTTTCCTTTAAACCAAGCAAGGTTTTACGCACAGATGGACAATGAAAAAATTATGAAAAACAAGAAAAGGGTGCAAAGGGATAGAGATGATTATTGTGAAAAATCATCCCGCTTAACTACTAAAAACTTTTTTATAATTGTCTGTTGTATCGAACTACTATTTATTCTATGGAAATGTGTCTTTGATTCAACGAGGAATGGCCAAACATTTCTCATCACATTTTTTCTTCTCATTTTCATTTCACTGCCTCCCGGTTTAGGAATAACACTCCATATTTTCAAAAATAAATCTCCTTATTTTCTGTTGTCTTTTGGCCTGTGTTTGGGGTATGGGTTTGTGGGAGGTTCCTGGTCAATCATGCTGCTTGTAGGATGTCCACTTCAACCATACTTATATATTGGTGTAATATCGGTTATAGCGGGTCTTCTTCTGTACAGGAAACAGATGGAATTAAGGAGTTATCTGAATCGGGATATCTTTAAAAAGGATGTAGAAGAATTTTTGTCCCCTCTTGCAGTGTTATTGTTTGCATTCATAGCGCTTTCACTCCAATTAATAAATAACTATGTGCCCGGTGATGTGGATTGCCAATCGGATAGTTTTAATACACTTATGATTTTGAAAGAGGGTTCGTATCCGTTTGTAAAACCATACCTTGATCAAACACGCCTGGAGTTAATATCCGGTCATCTTTTTCATACGGTGATAGCGGTTGTTACAAAATTAAAGAATGGCATCCTTATAAAAGAATTTATGGCGGTATCGGTTATTACCGGGGCGTTTTTTTGTATGGGGGTTTATTATCTTGCACGGTTTGTGGTAAAAAATGAGATAATCTTATTCCTTGCCGGAATATTTACGTTAACGCGTGCATATGTTTCCTGTTTTAATGATAATCCCACGGAAAACATGGCTTTTTACTATGGAGCGATGTTTATTGTTTTTCTGATGTATGCGATGGAAAAGAAAAAAGTACTCTATGCTCTTTTCGCGGGGTTTTCTATTTCTTTTTGCGCATTATCACATCCTGAGATATTTTTCTATAACATTTTGCCTTTTTCGTTTTTCTTTGTGACGCTTTTACTTTCGAAAGACATACATCGCAAAAAGGATTATGGTAATTTACTGGTAATACTAAGCATTATTTTAATTATGGTATTACCGTATTATTTAAGGATAGGGGGAAAAATACTTTCTGTTGATACAGTCATGACAAATAAATTGCATGATATGTGTGCACCGACAGTAATAGGTGGTTTGGCCGACTGCAATGGTTATATTGTTCCTTTTTTTCTGTTTGGGGGTATTATATTGCTATTGCTAAAAAGAAAAACGATCAATGTTTATTTATGGACATATTTTTTTGTCGTTCTCTTTACAATTGAGTACTGGAGATTATTTCAGATATTTTCTCCATCAGGGTTTAAGCTTGAACTTATTGGGCAAAATCGATGGTATACTTACAAATCACCACTTTGGTATCCTGATAGCTTTCATACCGTTTGGTACGGAGGGGTTATTGTTTGGCCAGTTATAATGGGAATAGTGGTAAATTTTTTTTATAAACACTTTGGCAAATATTGCAAGATCAGTTCTATAAAAAAATATTTTAGTATTTTTTTTATAATTATAGCCGTTTCATTTGTCGGATATGAAATAAAAAAAGCGATTCAATATACACAGTTCGTAAAAGTGAGAGATTATGAGGCATTAGAGTGGATAAAGAATAATACCCAATGTGAAAACACAGTAATTTATGCTCCTTTTGATAAAAATAATTTTTGTCCGGATTATGTTACTTCTTATTGGGTGCCAATTATTTCCGAGAGAAAATCAATTCTGTTTCGAAACTATCAGATGAGTAGTTTGTTCAGATTTAGAAACACAAACATACGCGAAAAGGTGAAAGCTCTTCAAACGGCGGCGTATTCTATTGGAGAACCAGAATCTTATAAGATTATGAAAGATAACGGAATTACCCATATTTTTATATCTGCTTTATTATCATATCATTTCCATGATATATATCAAAATTCCCCATTCGTTGAAAGAGTTCATTACAGTTTTAAAAAAGAAGAGGCCCTTGAAGGAACCGCTTTAGTTTACAAGGTGAAATAGCTATATAATAATTTAAGATGAGCATTCATTTGGCAACAATGATTTACAGGCGTGCAAGGACTAATCTATGAAATGGGTTTTCTTCTGGAATTTTTTAAAAGCTCTATAGATTTAAGTATTATTAAACAATTTAATTATTTTGTATTTATGCGCTTGATAAATTAATTTTAGATGAGTATAGTATTATTCATTTCTTTGTTGTGGAGAGTATTATCCTCTTCAATTTACTTTAGTAAAACCATAATTAAGGCATTTGATAGTCCGTCAGTGAAAGAGTATTGAATTATGAGAATAAAAGATATCATGAATTCATCACCTAAGATTGTTCGTGTTTCGGATACATTTGAACACCTCATAAAAGTGTTAGATGAAGAAAAATCGCATGTTATTTTTGTTGTTGATGGTGCGGATAGATTGAAGGGCATTGTGACCGAGGGGGACATAGTAAAAGTTCTGGTACCCAAATATGTCAATGAAGATGAATCTCTTATTTCAGTAATTGATGAAAATTACTTTGAAGATAAATGTAAAGAAAAAAGAAGTGTATCAATAGAAGAAATTATGCAAAAAAGTCTATATACGGTAGATGAGAACGATACGATAATAAAAGCTGCTGCACTTATGGTAATTCATAGAATACATACCCTGCCGGTTTTAAGAAACGGCAAATTAATAGGATTTTTATCACGCCTGGCATTGATAAAACAAATAACGAAGACGCTATCAGAAAAATAATATGAATGAGTTATTGAATTTTTATATATCATTAATTTCGGGAGCACAATTTTCTTTGTAAAGGAACTGTGAGTATGGTTTTTTGGATCGCCACGGGTATATTTATTGTTTGTTACGGATTAATAGTTTCTGAAAAACTTGATAAAACAAAAGTTGCATTGATTGGCGCAGGTCTTATGATGTTTTTAAAGATTGTAAGTCATCATGAGGCATTTTATAATGAAAAATATGCGGTGGATTATAACGTTATTTTTCTCCTTATAGGCATGATGATCATCGTTCATGTGCTCAGCAAGACAGGCATATTTCAATATCTGGCAATAAAATGCGCAAAACTGGCGAAAGGCAAACCATTCTTAATTTTGATTTTATTTGCCTGTATAACTGCGATCTTTTCAGCATTTCTCGATAATGTAACCACTGTATTGCTTCTTGTGCCTGTCACACTTTTTATTGCCGATGAACTCAATATTGATCCGTTTCCGTTTTTGATTACAGAGGTTATGGCAGCCAACATTGGCGGAACGGCAACACTCATTGGCGATCCCCCCAATATTATGATCGCAAGCAAGATAAAACTCACTTTTATGGATTTTATTTACCATTTAACACCGGCGGTTCTTTTTATTTTTCCCTTCTTTCTGCTGGCGACAAAATTTTTTTTTGGCAAAAAGATGCATGTCAAAGAAGAAGTAAAAAAAAGAATCATGAATATGGATGAACGGGTATTGTTGAAAAATTTTCCGCTGTTAATTAAGTCTTTCATTGTCCTCGGAATAGTTATTCTTGGCTTTGTTTTTCACGGAGTACTTCATCATGAACCGGCGACTATAGCCATACTCGGATCCGCTATATTACTCATATTATCCAAAGAAGACCCGCATGAGGTTTTAAAAGAAATCGAGTGGCCAACCATCTTTTTCTTTATTGGTTTGTTTATCCTCGTAGGCGGGGTTATAAAGGTTGGTCTCATCACAAAACTATCTGAAGGAATGATAGCAATAACAAATCCAACTGCTGATAATATGTTTGTGACGTCAATAACAACGTTGTGGTTTTCTGCTATCTGCTCTGCGGTGGTAGATAATATTCCGTTTGTGGCAAGTATGATACCTCTGGTGAGAGATACGGCGTATGCCGTCTTACCGGCAGAATCATCGAATGCAGGAATTCTCCAGCATCCGACACTCATGCCTGTCTGGTGGTCTCTGGCGCTTGGCGCATGTCTCGGAGGGAATGGAACGCCCATCGGGGCATCAGCAAATGTGATTACTATTGGTCTTTCAAAAAAGGCAGGATTTCCAATAACCTTTAAAAAATATATGATTTATTCAATACCTTTTACCATCCTGACGTTGTTTATTTCTACAGTATACATTTGGTTTCGGTATTATATCCTGCCTGTCTTTTTGAGTCAGTTTTAATTATCAGAACCGTAATTTTTCAATGGAGTTTTAGTTAAGAAATGAAGATGCCTCATAATACGAAATTGCCTTTTTTCTCCTATGGTATTTTTAAACCCCAGCAATTGTGCTATTTTCGCATTCGGGATATGGTAAAAAGCACACGTGATGTGGAAGTTGATGGCATGCTCAAAGCAAGGGAAGGTATCCCCATGCTGGTTTTAAGTCAGGGGACGAAAACTAAAGGCGTATTGATTCAATTTACTGAGGGAAAAGAAACGGAAGCATATAAACGTATCACTGAGGCAGAGCCGGATGAAGTGTACTGCTGGGGAGAAGTTATTGCCACAAACAATGTGTCAGCTAACACACTTATTGGAAAAGTGACGGACAAAGACAATTCTGATCTGGAGGAGTACATCGAATGGGATGGAGAGCCGGATCCTTACTTCAATGAGGCTCTTGAGGAAATTGAAGAGATAATCTATAACATTAGGTTAGAAAGGAATTATAAAACGTTTTTCCATCTTCAGATGGCTTACTTTCTCCTCTGGAATGGATTAGAAAGATATGCAAACCTTCGTTATCATCTTGGGAAAAATATCCATGAAAAGGTATTGCAAATTGCACAAGAAAAGGCATTCGCGGAAAGCCTGAAAAAACATGTAAAGGGCAAGAGAGAAATATATAGTCTGGCTGATATATCGAAATATATTCTTGATCCGAATAATCCTGAAAAATCCATACAATATTATAGCCAGATTCGGTCAATTACTCTTAACCGTGGAAAAGCGTTTTTACAAGATTTTGAAATAATGAAATATTCTCTGATAGAACTCCTGGAAATATTCAAAGATTTATTGAAAGATGCAAGCAAATAGGAGTTTCCAATACGAATTGCTACTTGTTATTGGCGATTTCATTTCTGCTATATGAACATTTCTTAATTTGCGCGCAGCTCAAATCTTTTTCTCATGTCAGTATGTTTTTTCTTCTTTTGATTAAAGATGGGCCAACACATTCTACCTTTTCCCCCTTGATTTCCTTCTATAAATCTCTCGGTATTAAGTATTATTAAACAATTTAATTATTTTGTGGTTATGCTCTTGATAAATTAAAATTGTGGGAGTATACTATGCAACATTTCATTTCTTTATTGGGGGTGGGGAGAGACATATCAATTTCTTGTGGTCAATCTGTAAAACTTTTTGACTTTTTCATGAATAGTTCTATAATCACGGTCAAATGATACATTATCTGCCTATATTAATTTTGTTTTTTATTGCTTTGGGTTTTGCCCTTACAAATGTTGGGGTTTCAGAAATCCTTGGCAGAAAAAAACCAACGAAGGAAAAACTTAGTCCGTATGAATGCGGTGTTGAACCGGTAGGGTCGGCACACGAACGTTTTTCCGTAAAATTTTACCTTATTGCAATGCTTTTTGTTGTGTTTGATATAGAGGTGATATTTATGTATCCATGGGCGGTTGCCTTTAAGTCATTAAAACTTTTCGGATTTATTGAAATGTTGATTTTTATAGGTATATTGCTCATTTGTTATTTTTACATTTGGAAAAGGGGAGGGTTGGAATGGGAATAGAGAGTCATCTTGGAGATAATATTCTGACGACTACCCTGACAACAATGGTAAATTGGGCAAGGAAGTCGTCTCTATGGCCAATGCCTTTTGGTTTGGCATGTTGTGCAATAGAGATGATGGCGGTTGTGGCGCCTCGCCATGACCTTGCGCGTTTTGGCGCCGAAGTTTTTCGATTTTCGCCGCGGCAGTCGGACCTGATGATTGTTGCGGGTACCCTTACCTATAAAATGGCCTCAGTGGCGAGGAAAATATATGACCAAATGCCGGAACCTAAGTGGGTTATTGCAATGGGAGCCTGTGCGGTTTCGGGGGGGATATTTAACACATACAGTGTTGTGCAGGGGCTGGAACAAGTAATGCCGGTGGATGTTTATCTCCCGGGATGTCCGCCGCGGCCAGAAGCATTGATACATGCCATAATGGAAATACAAAAGAAAATACAAAAGGAATCGCTGTAAAAATGCTAAGAAGTGTACAGAATGAATAATGATTTGATTATTACATTAATAAAATCCAGTCTCCCCGAAGCAATAATAGGATATCATGAGTTTCGCGGGGAATTGACTTTTGTTGTAAAAAAAGAGCAAATTACGCAGGTAGCTGAATTTTTTAAGAAAAATACAGAACTTGATTGTAGTTATTTATCCGATTTGTGTGGTGTTGATAAGGTTGAAACAGAGGGTATTTTTGAGGTAGTGTATCATCTGTATTCAATACGAAAAAAACACAGAGTGCGTCTGAAAGTTCCCATTCCTGCAGGCAATCCAACCGTTTCAACCGTTACTGACATCTGGAGAACGGCAAACTGGCATGAAAGGGAAACATACGATATGTTTGGCATTCGGTTTCAGGGACACCCCGATCTGAGGAAGATACTTATGCCGGAAGATTTTGAAGGGCATCCGTTACGGAAAGATTATCCGATTCATGGAAGACAACCTGCGACATTAAGAAATGTCTACCGAAAGGATGAAGCGTGATGCCAACTACTTCCGCAAAGACCACGCAATTGATGTCCATTAACATGGGCCCCCAACACCCGAGCACACATGGAGTGCTCAGGTTAATACTCGAGATGGATGGAGAGACAATTACCAGGGCGGTGCCTGATATTGGATTTCTGCACAGGGGAGTAGAAAAACTTGCAGAATACAAAACATACCATCAGTTCATTCCTCTTACTGACCGCCTTGACTATGTAGCTCCTTTTTCAAATAATTTAGCGTATGCGCTTGCGGTAGAAAAATTAATCGGAGTAGAGATTCCTGAAAGGGCTCAGCATATAAGAGTAATGCTTTGCGAACTTACAAGGATATCTTCTCATTTATTATGGCTGGCTACGCATGCCCTTGATATCGGGGCAATGACGGTTTTCTTTTATTGTTTTCGCGAACGGGAAACTCTTTACGATGTCTTCGAGATGGTTTCCGGTTCCCGGATGAATCTTTCATATATACGGGTTGGAGGCGTTGCGCGCGATTTGCCCGGTGGTTTCCTGAAGAGTGTCGAAAAGTTTGTAACTGAATTCCCTTCAAAACTGAATGAATATGAGACGCTGTTAAAGGACAATCCCATTTGGAAAAAGCGCACCATTGGCGTTGGTTCTATTTCTCCGGAAGATGCAATTGATTATGGGTTAAGCGGGCCGAGTTTAAGGGGCTCAGGGGTTAACTGGGACGTAAGGAAGGCGGAACCGTATTCCGCTTATGACAAATATGATTTTGATGTGCCGCTGGGGACGCATGGAGATGTATATGACAGATACCGTGTGCGCATTGAAGAAATGATTCAAAGCAATCGCATTGTTAAGCAGGCATTGAATATCCTGCCCAAAGGCGACCACATTACACATGTTCCTAACGTTGCATTGCCTGCAAAAGAGGCGGTGGAAACGAATATGGAATCAATGATACATCATTTTAAATTGATAACCGATGGTATCTGCCCGCCAAAAGGCGAAGTTTATTCATGCGTGGAAGCGCCGAAGGGAGAATTGGGATTTTATATTGTCAGCGATGGTTCAAGCCGTCCCTATCGGTTAAAAATCAGACCCCCGTCTTTTGTAAATCTTGAGGCATTGCCAAAAATGGTGGAAGGAAGATTACTCCCCGATGTGGTTGCCGTAATCGGAAGTTTGGATATAGTTTTGGGCGAAATTGACCGTTAAAACGAAAAATGGCTGAGACAAATTTAAAATCTGAAAAAAAAGACGAATTGGACCTTTCGAAGACAGAAGAAATTCTTGCAAAATATGAAGGAGCGAAAGGCGCAATTATTCCGATTTTGCAAAAGATTCAGTTGGAATATGGATACCTGCCTGAATCTGCGATTGATCTTGTTGCCGAAAGATTGAATACCAGCGCAAGTGAACTTATTGGAGTCTCAACATTTTATGCTCAGTTTCACTTAAAACCGAGAGGAAAGCATATTGTTAAGGTCTGCTGCGGCACTGCCTGCCACGTGAAAAATTCCAGAGGACTTACTACGAAAGTGCATCAGAAATTAAAAATACATAAGAATGAAACTACGGAAGATAAAATGTTTACTTTTGAGGAGGTTTCTTGTTTGGGGGCATGCGGCATTGCTCCTGTCGTAGTGATTGATTCGTCTGTACACGGAGAAATATCGCCGGATGAATTTGAAAAGTTATTGGACGAGTATAAAAATACCAATAGAGAGTGATACATTAAGATGGACGCAGAATCTGTGCAATTAAAAGATGATAATTGTACCGGACGCATAGTGGAAAACGACTATTCCGTTGTTGCCGTTTGTCTTGGCACGGGGGGGATAGCCGCAGGCGGCGAAAACGTTTTTAAAAAGTTCGAAGAAGAAATTAAGAGACAGGGATTGGATGCTGTCGTAGGGAAGCGTGTTTGCAAGACCGCAAAAACCGGGTGCAGAGGTTTGTGTTCGAAAGACGTTCTTGTTGACGTGTCTGTTGGCGGATTAGCGACTGAGATTTATGAAAGGGTCACTGTCGAGATGGTGCCTCAAATCGTAGAGGAACATCTTATAAAAAAGACTCCCGTAACGAAGTGGTTGGTAAAAGATGATTATCATAAATTTCATGATAACCAATACAGGCTTGTGCTTGGCAATTGTGGAATAATAGATCCTGATCATATAGAAGATTATATCGAGAGGGGAGGATATAAGGCTCTTAAAAAAGTTTTGGAGACAATGACGCGGGAAGAGGTCATAGAGGAAATCAAAAGATCGGGTCTCAGGGGACGCGGAGGCGGTGGATTTCCAACTGGTCAGAAGTGGGCATCCTGCACAAAGTATTCCGCCGATGAAACATTTATTATCTGCAATGCTGACGAGGGAGATCCGGGCGCGTTTATGGATCGGAGCTTAATGGAGGGCGATCCCCATGCGGTTCTGGAAGGAATGATTATTGGGGGATATGCGATTAATGCCACGAGCGGATACATTTATGTGCGTGCCGAGTATCCAATGGCGGTGAAACGAATGAACTATGCCATTATACAGGCAAAGGAACATGGATTTTTAGGGAAAAATATTCTCGGCAGCGGCTACGGATTGGATATTATTGTAAAAGAGGGGGCAGGCGCCTTTGTTTGCGGAGAATCGACAGCTCTGCAATATTCTATTGAGGGGAAACGGGGTATGCCTCGAACAAGACCTCCTCAATCTGTGGAGGCGGGATTATGGGATAAACCCACTGTGCTGAATAATGTGGAGACCCTTGCTAATGTTCCGATTATTATTAACCGTGGCGCTGACTGGTATTCAAAGATTGGCACTGAAAAAAGCAAAGGAACCAAAATATTTTCACTCACCGGAAAAATAAAAAATCCGGGATTAATTGAGGTTCCCATGGGAACGACGATTCGGCAAATTGTATTTGATATGGGCGGGGGCATTCCAAAGAAGAGAAGATTTAAAGCCGTCCAGATTGGTGGTCCATCGGGAGGTTGTCTGCCTGAATCATTGCTGGATTCTCCTATCGATTATGAATCATTGCTGGGGGTTGGCGCGATGATGGGTTCCGGTAGTTTTGTAGTGGTGGATGACGGCACCTGCATGGTAGAATTAGCGCGTTTTTTTATGGATTTTTGCGCAAGGGAATCATGCGGAAAATGTCCTCCATGCAGAATTGGCACTACCCTTATGCTTGATATACTCACGCGCATTACTCAGGGAAAGGGAGAAGAGGGAGATATTCCTCTTCTTGAAGAAATGTGCGGAGAAGTAAAGACAATGTCCCTTTGCGGTCTTGGGCAGTCCGCTCCGAATCCTATAAAGTCTACGTTGCGATATTTTAGAGATGAATACATTGCTCACATTCGTGATAAGATTTGTCCTACCGCCACATGCATTGCATTGCATAAATATGAAGTTGCTTCCGAAAAGTGCACGAAGTGTCAGGCTTGCATACGTAATTGCCCTGTTAAAGCAATTAGTGGCAGCAAAACAGAAAGCGCCTTTATTGATAAGACAAAATGTATTAAATGTAATTTATGTTACGAAAAATGTAATTTCATGGCGATAAAATGAAGACGGTACATCTGACAATAGATGATAAATCAATAACAGCCCCTGAAGGAACAAATATTTTTCAGGCGGCATTGGATAATAATATTTATATTCCCGGCCTGTGCTACCATCCGAAACTATCCCAATTTGGCGGATGCAGACTTTGTTATGTTGAAGTGACCGAAAGAAAGCAAACAAGGCATCGCTTCGCCTGTGCGTATCCGGTATCTGAAGGGATGGAGGTAAAGGTAAATACCGATGAAGTGAATCGCCATAGAAAAGCCGTGATGGAATACCTTCTTGCCCATCACGAACTTGCCTGCCCTACCTGTAATAAATCGGGAGAGTGCGGACTTCAGAATATTGCTCATGAACTGAATATGTCACCGGGGAGGTTTAAGACGGTAAGGATGTCTGCTCCTGTAATTCGGGATAATCCAGTACTGGAATTAAACAGAAACCGGTGTGTTTTGTGTGGCCGTTGCGTGAGCGCCTGTAAAGAAATTGAAGGCGTTGGCGCTATTGATTTTCAAAATCGCGGGTTTAGCACAGTTATCGGCACTGCCTTTGACAGGCCGCTGGATTGCAGTTTTTGCGGAGGATGCTTGGCGGTGTGCCCGACAGGCGCATGGCAGGACAGAACCCTGGGATTCAGCGGAAGGCCGTGGGAATTCGAAAGTGTTCAGACGATTTGTTCTTATTGTTCTGTAGGCTGCACCATTGTTTTAAATACAAAGCAGGGCAGCGTCCGGCGTGTGGTATCCAATGATAAACTGGGAATAAATGAAGGAAATCTTTGTGTAAAAGGAAGGTTTGGCCATGAATTTATTCATTCTCCCGAACGAATAAAGACACCGTTAATTAAAAAGGATGGTGGATTTCAGCCTGCCGGGTGGGAGGATGCAATAGCAGTTGTGTCAGAAAAATTAAAACAAATTAAGGAAAAATATGGCAGCAATGCAATTGGCGGCATTGGCTCTGAAAAATGCACCAACGAGGAAAATTATCTTTTCCAGAAATTTTGCAGAACGGTATTAGGAACAAACCGTATTAATAATATGCCGAATTTGAAGTCGCCGTTTTTAAATGACCTTATATATAAATCGGTTGAAAGCGGGTTTGCAACAGATTCATTGAAGGAAATCGAAAATGCAAATACCTTGTTCTTTTTTGGTGTTGATGTAACCGAGGCGATTCCCGTTGTTGGATGTATGGCAAGGAAGGCGATCAAATTGAATGCTGCAAATGTGGTAATTGCTCATCCGCGGAATGTTGTATTTAAAAATACTGCAAAAAATGATGTGCGATTAACGTATTCTTTGGGAACTCAGCATATATTGCTGAATGCAATAATAAAAGTTGTTGTTGAGAATAACCTGGTTGATCTGAAAAAAATAGAATCCCTGGCCAGTAATTTCAGAAGTTTGCGTTCATCTTTGGAGAATTTCAGTTTAAGTGATATCGAACGGTTATCCGGTGTTACGCCGGAAGTGATACGCAGGGCTGCCGAATTGCTGATGAAGCCGGGTAATTGCTGTATTGTTTATGGCAAAGATGTGGTTGAAGACCCATTGGGAGAGGATACGATGAAAATGTTGCTGGATCTTTGCGCATTGATTGATGTTTCCAATCGTAGCGATATTCATCCGGGCAAAGTATCGCTTTTCAGCGCAAGATATCACAATAATTCCCAGGGAGTGAATGATATGGGAGTTGTTCCTGAGTTCTTACCGGGGTATCTTGATATAAATAATACGGCGAACAGAGAGAAAATTGAAAAATTGTGGGGAGTAAGATTTTCTGAGAATATTATATCAAAAAATTCTTTGAATCTGGTTGATTTGGGGAAAAATGGAAATATAAAGTCGCTTTACGTAATGGGAGCAGACCCCATTGCCGAACATCCGAATGGAAAAGAAGCAAGAGAGTGTATCAAAAATAGTGAATTTATAGTAGTTCAGGATTCGTTTATGACGGAAACAGCGAAGCTGGCGGATGTGGTTTTCCCATCTTCGACGTTTGCCGAAAAAGAAGGGACGTATACAAACACGGGATTGACTGTGCAGAGATTGAACAGGGCTATTTTCCCCGTGGGTGAGGCGAAACCCGATTGGGAAATTATCTGTGACGTATCCAAAAAGATGGGGCAATCTTTTTCTTATGTGAATACGAAAGAAATTACGGAAGAAATAAAAAAGGCCGCTCCTGTTTATTCCAGCTTAAGTTACGATCGGTTGAAACGAAAGGAATTTCATTGGCCTTCTTTGTTGTCTGCTAAAAAAGAATCAAATAAATATACGTTTTATGCAATTCAGGTCAAATCCCTTAAGGTGAAAGGGGAAAAAGAATTTCCTTTTATTTTAATGACGGGTGCAAGTTTGAATCATCAGGGATATTATTCCGCAAGGTCAAAAGCCCTTGTTTCAGTTGCTCCCGAATGTTTTATAGAAATAAATGATAGAGACGCAAAAGATATGCAAATCAAAACCGGCGATATGGTTATGGTTGAATCCCGGCAGGGAAAACTTAAACTGAGGGCAAAGGTGACAAGAAAATCTCCCTCAGGCATCGTTTTTGTGCCAGATGCGTATGCGAATACCCCCGTTAATGTGTTGATATATCAGGCACATACTCCGGTAAAGATTTATGCTGTTTCTGAGAAATGATTGGTTTAAAAGGACTGTGAAGAAGATTATTTTGTGGGTCTGAAGATGGGCGTCTACTTTTTTGGGGTGGCGTGTGCTATATTAACGCATAACGATGCATTTATCTCTATGCTTGTTCCTCGCCTGCTTATGGTACATATAACGGTAGTTGGAAGTCGCTGAAGGTGTGGGGCAAACCATTGTCCCCCGCTGGCGGGGGTAGGGGGTGGATTTCTCCCGTTGGCGGAATCGCAGGGGGTGGAGTTGTTTCTGGCAATACTCAGGGGAATGGAAATTGAAAGCTAACACAACAAACAATTACGCTTACGATAAAAAATTACGCCCGTTTGCAAACAATTTGCGGAAAGAAATGACGAAGGCTGAAGCGTGTCTGTGGAAATACGCCTTGCGTGCCGGACAGATGATGGGGTATCGATTCAGAAGGCAAAGGCCGGCGCTGCAATATATAGCAGACTTTCTCTGTAAGGAATTAAAGCTGGTGATTGAAGTGGACGGGATAACGCACCAGTGTGACGAAACCGGTGAAAAAGACAAACGGAAAACCCGCGACTTGGAGAACGCTGGATTCAAAGTAATCAGATTTACCGATGAGGATGTTTTGAAAAATATGAGCGGTGTCGTGGAAAGAATTGAAAGGGTAGTTGAAGCAATGGGGCGTTCCGCTCCACCCCCTAACCCCCGCCAGCAGGGGACAGTTGGCGGATGCCGCCGGTTGGATGAATAAAAAGAATATTCGGGAGATTACAGGGATCGTGAAGAAATATTTATCAAAAGCCCTAATAGGTTCCATCATAAACCTTATGTAGATAAGATACTTGAATGTAAAGATAAATGGGAACTATACGAATTGATAATGGGTATATTTGCCGAGTTTTATAAAAGATTTGAAAACGTTCAAAGACTCCCCTTAATAGGTGAGGATCAAAACACTATAAAATATGGGGTTTACTGTGCAAAGGTGAACCCGCGATAATCCGGATTTAAATGCATTATTGAGGTTATATACGTGGCCAAAAAAGGACAAACGTTTTTCTGCGAAATATGCAAGCAAAAGATCGTAGTGGTTGAAGAAGGTTTTGGGGTGCTTGTATGTTGCGGAAAGGAAATGACTCCGGTTGGGACAAAAGATATGATGTCTGTCTGGACGTCGGCATATCCAAAGCCCAAGGACGGCGTTCATTTTATATGCGAGATTTGCGGACAAAAGATAAATGTTGTGTCTGAAACAACAGGAATATTAGAATGTTGCGGACAAAGAATGGTACGCGAAGAGGTTTCAGGTGGATAAAGAATTACTTATTTTTCTCATAATTGCATCAGTTAAGATTTTCATTGTCTTTAATGCAGTGCAATTAATGATTGTCTCAATGATCTGGCTTGAGAGGAAGGTATTGGCGCACATGCAGGTGCGTCTTGGCCCTATGCGTGTCGGGTTTCATGGTTTGCTGCAACCTATTGCCGATGGCATAAAGCTTTTGTTTAAGGAAGATATTATTCCTGAGAAAGCGGAAAAAATACTTTTTGTGCTTGCCCCGGTGATGGCATTAGTTCCGGCAATGTGTACATTTGCCGTTATTCCCTTTGGAGAAGCAATCAATATCTTTGGTTATCGTATCGATATGGTAATTACCGATATTAATGTAGGAATCCTTTATATTCTTGCGGTTTCTTCAATGGGTATTTATGGCATTGTCATGGCCGGATGGTCGTCGAACAATAAATATTCATTGCTGGGGGGAATACGTTCCTCTGCTCAGATGATAAGCTATGAGTTAACGATTGGACTTTCTCTCATCGGGGTTATTATGATGACCGGATCATTGAGCATGGTGGATATTGTGAATGCCCAATCAAAAATGTGGAATTTTATTTTGCAGCCGCTGGGATTTCTCATTTATTCCATCAGCGCCATAGCGGAGGTAAACCGGTGTCCGTTTGATATTCCTGAGGCAGAGACGGAACTGGTTGCCGGTTATCATACCGAGTATAGCAGCATGAAGTTTTCCATGTTCTTTATGGCTGAGTATGCGAATATGATAACGGTGTCTGCCATTGCGGTAACATTTTTTTTCGGTGGCTGGCATGGGCCGTTTTTACCCGGAGTTGTATGGTTTATGCTGAAGCTGTCATTCTGCCTTTTTGGCTTTATTTGGCTGAGAGCTACATTCCCAAGGCTTCGGTATGACCAGTTGATGCATATGGGCTGGAAATTTTTGCTGCCTCTTTCATTGTTTAATATTTTGATTACAGGGCTTGTCATGGTGATTCGGGGATTATGATTTTACCATTGATTAAAGGTCTGGCGCTTACATTTCAACGGTTTTTGAATCCGTTTACGTGTGTTACCGAAAGTTACCCTGATACGAGGCCAAGGCTTGCGAAAAGATTCAGGGGATTGCCGGAACTGCAGATAGGGGAGGATGGACGGGAAAAATGTGTTGCGTGCGGCTTGTGTGCCAAAGTGTGCCCCTCTCAATGCATTTCCATAGAAGGCGCAGAAGATGAACACTTTAGAAGATATCCGAAAATGTATGAACTGGATTCTTTCCGGTGTATATTTTGTGGTTTTTGTGAAGAGGCTTGTCCTGAAAGGGCTATTCTTCTGGGAGATTCATTTGAACTTGCCACCGCCAGGAATAGCGGGATTTTAGATAAAGAGAAATTGCTGGAATCCGCCAGAAGAAGAAAATCATAGCATGGTGATAAAACTATAATGGAACCATACTTGTTTTATGTTATGGCGGCAACTTCTGTTGTCGCTTCACTCTACCTTATATTTGAGAAAAATCCTGTATTTTGTGCCTTATACATGGTTTTTTCTTTTATTAATATTGCGGTGCTTTATGTATTGCTAGAGGCTCAGTTTATTGCAGCAGTGCAGGTAATTGTCTATACGGGGGCAATTATGGTTCTCTTTCTCTTTGTTATTATGTTATTAATGGTGAATGTGGAACAAAAGCAGAAAGATGACTTGCCTTTTCAGCGAATACCGGCGATGATTCTGGGCTTTGTGTTGCTTGTAGTCATGGGCTTAACTATCAAATCGAAAATATTCCAGGGGAAAGAAGGGGAGTATACATCCGCAAAGGTTGAAAGCATAGGGCATACACAATTAATAGGCAAATTATTATTCACCGATTATCTTTTGCCTTTTGAGATGACTTCTATTCTGTTATTTGTGGCTGTTATTGGGGCTATCATATTAGCAAAAAGGAAAGTGTGAGATGATTACGTTAACCCATTATCTGGTTTTGAGTGCGATATTATTTTCCATCGGGGTTGTTGGTGTGCTCATACGGAGAGACGCAATCGTAATCTTTATGTGCATAGAGCTTATGCTGAATGCGGTAAATTTATCGTTTGTGGCATTTGCTCATTTTCTGCACTCTATGGAAGGGCAGATGTTTGTATTTTTTTCCATGACGGTTGCCGCTGCGGAGGCTACTGTCGGGTTGGCAATAATTATTGCCATGTTCAGGAATAAAGATACCGTTAATGTTGATAATATGAATATCATGAAGTGGTAGGGGACTATGCTTGATCTTGTAGCATTTATTTTATTATTTCCTTTAGCTGGTTCCGCAATTAATGGGTTATTCGGCAGACGATTGCGTAAAGAATCGGTAGGGTATATTGCCTGCGGGGCTATAGGTTTGTCCTTTTTCGTTTCCATACTTGTTTTCAGCGGGCTTCTTGCCTTGCCGCCGGAACAGCGTATTTTTGAAAAACACCTGTTCAGTTGGATTCAGTCGGGATCATTCAACGCGGCAGCCGGGTTTCAGGCAGACCCATTATCCTCTCTTATGAGTCTTATTGTTACGGGGGTAGGATTCCTTATTCATATTTATTCGATAGGATACATGCATGAAGACAAAGGATATCACCGCTATTTCAGTTATCTCAATTTGTTTACCTTCTCAATGTTATTGCTGGTTTTAAGCAATAATTTCCTTCTTATGTTTGTCGGTTGGGAGGCCGTTGGATTATGTTCTTACCTGTTAATAGGATTCTGGTTTGAAAAGAAATCCGCTTCCGATGCGGCGAAAAAGGCTTTTGTCGTCAATCGTGTCGGGGATTTTGGTTTTGCTTTGGGAATTATGATGATATTTCTGACGTTCCATAGCATTGATTTTACTGAAGTTTTCAATGCTGCCTCCCATGGGAAATTTGCCATAGGGGATGTTACGATAACGATAATTACGCTTCTCTTGTTTATGGGAGCGGCGGGAAAATCTGCGCAGATACCTTTATATACCTGGCTGCCGGATGCTATGGAAGGCCCCACTCCTGTGAGCGCTCTTATCCATGCCGCCACAATGGTAACGGCAGGAATCTATATGATTGCCCGTTCCAACGTGTTGTATATGTTATCACCTTTTACAATGACTATCGTGGCAAGCATTGGCGCCGCTACGGCGTTGTTTGCTGCTTCAATCGGACTCATGCAAAATGATATTAAGCGTGTCCTGGCTTATTCAACAATCAGTCAGTTAGGATACATGTTCCTTGCCTGCGGTGTTGGAGCATTTACGGCAGGCATTTTTCACCTGATGACGCATGCGTTTTTTAAAGCGTTATTGTTTCTTGGATCGGGAAGCGTTATCCATGCCCTGTCCGGTGAACAAGACATGAGAAAAATGGGTGGATTAAAAAATCATATTCCGGTTACGTACAAAACCTTTTTCATAGGCACGGTGGCTATTGCCGGTATTCCTCCTTTTGCGGGATTTTTCAGCAAAGATGAAATTTTGCTGGAGGCATTTGTTAAGGGGAATGTTATTTATTGGGCAATAGGAGCAGTTGCCGCGTTTTTGACGGCATTTTATATGTTTCGTCTGTTGTTTATGACGTTTCATGGAGAGTCACGGGTTGATCATCATGTCAAAGAACATTTGCACGAATCTCCCCGAAACATGACGGTTCCGTTAATGATACTGGCAGGTCTTTCCATAGTTGGTGGATTCTTGGGACTTCCTGGCGCAAGCGCTTTGAATCATTTTCTGTCTCCGGTATTTGGAGGACATGGTCACAACGAAATGCACGGTTCCGAAGCAAGCTCCCACCATGGTATCGGACTTCCTTCACTTATGATGGTCGTTTCGACACTTATTGCAATAGGAGGAATTTGGCTTGCATATCAAATGTATGTAAAAAGACAGGAACTTCCGAAGAAACTGGCAGAACGTTTTGCCTTGCCTTATAAAGTCTTGTTAAACAAGTATTATGTTGATGAAATATATGATGCCGTATTTGTCAACCCTATTAAGAAAATCTCTGTTCAGTTATGGAAGCGGGTTGATGCGATGATGATCGATGGTTCCGTTAACGGCGTTGCCCGCTTCTTTACCGGAACAAGTAATGTTTTTCGTCTCCTGCAAACAGGGTATGTGCGTAATTACGCGTTTTATATTGTAGTTGGCTGTATTTTTATCCTTATACTGACCACGTGGTTGAATAAATGAGGTTTGTGGTTTTCAGGTTTTATAAAAAAAGAGTGAATCAGATTTTGAATGAGAAAAAAACTTGCAAAACAGGATATAGTCAGTGATGAAGCTATTATAAATTTCAAGAAAATAATATAGTGCAATATGGTGATACCTTTTTACAGGGGTAAATATGTTGCAAAAGGAGGTGGATTATGAAAGCTGAATTCACGGCAATTATTGAACCAGCGCCTGAAGGTGGATACTGGGCTATTTGTCCAGAGGTGTCTGGTGCGAATGGGCAAGGTGAAACAATAGAGGAAGCGAAAAATAACCTGCGAGAAGCTATTGAATTGATTCTGGAAGACCGCAGGCAGGACATTCTTCGCGGATTGCCCGAAGACGCAATACAAGAAAAGGTATTGATTGGATGAAACGGCGTGATTTGGAGCGGAGATTGAGAATTGCCGGTTGTTATTTAAAGCGGGAGGGTAAGTCTCATTCCCTTTGGATCAATCCGAAAAACGGTGTTATCGAGGCGGTCCCCCGCCACAATGAAATTAAGGATCCATTAGCAAAAAGATATTGAAGAAATTAAATGCAGAATAAGGGGGTTAATAATTTTCGCTGCTTGACTACTATTCTGCGGCACTCAAAAGCTGCAGGAGAGAGTAGTTGCCAGGTAACAATCGAATGAATAAAAGGCAATATCGTGTATTTGCGAAGTAAGTGAAGAATTTTTATTACATTTGACAAAAAAGAAAAAGGCTACGAATTCCTGACTCGAAAATAAAACACAGAAAAATAGCATAAGTACTGGTGTGACACATTATATGGTTAGAAATCCAATTTTCATCGTTTCAGGGTGTTGCTAACGCAACATGACGACTGATTTGAAAAATAAATAATACCGGAAACATTCAAATGAATTTGCCCATTCTTACATTAATCACTTTTCTCCCGATTGTGGGGGTTATTTTTATTCTTTCCATCGATTCACGGCATAAAGAATTGATCAGAGTTACATCTCTCATTGTCTCAATAGTCGTGTTCCTGATTTCTCTTCCATTATACTTCATTTTTAATGCAAACACGTATGATATGCAGTTTGTCGAAAAACTACGCTGGATACCATCGTTTGGCATTTTTTATCATCTTGGCATCGATGGCATCAGCCTTTTCCTGGTGCTATTGACGACATTTATTACCCCAATAACCATATTGGCCTCATGGAATATAGAACGTAACGTGAAAGAATACATGGTTGCTATGCTGGTGCTCGAGACGGGCATGGTAGGGGTGTTTGTTTCTCTGGATGTATTTTTATTTTATGTATTTTGGGAACTCATGCTCATACCGATGTACCTCATTATTGGTATATGGGGTGGACAGAGGAGAATTTATGCCGCGGTAAAATTCTTCATTTACACAATGGCAGGCAGTGTGTTTATGCTGCTTGCCATAATTGGCCTGTTTTTCCTTAATTATAGAGCAACGGGCGAATATACGTTTAACTTGTTAGAATTTTATCGTATGGATATTTCGTACGCTGTTCAGTTCTGGCTTTTTTTAGCTTTTTTCCTGGCTTTTGCAATAAAAGTACCTATGTTTCCCTTGCATACATGGCTACCGGACGCCCATGTCGAAGCGCCAACCGCGGGAAGCGTTATTCTGGCAGGGGTATTATTAAAAATGGGTACATATGGCTTCGTCAGATTTTGTCTGCCTCTCTTTCCGGAAGCAAGCCACGCCTTTATTCCTGTTATTTCCTGGATGGCAATAGTAGGCATTATTTACGGGGCGTTGGTTGCAATGGTGCAGGATGATCTTAAAAAACTTGTCGCGTATTCCAGTGTAAGCCATTTGGGATTTGTTATGCTGGGGATATTTGCCTTCAATATTCAGGGTATTGAAGGAGGTATAACTCAAATGATAAACCATGGATTGAGCACCGGCGCGCTCTTCCTTGTCGTTGGTATGCTCTATGAAAGAAGGCACACACGTTTAATTTCAGAGTTTGGAGGATTGACGAAGCAGATACCTGTTTTTGCAACGCTGTTTATGATAGTGACGTTTTCTTCCATAGGTCTCCCCGGACTTAACGGATTTGTCGGGGAATTTCTTATTTTGGTGGGAACGTTTAAATCGCGTATTTTGTATGCGTCAATTGCCACTTCAGGGATAATTCTTGCTGCCGTATATATGTTATGGATGTTTCAAAGAGTCATGTTTCACACTATCACTCATGAAGAGAATAAAACATTGAAAGATGTGAACAAACTAGAGCTGGCGGCGATGATACCCATTATACTGATGATATTCTGGATAGGGATTTATCCTGACTCGTTTTTGAGAAAGATGGATAGTTCCGTTAAACATCTTCTGGAACAGGTTGAGGGGAAAATTCACGTTACGTCAAATGCCAAAAAACAGGAGAATCCCGACTCCACTCACGATAATAGTGTTCCGAAAATTGACATAGTTCCGGAGAAAGAAACTGAGTGGTAATCGCGGGCGCTCTTTTTGTGTTTCGTTTTAATTAAGGTGAGTTTTACATGCCAAATACTTCAATAATGACGTTTAATATTTTAAGCATCCTGCCGGTGCTCGTACTTGCCGGTTTCGGGATGATCGTATTAATGGTGGATATCATTTCTTCGCGGAAAATGGGAGAAAAGAATTTTTTGGCGTATCTGTCATTAATAGGAGTCGCAGTAGCCGCTCTTGTATCGAGAAATTTTGCAGGCACAACGCTTTTTTCTTTTTACGGCGCGTATACAATTGATAACTATTCGATATTTTTCCAATTTGTTTTTCTATTGTGCGCCGGACTTACCATCCTTATTTCCAAAAACTATGTTCAGAGGGAAAACATAAATTACGGAGAATATTATACTCTGATATTGTTTTCCACCATTGGTATGATACTTATGGCTTCAGGGGCGGATTTGCTGAATATCTTCATCGGCCTTGAAATTATGTCGATAAGTATTTATATCCTTGTAGGTATGAAACGCACAAGGCTTACTTCAAACGAAGCGTCTTTAAAATATTTTTTACTTGGCGCCTTTTCTACGGGTTTTTTACTGTATGGCATTGCCCTTGTGTATGGCGCTACCGGAACAATGAGTTTAAGACAGATTGCTGTTTTTATTGCAGGCAAGGGAGGTGTTGTAGACCCGCTTATGTTGGCCGGCATGGGATTGATTATGGTAGGAATAGGGTTCAAGATTGCTTCTGTGCCCTTCCATGCATGGGTTCCTGATGTTTATGAAGGGGCGCCAACGGCAATAACGGCATTTATGGCGGTAGGGCCGAAGGCCGCAGGATTTGCCGTTTTTCTGAGAATATTTTATACCGCATTTGGTCATATGCATCAGGATTGGGAGAAGGCCATCTGGATATTGGCCGTATTGACCATGACAGCCGGTAACATTATGGCATTGACTCAGACTAATATTAAGCGCATGCTTGCTTATTCCAGCATTGCCCACGCAGGATATCTCCTGATTGCCTTGGTGGCTGCGAATGACATGAGTGTTTCGGGCATTTTATTTTATCTTCTTGCGTACTTGTTTATGAATATGGGTGCGTTTGCTATTATCATTGTAGTAAGTCAGAAAGAAGATGGATTTTTGAAGATTAAGGATTTTTCCGGTTTAGCCTTCAAACATCCTCGTCTTGCAATTGCCATGACGATTTTTTTGATTTCCATGGCAGGTATTCCTCCCACTGCCGGTTTTATGGGGAAGTTTTATATTTTCAGTTCCGCTATAAAATCAGGTTATGTATTGCTGGCAATTATCGGAGTGATTAATAGCGTCATTGCCGTTTTTTATTATTTACGGGTAACAGTAGTAATGTACATGCGTGATCCCGAAAGAGAATTTCAGCCTCTTACCCTCTCGCCGTTTATTTTTGTTTCAATAATCATATCAATTATAGGCACTGTCCAATTAGGGATATTTCCTGCAAAGGTGCTCGAAATCGCACGTCAGTCGATGTTGATTTTGAGGTGAATGTGAAAACTGAGTTTTTAATGGGAGCATTCCCAATTTTTTGTAAAATGTGGAGGTATTATGCGGGGGATAAACCACCCGCGCTACGACACATATTGCATGGTAGCGCCGATCCTTTATGGTCGGCTTTATTTTGATTTACAAAAAATTGGGAATGCTCCCGTTTTTAATTGTTTCCCAACAGGAGCGGATGCCCACCCTCTGTTAAAAGTTGCCGAAGACCTGATTAATTGTAAATTCCTTTTTACTCCTTGTTTTCCAGGTACAATTGTAAAGAAAGCGTATGTTTCGTATTATTAGAAGATGGTGGCTTGCGGATGGGGTGTAAAAAGAAGTTGTTTTGATAACTATACTTACGAGTTTACAAATTGTAATTTCTTAATTTGTAAACTCGTAAGGTATATTCAGCCGTTGGTGATATTTTATTCTCCCTTTTTTGCCTTCTCTTTCTTCAACACGATTTCAAGTTCTTTTTCTTCGCCGGTATCTAACTTTATGTTTTGTTTCGATTTTTTATAGCCCTTTTTCTTTACGGTAAGCGTATACGTCCCCACGTTTAAATCCTCAAATTCAAAGAAACCGGTTTCATCGGTCTTTGTATTGAGCGCTTTTGATTTTTTAAGTTTAAGTTTTGTTTTTGCTGACTTAACAGGATTGCCTTTTGAGGCATAAACGTATCCGGATATCCTGCCCTTCAATTCCTCTGCAGGCGTAACCGTGGGGGAAGGTGTTGGGGTTGCTGTTGTTGTATGGGTTGTTTCCGGTGAGGGGGTGGGAGACGGTGCTGGTGTTTCTGTTAATGTAGGCGATGGCGATGGTGTTGCTGTTGGAGTAGATGATGGTGTTGCCGTTATGGTGGATGCAGGAGAAGGTGTTGGTGTTGAAGTCGGTGTTGATGAGGGTGTAGTTGTTGGTGATGCGATTATTGTTGCGGTGGATGTAGTATAGGTAATATATTTAAGATCGGCGTTTGTTTCATCATAATAGCTAATGTATAAATCTCCCGAAATGTCAATACCCATAGAGTTATATTTTCCCACATCACCATCACTGTCCAACGTGGTTGTTACCCACTCTCCCGTTTTATTTGTTGAATACATAAGGTTGTCGTTTGTGTTGTCGTAATAGCTGATATGTATTTTCCCGGAACTGTCAATGACCAATGATGTATATTGGCCAACGTCATTGTCGCTTTCTACCGTGGTCATCGACCAGCTTCCTGATTCGTTTGTTGCATATTTAAGGTTTTCTCCGGTATCGTCATAGTAGCTGATGTGTATAGCGTTTGAACTGCCAATTCCTATGGAGGTGTACTTGCCAACGTCATCGCTACTGTCTATTGTGGTCGTTGTCCATGAGCCGGATTGATTGGTGGCATATTTGAGATTATCATTTGAGTCATCGTAATAACTGATGTGAATTGTATCAGAACCGTCTATTGCAACAGAAGTGTACCATCCGACATCTCCCTCGCTGTCTATAGAAGTTGCTGTCCATGAACCCGATTCGTTTGTTGCGTATTTGAGGTCGTCGTTGGAATCGTCAGAATAACTGATGTGCGCATAGCCCGAACTGTCAATCGCAATGGAGCAATGTTTGCCTACATCGTCAGTGCTGTCAACTACCGAAGATTCCCATTCCCCGGATTTATTTGTGATGTATTTAAGATAGTTGTTTGTATCATTATAGTAGCAGATATGTATATTCCCGGAATAATCAATTGCGAGGGAGGAAAATTCACCGGCATCGTCATCGCTGTCTATTGTGGTCGTTATCCATTCCCCGGAAGTATTTGTAGTGTAGATAAGGTCTCCGTTTGTTTCATTATAACAACTGATGTGCACATTGTTTGAACTATCAATTCCCAGTGAGGTGTATTTCCCAACATAGTCTGTGCTTTCCACGGTAGTGCCTGCCCAGTCTTTTGTTTTATTTGTGGCATATTTGATTATATCATTTGTGTTATCGTAATAACTGATATGAACGTTTCCGGAAGAATCCAATGCCATCGAGGTATACAGGCCAACGTCGCCATTGCTGTCCACGGTGGTTGTTTCCCACGAGCCGGATTCATTGGTGGCATATTTAAGGTTGTTTTTGTCTGAATCATAATAACAAATGAATGCACTTCCGGAACTGTTTACTCCAATAGATGTATATTCTCCAACCACTCCATTGGCATCAACAGTGGCGGCAACCCAGGAGCCGGATTCATTGTTTGCATATTTTAAAGCGTCATTGTCCATATCATAATAACTGATATGTGCATTGCCTGAACTGTCAATACCTATTGAAGTAAATTGTCCGACATCGTCAGAACTGTCAACGGTGTATTTTACCCAGTTCCCGGATTCATTTGTAGTGTATTTAAGGGCGTCATTTGTGTCGTCAAAGTAGCTGATATGCACCTTGTTTGAACTGTCAATTGCCAGAGAGGTAAATTTCCCGATAATTCCGGTGCTGTTTACTGTGGTAGAATCCCATTCACCGGATTCATTGGTAGTATATTTTAAATCATCATTTGTATCGTCATAATAAGTTATATGAACGTTTCCTGAACTATCCACTCCGAGTGAGTTATATTTGCCGACGTCTCCGTCGTTATCAGCGGTAGTGGCAGACCATGTTCCTGACGTATTTGTTATATATTTTAGGGTATTATTGGTGTTGTCATAATAGCTGATGTGTATATATCCGGAACTGTCTACACCAAGGGAAGAATATTCGCCAACATCTCCTTCGGTGTCAATAGTTGTGGTTACCCATGTTCCGGCAGCATTTGTTGCGTATTTGAGATCATCGTTACTATCATCATAATAACTGACATGCAGGTTGCCGGAGTTGTCAATGTCGATAGAACTATATAATCCTACCGTACCATCACTGTCGATTGTCTTAATTACCCATGTTTCGGCTGAAGCAGATGTTGGGGTAGGGGTGGAAGTTGCCGTTGATGTCGGGGTTGATGTAGGCGTTGGAGAGGAAGAAACAATAATTGCACTTGTAGTGTATTTCAGATGATTGTTTTCAACGTCATAATAACTGATATGTATGGTATTTTCATTGTCAACCGATAGGGAAGTATATCCACCGGTAATCCCGTTGCCGTCAATTGTTGAAATTTCCCATGTGCCTGAGTTATTGGTGGCATACAACAGATTATTGTTATCGCTGTCATAATAGCTGATATGCGCATATCCTGAACTGTCAAGAGCTATGGAGTTGTATTCTCCGATATCACCATCGCTGTCTATTGTAGAGGTTACCCATTCTCCTGAATTATTTGTGGCGTATTTAAGATCGTTATTGGTGTCGTCGTAGTAAGTTATGTAAACGTTGCCGGCGCTATCGACAGCAATGGCTGTGTATTGTCCCACATTGCTGGAGTCGCTTATTGATTCTGTTGTCCAGTTTCCGCCTGATTTTTTTGCGTATTTGAGTTTTCTGTTGGTTTCGTCATAATAACTAATGTGAACAACATCAGAACTGTCGATTGCTATGGAGGTGTGTTTTCCAACACTGTTGTTGCTATCCACTGAAGTAGTAGCCCAATCACCGGATTCATTGGTGGCATGTTTCAGGTTGCCGTTGTCATTATCATAGTAACTGATATGTACATTTCCGGAGCTATCAAGTGCGAGAGATGAGTATTTCCCGACGTCGCCTTCTGTGTCTACGGTTGAAGATGTCCATGTGCCGGATTTGTTGGTAATATATTTGAGACTAAGGTTGTTGGTGTCATAATAACTGATATGTACATTTCCGGAGCTATCAAGTGCGAGAGATGAGTATTTCCCGACGTCGCCTTCGCTGTCGATCGCGGAAGTTTCCCAACTGCCGGAAGAATTTGTTGCATATTTGAGGTCATTGTTGTTTGAATCATAGTAGCTGATGTATACATTGCCTGCGTTATCTGTTTTGAGAGAGTTGAAAGTGCCAACTTTATCATTACTATCGACCGTTGCTGATTCCCATGAACCGTAAGATTGTGGCATTAAGACGAAATGAAAAATTACAAATACAATTGCAAAGAAAGGAAAAACTCTTTGTGCGGTAGTAAGGTATTTCATAAATTTCTCACTTTTTAAAAACGTATTCTATATAAAATGAAGAGGGGAAAAACGATAAATTATTCGGAAAGGTGGTTTTTATAAAAAAGAGCAATAGCAATTTTTGCACAATATATAATATCTTTTTTAAAATATCAATACTATATATTGATTTTTTGTGAAAAAAACAAAAAATTTATTTAATATCATATTGATTCAGAGTATGACGAAGGTACGATCTGGAATCATGGGTTAGGGATGAGATTTTCTTGCCTGAATTTCTGCGAATATATATATCCCTATATGTAAATGAAGTAGAAAAGGGAGCAATCGGTGTTACACAAAAAGCAAAAAATTTCAAATTCCCTGTTATCTGTAGCATCCGAACCACTTTTTTGGGTTTGTTCATTCATTCTTGTTCCCAAGTTCCTGCTTGGGAACATAATTGTGAAGGAAGCTCATGCTTCCAGTTATGAGAAGCGAACCTGCCCCTGCCGGTTTGTCGGCTGCCAGGCATGGCAGACAGGGCTTCTAAAGCAATTTCCTGCCAGCCAGGCGTTCCAAAGCCGGAGCTTTGGAACGAGTCATGGTCTCTTTTGGATTTTTACAAAAAGTTTTGGGAATGTCTAAGTAAGAAAATGGAAATGATAAAGAGTGTTTAGAATGCCAGCACAATTGGGTAGAAAAATTATAAAAAGGTTGCGTCGCTATTTTACTACAATTTGACTACAGTTGAGAAAAAACAGGTAGTATCAAATTCCTGAAAACCCTTGTAAATACTGGTGGAGATGAAGGGATTCGAACCCCTGACCTTTTGAATGCCATTTCTTTAAAGGTCATTTTTAGCAATTTTTATAACCAACTGGCTTTGTGTCTGTTGCGACTGTAATTGTTTATATCATAAAATCTTACAACATAGATATTTTTCTGCTCGTTCCTTTTCATTCCTTTCGATTTCGCAGTGTTCGGTCACAATTTGGTCACAGTGAATAAACAGAAAAAACGCAGAAATTTTGTATCAAATATTTATTATTATTAAGTAGTATAAATTTTGAAACATAGTAATATAACAGCATGTTTTATTCGTTTGTGTATTCCTCCCAAATATTAGATAAGCAAAACTTGCTCTTTGACAGCAATAAAACATGATGATAAAATTCTTTTGCTATAAAGTAATATTAAGAGAAACAATTTAAAAAATGGTTAAGGAGGGCATTTATGGACTATAAGGAAAGAATTATAGCAGATTCAAATATAATGCTGGGTAAACCGATAATCAAAGGAACCAGGATTACAGTTGAAATCATTTTGAAAAAACTCTCTGAAGGCATGACGATAGAAGATTTATTGGTGGCATATCCCCATTTGACCAAAGAAGACATTTTGGCAGCGCTTTCTTACTCTGCGGATGTAATATCTCATGAAGAACTCATTGCAACGTAGTATTATTGCGGATGAAAATGTCGATTATCGGATAGTTAAATACCTCAGAGATAAAAACTATAAAGTAATTAGTATTTTGGAAGACTTTCGAGGTATTTCAGATAAAGAGGTTATAGAAGTGGCAAAAAATAAAAATAGAAAATTTTCATTTCCATGATCTAAGGCATACCTTTGCGACCCGATTAGTTCAAAGGGGCATAGACCTCTATAAAATATCAAAATTACTCGGTCATCATTCTATAGAAATGACACAGAGATATGCGCATCATTGCCCTGATAGTCTTAAAGAAGGGGTACAAATTTTAGAGTCAGGTCACAATTTGGTCACAGTTGATGAAAAAGAGGAATGGGGAAAAAGTTGTAAATCCTTGCCATTACTGGTCGGGGTGGCGGGATTTGAACCCACGACCTCTTGAACCCCATACAATTTAATGGGCATGTTTTTTTATCTGTTGATGTCTGTAGTGCTTTGTTGTTGACTTAGAAGCCTATTCAAGGGGTAACATCTTACACGGTGTTATCCCTTGTTTTCTCTTGTGAAGTATACAAAAAGTATACAGAAAATTTTAAGCGCATTTTTACATCACTCCTCAGAAAACTCAGTTTCTGCACCGCACTATTATTCCATGAGATAAACAGGGACAGCGACTATTTATTTTCATAAAAATGGTAGCTGTCCCTATTATCGAGGTTCCTCTATAACCAGTGCAATAAAACGCTCTCCGGCGAATAGTTACTATGCAGGTAAAATGATTTACCTGAATTGTAATCAATCCCCAATATATCCTTGTAATCAAAACTGTTAAATGTATAATCTTTTAAAGGGAAAACCTCTTTATTGTCAATAGATTAGGTTTGACTCCATGTTTCTTTTTGTTTCGTTTTGACCCCATGTTTCGTTTAGCATGGAAGTTTATAGATTTATTTTTAACATCTACCTTAGGTACTAACAATCGAGAGTAACAATGAGTGCGACTGGAGAATTACTGACAATAAAAGAAGCAAGTGAATGGGCAACAAATCACATAGGCAAAAATGTTACAGCTTCTAATATTTCCTATCTTATTCAATACGGGCGAATAAAGAAAATTGGAGGCAATGGCTCGACTCAAGTTTCAAAGCAGGATTTATTAACCTATTACGAATCCTATAATGGGCACAGAGAAATTTCCTGGAAAGACCAGCTTGGCAATGATTTGAACTGGGCTTTGTCATTTGACCAATACAAAGAGGCTGAAACAACCAAGCATGTTCACCGACTTCACCCATACAAAGGCAAATTCATACCGCAACTCGTTGAGTATTTTCTTGACGACCATACAGACAAATTCAAAACCGAAAGCTATTTCAACAAAGGTGACATTATACTTGACCCATTTTCAGGTAGTGGTACAACAATAGTTCAGAGTTGCGAACTTGGAATACATGCTATCGGTATTGATGTTTCTGCCTTCAATGCTTTAATTGGTAATTGCAAGGTGATGAAATATAATTTGGTTGATGTGCAAACTGAAATTAGCCGTATCACAAAATCATTGAAAGAGTTTTTGAGGGATTCCCACACACTTGAATTTGAGAAAAAACTTTTACAAGCGCTTTATGACTTTAACAACGAAAATTTTCCTGTTCCCGAATACAAATACCGACTAAGGCAAGGAGAAATTGATGAGGCGCAATATGGATCAGAAAAAGAAAAGGAATTTTTACCCATTTATAACCAACTCGTTAAGAAATACAACATCAAGCTTCGACAAGACAAAGCCAACAGCTTTCTAGACAAATGGTATTCACAGCACATTCGGGAAGAAATTGAATTTGTTTTCGGCGAAATCAAAAAAATTAGTAATTCTGATACGAAAAAAATAATCACCGTTATTTTAAGTAGGACGATTCGTAGTTGCAGAGCAACTACTCATGCCGACCTTGCTACGCTTTTAGAGCCAATTACTGCTACTTATTATTGTGCGAAGCACGGCAAAATGTGCAAACCGCTTTTCTCAATCCTCAAATGGTGGGAAACATACACAAAGGATGCGGTTAAACGCATCGCAGAATTTGATAAATTAAGAACACAAACTTTTCAGGTTTGCTTGACAGGCGATAGCAGAACGATTGATATTTTTACAGAGCTACGAAAGAAAAATTCTGCTTTCGCAGAGTTAGCAGAGAAGCAAAAAATAAAAGGTATTTTTTCATCCCCACCTTATGTCGGATTAATTAACTACCACGAACAACATGCTTACGCTTATGATCTTTTCGGGTTTAAGCGTAAAGATGAACTGGAAATTGGACCTCTATTCAGAGGGCAAGGCAGAGAAGCAAAGCAGAGTTACATTCAAGGTATCAGCGATGTTTTGAATAACAACAAAAAATTCCTCGCCAATGATTATGACATTTTCTTAGTGGCAAATGACAAATTCAATATGTATCCAACCATTGCAGAAAATGTAGGAATGAAAATCGTAAATCACTTCAAACGACCTGTATTAAACCGCACTGAGAAGGACAAGGGAGCATATTCAGAAATCATTTTCCATTTAAAGGAAAAGTAATGGCACTAACAACAGAACAAATACAAAATGTTGAAACTGTTTTACGAAATAGTTTACGGAATAAATTTCAAAGCTATAATCCAGAGCCAGCTTCTATGCCTTTTCATACCCGATTGTTGGGGAAAGACCGCATGGCTATATTTTCTTTCATACAATCTCTCAACACCAATTTTGGAACGAGCATTTTTGAACCCGTTGCTAAAGCGTTAGCATCAGCAAACTTTCAATCTGCCACATCGCAACAAGTAGCAGGAACACAAATTTCTTCACAAGCTCACAGCGTGATTCAAAATATCATGGATGGTTTAGCAACCGCCACTATGTCACCTAACAAACCTGAAGAAATACATGCTATTAGACAAGTCTGCCAAAGCGGTGAAATGCGGACAGTTAGACCCGCAAAAGTTGATGTGAAAGTTGTTGGACATGATGACGCAATATTTCTTTTTGATATTAAAACTGCAAAACCTAATGCTGGCGGCTTTAAAGAATTTAAGCGAACGCTTTTAGAATGGGTTGCAGCAACACTGGCAATAAACCCTTCTGCAAATATTCAAACATTCGTTGCAATACCTTATAACCCTTATGAACCTCAACCATACAATCGTTGGACAATGAGAGGAATGTTAGATTTACAGAACGAATTGAAAGTAGCTGATGAGTTTTGGGATTTTCTCGGGGGACAAGGAGCATATCAACAACTACTTAACATATTTGAGAAAGTTGGAATTGAACTACGACCAGAGATTGATCAATATTTCTCAAGATACCTCAGACAATAATGCTAATGCGCTGAGATACGAAACGCATCAGATAAACAGGGACAGCGACTATTTATTTTCATAAAAATGGTAGCTGTACCTATTTCGCCACTTAAAGGGAAAAATTCTTTATTGTCAATAGATTAGGTTTGACCCCATGTTTTTTCCCGACGCCGACACGTATAAGATTGTCGCAAAGAAAAAAGACTACAATAAATCAAAATACACCGTAAACCTGAAAGAAGGAGAGGAGAAAGAAATTGAGATGGTGTTGGAAGAAAAGTGATTATTCTAAGGGCAATTTAACATTATTCTAAAAATTGTGGAGGAATTGATATGAAAAAAATAATGATATTTTTAATATTGATGGCAATAGTCGCAATTCCTGTAACTATTGTTTTTGCAGATGATATTGATGTGTTTGATAGAATTACAGAAGATTTGGAATTGGAAAGTGTCCTTGTCAAGGCTGGTGAGGGCATAACAGAGCGTTATGATATTAAAGCACTTGGAAACAAAATTCCCCATCAAGTATTGGCAACCGTTGAATCAGGAAACTGGGTATTTAATCTTCCTACCACTGCAATTGTTTATTTAGAACCCGATGACAAGGCAGATAATATTATCGAATATTGGGACGTGGCATTTGCGAATACAAAAAAAGGGAATATTGTATTCTATCGCACCATTGTTAATAATGATGTTATTGACAGAGACTCATATTCTTGGGATTTAAAAATTAAATGCAAATTAATACGTTATAAATAGAGGTTAGATTTTAGATAAACAGGGACAGCGACTATTTATTTTCATAAAAATGGTAGATGTTCCTAATATAATATATTGTCAATAGATTAGGTTTGACCCCATGTTTTTCTCAATTACCCATTACATCTACGTATGATAACCCAGCACATTATTTTACTGTATCTTTGGCGTACTCAGAATTAGACAAAGCAGTTATATGCATCAGGGAATGCTGGAATAATTCAGATGAGGATTATGAATTTCCAGATCTGTATTTTGAATTAAGGTGGATGATTTTAAAATAGAAAAGATTTGATACGGAAAAGCGTGGTTAGTTGTGTAGGTTGGGTAGAGCGAGGCGAAACCCAACATTAACTGTTATGTGAAGCAAGGCGATTATGATGCTGGTCGAGAACATGGCTTAAGATTCACTTTTAATAAATGCAGGATATGAACGAATTGTGGGATAAACAGGGACAGGACTATTTATTTTCATAAAAATGTGACCCCATGTTTTTTTAACGTTTTTGTTTTTACATCCACTGCCCGACAACTACGTAATTTGTTGGGCAATTAAACTTTGCAAACAAACGAATTTCTACAATAATGAATTCTCCCGGCATTCGGTTGTTTGGTTTCAACGTGATTTGGTGCAAATCATCTGTTTTAGAAGCGTCATCATTTGCTCCAGCAAAACCACCAACAAGACCATGTTGATGCGAATCATTAAGAATTAGTTCTCGCACTAGCGTTTTATACCCTTGCGTACCAAGGGTAGCGACAGTAATACACAAACCAATTTTAGCTAACATCCTAGCAAACATTTTGGAATTTGCTGTTAGAGAAACACCAATACGCTTTGCATCTGAAGGTATCGTTTGAGCCGGTGCCACTATACGAATTTGGAAATCGCAAGGAGGAAATTCGGGGGCAATAGCTCCGGTCAAAATCGGCGCTTCATAAAAAGAAGGGATAACAATTGCTCCCGGCAAATCATCCCATTCAACTTGTCGAGTTACACTTGTACCATCTTTTAGGTCAATATGGGTCAAGGTTGTATTTTGGAAGCGATCTTTTCTCCTTAAGCCTAACTTTGCACGACCAGGCCCCATCATCGCAACAAGACAAGCATCTTCAATTCGCTTAGTAACCTGCTGGCAAGATTTACAGAAGCATTATTTAGCACAAGGGCATTCGACAATCCAGTTGGTGCCTCATTTCCACCTAATCCCCTTGGCAAAATATGCTCCCTAGTGAGAGGCGGCATTGTATTGTCACAATAAATACATTTGCCAATATTCAGGTGAAGATTCTGCATGCCAGCCCTTCTTTGCCTAATAATAAAACCTACTGACCGCCCAACAAGTTACTATACAGTTTCTGCCTTCTAACAAACAAAAACTTGAAAGTCAACGCATATTTATAAATTATTGACAAAAAATATAAAAATACGTATATTGCTTCAGGATACCATTACTTTTGGTGTGATAGACAGAAAAGAGGATATTTCTTACATGATTAATATCCCAAATGAATTGTAGTATAATAGGTAGTATAATAGGGACATCTGCCATTTTTATGAAAATAAACAGCCGCTGTCCCTATTTATCGCAGGGTGTTGGGTTTCGCGCCTCAACCCAACCTACGATAACTCTTTATTGTCAATAGATTAGGTTTGACCCCATGTTTTTCTTTTTTTTTCGCAAGATGAGTTGCTGGGAACTGGTGTCAAACCTTGATTTGTGATTAGCGTAGATTTAATAGGGGCTATTTATGATTTGATCGGGTAGCGGATGTCATGCGAGTTGTGAAAGTGGTTTAATGTTTGGCGCTGGCTACTCACATATTGTAAAAAAATAACTCCCTGAATGAGGTTTAATAATAATTTCGGCAGTTTGATGCCTTGTTTGCCGGAAAGCAAGGTGAAACGAAATGCAACAGTTTTTGAAATCCAAGTATTACCCGTATGTTGGGTTTCATTCCATTCTCCCCAACCCTACAGTACCATTTCGCGATAGATATTAAATCAGTAAAGAACACTTACCGAACAGGCAGGTTTTCTCTTTCTCTCTATAATATCTTTGCATCATCATAAGAATGTTTTTTGAATGCAGCGTAATGGCTTTGTTTAACTTTTCATCCTTGTAAGTAATTTGAGGATATTTTAAGTGTCCTATGTCAGGGTAGGATCCCTGTTCCAAATTCATTTCACTTACTTTGTAATAGTCATGAAAAGATAAAGCCGGAACATTCATTCCAAAATCTTCGTAAGTTGACAGCATTGGCGCTCCGGGTTGGGCGTGAAGTCTGCCAAATTCCAAGAAATTGAAGGACGGAAAATTGTCTGTTATATTTTTAATCCACTCTTCCCCGGCGCCGATATCACCATGTTCCATAAAAGGCATTCCAAGGATACAAGAGAAACCTACCGACACATTTTTGAATTCACTACAATGTCTCAGGATATTAAAGAGTTGTTCATCGGTAGGTTGTTCTTTTATCATGCCTTTTTCCCGTAGTATTAGTCGATGGTTTTCAGATAAACTGGCTATGTCAATCATAAGTTGAACTTTATTAAATGTTAATGCTAACAGCTTAATTAAATTATCTGCAGGTAACACCCAGCAATAAAAAAAACCATTTTTCGTTTTAAGATCAATACCCGAAAAAGATTGCTCGTAGATATTATAGGGAACGACGCCGATTATCTCGAAATCGAACATCAATGTATCGGTATATCTAACAGACTCCAAAATATCTTTACGCACGGATTTTACAGGCCGGTAAAAAGGCACTTTCCTGTTGAACGTATTAATTTGTGTCTGTAGGCTTCCCCCGCAATAAAAACAGTTCTGGTTGCAGCCTTTTCCCGTATTAATATAAAGATACGAAAAGGAAGAAAAATCATCCTTCTCAATAACAATTTTGCCAATGTCGGAAATAAATATCTTTTCGGAATTCTCATGATTATGAATATATTGGAAGCCTGTTTCTTTAACCTGACGATGTTCTTTATATACAAAATTAGGGATTTCATCTTTCCCCTGGCAGAGCATTAACAATGGCAGTTCTCCATCCCCGCAAATGATATAATCAACATTTTCATTATGGATAATATCATACCGGAAATAAGATGCCGTATTACCGCCTACAACCACCTTAATTGAATGCGAGTAACTTTTTACCAGATTGCAAATTCTCAAGCCGCGTGCTATATGTTGAAACCATTTTATACTAACACCCACTAATGTGGGATGATGTTCTATCAAGAGCCGAAAAATATTTGTTTTCAAGGCATCGTCGGAAGTGTTATTATCGCGCAATTGACATAGAGCATTAATGCCGTTACGGTATAAATAAGAGGTCAAATAAAGCAATCCATTTGTTGCCATACCAGTTGTGGCGCCAACTAATAAAACATTTTTATGTAATATATCTTTCATTCTGTTTTTTCAGTTTATTTTAAACCAAAAGGTTTATACGGTATCCACAAGTAATATGAATAGCAGGAACATCTGCCACTTTTAAACTCGGCGGCATTGTTTTTTTAAAGTGAAAAACAACTTTCTTCTATTACTCTTATTTTGAAGGAACCAAGAACAGGACTCGGTGATTGCCGGATTACCCGTTCTGCCACACTTCCTAACAGAAAAAAACTACAGAAAGATGTCGGGAGTGATGCAATAATAAATGGGAAAAAATTAAATAAATGATTTTTATTCTATAAAAAGGCGTATACAATCAAATTTTTCTGCTTTTTATACTCCCATGTGTGTTATTTTCGCTATGCGTTATTTTCAGCTTTAAGTTCTTTTATTCTTTCTAACACCGGCGGATGAGAATAATGAAAAGCCGCATAGAGCGGATGTGGGTAGAGGTTAGAAAGATTATCTTTGGAAAGCTTTACGAGCGTACTTATCATACTTTTGCGGTCTTTTGTAATGTCATAGGAAAATGTGTCGGCCTCATATTCGTGTTTTCTTGAAAAATAGAGGGGAAGGGGGGTAAAAGGGAATGATACGATAGAGCCTAAAAATCCAATAAGAACGATCTTTGCGAAAAAGGTGCTTTCTTTTAAATGAAAGAGATGTATGAGACCTTCCGTTTGCATTATTTTGAACGACACGAACACTACGATTATTGCAATTATTTCTGAAACAATAAGGTGTTTTAAAAGATGTTTTTTCTTCCAGTGTCCTGCTTCGTGCGCAAGCACCGATAGTATTTCGTCCTTTTCCATTTTCTCAAGCAACGTATCGTAGAGGACAATTCTTTTTACCTTGCCAATGCCGGTAAAATACGCATTTGTGTGTTTCGTCCTCTTTGACGCGTCCATCTTAAACACACTCTTTACGGTGATGCCTGCCTTTTTCATAAGTCCCCGTATTCCTTCCTGAAGCGATTCGTCTTCCACAGGAGTAAATTTATTGAAGACCGGCGCTATTACATAAGGGAATACATACATCATAAGAATGCTGAAGCATAAGAAAAAACACCAGATCCAGAGCCACCACAGGTCAGGACTTGCCTGCACAATGAGGAATCCTATTGAAATTATCAAAGATATAATGATGGTAGTTATCAGGAGCGATTTCCAGAGGTCTGTTAGCCATAGCTTCATAGTTGAGGTGGTGAAGCCGTATTTATTCTCAATAACAAAAGTCTGATACCATTTGAAGGGAATCATGATGATGGTATCGGCATACAGCAAAATCAAAAAAAAGATTAATCCTGAAATAATAAAGGGCATTTTCAGTGAAGCCATCCATGAATTGTAAGTATTAAGCAGCCCTCCGAAGAGGAATACCAGTAAAATTGCATTATGGAAAAGAGAGCTGATAAAATCGAATTTAGTATTTTCAATAATGTACCGCTGTGTCTTATTGAGTAATTCCTGGTCTATATAACCCTCAAAGTCAGGAGGGATTTTGTTCCCTTCTTTTTTTAAGTGTGAAAGATTAAGGTAGTCCAGCCAGTATCCTGCAATTACCACACAAATATATGCAATGAATACAACGGTGAGATAGGTTTCCATAAATACGATAAGCAGATAATAAAATGGTTTTTTAAATGCCTATATTCCAAAATGGGAAGAAGATAAAAGATAAGATACAAAGCCAGAATATTATCATCATTTCTGGCAAAAATGCCAAGATTTTCTTGTAAAAAAAAAGACGTGATGTCAAAAAAGCGTTATTTTCTCATAGACTGCAAGATGCAATTCTTTTATGTTCTTAATAATATAGCACTTGCACTCATCCATCGTATTTGATAGACTTTTTTCGTTCTTATTCTTATATCATTCTGTCGTTTTCCTGATTTTAAAACAATTACAAACCCACAATATTTTGTGAGGGCAGGCACATGAAATTTCAATGGAGAGATGATTTAGCTACTGGTATTTTATCAGTTGATGAACAGCACAAAGAAATTTTCAAAAGGATGAATGCATTTCTTGATGAAATAGAAACGGGCAACGGCGGGAAAGCGGCATTAGAAGTGCTGGAGTATCTGTCGTGGTATGTGGTGAAGCATTTCCGCGATGAGGAACTTTTAATGTTGAGTGAACATTATGATGATCTGAGAAAGCACAAGAACGAACATCTGCAGTTTAAAAAAGACATTCTTACTTTAGAAAAGAAAATAAATAATCACGATATTACGGTAAACCTGATAGTACAAATACGGCAGCAAGTATGTGACTGGATAGAAAAACACATTTTCGAGGAAGATAAGAAAATAGCCATATTTATAAAAAACAAAAACGAGAATGAAAATTACACAAAAGATCTGAAAAATTTAATAACGAAGCTTGTTGATATCGGGCGCGCTCTTTCCGGAGAGAGAAATCTGGATAAATTGCTTGAAATGATTGTTGATGAAGCTCGTGAGTTTACGAATGCTGACGCAGGTACGCTCTATATTAAAGAAGGTGAGTACCTGAAATTTAAAATCCTGCAAAATGTTTCCATGAAAATCAGAATGGGAGGAGTCTCCGGTAATGAAATAACATTTCCGCCGGTTGAATTAAAAGAGTCTAATGTCTCTGCATATACTGCAATTAACGATGTCATTGTTAATATTCCCGATGTGTATGATTCTCAATTGTTTGATTTTACAGGGCCAAAAAAATTTGATTCGGCCACTAAATATCGGACAAAATCCATGCTTGTGGTTCCCATGAAAAACCATGAGGACGATGTTATTGGGGTTCTTCAGCTTATTAATGCGCAGGACAAACGCACGGGAGACGTGATTCCCTTTTCTGCTGATTATGAGAATCTTATACATTCTCTCGCTTCCCAGGCAGCAGTTGCATTTACGAATGCAAAGCTGATTAGAGACATGGAAGAATTGTTTAGCTCGTTTGTAAAGGTAATGGCCACTGCGATTGACGAAAAATCACCCGTTACCGGCGGGCATATTCAACGTGTCGCAGACCTGACATTAATGATGGCGAAAACAATTAATGAGCAAAAAGAAGGGCCTTTTGCAAATGTTTATTTTGGCGAAAATCAGATGCATGAATTGAGAATGGCTGCCTGGATGCATGATATTGGAAAAGTTACCACCCCGGTAAATATCGTAGAAAAAGGAAATAAACTTGAAACGATTTTTGACCGGATTTATTACGTGGAATTGAGGTTTAATTATTTAATACAACAGACGGAAAAATCATACCTCCAGAAAAGATTGGAGTTGATGGAAAGAAATGCCGAAAAAGGCGAAATTGAAAAATTAGAGGAAGAAACACGGCGAAGGGTATGCGAATTAAAGGAAATGAAAGAATTTGTTCTCCAGTGCAACAAACCGGGAGAATTTCTGGAAGATAATAAATTAGAACGATTGAGAATGATAAGCAAATTAACGTATAGAGACGCAGACGGAAATGAGCAGAATTATTTGACTGAAAATGAATTGAAAAACCTTTCTATCCGCAGGGGAAGTATTACGGAAGAGGAAAGAAAGGTTATGCAGAATCATGCCGTTGTTACAATGAAAATGCTTGAACAAATTCCTTTTACAAAGAAACTCAAAAATGTGCCGTTCTTTGCCGGAGCGCATCATGAGTATATTAATGGGAAAGGATATCCTCTGGGACTTAAGGGGAATGAGATACCATTTGAAGGCCGCTTAATGGCGGTTACCGATATTACGGAAGCTCTTACGGCTGCTGACCGGCCATACAAAAAGGCGATGCCATTGGAAAAAGTATATCAAATATTGATATCTATGGTAAATAATGGCGAGTTGGACAAAGATATTGTGGAACTGATGATAAAAGAAAAAGTATACGAACATTATCTGGAAGAAAAGAAAAAAGAAAAAAAATGAATCTATGGCAAAATTAAAACTGGATTTACACGAGATTTGCAAGAAGGGTCTTTTGATTGAAAAAGAACTGAACCGGGTGATGAATGAAGCTGTTGAGAAAAGAATTGCACTCGTGGAAATTATTCCCGGGAAGGGAACCGGACAGTTAAAGAAGACTGTTTTGAGGTTTCTCAATCGTTCGGAAATTAAAAGAATGTATCATCGAATTGATAAAGACCGGGATAATTTTGGAAGGTTTTTTGTACGGTTTAAACATTGAGGAATAGCATTTTATCTCTTTATGAGAAGATATAAATATATAAATGGGTATTGGTTTTTCATTGGGGATAAAGGTCTCAGGCTGTTTTTGATCTATGAGAAAGGGAAGTCTTTGAATAAGTTACAATACCTTCTTTATATAAATCGTTTCCATGAATATCATTTGCGACAATTACCGGAAAGTTTTCAACCTCCAGCTTCCTGATTGCTTCTGTTCCCAAATCTTCATATGCCACTATTTCTGCTTTTTTTACTGATTGAGCCAGTAATGCGGCAGCGCCGCCTGTAGCGACAAAATAGACGGCCTTATACTTTTTCATGGCTTCCAGCACTTCTTCGGAACGGTTTCCTTTGCCAATGGTTGCTTTTAATCCGAGAGACAATAATAGTGGCGTATATTTGTCCATTCGATAGCTCGTGGTCGGTCCGCACGACCCGATAGGCATGCCTGGCGGCGCCGGACTCGGACCTACGTAATAAATAATCTGGTTTTTTATGTCAAAGGGCAATTCCTTGCCTTGTTCAGCAAGGCTTGCAAGCCTTTTGTGTGCTGCGTCTCTTGCAGTATAAAGTATGCCGCTGATTTTGACTTTATCCCCTATTTTCAGTTTTTCGACGACAGAGTCTGACAGGGGTGTATTTATGGATATAATGTTTGTCATAACTATTTACTTCCCAATATTGCTGTTTTTACACGATGAGAATGACAGTCTATATTGACTGCGACAGGAAGGCTTGCTATGTGGCAAGGATGGCTTTCCACATGAACTGCCAGGGCGGTTATTCTGCCCCCTAAACCTTGTGCGCCTATCCCCAGATTATTTATTTTATCCAAAAGTTCTTTTTCCAATTGTGCCGTGTCAGGATTCTTATTTTCCGAGCCAACGGGACGTAGCAAGGATTTTTTTGCCAGGAGGGCGGCATAATCAAATGTCCCGCCCATTCCGACTCCCACAATAATCGGCGGGCATGGATTTGCCATTGCATGTGCGACCGTTTCCACAACAAAATGAATCAATCCCTCCCTGCCATCGGCAGGGGTTAGCATGGCGATTTTGCTCATATTTTCGCATCCGCCGCCCTTTGCCATAAAAGTGATCTTTAAATGATTTTCAGCGACAAATTCTGTATGAATAATAGCAGGGGTATTATCATTTGTATTCGTCCGTCCGAGAGGATCTGCAACGATAGATTTTCGCAAAAACCCCTTTTTGTATCCTTTATGAACTCCTGCATTGATTGCATCGTAGATGCAACCGCCGATAATCTCGACATTTTGACCCATTTCAACGAATACAACAGCAACTCCGGTATCCTGGCATAAGGGCATTGTATTTTTTCGGGCAATTTTTGCATTTTCTAATAATTCGGAAAGAATTTCTTTTGCAACAGGAGATTCTTCTTTTTCATGGGCAAGCGCCAAAGCCTTGACAACATCGGAACCCAAATTAAAATTTGCATCCTGGCAAAGTTGTGAAACGGTTTCTGAAATTTCTGCCGCGTTAATCCTGATAGGTGTATCCATACCGAATGGCCCTTATATTTTCATCAAAAAATTGTGTTGGAAAGACGGTGTCAAAATTTACCAGTTCAATGGTAATGCCGATTTTTTGCAGTAATTTGCCCAAAGCAACCATATTTACAAAAATAGGGCTGCTGAAGTGTTCTGTTGCAATTTTTTCAAAAGGAATTCTGTCGCTTGCCGGGCAGCGTAAATCACATTTTTTACAGTCGGTTCCACATGCGGAAGATTCAATAAGGATATGTTTGGCCTTAATAGAGGCGTCGTGTATTCTTGAAAGTTGAAGTGCGATATCCGCTTCTTCGAAAAAAGGAACGTCGATAGGTTCGTCAGAATAGACAATCTCCGCTTTGATATTGCCGCCGCGAACGGTAGCGTCGTAAACAAGATTAAGGGCAACTTCCTTTTCTAATTTCGTAAGGATATTTGCCAGGATATGAGCCATAAGTTTAATGCCCTGGCCAGCTTCTCCTGCCAATATGATTTTCTTAATACGGTGTTCCTCGGGAACGGGGGTAATTTCCTTTACCATGAAGACAACACCGACTCCAAAAAAACTTTTATCGATGCGAGCAGTCTCCGTAAATCCATGCTTTTGAAAGAAATGGTTTGCCAGTTCCTCCGAAGGATAGGTAAAAAACTTTGCCTTGTAACACTCCCGGTTGGCAAAAATATTCAAAGTTTCCTCTAATAGTTTGCTTGCGTATCCTTTTCTTCTATATGACGGTTCGATTCCCAACCAAAAGATATTCCCTATTTGGTGAGATATCCAGGCAAACACGAAACCGATGATGTTCCCATTTTCTTTCCCGACAAGGTAAATGCAATTTTTATTGTCGAATCGTTTTTTTAATTTATCCGAGGTATAGATATTCCGGAAATGCGAACGGTCAACCTCCGGATTCTTGGAGTGTAACTCATCGACTATGTGGTAATAAAGGTCTACCACCGTTTCTATATCATTTTCTTTGAGTTTCTCTATGATGAAAGTCATAAAAAATCGTTTGATTTAAAACAGAAAATATTATCTAATCCTTCCGTATTAAAAGTACTTGCACGACGTATTATTCTGTGTACTTCATATCCTTTGTGCAGAATAATTCAGCCGAGTAACTTCCGTCCTGGCCATGGATACCAGTAATGAGAACCTTTTTCATTTTTATTATGTTAATTTGTAACCCCGCACTTTAATTTCACCTGTAAATACCTCCTATGCCGTCATTCTGAGCGCGAAGCGAAGAATCTCTTTTGACGAGACCCTTTGCCTGTGGCTCAGGGTGACATTTTCATAACCCTTTGTGACCGAAGGTCATGGATGTTTCATTTAATTTTGGCATGAACGATATTCTGAGGGACTTTACTGGATACAAATTTTTGTATAATTAAACTAAATAATCTGAACAGCATTAATAAAGCGCCAAACATACCATTTTTCTTTACCATCGGTATCCATCTCCATGGCGCAGAGTAAATACTCACAAATCCTTCATTTTGTAAATCAATAAGGTCTTTTGGTTCCAATTCATTTACTTTGGTAACTGCAGAGCCATAACGCCTATATTCAGAGAAATTATCGGACAATAGCTGAATTCCATGTTCTCCTGCCTTTGCCATACGATGGAGTTCTGTACCCGGATACGGAACGGCAATTGCGAAGTTTGCTTGTTTAACTTCGCGGGCATTTCTCAGCCAATGAAGGGTTTTTCTCACTGTTTCTTTCGTTTCTCCTGGCAGACCAAGCATGACGGAGTTTAATGCTTCAATGCCATACTTATTGAGCAATCGATTTGCGGATGTATATGCTTCCAGTGGGACTTTTTTATTCATAGTTTTTCTCATCTCATCATCCACTGTTTCCAGGCCAAAAGAAAGCCTTATAAGTCCAGCCTCTTTCATTATTTTTATATTTTCTTCATTAACTAAATTTGCTCTTGTGCTGCCTTCAAAGGTTATTTTTAAATTTTCAGAAAGTATTAAATCGCATATTTCTAATATGTGTTTTTCGTATAAAGTTAACACATCGTCAATAAACATGAAGTGTTTTATATTAAACTTATTGACAACCTCTTTAATTTCCCGAATGACAGATTTTGGGGAGCGTTTTCTGACATCGGTTGTGTTTAATGCATCAGATGCACAAAATATACATTTCCACGGGCATCCTCTTACTGTTTGTAGAGAAGTGAAATTTTTTGTTCCTTGCATTGTTCCTAAAGTGTAATTTTTCATATTTAACAAATGCCTTGCAGGAAATGGTAAATTATCCAAATCTTTCGTTGTTTCCTGGAATCCAGTGAAGAGATGAGAATCATTCTTTCTATATATAAGACCCTTAACAGATGACAAATCATGAGCGCCGCTATTTATTTTTTCCAAAAAATCTGGCCACGTTTTTTCGGCTTCTCCAATGAAGGCGTAGTCAAAGCACGGGAGAAATGCTTTTTCTTTCATGATTGTTATGTGTTGACCTCCAATGGCAATAGGAATTTTATTGTTTTTTTCTTTTAAACCCATTGCAAGTTCCTTAGTAATATGAAAAAAGGGGCTTCTTGCAGTAAGACCAATGATGTCTGGATTTAATGATATTGCTTTTTCTATGAGATCTTTTAAAGGTATCCGGTCCGCTTCAGCATCAATTATGGAAACCTCATGTCCATCTTGTTCTGAAATTGCCGCGAGGAGCGCTAAGTGAAGTGGAGGCCAAACACCGGCTTTGCGGGCAAAATGTGAAAAAATTCCATAATCTCCTGTCCATTGTGGATATAAAAAAAGTATTTTCATTTATTCCTCCATAAAAAATACTTAAGTATGTGACAATTTAATTAAAGCTAGCACAAGGTATAAAGCCTAATAAGTCATTAACAAACAAAAAAGAGTGAGAACTTTTCTATTTTGTCTATTCCAATTTAATCAAGGATTTCGTATCACTTTAGTTTTTTGAAAAAACATGATTTCTCAGCTATTCTGCAACCCTGACAGGGTTCTGAAACCCTGTCAGGGTTAAACCGGTAAGCAAGATTTACCTTATGTTGTCACAGTTTTTTCAAAAAACTAAAGTGATACAGGATTTTACTCTATTTTTTTAGTGTTGAAACAGAAAGATATATTTGTCTAAAATCCGAATAAAACCGAAAAGAGGGGTTTAATAAAACAGAATGTAAAATATTATTGTCTTGTTTTTCTATAGGTATATTAGATGTTTTATACTTAACATGGTATTGAGAATGTAAATAAAATGCGAGGTGAAACCATAGTTCTCGGTTAAATATTTCTTCAGCGCTTTTATGAGATATTCCATCTTGTAAAACGATAGCCTCTGTAATGCTTTCTTTCATTGCGATATAGGAAGAATACCACTTTGGATTAGTAATTAACAAGAAGAAATTATCTTGCTGCCAATTGCTTGTATTATGCATGTTTTTTTGAAACACTGTAGTTAAACAATCAAGACGCGTTACTTTACCTAAAATAGCTGTTAGGCTGCAAGGGAGGAATTCCGGTCCAAAGTAGCGAATAGGAACAGAATCAACATCACGGTACATTCTGCGCCATGTATCAGTCCGATGGACGTAATATTGGGTGGCAAACGCTTCCTGTATGTAAGCCGTCCATCGTTCAGTGGCTACGTTGGATTCCATTGTATGGCCGGGAAGAACATAGCCTGAAATTATTTTGCCATAAGCGCCATCGTGTTCTAATGAAAAATTAATTCGAAAACCGTGTGCCGCGCTATAGTCAGGATGTTTTTCTAAGAATTCAACGCACTTTTCTAATCCTGCGGGTATCAAAAAATCGTCATCTCCCGAAGAAACCGCATAGGGAGTATCTGCCATTTCTGAAAGCGCTTTGACGCACATACCTTCGTTTATGTAGGGAGGGTTTGGGAAATAACGGTAAATAATCTTTAATTTGTCTTTCAAAATCTCAATTGTATTTTTGTTTTTTTCTGCGTGTGCGTCATTGCTTGAGTCGCCTATATAAATCTTTCCCTTAAAACCCACTCTCAAATAATAATATAAGGCTCTTGCCAGAAAATCAGATCTGTTTTTAGTGGGTATGAATATACAAATCATTTCCTGTAACATTGCATTTGCCGTCATAATATATCGTCCTGTTGAATAATTTCGAACATGATTATATTGTTTGTTTCGAAACAAGTATTTTTACATCATACAATGTAATTTGCCTATCTTGTCCTTGAATCGCAATTGATTTCTGTTGAGAAACGTAATGAAATACTTTGTTGGATCATTATAATATGTTCTTATAACATCCTCAAAATATTGCCTTGCCATTTTACCTCTTTCAATTGCTTCGCTCAGCGGAATTTCAGATATTCTTTTAAGCTCAGCGGCTATTTCTTTTTCTGATGATTTGGCGGAAATTCTAAAGAGAAACGACATATTATAGTAGTCTTCCCCCGCTATCAAACTGTCGCTTATAACAACCGGCACTCTTTCAAAAAAGCAAGCCTCATAAAACCGAATACTATCATGGCCGGTGCCTCGTGGACACAATGCAAATAAATGTTTCAGCATAAATTGTTCATATTTTTTTACTTCCGGGTGGTCTTTTTCTGTTCTGCCAAACCATTGCTGGTTTATAATATATTCGCAGTTTAAATTTGCCAGTTTTATCGCATTTGCAACCTTTATTCTAATCATTCCCCTATCAATGCATCCCTTAAATCCAAACGTATTTTTATTCGGAAAAGAAAAACGTTCATGTCTGTTTTTTAATATATCTGCAAGAAGATAGGAAAAAGGAGGTCTTGTGCAAACATTCCAATTCTTAATTGGTTGGCATGAAGCATTGCCAGAAATAGTGACAATGGATTTTTTTAAGTAAGGATGAACCTGATCTAGATAAAGATTATGCCAGTCTCCCTCGATGTCTATGATGTGTCTTTCTTCGTTGCCATTGAAATATGCAAATTTATTTATATCAAATTCATGTATTGTACTGTCTGTTGTTTGTCCCATATAAAAATACTCGGCATCTTCAGGCTCTACTACATCTATCCAGGTAAACAGTCCTTGTTTGCTTAATGGTGCGGTGTTGGCAAAATTAGGATTATCGTCGCAGTTTACCGGTTTTGCATTTGGGTAAATATATACTTTTAGCTTCTCTGATTGTGATAATTTGTTCTTTATTTGTACTGATGTAGCGTAGTTCGTGGATATTTCCGCATTGTTTCCTTTAGTATTTTTAATAGTATTTCTATTTTTCTGTTCATTTTTATTTTGTATGTTGAGATGGGAAAAAATCGTTTCCCAAAAAATACGATTACTATAAAAAGATACAGCCTTTTGGTAGCCGTTTTTTGCAATAATAGTACGTTCTTCATCGTGTTCTAGATAATATTTTGCCTTATTTACCATATCTTCAATGCTTGTAAAGGGGATGTAATCTATCATTGGTTGAAATAGCCCTGCCGTTTCAGGATTATTTTCTTCCAACAATAGAGCACCGGAAAGCGTAATCTCCATTACTCTTCCTACTAATTGTTTGTGACCGGAAAACGATCCTGAAAAATTTACGGCTATTTTTGAACGCCGAAATATACTTGCATACTCTTCTAACGATAATCTATCCTCGTGCTGGCCACCGGGATGATATAATCCGATATTTGCCGTTTTTAGCGCGTTAACCGCTTCTTGACGACCAATCTTGTTAGTTCTTCCCATAAAACATATTGGGATGTCTCGTTCTTCATTTGTTGAATAAAATATTCTTTGATCTTGGGGTGTCCACAATAATAAATATTTCTCAGGATGAGAAACTTTGTGAAAAAAAGTCCCTGTATCGGCGACAACATTTAAATTTACATATTCTTGAATGGAATCAGCGGTTTTTATGTGAATATCCCATACATGATCCCACCATACGACTACTATTGGTATTTTCATTTTGTGATTTATTATTTGTAATGTTTCAATTTTAGGATTATAGGAAAGTCCATGTTGCCAATCCAAAAATAATAAATTAGGTTTTGTTTTCAGGCATAATTCTAATAATGCTCCATCCCCAATTTTATTATGAGTAATAAAAAAATTGTCAAAATGAAAGTTACTTTGTTCTGTTAAGCCAGTAGCCTCCAGAGAACCCCACAAATGATGCGATTGGTTTACAATGCCTAATTCGGGTTTAGCATTAATCCATTTCGGCCCTACAAATAAAACATGTGGTTTGAGTCCTTTTTCTATAACAGTGTATGGGTCTTCAGGCTCTTTTTGAGAATCGGAAGATAAATATATTTTGCAGTACAGAAATCGTTCTTGTGCATCAGAATTTTCTGGATATACCCTCAGACAATGCTCATAACTGGTGAATGCCTTTTCCCAATTTTCTTGTTCCTGATAGAACTTGCCCAGTTGGTACCATCCTTCAGAATATTCAGGAGCCAAACGTGTTGCCTCTGCAAAAAATTCCATGGCATCTTTATCTTTCTTTAGCGCTAAACAACCGTTTCCGAGCATAACCAATTCCTCGGCGTTATTTATATGCCTTGATTTTTCTTTATTATCAATTGCTTCCTGAATAATTTTTATTAATGATTTATTTGCTTTTTCAAAATTAGCATCGATTTTCAGGCATTCAACTAACATTGAAATGGCATCTTTCCGTTTTTCCTGTTTCAGATAAAGCTTTGCAAGACTGTATGTAGGTTCTAAATAATCGGGGTTTAATGTTAAGGCTTTTTTTAAATTTTTTTCTGCTTCTTCAAGTTGTCCTTTGCCATAATACAAGACACCAAGATTATTATAAACAGAGGCATCTTCTGGTTTCAATTCTGCTGCCTTTTCAAAGTCAGAAATTGCCTCATCCTGTTTATTTTGCAGTAAATAAAGAGATGCTCTGTTATAGTAAGCAATCACTTTCAGGGGATTTAATATGATAGCTTTTTCATAATACATGTAAGCGTCTTCAAAATTCCCATTTTTTTCAGCTTTGCTTGCATGATCAATTATCTTGCTATACTCTTCCATTACAGTATTCCATTATTCAATTAGAATTGTTCATTAAAATGTTTTTCTACAATAGTTGTTTCCGATGTACATAACTGAAATCATTTTATCCAATTAGCTATTGCAAGGTAATTTGAATTTGCAAATATTTCACAATGTTCTGAGTAATTTTGAATAGGACATAATCCATCCTGCAAGATTCTGTAAATACTATACTTGGGTGAGAGAAAATCGTAGTAATCTTTAAAAAATAATTTTAAGTAAATACTGGGGTGGTTAAATTCAAAATGAATGAAATCTATTGAATCTGAATTGATCATATTCTGGGCGCTTTTTAAGATGTTTAATTCACAACCTTCCACATCCATTTTTAAATAATCAATATGATCTATATGATGTTGTTTGCAAAAGTCATCAAGGCGCATAAAGTTTACACGTTCTGTATAGTTCATTGCTTTTTTTCTTACATTTTCTGGACACACTTCAAGTCCGCTAGATGAAGTGTGTCCATACATCGTTACTGTTTCGTTTCCTAAACCTAAGGCAATATTGAGCAATTTTGCGTTTGGAAATTCTTTCAATGCGAGCTGTAATTCTTTAAAAATAAGAATGCTTGGTTCAAAACAATAAACATTTACGTTTTTGCCGAAATATTCAAGTACTTTTAATGAAAATTCACCCTTATTTGCGCCAACATCAAAAACAATGGGATCCTTCTCCGGTGCGATATGTTTAGCGACATGTTTGATTGCAAATAATTCGCCACTGGTATGGATATTATCGACGATTCCTCCATAGTTCATTCCTGTTATTGAATACAGATATAGCCATTCAAAAAAAGGTTGAAAAGCAATTTTTCCCAGAATATCTTTATTCGATTTTAAAAGCTTTACTATTCCATCGAACAATATATTATTAATATTACAATCTTTGGAAGAAGTATTAAAAGCGGTGGAAATCTTGCATTGGAGTAGTTTTTCTTGTGCTTCATACTGGTTTGGGTTAATTGCAATTGCTTTTTCAAATGCAGAAATGGCATTTTCAGGCTTACCGTTATTCTGTAAAATCTTACCCAGATATAACCATGCATCATCTCTGTTTGGCGCCAGACGTACAGCTTCAGAAAAACTCTTTACTGCTTCTGTGTATAATCCGACCAAATTACAACACTCTCCCAATTTTATATAATCTTCGGAATTATACTTTTTTAAATTTTCCCTGTCTTTTATTTGATCCAAAATAATATCTCGTAATTGTGTTCTTGTTTCCTCATCTTTTCCTTCTTTCAACATTTGATAAGCTTTTTCAATAAAAATTTTATATTTTTGCATATAATTCCTTTTGGAAAATTTATGTGATAGCGGTTAAAAGAGGATATACGAGTTTTGAATAACAAAGGAAACACCTTTTAATGAATGTTGCTTTTTTTGTAAAGTAAATTTATCTGAGGAATTTCCTCATGGTCTATAACGATTATTTCCAGAGGTTCAAATCCGTAACTCTGTAACCACCAATGTAATCCATTCAAATTAAATTCAAAAAAATGTAATTCTTCGTAATATTTGCTTAAATCATGCCCATATTTATTTGGAACAGCTATTAATAGTAAACCATTTAAGCGTAATATTTCTTTGCAAATGTCTAACGTTAGCTGAGGATTAAATACATGTTCCAAAGAATGCCATAAGACAACCGCATCATAATAATTTTTTGGCAGATTAATTTCTTCCAAAAAGCCATATCTTATATCTAAACCATACTTTTCCTTGCACCACAAAATCGCGTTTGCACTGATTTCATTGCCATCTACTATCCAATCATGATCATTTGCAATTTTCATAAAAAAACCGGCAGCAGCGCCTACATCAAATAGTTTCCCCGGTTTGCTATGTTTTTCTAATATAGATACCTGGTATTTTGCGTCACGCAATCTGGATGCTTCTCGTACTTTATCAAAACAGGCGCTAAGCATAAATCCTTTGAGTTGTTCACGGACTACTTCCTTTGAAGGAAATAGCTGTTTTCTATAAATTCCACAAGTATTACATTTGAGCAAATCCTTAACAATTGGCCCATCTAAAACACCGTTGCAAAAAGAGCAAGTTCTACCATCATTGCAAGCGAAATAGCCATTAGTTGTCTGATTGTTGTATCTATTTTTCTCTGCGGTAATATTTTTTTTTAAGGGTCGAATATTGTAAACTGATGAAAGATATGATTCAGAGAAAGGATCGAAATACTCAGTATTATTTAAAAGGTTTTTGTTTAGAGTAAGGTAACACTCATCGAGCTTTCTCTTTGCTTTATCCATTAATAAATCAATATTTAAACATCTCAGAAAAGCAGTAATAGCCAAAAAAATCTCTCTTTGTTTAAGAAACACATTCCCTAGGCCGTAAAGAGCTTCAGTGTTATTATGATCATGCGATATTGCTTTTTTAAAATTTTTTTCAGCATCTTTTAGATTTCCTAATAAATAGTTTAACACCCCTATGCTTTGGAAAACTTTGTATTCGTGAGGATTCAATGCGGCTATTTTTTCAAAATGTGTTATTGCTTCATTCAAATTGCCTTGTGTGTAATAGTAATTAGCCAAATTGGAGTAATCATCAATTGATTTTTTATTCATTTTTGTTTTGTTGGCTTTTTGTAAAACATGGTTCTATTGACATTTTTAGTATTTTGTTTACGAGTAAATTATGAATAATATTCGTAATTATCTATTAGATTCACAAAATTTCGCAAAATAAGTACCAGTTAGACATTTAAGGTACTTATTTTCTAGAATATCAGGCATTACTTGTAATCCTCAATAAGGTTGTTAAACGCTAAATTTAAGCCGTATTACAATATTGAAATTTTTAACACATTTCACGGTTCTTAAAAATTTTCCCGTTTTCAACAACAAATATGTCTAATAATTAGACAAAGAAAGGTGCATTATCCTACAAATTCTACTTCAACTGAATTTTGTATTAAAAAGAGCCATTATTTAGCTAAAAATTCTCATAAATTTTTTAAAAGTGGAATATAGAAATGAATAAAATTTTAAGTATTTTTGTTTAAAATCAGTCAATGGTCTAAACCACTTTTCAAAAGAGGGATAACAGGTTTATGAAATCATACAATAAATCAATCAAATGTTTGTTATGATAACAACTTATTATATAAGGATATGTGAATTATTATAATATTTTTTGAATTAATTCAAATATCCAAAGAAAACAGAAAATTTATTAATGAAAACATGCACATTTTCTTTTGTGATAAATAGTGTGGGGGGAAAAATTATTAAGAAGTGTATCTATAATCTCTCACTTGGAAAGAAATACAATATTCTATAAAAGCTAAAATTTTTTTATTGTTATTATTAGGTATAAGCGTTGCTTGGTAACCATAATTAGTAGATTTTTTGTTTAAGTATACCTTTAAATTATTACGTATTTATAGAGTATTTTTAGTATATGAATAAACAATTAGCGCTAGATTATTTTAAAAAGGCTGAGGATTGTAAAATAAACGGTCGTATTGAAGATGCCGTGTCGTATTATAAGAAATCATTGGAACATGATGATGGTTTTATTAGTGCGTATTATAATTTGGCAATCTTATACCATAAACTGGGATTATTCTCTGAGTCTATTGATACGTTTAAAAAAATTGTAAAATTAAATCCTGCAGACACTTCTGTTTATAATAATATTGGTGCGTTATATTTTAGAAATAACAACTTAATAGAGGCAAAAAAGTATATTGAATTGGCCTTATCTATCGAACCAAATTATGAAGAAGCTAAAAAAAATCTGGAAAATATACAAAAAAGATTAGATGAAACATCAATGATTTCTGCGGAGAAAAAGTCCGGCAGTATCTCTTTTAGAAAACAAAATATCGGTTTTGTCACTGTGTGGTATGAGAGAGGTCAGGCATATGTAACAAAGGCAATCCGTGATGCATTAAGCGATCAGCATAATACATTTGTTTTTGCCCGAAATGGAGGAACTCTTCATAATCCTTTAATAGAAACTACGGGTGAGTGGCATGTTCCAAATCTTGTAACGTATACTCATTACAAAATACCGAAAGAAATTTTAGTTGAGTGGGTAAAATCTCATTGCATAACGACGGTGTTTTTTAATGAAGAATATAATTTTGAATTGATAGGAGAAATTAAAGGGCTTGGTGTTAAAACTATCGGGTATTATATTTGGGAATGGTTTAATCCTGACTATGTGAAACTGTGTAATTTGGTTTATGATAAAATTATTTGCCCTACGAAGTCGTGCTATCAGAAATTTAAAAGTTTGGGAGTAAATAATATTGAATACATTCAATGGGGAATCGATTTAAATCAATTCAAGCCGGGAGAAAAAAAAGAAAATACTAGGGTAAGATTTTTTCATCCTGCCGGCTGGGGTGGCTTGCATGCACGGAGAGGAACGCAATTTGTTATTGACGCATTTGTAAAAATGAATAATTCAGAATCGGAATTGCTTGTTCATACACAGTTTCGTCAAGATACGACCACAATAGATAATTACCATCAGCACTTGCTAAATGAGAGGAATATAAAAATACAGTATGGCACAGTTTCCCGGGAAGAAATCATACGAATGTATCAGGAAGCGGATGTTGCAGTGCTTCCCTCAAAGTGGGAAGGGTTAGGCTTGACCTTTCTTGAATCGATTGCCTGCGGGTTACCAATTATTACAGTTGATGCGCCACCCATGAATGAGTTTGTTATCCATAGAGAAACCGGGTATCTTTGCCGTGTCGGGGAAAAACAAAACTACAAGGGCATATTTGTTGATGGTGTTCATGTCGATATAGACGATATGGCAAAAAAGATGCAGCAAATAATGGATGTACCCACGAGATGTGCTATGAAGGAAAATACCATAAAATTGGCGAATGAGTTTTCATTTGTACAATTTAAAGAAAAAGTACAAGATATTTTTCAGGAGGTAATAAATTCAAGTTGTGTAAATGTGCGACTTAACATTGGTTGTGGAACAGACATTAAAAATGGATATATAAACATAGATTGCCGTGAAATCAGTGGTGTTAATGTAAGAGCGGATGTTTCCCATATTCCTTTCAAAAATATGTCTGTTGCCGAAATAGTTGCCAATGACATTTTGGAACATTTCCCCAGAAATAAAACACAAGAAGTTTTGAAAAACTGGATCAATTTGTTGAGACCGGAAGGGATGCTTAAGATTCAATGTCCGGATATTCGTACCCTTGCATATGCTTTTGTAACTAACCAAATTCCCGCAAATGAATTCTCAAGGCGTATATATGGTGGACAAGATTATGCTGACAATTTTCATCATGCTGGCTTTGATGTTCCTGAAATGAAGCGGATATTAAATGAACTAGGCATGTGGCCAAAAAAAGTGTCGGTATCTAATGGAAACTTTACCATAGTCGCTTCACGCAAAACAGCTATGATACGTAAAAAATTAAGGATTCTTTTGATAGGATCACGGCTAACTAATTATCCTTGGGGAACGGAGAATTTCATTTATAAAGCCTTGCATGAATTAGGGCATGATGTAATTGATTTTGATATCAAAAAAGATACGGATGGCATTGGAAAATTTATTGAAATGGACAAAGATATTGTTATTACTTTTAAAGGTTCCGGTGTAAACCCAAGATTTATAGAATTGATGAGTTGCCCTACAATTCTTTGGTACCCGGATGATATACAGTCATTACAGCATGCGGTCGCAGACATTAGATTGTCAGGGTATGCGTATGATATATTGTATTATATTAATCTGAGCGGATTAAGTACGTTAAAAGAGATGGGAATTTCTCGTTGTAATGTTTTACTGCCTGCAACGGATCCATCTGTGTATAAATATTACCCGGGAACAAAAAAGAAATATGATATTGTATTTGTCGGAAACATCTATCCCGATCGAAGAAAACTTCTTGATAGATTAAAAAAAAGGTTTGGTGTTTATGAAACGAAAGCATATATGGAAGATATGGCACGGATTTTTAATGAAGCAAAAATTGTATTAAACCTGGGTGTGACGAATATAGGGTATAACCTAAGAGTATTTGAAGCTCTGGGGTGCAGGTCTTTTTTATTGACGAATGAAATAAATCAGAGCGAACGGTTCTTTAACGATAGGGAACATCTTGTGTATTTTAATGATCAAAATATCGAAGATCTTGCCGAATATTACCTAAAACATGAAGAAGAAAGGGAAATTATTGCAGAAAATGGTTATAGAGAAGTATGTGCAAAGCATACATTTAAACACCGTGTAACACAAATACTGGCTGATGCTGGCTTGGCAAATAATGATGTATAAGTTGGCGGTAAAAATTGATAATATAACAAGCAGTAAGAAATGTTTTTGATAAACAACCATTACAATGCTTTATAACTATCTATAACAATTATTGGAGAGGTTCTGAAATTACTATGGTTCGTATTGGAGTGATTGGTTGTGGTTATTGGGGAATAAATTATATACGTGCTTGTCATGAATTAGAGCAAACAAAGGTTGTTCGTGTGTGTGATATAAATGATGCACGACTGCGGATAATCCATAAAAGATTTCCTTATGTATTCCCAACCTCAAGAGTAGAAGATTTAATTAACGATCCGGAGATAGATGCGATTATTATCGCCACAGAGGCTGAATCTCACTATACCATCACGAAAACCGCTTTAGCAAATGGGAAACATACATTAGTAGAAAAACCATTATCAACAAATATTGAACATGCAAAAGAGTTAATTTTGCTGGCAGAAAAGAGCAGAAGGACGTTAATGGTTGGTCACACATTTTTATATAACGCCAGTATAAATAAAATTAAGGAATATATCACGCAGGACAGTTTTGGAGCAATTTATTATTTGCATGCAACACGCACACATTTGGGTTTGATACGAAATGATGTTAATGCGATATGGGATTTGGCTCCCCATGACATCGCGGTGTTTTCGTATTTTTTGGGGACAAATCCCTTATGGGTAAGCGCAGTGGGTGGATGTTTTTTAAAGGACACAAAACCTGATGTTGGTTTTATTAGTTTAGGGTATCCGAATAATGTGATTGGCAATATACATGTAAGTTGGGTTAATTCGAATAAGGTAAGAGAAATTGTTGTTGTTGGCAGTAAAAAGAGAGTCGTGTTTGATGATTTGAATAATCTTGAATCTGTCCGTATTTACGAGAAAGGCGCTGAAATTTCCGGAGACGTCAATAATTATGGAGAATTTCAATTACAACTAAGAGACGGAGATATCATTAGCCCTCGTATTGAAACAAGCGAACCATTGAAAAATCAGATAAAGCACTTTGTTTCGTGTCTGGAGAAAAATACAATTCCATTATCAGACGGCCAAAGTGGGTTAATGGTTGTGAAGGTACTTGCTGCCATTGAACGATCTCTTCAAAAACGGGGTGTTCCAGAGGAAATACCCCAATGAAAGTTACTTTGATTTCTCCTCCAAGTCCTTTTTTAATCAATCAAAAAGCATTTCCCCCTCTTGGAATTTTGTATTTAGCTGCAATATTAGAACGGCATAATATTGAAGTAGAAGTTGTCGATTTAGCTGATAAAGAAAAGGAATTAATAGAAACATTAGAACTCTATGCCGGAGCAGATCTTTACGGTATAAGCGCAACAACTCCTCAGTATCCGCAAGCGTTAATAATCAAAAAAATATTATGCGAACAAAACAAAAAAAATCTTATTGCAGTTGGTGGAGCCCATCCTTCTTCAGTGCCAAACAACTGCATTAAAGATGGTTTTGATTTCGTAGTACTTGGAGAAGGAGAAAATGCATTACTTCAAATAGTAAATAATTTGAAATTTAAGAAACCTCAGTATGGTGAAATTCGTGCTCAGGCAATTCAGGATTTGGATTCAATTCCTATTCCTGCGCGACACCTTATTGACATCAATTCGTACGCATATGACATTGATGGGGGACGAGGCACAACGATCATTACAAGTAGGGGATGTCCCTATGCATGTGCTTTTTGTTCTAAAGACGGATGGCAGACAGGCACCCGTTTTCACGGAGCAAAATATGTGATTTCAGAATTAGAACATATTATTACAACATACGGCATTAAGCATTTTTTATTTTTAGACGATACACTTACATTACACAAGAGCCGGTTATTAGAATTATGCCGTCTTATGGTGCCTCTAAACATCAAATGGCGTTGTTATGCAAGATCAAGCACTTCAAAAGAAAAATTGATTGCAATGAAAGAGGCTGGTTGTGTTGAAATTGGGGTGGGAGTTGAAAGTGGATCACAAAAAATACTGGATAGTGTCAATAAAAAAGAAACGGTTGATCAGAATACAAAATTTGTAGAACTGTGTAAGGAAATTGGAATTATTGCAAATGTATTTATTATGATCGGCCTTCCCGGAGAAACATATAAAACGGTTGAAGAAACACGCCAGTGGATGGAGCATGTGCGACCACAAAAATTTGGTTTTAACATTTTTATGCCATATGCAGGGACTCCAATCTTTAATAATCCTGAAAAATACGATATTAGAATTTATGAAGTGCCTGACGAAAAAAGTTGGGTTAAAGGACGCCAAGGAGAGTATCAGTCTTTTGTTTCTACAAATGAATTAAGTCGCGAAGAAATTGTTCGTCTTTTTGAAGAAAGTTTTAATTATTATACAGAATTAACCAATTGGCAACCCGGCGTAGGAAAAAAATGAATAAGGATTATTACATTGGTACTAACGCTCATACAGATCATGGTGTTATTATTGGATACCGAACTGGCAGATCAATAAAACAAGAAAAGACTATTATTGGCAATCATTCATATATAAGAACGAATACCGTTATTTATTGTAATGTTACCGTTGGTGATTATTTACAAACAGGACATAACGTTGTTATTCGTGAAGAAAATACAATTGGAAATTATTTTTCAATCTGGAATAACTCTACAGTAGATTACGGATGCAATATAGGCAACAATGTAAAAATCCACAGTAATGTATATGTGGCACAATATACCACAATAGAAGATGATGTGTTTTTAGCGCCGGGTGTGATAACAACGAATGATCCTCATCCTGTATGCACAAAATGTATGAAAGGGCCTTTCATTAAACGCGGTGCAAGGATTGGAGCAAACACTACCCTTCTGCCACATGTTATTATTGGAGAGTATGCGGTGATTGGCGCTGGCAGTGTTGTTACAAAAAATGTTCATCCTTATAGTTTAGTATATGGAAATCCGGCACGCAATTGCGGAACGATACATGATTTACGTTGTCACTTTAATTATGTGGATAAACCTTATGTAGATGGTTTAGATGTACAAGCTCGTGAAAAGTTGGGAATTCCAACGCAAGACAAATAATTTGGTAAACATTTTTAACTTTTTGGACAAGACATATGAACATTCCATTTGTTGATCTAAAATTACAATATCGAAAAATTTCTGAAGAGGTTAAATCCAGTATCAATTCGGTAATGGAAAGCGCAGATTTTATTTTAGGACAAGAGTTGGAAAAATTTGAAATAGAATATGCAAATTATTGCAACACAAAGTATGCGGTAGGAGTAGATAACGGTACCTCTGCACTGGAATTGGCTTTGCGTGCTTTCAATATAGGAACGGGAGACGAAGTTATAACTGCCGCGAATACATTTACCGCTACAGCATCTGCAATCGTATTGGTTGGGGCAAAACCAGTATTTGTAGATATTGAACCAAAAACTTATGGCATCGGCCCTGGCAATATAGAGAAAGCTATCAACTCCCGTACCAGGGCGATAATTCCAGTACATTTATACGGACATTCTGCTGATATGGACCCTATTTTGTTGATAGCAAAAAAATATAATTTGATAGTTATTGAAGATGCTTGTCAGGCGCATGGGGCATTATACAAAGGACGCAAAGTAGGTTCTATTAGTCACGTTGGCTGTTTTAGTTTTTATCCTGGGAAAAATCTTGGAGCTTATGGGGATGGAGGAATGTTAGTGACTAATGATTATAATATTGCAGATCAGGCAAGGATGTTACGTAATTACGGACAAAAACAGAAATATGTTCACCAAATTGTAGGTTTTAATCGAAGGCTTGACACAATGCAGGCGGCTATATTAAGAATCAAACTGAAACATTTAGATTCATGGAATAGCGCCAGACGTAACCATGCTCGCAAATACAGCGAATATCTTCCGGCAGAGAATATTATACTTCCGATTGAAGAAAAAAACGCAAATCATGTTTTTCATCTGTATGTGATTCGTTCGGAAGAAAGGAATGATTTGCAATCTTATCTTAAAAGCAAAGGTATTAACACAGGTATTCATTATCCCGTTCCCATCCATCTACAACAAGCATATGATTACCTGGGTTACTCTAAAGGTGATTTTCCTTTAAGTGAAAAAATTGCGGAGCAAATTCTTTCATTACCGATGTTTCCGGAACTTACTGAAGATCAAATTAATTATGTAATAAACACAATAAGGAAGTTTTTTGGCAAAAATCCTATTTGAAGCCAATTTCGGGTAAAGTGAATACTGTTAATGATAGAGAGAAACATTTTTAATGGGCAAACTACGGAAGATTTAGAAGCAATAAAAAACGCTTTGGATAGTATTCCTTTTCAAAAGCTTCCATATTTTTTAAAGGCATTGAAAGGGATTAATTGTGAGATGCTGTCACAATTAAATGAGGCAAATAATATATTTTCTGGTTTTTATGATGACCATATCAGGGCGATTAATTATTGGCCTCTCATTAATGACTTTAGAATTGAACATGGAATAAAACTAAATGATAATCGTCCGAAAATATTGACCAATGTCACGGGAGGAAGGATTGGTTTAAGTTTATTAGGCAATGCAGATACCATTTCATTTATTAATCACAAAAGTCTTGGCAGGGTTCAAAATAGTATTATTACGTATAACATACAAAATAATTCATTTTTGGATATTCTTAAACAATTACCCAAAAATTGGGAACCGGATTATGTTCTAATATTTCTCCATGAGGTGCTTTCTTTGCCTGCCGGATTAGAACAATCACCATATCCGGTTATTGGACTTCCCGGAGATCCATGGAGGTTTAACAAATTATCTATAGATATGAAGTTTTTTGATGCAATGATGCCTGCAATGAAAAATATGTCTGATTCGTATTCTAGGATAGGAGATGTTGCAACATATTATGATTCTTGTTCCGGAATTCAGGGATACGTTCCATGGTTATTTGAAAATGCTTTAGTAAAAGAGGAAAAAGAATACGATATCGTGTTTACCGGCAATTATGAAAGCATTTTTCATAAAAAAAGGAGACAATATCTTTGGAGACTTCTTAAGTTGTCCGGGCAATACAAGATATTTGTTGGTTATACAAGAACAGTGGAAGAATGTTATGAAATTATGCGAAAAGCAAAAATAGTTGTACATTGTCCGAATATCCAAGGGGGCGTTATTCTTAGGCCGTTTGAAGTGGTTGCATGTGGCGCATTATTGTTTCATGAGGAAGCAGATCATTCAATTGAGGAATTTTTTACCTCAGAAAAAGAAGTCGTGCTTTTTAACGAAGATAATTTCGAAGAAAAAATTAAGTATTATGTGGAGCATGATTTTGCAAGAAAACAAATCATCTGCCAGGCAATTAAGAAAAATAGAAATTCTAATGACATCGTGTTTCTTATGAATAATGTGATACGAAAAATAAAAAAATTAAATATTTCTGTGACGGATAGACCTGCCGGCAAATTATCGGAAGACATGAAACTAAATGCACTTGGCATTTCAAGTTTTTATGCCAGTGATTACGATACGGCTATTTCTCGTTTTTGTGAGGCATGTGTCAAAAATAAACTCAATTCAAAATATTATAACAATATTGCTGTTTGCCTAATGAAACAAAGCGTAATAAAAAAAGAAATAAAACAAAAAATAGAATCGTTGTTGACCTTGGCTAATCAAGAAAATAAGGCGACTGTGGTTCCTCGTTTCAATTTAATTTCTTTTTTTAGACTTATAAAACAAGATCAGAAAACATTTATTGATCTGGCAAGAAAATTTATTTCAGATTTAGAAGACAGGCAGAACAATTTTTCAGAATATTTAGGAGATGAAATATTTTTTTATCTGGAACAGGTGGAAATCGAAAAGAATAGCGACCAGATATTCAGATTAGAGATTGAGCTTCTCCTAAAGTCTTTTCCAAAAAGAGGTATTGAATACCAAACAAACCTTTGCAATAGTTTTTTATGGAAAATTTTGGAATATGTGGGTGATTATTACAAAGAATCAGGAAATGAACTTCAGGCAATAGAAGAATATAAGAAAGCGTTACATTATTGTCTGGATAATGAGACAATCCTTAAAAAGATAGCAGACCTTTATTTTGATATCGAAGATTATGAAGAATCTAAATTGTATTTAAATATGCTTTTAAATATATCACCATTACACGAAAATGCTCACATATTGCTATCCAAAATAGAATTAATTCAAAATAAAAAAGAAAAGATAAAAGAAAGAATTCCTTATATTTTAAATATTCAAGGATTAAAAATGAAAGCTAAATTTGACGAAATCATAAATCAAATTAATTAAAAATTATCATGCTACAAACATTATCAATTTATAGCTTATGAAAGTATAGATTAAGAGTGAAAAGGATGGGCACTCTTTTGGTTGTATTTTAATTATAGCAAATTTGCATTAATTGTTTAATTATGAGAAACGAACTAGAGTTAATTCAGATTAAAAATGAGATAAAAGAATTAATTCGGATTGAAAAACATAACGAAGCGTTAAAAGTATTGGTTCGTTTATTGAAACTGTATCCGAAAGATTTAGAGATTGTTGAGATGGTTGCTGATGTAGAATTTAAATTAGGAATGTTATCAGAGGCTTTTAAATTATATATAACTCTCTATAAGAAATTGCCTAATCGGAAAGATATTCGGGATAAAGTAGTAGCAATTCTTTCGCATATTAAAATAGATCATAAAAACACTGTAGATGAAACAATGAATCCAAAAAATAGTTTTGTAAGAGGATTGTTAACGATTGGATTCGATAATTATATTACGCTTTCAATGAACATCTTGGGGGAACTTGCTCTGGAAAAAATGAAATTAGAAGAAGCAAAAGAATATTTTGAACAAGCTATTAGATTTGGGAGAGATTCTGGATCAGGTTATCACAACATAGGAATAGTACAATGGATGGAAGGTTTAAAAAATAAGGCATTTGTTAACTTTGCAAGGGCACTAAAAAACGAAATAAACAGAGTTTATTTAGAAAGTTTTAAACAAGCAATTATTGATTCCAATAATTACAGAAATGGGTTAATGATTTTTGATGAAATAATAAAAGAAAATCAAAACAACAATGCGTTAGCCCAAGCTTACAATGAGTTAAAAAGAAATAATCAGGAACAAGCACCATTAAAATTTTGCAAGAATGATAAAAAATACGATAAAGTCAATCTCATTTATGGAGACCCTCCATCTGGTATTTACACATGGCATGAATTATTCAAGAGAACATTTGAAAGAAATGGTCTTTTGCATTACGCGTATTGTTACGATCATGATGATCCTTTAAATTTCGAAGAGATGTTAAAATATCCCATCATATGTATTAATGGTGATTGGGAACCGGTATTGTTTTTCCTTAAAATGATTAATGGAAACCAATATGTTGCAAATATAAATACAGAGTCTTTAATTACAAGGAGTGGTTCCGCCTTTTATTATAATGCTGCTTTAGAGAATTCAAAATATTACAATATGTGTTTTTTCGTAATTGGTAGTGATATGGGTAAAATTCCAGGTATGCTATCCTACTGGCTGCCATCTTGGACACATACAGAATTTTTTGATGATATTGATAGTCCTGTGTATGACAAAATGGGTTTTATTGGTTCATTACACGGAAGATATGATTTTTTTAGCAAAGACAAAAATAAAATAATTCAAATTGCCCATGCCAAAAGGTGTAAGGATTTGACAGAAGATATAATGGAATATGTAAAGCTTATAAATAAGTTTAAAATCCTTATTAATCCGGGAGGCGCTACTTCAAAAGGAATGGTAGGAAAAACTTTTGAATATATGGCGTGCAAGAGATTGTGTTTTTGTCATTTGGAAGAAGAAGGGATGGCAAAGAGCAGATGGCTGTTTGAAGATGGAAAAGATATTGTTTATTACAAGACTTTTGAAGAACTGGAAGATAAATATAACTATTATTTACAAAATCCTGAAAAAGCCAGAGAGATAGCATTGTCTGGATATCATAAAGTTCGCAAATTTCATAATGCTGATGCCAGAATAAAAAGAATCGCAGAAATTACTTTACACCATGCAAATGGCGGCGATTATGATGAAGGTTTGAATGACATTAATTTATTTGGTGGGAAAGCGGGTGAGTTATAAAACCGGGATAATTACATACTAGATTGAAATATAAAATATTATTTCATGGCATAAAGTATTTCAATACTGTTTTTGCAAAGAAATTAAAGACGGATAATTCCCCTGAAGTTTTAATGGAATGGAGAAAAAACTATGGCAAATGATGCGAAGAATATTTTAGTAACGGGCGGAGCCGGTTATCTTGGATCTGTGTTGGTTCCTGAATTGCTGAAATTAGGGCATAAGGTTACCGTTTTGGATAATTTTATGTTTGGCCAAAACTCTTTGCTTGAATGTTGTGCGGATAATAATTTTGAGGTTGTTAGGGGAGATACAAGAGATGAAGAACTGCTTAAACGTCTCCTAAAAAAACTGGATTATATTATTCCTTTAGCTGCATTGGTGGGGGCCCCTCTTTGCAGCAGGGACAAAATAGGGACAATAACTACTATTAAAGACGCTGCGGCTTTGCTGGTAAAACTGGCATCAAAAGAACAGGGGATAATTATTCCAACAACGAACAGTGGTTATGGTATAGGCCAAAAAGATGTATATTGCACGGAAGAAACACCGTTAAAACCGATTACTTTATATGGCAGGGCTAAAGTAGAAGCAGAATCAATAGTCCTGGAAAGGGAGAATTCCATAAGTTTCAGACTTGCAACTGTATTTGGCATGTCGCCGCGCATGAGGCTTGATTTACTAGTGAACGATTTTGTTTATAGGGCAGTTAAGGACCGGTTTGTAGTAATCTTCGAAGGTCATTTTAAAAGAAATTACATTCACATCCGTGATGTGGCAAGGGCATTTATTCATGCTATTGACAATTTCAATACTATGAAAAACGAGCCATACAATGTAGGGCTGTCCGATGCAAATCTTTCTAAGCTGGAATTATGCGCGGAAATAAAAAAACAGTTGCCTGATTTTGTATATTTAGAGTCGCCGGTAGGTGAAGATCCTGATAAAAGGGACTATATAGTATCAAATGAGAAAATAGAAAAGACGGGATTTAAGCCCATTTATTCACTTGAAATGGGGATTAAAGAATTGATTAAGGGCTATACGATTATTACTAATAGCAAATATTCGAATGTGTGATAGTATGAAGCAGAAGATGGATAAAATTGATAATCCGGGAAAACGAATGAATGGATAAAGCCAGTAAGATTTATGTTGCTGGGCATACAGGGCTTTTGGGTTCCGCATTGTTGAAGCTATTAAAATTAGAAGGCTACTTAAAAATCGTTACGAGAAATCATGCGGAGCTTGATTTAACAAGACAAGAGATGGTAGAGGCATTTTTCAAAACTGAACAGCCGGAATATGTGTTTTTGTGTGCCGGATTAACAGGTGGTATTATTGCAAACAAAACTTATCCTGCAACTTTTTTGCATGCAAATATTGCTATTCAGGATAATGTGTTTGAGGCATCCTTAAAATATAATGTAAGAAATCTTGTTTTTTATGGTTCCTCGTGTGCATATCCCAAAAATTGTTCTCAACCAATAAAAGAAGAATATTTACTAACGGGAGAAATAGAGCAGACAAGTGAGGCTTATGCAATAGCGAAAATTGCCGGAATTATTGCATGCAGATCGAGCAACAGGCAATATAAAGCTAATAGATTTATTGCTCTTATACCAAATACGATGTATGGCCCAAACGATAATTTTGATACAAATAGCTCACATGTTATTCCCGCTTTAATAAGAAAGTTTCACGAAGCCAAAGTTAAAAAAGAAAATAACGTTATTTTATGGGGAAGCGGTAATCCGAGAAGAGAGTTTATCTATAGTGAGGATGTTGCTGACGCTTCCGTTTTTGCTATGAAAAACGCGGAACGTCTTCAAAATACGCATTATAATATAGGGACAGGCATTGATTGTACCATAAAGGAGCTTGCTAAGATTATAGCTGAAATCGTTGGGTTTGAAGGTAAGATTGAATGGGATATTACTAAACCTGATGGCGCTTCCAGAAAACTTCTTGATAGTTCAGGATTTTTAAATTTAGGCTGGAAACCTTCTACAGCTTTGATAGAAGGATTGAGACATACTTACAAGTATTTCATGAATCAATATTAGGGAAAAGTGAAAAGATATGGATATTGATGTATTATTTATCCACCCCGGCAATCATAAAGGAAACTATCAGGACTTAGCTAAAGAATTTACTGCAATTGCCACTCCTTCCTGGACATTATTACTGGCCAATTACGTAAGAAATAAGGGATACAGTACGGCAATATACGATGTAAACGTAAAAGGATGGAATGAGAACATTGCAAAAGAATTGATAACGCATTATAACCCTAATCTTATTGTAATTATGGTATATGGGCATAATCCATCTGCATCCACTCAAACAATGCCTTCTGCCGGTAAAATTACAAAAGATATTAAAGAGTATAATAAAGATGTACATATTCTTATGGGGGGAATTCACCCATCCGCATTGCCGGAACTAACACTCAAAACTGAATGTGTTGATTATGTAGCTCAAGGAGAGGGTGCATATACTATAGAGGGGCTTCTTCGCTATCTTAAAGGGAAGGAGAATATTCAGACGGTAAAAGGATTGTGGTATAAAAATAAAGATTCTATTCATCATACCATGCCCGCACCGATAATTAGTAATTTGGATGCTGAATTAGATGGATACGCATGGGACTTGCTTCCTGAGTTGAGCAACTATAGAGCTCATAATATGCATTGTTTCCAAGATTTCGAAAAAAGCGTCAGGGATGATTTTTCGGATGTAAGAACTCCTTATGTGGCGATGAATACCTCTTTGGGATGTCCATATTCCTGTCATTATTGCTGTATTAACGCTCTATTTGGCAAACCGGGAATTAGATATTGGTCAATGGAAAAAGTTGTTTCATGGATTGATACATTGGTAAAAAAGTATAAGGTTAAGAATATAAGATTTGACGATGAACTTTTTATCTTATCACCGCAAAGAGTAGAAAAATTTTGCGATTTGGTAATTGAAAGAAATTACGATTTAAACATTTGGGTATACGGCAGAGTAGATACAATCAAAAAATCTCTACTCATAAAATTAAAAAAAGCCGGAATTAATTGGATATGCCTTGGCATTGAATCTGCAAATGAAAAGGTAAGGGCAAATGTCAATAAGAATATAAATAAGGATATACAAGACATTGTAAAAGAAATACAGTCTCACGATATTTACGTGCTTGGAAATTATATGTTTGGTTTGCCGGAAGATACCGTGGAAACTATGAAAGAAACTTTGGATCAGGCTTTGGCGTTAAATTGTGAATTTGTGAATTTTTATACAGTAATGGCATATCCCGGTTCTGAATTATATGCATGGGCGTCAAAAAAGGAGGGTTATTTGCCGAAAACATGGGCGGGTTTTTCACAACTTGGTTATGACACACAGCCATTACCAACCAAATACTTGTTGGATCGAGACGTGCTAAAATTTCGTGATGAAGCTTTTTTTAAATATTACACTAATTCTGATTATATGATGATGATTGAGAAAAAATTTGGAGAAAAAGTAAAGAAACATTTGGAGAAAATGATCAATGTAAATGTGAAAAGGAGAATTTTAGGTGATTAATCTTAAATAAGGAGCACGGCTGTATGAATAAGCTAATTCCAATGCTTAAAAAAAAGTCGTATGAGATCAGAAAGTCCATGCTGGAGATGTGCATAAAAGCAGGAACAGGGCACGTAACTTCCTCTTTGTCCTGCATTGATATTCTGGTTGCGCTATATTATGGCAATATTTTAAATCATGTGCCGCAAAATCCTACCTGTGAAAAAAGAGATAGATTTATTTTAAGCAAGGGACAGGCAAGTCCGGCTCTCTATGCCATCCTTGCAGATGCAGGCTATTATAAAAAGAGTGAATTAGATAAATTTGCACAAAAAGGAGGAATATTCGGGGTTCATTTGCAAAACGATGTTCCTGGAGTGGAAATTACATCAGGTTCTCTGGGGCTTGGGCTTGGAATTGCTGCCGGTATTGCTTTGGGAGCAAAAATGGATAGAGACCTTTATTTAGTATTTGCACTTTTAGGGGATGGAGAATGTTATGAAGGTTCTATTTGGGAAACTGCTATGTTTGCAAGCCATAACAGATTAAATAACCTTATCGCTATTATCGATAGAAATTACCTGTGTGTAACCGACTTTACTGAAAATCTCATTGCATTAGAACCGTTAGAGGATAAATGGAAATCGTTTGGTTGGGATACGCAAAGAATAGATGGCCACTCATTTGAAAGTCTTCTGTCCGCATTAAGTAACTTACGATCCCGAAGGTCATCCAAACCTTTAGTAATTATTGCAGATACCACAAAAGGTGAAGGAGTGGAACATGTTTCTAATAATCCTTTATGGCATGGACTTGCGCCAAAAGGAAAAGATGCGGAATACGCAAGACAATGTTTGAATAGGAGATACGCTAATGAGTAATATATCGCAAAGAGATGCTTTTTGGACGAGAATATACGAAATTGCAAAAGAACAACGTAATCTTGTTGTTATTTCTGCCGATATGGGTGCCCCTGCACTTGATAATTTTAGAAGAGATTTGCCTTCTCAATTTATTAACGCTGGTATTGCAGAGCAGAATGCGTTGCTTATTGCCGCAGGTCTTTGTATGACAGGGAAAAAAGTATTTGTTTATGCAATTGCCCCTTTTTTGGTTTTACGATGCCTTGAGCAAACAAGAGTATTAAATGCCATCATGAACAATCCGATTACACTTGTTGGCGTTGGAGCAGGATTTGGTTATGAAGACTCTGGTCCTACTCATCATATTACTGAAGACATTGCCATTATGAGAGCCATGCCAAGGATTGAAATCTGTAGTATAACTGACAGTGTTATGGCTACAGCATTTGCAGATATTTCATATAATATGAAAACTACAAATTATGTTAGATTGGATAGGCTGTTATTTCCTGATATCTACCACTCAGATTCAAACTTTTCCGAAGGTGTTTCTGTTATAAAAGAAAGCAATGATATATATATTGCTGCAACCGGGAGCATGGTACACACGGCGCTGGAAATAGCACTTCAACTCGAAAAGAAAAAGATCAATGTTGGTGTTATTGATGTATACAAAATCCCGATAAATACGGATACTTTCATTAAAAAAATTAGAAAGGCAAAAAAATTAATAAGCTTGGAAGAACATTTCTTGCCGGGAGGTCTTGGCAGTACTATATGTGAAATATTAAACGACCATAATATTTTAATTCCTGTAAAACGATTGGGCATACCGGTTGAAAAACACTATTGTTATAAATATGGTGGTAGAGAAGTTATTCGGGGATATTATGGAATCGACAAGCGTAGTATAGAAAAGGAAATAATCAATTTTGTTTCAAATTGACTGTTAAGAGTAAATTAAATAAAACTATAGTGACATGAGGCAAGAATTTTAATTTATTTAAATGACTTAAATACATAAGTAATGATTACTGCTAAATTGTATAAATGATAGATAACGGGAGGCATGTACCATGATAATCAGCAGAACACCATTTAGAATATCATTTTTTGGAGGAGGTACGGACTACCCTGGTTGGTATAAGGAAAATGAGGGTGCTGTTCTTGCAACAACAATAGATAAATATTGTTATATTACGTGCAGATATTTACCCCCTTTTTTTGAGCATAAACACAGAATTGTATATTCTAAAATTGAATCGGTAAAAGATGTTTCAGAAATACAACACCCTTCAGTAAAAGCTACGTTGCAATTTATGAACATAAAAGATGGACTGGAAATTCATCATGACGGTGATTTGCCGAAAATGACCGGACTTGGATCGAGTTCTGCATTTACGGTTGGATTGTTGCATGCGTTATATGCCTTAAAAGGCATGATGCCAACGAAGGCTCAACTGGCTCATGATGCTATAAAAATAGAACAAGATATTATAAAGGAGTATGTTGGTTCTCAAGATCAGGTTTTAGCATCATTTGGCGGATTTAATAAAATAATATTTAATAACACTTACACATTTCAAATCAATCCTATAATAATCAATTCGGACAAATTATTATTGTTGCAAAAACATTTAATGTTCTTTTTTACAGGATTTTCAAGGTATGCTTCTGATATTGCCAAGAGCAAGGTAGAAAATATTGATAAAAAGAGACATGAATTGTGGATTATTCGGCAAATGGTGGAAGAAGCATTAACAATACTTAATAATGAATCAAGAGACATTACTGAATTCGGAAAACTTTTGCATGAATCATGGAAGTTGAAAAAAAGCCTGTCAGACAAAGTGTCTAATCCGGATATTGATAGTATATATGATGCAGCACAATCTGCCGGGGCGATTGGCGGTAAATTAATCGGCGCAGGCGGTGGAGGCTTTATGTTGCTTTTTGCACGTCCGGAAGATCAGCAAAAAATCAAAGAAAAATTAAACAAATTGCTATTAGTTCCGTTTAAATTTGAAAATAACGGTACCCAAATAATTGTGTATCAACCGGAAGATTTGGGAATAGTGTCGAATAATAGTGATAACGAGATCAATAAAGAAAATATACCTCAAAAAACGAAGAAAAAAGTAAAGATTAAAGAGGAGTCTTGTTCTGCTCAAACGTTGTGATTATAGTGTAAAATGCTTACTTTACATGATAGTGATGTGATAATACTTTGCGGCGGTTATGGAACAAGGCTTAGAGAAGTCATTAATAATATTCCAAAACCAATGGCCGAAATAAATGGGAAACCATTTTTGGATATCCTTATTGATTATATAAGCAGCTTTGGATTTTCAAGGTACATCTTGTGTACCGGTTACAAAGGAGATGTGATCAGAAATTATTATGAAAATAAAAATAGTGCATTGAAATTTATATTTTCTGAAGAAACAGAGGCAATGGGAACTGCAGGCGCGATAAAAAAGGCAGAGACGTTAATTCAGAGTGACATTTTTTTGGCGATAAATGGTGACTCACTATGCAAAATTAATATACAAGAATTCTTTAAATTCCATCTGTTAAAAAATGCTTTTGCAAGTATTGCTCTGATTAGAAAAGATAAATCCGATGATTGTGGCATAACAAAATTGGAGGATAATGGGAGAATTACCGGATTTCATGAGAAGATGAGAACGAATGATACAAATTTTATAAATGCCGGGATATATATTTTTAATAGAAATATTTTTTCATTTATACCGGAAAACAAGAAGTATTCCCTTGAATTTGATTTATTCCCGAATATGGTTAATCTAAAATTAATTTATGGTTTCAAAACGCAGGAACAACTTTTTGATATTGGAACACCGGAACGCTATGCAATGGCAAAAAAATACTTAAGTTAGTCATTATATTTAAAAACCGGATAAAACAATTTTATTTATAAAAATTTATAAATTATTTGAGGAAACAAGTTTTATGGTTTTAAACTGGCCTTTAATGGAAAACAATATCACACGACAGGATTTAGATGCGTTGATTGATTTTCTAAAGGAAGAACCTATCCTGACCCAATCGTCAAATGTAAAATTTTTTGAAAAAGAATGGTCGTCATGGTTAGGATTGGAAAGTAGCGTGTTTGTAAATTCCGGCGCGTCCGCTAATTTGATTACCTTAGCGGCTCTAAAAGAGATAAAAGGTGGGGGCGAAGTTATTGTTTCACCGTTTGGATGGGTTTCAGATATTGCTGCAATATTGCAGAATGGGTTTACACCTGTGTTTGTAGATGTAGACCCTAAAACCATGAGTATGGATAATCAGCAGATTTTAGAGAAACTTAACAGCCGTACTCGTGCGGTTCTTATGATTCACATTCAGGGATTTGATGGTTTTACCGACGATAGTTTATTCAAGGAGCTTAATGATCGGCACATTCCATTGATCGAAGATGTGTGTGAATCCCATGGCGCTACTCACGATGGCAAAAAACTCGGAACATTCGGATTGGCATCAAATTTTTCTTTTTATTATGCGCACCATATGAGCACTATAGAGGGAGGCATGGTCTGTACCAATGATCAAGAGTTTTATCAACTTATACGCATGTTTCGTTCCCATGGAATGGTACGCGAGGTTACTGATAATTCGATCAAAGATGGCTATATTCAGCGACATTCCGATTTAAATCCAGAGTTTATTTTTGCATTTCCGGCGTACAATGTTCGCAATACAGAAGTCGGTGCGGTGCTGGGTCGCAACCAGTTAAAACGTCTTGATGATAATATAATAAAGCGTACACAGAATTTGAAACTGTTTTTGGAAAACCTTGACGCAAATCGTTACCGCACGGATTTCAAAATAGAGGGGAGCAGCAATTATGCTTTCAATTTGATACTGCGGGAAGCAGACGACGTATTATGTGAAAAAGTAATGAAGACTTTACGGGAAAACAAGATAGAATTCAGGCGTGGCAGCGCCGGAGGCGGCAACCAATTGAGACAGCCTTATCTTAAAGGCATTGTTTCTCCCAATGCTTATAAAGATTTTCCAGAAGTTGATCATATTCATTTTTACGGATTCTATATTGGCAACTATCCTACACTTAAAGAAGATCGAATCTTACAACTATGTACACTGTTGAACAAGATTTGAAAATAGGAATAGTATGTTTGAGATTTTAAAAAGGTGATGACATATAAAATGAAGGTCTTAAATAGTCCAACAATTTCTGCCTGCATGATCGTAAAAAATGAGGAAAAGTTTCTGCCTAATTGTCTCAAAAGCCTTAAAAATGCGGTTGATGAGATTATTGTTGTCGATACGGGTTCAACAGATAATACGGTAAATATTGCAAAAAAATATGGCGCCAAGGTGTTTTTTCATTCATGGAATAATAACTACAGCGAGGCAAGAAATTATGCAATAAGCCATACTACGAAAGATTGGATTTTTATGGTTGATGCGGATGAAGAGTTGGAACAGGATGATATTCCTGCATTGAGACAATCGATAAGGAACGATAAATATAATGGTGTTATTATTGCTATATACAGCAAAGTGAAAGGTGGAATGCACAAGTTTTATTATACGCGTGTGTTTCGGCGAGGAAAAGCCCATTATGAAGGTATTATTCATGAACAAGTTGTTGTTAGTGGAGAAAAGTGTCCGACGGAGATACGCCTTTATCATTATGGATACGATCTTGACGCAAATACGATGCGGAAGAAATGGTTAAGAACTACCCAGCTATTGGAAAAGCAAATAGAGCTAAATGAGAATGACAGTTTTGCGTGGTTGAATCTCATCCGTAATTATTGTACACAGCAATTGTTTCAGGATGGCATTAAGACGGGAAAAGAAGCGCTGAAAAGAATTACTCCGGAATCGAATATTCATTATTTTATAATGATTCTGTATGAAATAGCAGATTGTTATCTCAATATCGGAAATACAGCAGAGGCAAAAAAGATTTGTCATGCCGCATTATCCAAATTAAGTGAAATGAATATTACTCCGGAAAATATCGATGTTGTTTATACACTGGCTTGTGTGTATTTAAAAGAAGGAGATTGTGATAAGTCAATTGAGTATTTTAAGCGTTATTTAACATTACGTAAGTGGTATTTAGAAAATATTAATAATTGTCTTATGACAGACACTCTTGGATATGATTATTCCGCATATAATGGTCTTGGTTTTTGTTATGGCAGCTTGGGGGAGTGGGAAAAAGCGGTTGATTTTTTGGAAAAAGCGATACTAGCAAATCCTAAATATAGTACAACATATAAAAATTTAGCAGCTTGCTATTCAGCTATGGGAAACAATACAGAGGCTATTAATACGTTGTTACGATCAATTTCTGAAAATATCGCAGATCAGGAAATTTTCATCCGTTTGGGAGAATTATTTATTAAACAACAGGATTACAAGCAGGCAGTTGTATACTATGAGAAATATCTAAAGTTGTGTCCCGAAGATAAAAATGCATTATTAAAATTATCATGGTGTTACGAGAAATCAGGGTATAAAGATGCAGCGCAAATAGGTTACAGTGCGTTGCGGAATTAAGTTATGCTATTCAGGTTTTATAGAATAGTAAGGCAGGAAATATCAAATGAACAAAACCTATAACAACAATATTCATAGACCCACTATATCTGCATGTATGATTGTCAAGAACGAAGAAAAGTTTTTACCCCAATGCCTTGAAAGTATAAAGGATGCGGTGGATGAAATAATCATTGTCGATACAGGCTCTACGGATAAGACAGTTGATATCGCAAAATCTTTTGGCGCGAAAGTATATCATCATCCATGGCGCAACAGTTTTAGTGAGGCTAGAAACCATTCTTTAAGTTATGCGACATGTGAATGGATTTTACAAATAGATGCGGATGAAGAATTGGAACGGGAAGATATTCCGTTATTATATAAGGTTATTTGCAATACTGCCTGCAATGCCTTTTATGTCGCTATATACAGCGAACTCCCCAGTGGTCAGTCAAAGCATTATTTTACAAGGGTATTTCGCAGAGGAAAGGCGCATTATGAAGGAATTGTTCACAATCAGCTTGTACATATCGGCGATTCCCTTCCTTCTGAAGTAAGGATGTATCACTATGGATATAATCTAACTGCAGATGAAATGGAAAAGAAATATAAACGAACAGGCGATCTTTTGAGAAAACAACTGGAAGAGAATCCCGAAGATATTTTTGCAATAGCAAATCTTGTGAGAAACTACAGAAATGAGTGCAATTATGATGAAGTGATAAAGCTGGCGGAGAAAGGGTTGAAAATATCTGAATCTTCTCTTGACCAGTCAACGAGAAACCAGCGGCAAAGGATTAGCGTTGACTTTGCCTTCGCATTGCTCCGTAAGGATAACTTAGACAGGGCGGAAGAAATATGCAAGAAAGCATTGAAAGAAGACCCTGATTTTTTGGATAATTTATTTATGTTAGGCGATATACTAAGCAGAAAGAAAGCATTTCAGGAGGCTTTGGATATATATAAAAAATTTCTTGTTGCTAAGGAAAAAGATCGAAAATCTCCCGATTTTAATTTGCTTATTGTTGATACTTACGAGTATGAACACAAGGTGTATAATAATATCGGAGAGTGTTATAGAAGTTTAGGTTTATTAAATGAAGCTGAGAAAGCATACAAAAAAGCAATAGAACTCAATAATAAAGAGCCCCTGTGTTATTCGACGCTTGCCCGTTTTTATATTTCTCAAGGTCGTTTGGATGAGGCGTCAAATATACTTGATTCCGCAATACAATCAGGAATTGCCGACCATTTGACATATTTATTGCTGGGTGATATTCAAACAATACAAAAAAAGACAACAGATGCCATAGATTCTTTTAAAAAAGCAATTCAAATGGATATGAAAAACATAACTGCATATACCTGTCTTATAAATTTATTGATTAAGTCAAATCAATTGGGGGAAGCAGAGGGTTTATTAAGGACAATTTATCCTTTATATCCTGATCATATAATGCTTAGATGTCTTATTGAAAAAATTAATTTTCTGATGGGCAACAAGGAAAGCGCTTTGAAGTTTATCCGTGGTGTCGTTGCATCGAATCCTTCGGATAATAATGTATATTTAGAGATGGGAAATTTCTGTTTGGAAATAAAGGAATATGCGCTTGCTATTGAGGTATATGAAAAATATTTAAGAGGCGCTCCTGTTCCGGATGCAAAAATATTAACGAATATTGCCTTGTGTTATGCCGGTTTGGGGCAAATCGAACCGGCAATTGTAGGTCTGAAGGCAGCGCTCAAAATAGATCCTTCCTACCAACATGCGGCAAAAAATCTTGTTATTCTGGAAAAAAGGTGAATCAGTAATAATTTACCATTCTTCCTACCATCCTTATAACGACAAGTATTGTGCCAATAGAAAAGAGAAATACGGTTACTAATGACAATGGAATACTAGGATTATTTTTTATAGTGACAAGAACTCCCGGCACTGTTTTCAGGTCATCGAATACGATTTTTGTTCCAAAAACTTCCTTTGCATTATTTTCGCCAATAGGGAGGTAGATGCTCTGTGGTTCATTGTTTTCTGTTGCAGATACAAGTTTTACCACGGGATATCGATATTGGGGCGGCAAATATAAATCTGCCATTCTGGTTTTTTGACCATTTATGGTAAAAACTTCATTTGCTTTAAGGTTGTGTATCCTTTCACCGATTTTTAGCACAACGGAGGAAACCATATTTCCATAGTCACGCAACAGGACTGTCTGCACTCCGTTATTCAAAACCACAGGGTTATTGTAGCCAAGCGTGTCTTCATATTCGACACCATCTTTTCTTACCGAGACATATCCGGTTATTTTTTTAGGCATGCCATTTGGATACGAGGTCGTTTTAAGGTCCGTTACTCTCATTTCAAAACCGCCCATGTCAGTCCATTCTTCCGATACAGAAATCGGCGGTGTTGAAGATGAATATAATCCGCCGATAAGATGAACAATGAGGGTGATTATAAAACCAACATGAATAATCGATGCCCCATATAATGGTATTTTTTTAATTCTTCCCTTTGTTTTTCTGATAATTGAATCTAATGTGCAAAAGAAAGTATTAATGCCATAAATAATACAAGCAAAAAAAAGCATGTAAAACCAGGTGTGGATAGGTTTTTTATAATTGAAGAAAAAGGTAATGTCTTCTCCTGAAAGATCGGAGTAATGGTAGGGATTAAAGTTCATTATCAGACTTCCAATAATGAGGAGTCCTGTAACTGAAAATCCAATAATTATTCCAAGCTTTTGGGATTTAATAAAATCATAAACCTTTTTCATTCTTCAGTACCTTACCTTGAGATTCTCCGATTTATTCTGTGGATTGTTTGCAAAGCATGATGGAAATATGAAAAAAATGTGATTGGTCTTATCTAAAACTGTGAGTGCTTCCTATAACGAAGCTGGTGCCAACATATGTCATCATAAGTACAAAAAAACCTGCGATGGCAAAGGGTGGTTTTAATTTTTTTGCTTCCGGCCAATAATCAAGGTGCAGACAGGTTGCATAAAAAAACCATATAATAACAGACCAAACAACCTTGGCATCCCACAAAAAATAAGACCCCCACGCTACATATCCCCACAATCCTCCAAAAATCATGGAAATAGAAAAAGCTGCCAATCCGTATCGGAATCCGGAGTCTATTATTACATCGTATGGTTTTTTATTACCCTTTACAAAATAGCGGGCTATTGCTGCTGTGGCTGAACTAACCCATAATGCATAGCAAAAAAATGAAAGCGGTACATGCAAAGCGTACCATATGGTAATCATTAAGGGTGGTGCAAAACTTAGACTCATTTTAAAAAGTGCGGCTGCCACGAAAAAAGCGTATCCGATGCCAAATAATGACATCCTGTATATATGGCTCTCCGCTCTGGAAAAAATGAGCAATATTATAAATGTTGCCGTTGCAAAGGCATGAAATGATTCGAATTTATTGGTAAGAGGAAAATAGCTTATGGATAAACCGCGTATTGTGATGACAGCTATTTGTAAAACTACAGTTCCCAGCAAAACAGGAAAACGTATTTTCCACCGGGTAAATCCGATAAACCAATAAATCGAATAAAGGCCAAAACACACCCAGTATATAATAACTGATATCTGATTAAGTAAAAGGGCTTTATCCATTGTTACAAACTAATTTCAACCTGAGCACTATCCCTGAGATCCTTGATCAGATCATTCATTTCAATTGCAACCAATTTTTCACGCACTGCGTCTTTGACCTCGCTAAAACTCACATCTTTCGCAGGTGTGTGTTCGGCAACACGAATTAAATGGTATCCAAATTCCGTTTTAACCGGTTCACTTACTTTTCCGACTTCCGTTGAAAAAGCAGCATTGGCAAAGGTCTCAACCATTACCCCTTGTCTTGGGAAAGAACCCAATTCTCCTCCCATTTTCCCTGTGGGGCAGTCTGAATATTTCTTTGCCAGTTCGGCAAAATCAGCGCCTCCATTCAGTTCTTTTTTTATGGAGTCAATTTTTGCTCTTGCCCTGTCCAAATCTTCCTGTGCTGTCATCCCCTTCGTATCAACAAGAATATGGCTTGCGGTAACCAGTTCACCATTAAATTCATTAATATGTTCGATAAAATAGACTTCCAGTTTTTGGTCATCAACACCCTTAGAGACATGATCTTCAAGGGCCGCAGACATTCTGATTGCAGTTCTTAATTCATCAATGTTACTGCCCTGAATTTCAAGAAATTGCTCTAATGTTTTTCCTTCGGCAGCAGGATTTTTTGCAATGTTTTCCCGCATCTTGTTGATTTCATTATCTACGATTTCATCCGTTGTGCTTAATCCTTTTTTCTGAACGAATTGCCTGAGAATAGCCTGTGTAACCAGTTGTTCGGTAATTTGTTTTTCCAAAGAAGGAATTGCTCCAGGCGGTACGTGTTTTCTGAACCGATCAAGTATTTTATCTAAATCTTTACGGAGTATTTTTTCTTCATTTACGGAAGCAATCGTTTTATTAGGATCGGGTTTTTCTTTTTTGCCATGCACAAAGCCCATGCCATGGCCGCTTTCTGAACTGGTGTCTCCTTGAATTTTTGGTTGATTTTGTTGTCCTAAATTAACATTCTTATGTATTTCCGCAAAATCCCTTTCGTTTGCTTGATTGCTCAGTTGCGGAGCGCTCTGCTCCTCCTTTCCGCAACCACAGATAGTGGCAAGCAGTAATGATCCTGAAATAATTATAAAGGCAAAATATTTGCTCGGCATAATAACTCCTTTTAAATTTCTTCGATTGAAACTAAAAACTTTTTTGAAAAATACATTGGAAATGTATCCCTGGGGGGGGCATAAAAGTTTTTAAGAAAGTATTAAATAAACAATCATATCAAGAAAAAAGTTCCTCGAATGCGCATAATCCCTGAAATCTACTTTGTATTATCCACCATAATTAATGCTTGTGTGATGTACATGGGCGAGGTGGGAGTCGAACCCACACAACCGTTTAAGGTCAAAGGATTTTAAGTCCTTCGTGTCTGCCATTCCACCACTCGCCCAGTAAATATCCTGTTTATTTGCTGTAATAATATACGAAGTATGAGAATTCGTGTTTTAAATGAGTGTCTTGAAAGACAAGAAATTGCGGAGGACTTCTTATTTCAAGATATAAAAAAGGCGGCACTGGGATTCGAACCCAGGGTAACGGTTTTGCAAACCGTGGCCTTAGTCCACTTGGCGATGCCGCCGATAAGTTCCTTTATTTTCAAATATGATAAAGGGTAATCGTATCATTAAGAAAAAGATTAGGCAAGAAATTTTTCACAAATTTCTTACTCATAGTAAATTTTGTCTTTTAGTCAGATCTCCAATTTACTTAGAAGCCAGTAAATATTTTTCAGTTAATATGCCAAAGTAGATGTTTGGTGTTAACGGAGAAACATTGTTTGTATTTTTTACAGGCTCTTGTCGTATGCATTCTGAAACAAGGAGGCGGTCTTTCGATAAAGAAAGGAGATATTTTACCAAGGAGTCCAATTCGTTGGCATTGAATTTCCCTTCATATCCGGGCATTTTATTTTTTGTTCCGTAGAATTTTTGATCGTCCGGATTTTTAATAAAGTCCTTTAACCACGTTTCCGACAAATAATCTGTCAGATTAGGCGCAACCTTTTTTGCATTTATATCGCCTATGGGGTGGCAAATGGCGCAAGTGCCTTTTAAGGTCAATTCCTTGCCCCTCTCAAGGCTATCAATATTTGTGTTGAGCAAATTTCCCGATTGGCTTAATAAAAATTCTGAGATATCCCATAATGATTCTTCGGGGAGTTTTACCGGCGACATAATGCCGGAGTCGCCAAAATATTTTTTATCTTTTGGATTTTTGAGTAATCCAAACAACCATTCTCTTGAACCAAAATTGGTAAAATCAGGGCCATTCTCACCGCCGACTCCGTTTAATTTATGGCAGCCGTTGCAATTTTCTTTAAAAATCTTTTCTCCTAAATAAACGGGATCATTCAGGAATATTGACATTCCTCCTTCCGGATGAATGCCTTTTTTTGCAAGAATTACAGCCCTTGCAGCCTGAATCTCAGCGTCTTCACGCTGATGAATGATATGAACATCGTGTGCATCGTGATGTATCGCAAGAACGGTTAATGCGATTGCCCCGATCATTCCGGTAGATATAGTTGCAAAAAAGGGAATTCTTCTTACAGGAGAATTTGAAGATGTTCTATCGATAAATGGCAGAACAAAGAGAAATATCAGCCCAATCATAGGTATGATGACGGTGCCTACTATTAAAAGATTGCCCTGACAGTATTTTAATAGTTGAAATAAGAAGAGAAAATACCATTCTGGTCTGGCAAGGTAATTGGAGGCCGGATCAGCAGGCGCCTGAAGTTCCGCCCCTCCTTTCCAAAAAACCCATCCTGCAAGTATGGCATAAATGATCATAGCGAAAACAATATCTTTAAATACCTGATCAGGCCAGAAAGGGTCCACCCGCTCCTTTAACAGTTTTTCACTGATTTTCCAATGAGGAGTTACACCATGTTTGCGAAAGAGAGCGACATGGATAAAAAGAAAAGTTACTAAGGAAAGGGGTAGTATGAATACATGAAGGGTAAAAAATCGTGTAAGGGTGAAATTGCCGTAATCAGATCCTCCCTGGTGCAATACTTTAACATAATCGCCAATTACGGGAATAGTTCCTATAATATTAGTGGCAACCTGCGTAGCCCAGTATCCCTTTTGATCCCAGGGCAGGAGATAGCCTGTTAAGCCAAATCCCATTAAGAATATAAGGAGAAAAACCCCGGTAATCCAATTAAGCTCGCGTGGTTTTTTGTAAGCGCCGTAAATAAAGACCTGGAAGAAATGCACAATGGCTAGAATAATCATGGCGCTTGAGCCAAAATGGTGAAGGCCTCTTATAAACCAACCAAAGGAAGTCTGTTCCTGGATGTAATACACGCTTCCCCATGCGGTTGTTGAAGATGGTGAATAAAAACAGGCCATTACGATTCCCGTTATTGCCTGGAGAATGAAAAGAAATATTAATCCACTGCCGAAAACATAAGCCCACCGTGCGCCGCCATGCACAGGTTCATCAAGGGCTATTTTAAGAAATGTGTTTAATCCTGTTCTATTATCAATCCATTCGTAAAATTTATTTGCCATAGTGTAACGTTGCCTTTTCTCAAAATATTTCAGGTTATATTTTTATAATTAACAAAGACGGTATTGTTTTCAACTTTTGTCTGATAGCTGTACATATCACGAGGTGCAGGTCCTGATATTACTTTTCCATTTACATCGAAGACTCCTTCATGACACGGACACAAAAATTTATTAACGTCATTTCCCCAGTCTATGCCACAGCCAAGATGGGGGCAATTTGTTGAAAATACTTTTAATGAATTATCTTTTTGCCTGATAACCCATACAGAACCCATTACCAGTCCTTCAAAGATGTTCCATGCATCCATTTTCGAAGATGTTACCGTCATTTTTTTGGGGATGCCAACGGGAAAGTCATCCAAGTTGCCAATACCAATGAAATCTTCTGTGCCATAGATTGTTTCTTTTAGCCAGGGATGGATTATCAAGCCTATTATCGGAGCCAATATGCCTGCGGCAAGCGTTCCACCCAGAATATGCGAAATAATCTTTAAAAAACTTCTTCTGCTTTTTTCCACTCTTTATACCCCTCTGTATTATCCTGAAATAAAAACATTCATTCTATTTATTTACTATCACAAATGAAAGTCAAATTTTTTAAACGAAAAATCATTTTTTCGCGGGTAACTTTTTCTCTTGAAGGTTATTTCAAAGGAAATGAAAAGGCAATTGTAATATTATTTTTTACTTTTAAGGTGCCAAGCAACGCTTTGTATGGTTTTATACCGTAATCTTTTTGCAGCAAATCAACAGACCCCTTCAGCGTGTTTTCATCGGTTATTTCACAATCAAATTCGATAGTATTTGTGACACCATGTAAAGTTAATTTTCCCAAAATATGATAGATGTTGTTATTTTTGCGGATGCCGGTCGATTGAAAATTTATCGTGGGGTATTTTTTAGACTGGATCACATCATTATTTGTAGCTTCTTCGATTTCCGGTTTATCTTTTTCTTTTAACGTATCATGTTGCTGCTGTCCATCTTTCATCGCGCAAACCACTTTTAATGAGTTTGATAGTATTTCTGCATGTATTGTTGCTGTGGTAAGATCATCTGCAGGAATACTCAAAGTAGCGTTAAATTGAGTCACGTCCAGCAATAAATCATGCGCAACGGCGCTTAGCATCCCTTCCTTAAAAGTATAAACCTGTATTTTCCCTGAATTTTTATTAAAAGAATATGTGCCGGCTTTTATTGACATTATTTTCTCCTCTAACAAGCGATAGCAAAAGTGATCTTAAAACTACGTAAAACTCACAATATCAAAATTTTGTTCCATGGTTTTCATTTTTTTTTGATTTTATATGCAATGGTGTGTTGTAAGAAGATTATAGATTTCCTGCTGACATAAACTTATTTAAATCCTCATTCATCTTTATTACGGCATTTTGTGCCGCTTCTTTCCACGTATGTGTGCCATATTTGTCTTTCCAGCTTTGGTTGGTATATGCATAGAGAACAGATCGGGATGCATTGATAATGGCTCCGTAACCGTCCGGATTGAAACAATTTTTTAAATCTTCTGCCGTTGCGCCTTGTGTTCCGTAGCCTGGAATAAGCAAATATGCATTGGGCATTATTTTCCGCAATGCTGAAATATCTTCAGGGTATGTGGCGCCCACAACCGCGCCTATTGAGCTATAACCGTGGGTTCCAATTAACTGACTTCCCCATTCGTGAATTTTCTCTGCAATGATCCGGTGTAATTTTTTCGAACCGCACAATATATCCTGAAATTCAACGGAGGAAGGGTTAGATGTTTTTGTCAGGATAAATATGCCTTTGTCGTATGTTTCCGCATTTTTTATAAAAGGGAGCATGCTGTCCGTTCCCAATAGAGGGTTAACGGTGATTGCGTCAGATTGAAATGCGGTTGCGGAGTAGTTGTTTATCAACACCTTTCCGATATGAGCATTTGCATATGCAGTTGCTGTACTGGGGACGTCTCCTCTTTTGACATCACCAATCACAATAAGCCCTTTTTGTTTTGCGTAATGAATCGTTTCTGTGTATGCCCAAATGCCTTGCCATCCATAAAGTTCATAAAAAGCAATTTGGAGTTTCACGATACCAATCAGATGTTCTAAACTGTCAATAATTTCTTTGTTAAACTCAAGGATTACGTTTGCGGCATATTTAAAGACATTGTCGTGCAGTTTTAGAAAATTTTGCTTAATAGTATCGGGGATAAGATCAAAGTAAGGGTCTAATCCGACAACCACACAGCTATTTTTTTTTTGTATAATATTGATTAATTTATCTGAAAAATTTGCCTTACGATTTACTGTTGTTGTCACATTAAATATCCTTAATAATGGCGGTGAGGAGAGCCGGTTATGAGAGCATTAAAAAATTCTTGAGGAGCTTTGGTCCTTCTTCTGTAAGGAAAGATTCCGGATGGAACTGTACGCCCTCCAACAAATGAATTTTGTGTCTGATTCCCATAATTTCATCATTGTCAGCTCTTGCGGTAATTTCAAAACAATCTGGCAAGGTATCTTCTTTTATAATGAGTGAATGATAACGTGTTGCCACAAACGGATTGGAAAGGCCTTTATAGATAGTTTTACCATCATGGCTGATCATGGAAGTCTTTCCATGCATAAGCCTTCGTGCACGGACAATTTCCGCTCCGTATGTATATGCAATACACTGGTGTCCCAAACAAACCCCCAGAATGGGTATTTTCCCGGAGAAATATCGTATGATGTCGTTTGATATGCCTGCTTCTGCCGGGGTGCATGGCCCGGGTGAAATAATAATATGAGTCGGATTTTCCTTTTCAATTTTATCGAGACTGATTTTATCATTTCTAAAAACTTCCATTTTTTCACCAAATGCGCCTATTTGCTGCACAAGGTTATAGGTGAAAGAGTCGTAATTGTCAATAATGATAACCATAGTTTTTGTTTTTCCTTAAACCGATAATATCAAATGAAATATTGAATAGCAAAAAGTTTTTAAGTGCATTTTAAATAAGCGATTAGATAATGTTTGCAATTAAAAACATAGATATAAAAACAACTTGACAATATAACACTTTTTGTTAAAATTTTATTGTTGGTGGCTGTTACAATATAATGTAAGCTTTCATAAGGTTGCCCTGATGGAATTGTTTCAGGATTGTGAAAAGCAGTAAATAACAGAGCAACTTCAGATTAAAGTGGGTATACCCCACTTTTTTTTTTAAATGGCAATATAATCACATATATGATTATATAAGAAGATTGAGAAATTTATAGTCAATAATTTTTGAACTATTGGTTATTTTTCGTTATTTCATTTAGATAAAAATGTATATGGATAAAGAAAGTTTACTCCGCTTAGTAGATAGTTTGCATAGAGACAAGGAAATTGCCAAGGAAGTGGTGTTTCAAGGCATCGAAGCGGCTTTAACCACGGCTGCGAGAAAACATTTCAGATCCCAGGAAACAGTTTCTATCCAAATAGATAGAACCACAGGTGAAATTGTGGCAATGGAAGGAGACCGCAGAATAGACCCTTCGGAATTGGGGAGAATTACAGCCCAAACCGCCAAGCAGGTTATTATTCAAAAGATTCGGGAAGCAGAGAGAGATGTAATATTTGAAGATTTTTCTCATAGGAAAGGGGTAATTGTTAGCGGTAAAGTCCAAAGGTATGAAGGGACGACAATGATTGTAAACCTAGGGAAAACGGAAGGTATTTTGCAAAAGTCTGAACAAACTGCCAATGAACACTATAACATAGGAGAACGGGTCCGGGCGATTGTGCTTGATGTAAAAAAAGTAGGAACTCGGGTAAAAATAATATTATCGAGAACTCATCCTGATTTTGTCCGAAAACTTTTTGAATTGGAAGTTCCGGAAATTGCAGAAAATACTATTGAAATTAAAGCGCTGGCAAGAGAATCCGGTCAGAGGACAAAGATTGCTGTTGCTTCGAGTGATGAAAATGTTGATTGCGTAGGGGCATGTGTTGGGATGCGCGGCGCCAGGATAAAGAATATAGTTGACGAATTAAATGGTGAAAAAATAGATATTATCAGATGGAACGAAGAGCCGGAATTGTTATTGCCTAATGCTTTAAAACCTGCGGAAGTTTCGGGAATAATTTTATCCCCTGAAAACCGGACGGCGACAGTAGTTGTTCCGAATGATCAGCTTTCTTTGGCGATAGGGAAAAGGGGGCAGAATGTACGCCTTGCTTCGCGGCTGACCGAGTGGAATATTGATATTATTACAGATGCAGAACTTGAAGAAAGACAGAAAACCGGTGATGTTGCGCTTATTGAAGTTGCCGAGACGAATAACGTTTCTGCCGATGAGTTAATGGAGAAAAGTGCTGATCCGGCAAATTCTGAATGCAGCGATAATGTCGAATCGACTAGTTAATGAGGAAGAAAATTTATTTCTTTAATATCAATTGTTTTTAGGAATTTAAATGGGAAAAATAAGAATTAGTTCGCTTGCAAAAGAATTGGGCATCAAGAGTAATAATCTAATTAGCACATGCCAAGAGAAAGGGTTGACACATATTAACCACCATGCAAATACCCTTGATCCCGAACAAGTTGAAATGTTAAAGAAATTGTTCAAGCGAACTCCGGACGATTCTGTTACAACAAAGGAACCTAAAGTGAAAGAGGCTATCAAGACTAGTGCAAAAGAAGAAAAACTGGAAGATAAGGACATATTGCAGGAAGATAGGACAGAAAAAAGTGTGCAACCAAGTAAAATTGTTAGATTTCATAAGAGTGCGGCACAACGGCAAAAACAACCGGCAAAAGTAGCTCCAGCAAAAGCATTTTGGAAGAAGAAGCAAACGGATAGTTCTTCACAGCAAAAAAACAGAGAATTATCGGAAAAATATATAGAAGTTAAAAAGCCGATAGTGAAAGAGCGGGAAACGCACATTATTATGGAGCCGCCAATTACGGTAAAGGATTTGTCTTCTAAATTAGGAATTCGCGCAAATGAAATTATAACCAAATTATTGCTTGAGCATAATGTTCGCGCGACAATAAATCAAATCTTAAGTGAAGAAATAGTTCAGTTATTAGGTATAGAATATAATGTAGAAATAGAAATTAACAAAAAAGAGGCTAGAGAAGAATACGATTTCACTGCGGAACAAATATCTACACGAGAGGAAGATAAAGTGCCTCGTGCGCCAATAGTAACCTTTTTGGGACATGTTGACCACGGGAAAACATCGTTACTTGATCGTATTCGTAAAACAAAGGTTGCGGAAGGAGAGGTTGGGGGCATTACACAACATATAGGAGCGCACAAAGTGGAAACGAATGGCAAACACGTTGTGTTTCTTGATACCCCCGGACATGAAGCTTTCACAGCAATGAGGGCAAGAGGTGCGAATGTTACTGATGTGGTAGTCCTTGTGGTTGCAGCAGACGATGGAGTGATGCCTCAAACAGAAGAGGCAATTAATCACGCTAAGGCAGCTAACGTTCCAATAATTGTTGCAATTAATAAGATTGATAAGGTAGGCGCTAATTCTTTACGTGTTAAACAGCAGCTTGCTAATTTAGATTTAATACCTGAAGAATGGGGTGGGAAAACCCCGTTCGTGGAAACTTCGGCAGTAACAGGAACAGGGATTGATTCTTTATTTGAGGTGCTTTTACTAGAATCAGAAATACTTGAACTAAAAGCTATTCCCATGAATTATGCCAGGGGAGTGGTTCTTGAGGCTCATCTTAGCGAAGGGAGAGGTGTTGTTGCAAATGTAATTATTCAAGATGGAACTTTGCGGCAGGGAGATATTGTTCTTTGTGGAAAAACATTTGGCAGAGCTAGGCTGTTAATAGATGATAAAGGGAAAGAAATGAAAGAAGCGGGACCTGCCACACCGGTTTCAATTTCTGATTTCTCCGATATCCCTGAGGCGGGAGATAAGTTTTATGTGGTGAGTGATATACAAAAAGCAAGAGAAATTGCTTTGGAGAGAAGAAGTAAAGACAGGGAAACTTCCCTTGCAAAACATCAACATGTTACCCTCGATAATCTTTATTCCATGATTGCAGAGGGAAATGTTAAAGAAATTAAAATCATCTTAAAAGCTGATTATAAAGGCTCTGTTGAAGTGCTGAAGAAGGCGTTAGATGCGCTTTCTACGACTGAAATCAAAGTGAAAATTTTACACAGCGGTGTTGGCGGCATTACAGAGTCTGACGTGCTTCTTGCAGATGCATCGGATGCGTTAATTATTGGTTTTTATGTAACAGCGGAAGACAAGGCACGTTTGCTGGCAGAAGAAAAAGGTGTGGAAATCAGGCTTTATAAGATTATTTATGATGCAACAAACGAAATAAAGGCTGCAATGGAGGGGATGCTGGAGCCTGAAAAAAAGGAAGTTGTATTGGGTCATGTGGAAATCAGGCAGGTATATAATATCTCGAAATACGGTAATGTTGCAGGATGCTACGTGAAATCCGGTAAAATCACGAGAAATTCCTTTGTCCGTCTGATTCGGGACAGTATTATCATATATGACGGAAGGTTGGAATCATTGAAAGTTGTGAAGGATGATGTAAAAGAGGTAAAGGCAGGATTTGAGTGCGGTTTAAAAATTGCCGATTTTAACGATATTAAAGCTGGTGATATCGTTGAAGCATATGAAATACAAAAGATCGCCAGAACACTTTCTGTTTAGTAAAGAATATTTTGCGTGGTAGTGTATAAGTTTAGTGAATTTGTGAAGGCAACACAGATTGTAATATTAAAGATACTCATACCTTGAATATACACAGTTAATTCCAGTATGTGTCCTTTATTTTTGTGTTTTTGCAAAGATGTAAATAAGCACAAAATCAAATCCTTGTTGTTGAATTTAAAGAAAACCATAAATACCCAAGATAGGCAGGAGCGGTGTTGATTTCAGAAATAGAATATCTTGTTGATATGTTAAAATAGTTGTTGTTTTCGATAGCATCTGTTTTCCGCATGCAGAACTATGAATCTGGAATTTTGCAAGTCTGATGACACGATGGTAGGTTTGCTATCTGTGCGATTGGTTATCCGAAATGCACGAACATTAAAAGAAAAACGGCGTGTCATCAAAAGTTTAAAGGATCGTGTAAAAAATAATTTTAATGTCTCCATATCGGAAACAGGAGTATTGGACCATTGTCAGTATTCTAGTCTGGGAATTGCCATGGTGGGAAACGACAAGCAGTATGTAAACAGCACTCTTTCCAATTTAGTCAATATGTTTAGATGTGCAACCTCCTTTGAGCTTGTTGGATACAATCTGGAATTTATATATTCCGAATCGTAATGAAGTGTTTATTCGGGAATTGTCTTTGGAAAAAATGAATTGATAGCAGTTTATGTCTACGAGAAGAGTTGAAAGATTGTCTGAATTTATTAAACAAGAAGTAAGTAAAATCATCCTTTATAAAGTAAAGGACCCGCGGCTGAGTTTTATAACGGTTACCAAGGTAGAGATATCGCCGGATTTAAAGAATGTAAAAGTCTATGTTTCTGTGCTCGGTGATGAAGCGGCACAGAAACACACTCTGTGGGGATTGGGGCATGCAAAGGGATTTATTCAGGCAGAATTGGGAGCTTGTTTGCGTGTAAAATATACCCCCCAATTGAAATTTTGTTTGGATGAGTCATCTGAAAAGTGCAATCGTATCTTAAAAATTATTGATGAAGCAGTTCAGGGAAGTACTGTAACTGAAAAGAATGGATCAGAAGAATGAAAAAATTAAATTTTGGTTTACCGAAAGGTAGTTTGCAGGAATCTACTATTGACATGATGAAGAAAGCAGGTTATACGGTTCGCGTAAGTTCGCGGTCCTATTATCCTACAATTGATGATGATGAAATATCTATAAGATTAATTCGGCCACAGGATATGTCAAGATATGTGGAAAAGGGTATTATTGATGCGGGTTTAACAGGTGCGGACTGGGTAAAGGAAGCCGGGTCTGATGTGAAAATTGTGGTGAATCTCGTATATGCGAAACAACAACTTACAAAAGTCAGATGGGTATTGGCAGTTCCGGAAAATTCGGAAATAAAGTCTGTCCAGGATTTAAATAACAAGAGAATTGCAACAGAGTTGGTGAATGTGACGCGGCAGTATCTCGCGGAAAGAGGAGTAGTTGCAGATATTGAATTCTCCCATGGTGCGACAGAAGCAAAGGCTCCTGCCTTGGTTGATGCAATTGTTGAACTTACCGAAACAGGTAGCAGTCTCAAAGCGAACAACCTCCGTGTGGTGGATACAATTATGGAATCGGTAACACAGCTTATCGCGAATCACCAATCTTGGAAGGATGATTGGAAGCGTACAAAAATGGAAAACCTCGCTATGCTTTTTGAAGGGGCAATTATAGCCCGTGAAAAAGTCGGATTGAAGATGAATGTTCCCGGTGAGTCTCTGGAAAAAGTGCTAAAACAATTGCCTGCATTAAGAAAACCTACTATTTCTACCTTGAGTGAAGGCGCCGGCTATGCAGTTGAAACAATGATAGACGAGAGTATTGCACGAAACATTATACCGGCGTTAATTAGGGCAGGGGCAGAAGGAATTATTGAATATCCACTCAATAAAGTAATTCTCTGATTGTTCATTAATCATTGCAGGAAAACATAAAAAGAAATATGAAATGGTTTTTGCCAAATCCTTTATTATAATTGCAGTATCAATAGCCCTCTCTTCTTTTGGTCTTTTGGGATGCGGCAGTTTTAGCACAAAACAAAATCCTCCGGAATCCGGAAAAGATGCATACCTGCTCTTAAGAAAACAGAAAGAAGCGTTTTCCTATTTTAGTACAGGATACTTTTTTTTGCTGGAAAGAAGTTGGGAAATAGCTGCTGATAATTTTGAGAAGGCAAGTGAGATAGATCCCTCTTCTGAGAGAATTTTAAAGCATTTGGCCACATGCTATTTCCAACTAGGAGAGAATGAAAAAGCCATCGGTTCCCTCGAAAAACTCGCAAAACAAATTCCGCAGGAATTCAATATTCATTATACACTAGCCACTCTTTATGAATCAGTTGGCAAAAAGAAAGAGGCTATTTTTGAGTATGAATATGCCAGAAAATGTAATATTACTCAACTGGATTATGTATTTCTGGCGGATGCTCTCTACAGACTTGCAAATATTTATATGGACGAGGGCGTGATAGAGAAAGGTGCGGAGTGTTATCAAACTATGTTTAAGATGCACCTTATAGCTCAACCGGCAAAATTTCATTATGAGATTGGCATAAAATATTTTGAGAAAAATATTGTAGATAGAGCGTTAGAACATTTTTTGAGCGCAAAAAAATACGATCCTAAATTAAATTTTACGAGTTTTTATATAACACTATGCTATGATATTTTAAAAGATTATGATAATGCGGTTGAAGAAGCAAAAGGGTTTCTTCTTAAAGAACCAGATAATTGGGCAATGCGTCTTACGCTTTCTGAAATATATGAGAAATTAGAAAGAGAATCGGAAAGAGATGAGGAAGTAGAAAAAATCAAAAAAATTCTTGAAAATAACGTAGATGCAGGTAGTAAAAATCCTAGAGAATATTTTTTGCTCAGTCAGATATACAGAAGTCAACATAAGATTAACGAGGCAATAAATACGATTGAAAATATGAGGTTGTTGCCTTTAGAAGAAGAAGCAGAAATGGAAGCCCACTTTTTGCTGGCAAATCTTTATTATGAATCTCAAAACTATGGTAAAGTGGAAGAAGAACTGCGCTTGGCATTAAAAATCAATCCTGATTTTCATGAGGCGAATAATTTTTTAGGGTATTTTTTTGCGGAAAATAATAGGAATATTGACGAAGCAATTGTCTTGATTAAGAGAGCTCTCAATTCTCAACCAACAAATGGTGCATATCTTGATAGTTTGGGATGGGCATACTATAAGAAAGCGCAAATAGAAGAAAGAGACGATTATTTAGTAATGGCGCTTCAAAAATTGGAAGAGGCAGTTAAGATATTGGAAGAACCGGATATTTTTGAACATATAGGAGATGTAGCCTACAGTCTGGGAAGTTGGTGTGATGCGCTGGATGTGTGGGAAAAAGCAAAAGCATTGTATGAAAAGATACCTTCCTGTGAGAAACAATTAGGAAATGTAACAAAAAAAATAGAGAAATTAAAAAGACTGATTTCCATGGAGAAAAACAGTACAAAGATAATTGCGGGTCATAGAGAGAAAAAGATATAGAATTATATAATAAAATTATACGCATTTAATGGGAGAGAATAAACTTGGCAGGTCATTCACATTGGGCTGGTATAAAGCATAAAAAAGGCATCGCCGATGCTAAAAAAGGCAAAGTGTTTTCTAAAATATCCAGAATGATCACCATGGCTGCAAAAAAAGGCGGTGGTGATCCTAATATGAATCCGAAACTGGAACTTGCAATAAGTAAAGCTCGTATTGCAAATATGCCAAAGGATAATATAGAACGCGCAATACAGAAAGGTACCGGTACGGGCGGAGATAATGTTGAATTGCAAGAGTGTTTGTTTGAAGGATATGGACCGCATGGAATAGCATTGATGGTAGATGCGGTTACGGATAATAAAAACAGAACAGTACCTGAATTAAGGAAAATGTTCGAAAAATTTGGCGGCAATATGGGAGAAACGGGTTGTGTTTCCTGGATGTTTGAGAAAAAAGGAATTATATTAGTGAACAGCAATGTTTGTCCTGAAGATGAATTTATGATGATGGTATTGGATGCGGGTGCAGAAGATTTGCAAGCGGTAGGGGAATATTACCAGGTATTATGCTCCCAAACCAATCTGGATGTTATTAAAAAAACCATTGAAAAACAAAACATAACCATTGAAAGTGCGGAAATAAGCTGGCTTCCAAAGAACACTATTGAATTAGAGGGTGAGGCATGCCGTAAAGTAATTACTCTTATTGAGGCTCTGGAAGATCATGATGATGTAAATAATGTATACTCAAATCTGAATCTTACACAAGAAATTTTTGCAGAAATGAAGAATAAAGAGTGATTGGTACTTACCTAATTTCGCTCCGGTAATTCTTTTGGCAGAATATCTTCTTTTCTCTCCGTATTAAATGAAGTATCTTTCTTTTTTAAATTGAGCAAATCAAGTACTTGATCTCCATCAAGTACTTCGTCTTCCTCCAATTTCTTCACCAATATGTCAAGTTTGCTCCGATTGTCCCGAATGAGTTTTTTTGTCTTTTCGTAACAGTCATTAATAATTTTTGTTACTTCTTCATCGATAATAACAGCGGTTTTTTCACTATATTCCTTTTCCTGGACAAGGTCATGTCCGAGGAAAATGTTGCCAGATTGCCTGCCAAAGGTTTGAGGGCCTATTTTCTTGCTCATACCAAACCGGCATACATAATTTCTTGCCAGTTTTGATACCTTTTCAATATCATTTTGAGCGCCGGTTGAAATTTCATTTAAAATAATTTCCTCTGCAGCCCGGCCTCCAAGCAAAACACAGATATTTTCTAACAGTTCGGATTCTGTTGTTAAGTATTTATCTTCAATAGGCAATTGCATTGTATATCCTAAAGCCGCTGTTCCTCTGGGAATAATGGAGACTTTATGAACCGGATCGGTTTTGGGCAAAATAGCCGCAACAAGGGTATGGCCGGATTCGTGTATGGCGACAGTCTTTTTCTCTGTTTCACTCATTATCCTGCTTTTTCGCTCTGGTCCGGCAAGGACTCGGTCAATAGCAGCCTCTAATTCTTCCATGCCCACAGAATTTTTGTTATGCCTTGCTGCTAAAAGCGCGGATTCGTTTATAACGTTTGCCAGATCGGCGCCGGTAAAACCGGGTGTACGTTTCGCTATGGTTTTAAGGCTGACATCAGGATCTATTTTTATACTTTTTGCATGGACTGCCAAAACAGCTTCCCTGCCGGCAAGATCCGGCCTGTCAATCGTGATTTGGCGGTCAAAACGTCCTGGACGCAATAAGGCATTGTCTAATACATCCGGTCGATTCGTTGCCGCAATAATAATTACGCCTTTTTGCGAGTTAAACCCGTCCATTTCTGCTAAAAGCTGATTTAGCGTTTGTTCACGCTCATCATGGCCACCGCCAAGCCCGGTGCCTCTTTGGCGTCCCACACTGTCAATTTCATCAATAAAAACAATACATGGCGCTTTTTCCTTTGCCTGCTCAAACATATCCCGCACACGGGCAGCTCCCATACCAACGAACATCTCGACAAAGTCAGAACCACTGACGGAAAAAAAGTGCACCCCGGCTTCTCCCGCAACTGCTTTTGCAAGAAGTGTTTTTCCTGTTCCTGGCGATCCTACCAAAAGCACACCTTTCGGAATTTTCCCCCCTAATTTCTGAAATCTTTCGGGATAGGAAAGGAAATCTTTAATTTCTTTCAATTCCTCCTTTGCCTCATCACATCCCGCGACGTCTGCAAAAGTTATTTTTTGTGTGCCGTTATCAGAGTAAAGTTTAACTTTTGCCTTTCCAAAGGACATGAAAGGAGAACCCATACCACTGAATTTTTTTAATAACAGAAACCAAACTAAGGTCATAACACCGAAAGGAATAACCCACCACATAAGCGTGTTTTTCAGAAAATTATTCTCCGCCGCACCCTTGAAGCGTACTTTTTGTTCCTCAAGTTCGCTTATAAGCGCCTGATCCTGGATAGGCACGGTGAAAAAAGCAATTCTCTCTTCATCACCACTCTCAGCGGAAAGTTTTTTGTAGTAGCCCCGTATAATGTTTTGTCCCACAGTGCATTCGGAGATATAGCCATTTTTAAGATAGAGCCTAAATTGGCTATACGACATTTCTTCTGCTTTTGGGGAAAGGAACATCTGTGCCAGATAAACAATGGCAAAAAACAGGAGGATATACCCAAAGGAAAAAGACCTCTTTTTGTTCTTTTTAACAGGATGTTTATTTTTGATCATGTACTTAATAAGATGATGGAAAAGTAAAAAAATGTAAATAATTTAAAAGTGGGAAATTATTTCAAATTATATCACCATTGTCCGGTTAGGAATTTGCATGTTTTACTTCCTTGTTCTAAAGCTGTCATCCCGCATGTTTTGAACGGGAATCCAAGATAAACGAGCCTCTGGACCCGATAAAAGCATTCTGGTATGACAAAAGCCGGTACATGCAAATTCCTAACCGGACGATACTAAAATTATATTAGAAAATAATGTTGTTGTCAAAATTTAAATCCCCGATTCATCTATAATTAAAAGAGATTTAGGGTTGATAATAAACGAAAAATAAGATACTATTCCAGAAGTCGGGGTGTAGCGCAGCTTGGTAGCGCGCTTGAATGGGGTTCAAGAGGTCGTGGGTTCAAATCCCGCCACCCCGACCAGTAATGGCAAAGATTTACGACTTTTTCCCCATTCCTCTTTTTTGTCAACTGTGACCAAATTGTGACCTGACTCTAAAATTTGTACCCCTTCTTTAAGACTATCAGGGCAATGATGCGCATATCTCTGTGTCATTTCTATAGAATGATGACCGAGTAATTTTGATATTTTATAGAGGTGTATGCCCCTTTGAACTAATCGGGTCGCAAAGGTATGCCTTAGATCATGGAAATGAAAATTTTCTATTCCTGCCCTCTTTAAAGCGATATTAAACGACCTTCTCAAATTATGTCGGTCTATCTTCGTTCCTGCATGACTCAAAAATACAAGATCATTCCTGACAGTTCTTAGTTTTGACTTTTCTAAAAGAATCTCGAATGCTATCTGACGTTGCGGAAATAAATGGTCGCTGTCCCTATTTGTTAACTCAAATTTCAACAGCAAGAACATCCTAAAAAGAGACGGGTTTTCTTTAATTGTCACCCTCGGGGAATGGGAGAAAAACCCTCGCCTTGAGGCGAAGACTTTAGTATGCTTGCGGTATGGAGCATTACAGAAAAAGCAGCCATACCGTCTATGACATAAAATATCACATAGTGTGGATAACCAAATACCGCAAGCCAGTTCTTCGTGGTGAAATAGCAGAACGGGTAAGGGATTTGGTTCGTCAGATTTGGAGGGCAAAAGATATAGAAATACTCAAAGGTCATGTGTCTGCAAATCATGTGCATATATTTGTGTCTGTTCCTCCGCACATATCGGTAAGCGAGTTGGTACAATCTCTCAAGGGTAAAACATCCAGAAAATTGTTGATGGAATATAAGAGTTTGAGTCGAGCATATTGGGGTAGGCATATTTGGGCACGTGGGTACTTTGTCGCAAGTTCTGGTAATGTTACTGATGAAGTAATAATAAAATATATAGAAGAACAAGGTAAAGAACCTCCAGATGGAGACTTCAAGATTGCGGATGAACTTTAGTCGGCTTGTAGCCGAACCAGCCAAGCTACCGGCTTTAGCCGGTAGTAGTTGACTTCTTTCTAACCATAATGGTGATTTTGGGAATATGCATATACAGCAATATTTCAAATGGAAAGAGATGATACAAACAATGTCAATCGAGTTCCATGTGGACACTCTTTTGTCATGAAAGTCGCAAGAACAGCAATTCGATTGTTCCGGCAATCGAAAAAATGATTTACATAATCGTCTTCAATAACTTCTTCCTGTCATTTAGAGGTGTATCCTTATCGATACGGATGCGCTATACACCTGATAACCAGCGATGATAGGAAACAGACTATCAATATTGAGTTCACCGACCACTTGAGACTGGTGCGATTCTTGACACAGTAACAGTTTCCGATAAAAACCTTCTATCTCCTCGGAAGATTGATGCCGCATAGTTTTTGATGGCGAGATGCCGGTTCTTCCATAATTGCGCATGGGAAGTGAGACTTTGTCTCTCCTTCGCTTGCGTTTACTTTCAGCAAAAACATGAATATCTTTCATTCCTGATCGTAAAAAGTCCAAGAAGTCCACACCGCTATATTTGCACGTTTCACATATGCTAAGCATCACCAAATAGTCTTGGATGCCCTTCTCCGAAGTAACGCCTGAGATGATGTTGCGAAGCATTGCAAATGCTTTGATTGCATGTTCAGCATTATTATTGTTCCAGGGTATTCCGTCGTGCGTAAGAAAGGTAAATAGCTTGTCTTTGTTCTTTTCAAAACGCTTCTTGAAACCTATCGCCGCTTCGCTGTGTAAATCCTCTCTTGAGAGCCGCCGATAGAACCGATCTACTGAGACACGATGCTTTCGCAAAAAGCGACTTTTCAGTCCGTAACGATCCACAGTTTCAATTATGGGTTTTACCAAACCGGCAAAACTCTTAACGAGAGTTTTCAATTCGTCATCATATGGAGATTTCAAAACAGCATCATTCAAATCGCGGATCAGGTGAATCAAACATTTCTGCTGAGGGCATTGAATTGCATCGTAGGCCGCATAGAAGTCCGAGACAAGTACGCCGGTGAAGTTCTTAAGCAAGTTCTGTAAAATGTCGCCTTGTCGGGTTTCACTGTAGATATAGGCAACATCTTCCATATTTGCAAAGACCCACACAAAACTCTCTTTGCCGCCCACGCTGATCTTTGTCTCATCCGCATGGAGTAATTGGCCGCTGCACAAGCGTTTGATCATATCGTTGTAACTGTCCTTATAGAAGATGGCTGCTTTCTCCTTGAAGCGTCCTGCTGTTCCAATAGCTAAATCGAAACCGAACAATTTGTTCAGACTGTGATCAACACTTTCCTGTGGTAACCGGAGCCCGATATTCAGGTAAAGAGAATAGGCCCCGATCCCACCGCCAAACTTGCTTCGAGTGCAAAGTCTCTCCTTCGTATAAAAAGTGGCTCCACAACTCTGGCATTTGTAGCGATAAAACTGGTGAACTACTATCCATCTTTTCAGTCCGTGTCTCATAAATCTGAGATCAAGAACGCGCCTACTGGCCTTTCCGTGAATAAAAAACTTTACAGATTCACACCTTGGGCAAGAGCGGGGGCGAGGATATGTGATTGTCTTGTTCGGAGGTAAGGGTGTCCTGCTCCGTGATGGCGGGCGACTCAAAAAAACCTGAGCGCGGGGCTTTGTCTTCAGGTAAACGCGCTCGCGCTGGTAATCCCAATATGCCGCCTTGTTTATGGCATCCAGTTCCGGAAGGGAGAAGGTATTGCGTTTGAAGCCATAGGGATGATCACGTTTCATTTTATCTGTACGTACCACGGTGTCTGAAGACGCAGTTTCACCTTCAGAGAAAGATTGATGCAGTTCAATTATCTTGCTGGTTACAATTTCGAGCGCCTCACAGTCCTCCACATTATATGTCAGGAGCGCTGCTTTTATATCGGGCGATTTCGTAACTTCCCACTCATGACGCCATGCGATTGTTTGCAGTCCGGATGCTACAGCGTCCGACCATATGAATCCCAAATAACCGGCTATTTCCTTTAACCCATTGGAAAAGGTGGGGAAATATATCTGAGAGTAAACAACAGATAAGAGGTTGACTGTCGATTTGATCGTGGATACCATTGCTGAATCCGAGAAGGGTTCGCCATACCGTTCGCACATTCGTTTTATAAATGTCGACTCGAAGCTTCCATAGTGAATCAAGATGGGGTTCTCTATTTGAGCGAGAACTCCGAGAAAATCGAGCCATATTTTCCCTTCGGCATCTCTTTCATCAGCCCACAGGCTATGCTGAATGGTCCCCGTTGCGGTTTTGATGCGCATTCCAATCAGATAGTATGAGTCTTGGTCGGGTAGTCCCTCGACATCGAGATAAATTGGCGTGCCTTCGATCTTCAGTTCCGGCCTGCCGACAATGTGTATTTTCTTTTCACGAATCGCGAGCGCCTTCAGCGAATGGTGATACTTCTCTCGTTTATCCCGTTGCCTTTTCGGTCGGCGACGAGGCCTGAATGTGTACGAAAGTTGTGTAACGGTGAATATACCTTTCTTGTTATATTTTGACTGCTCCTTTTCGTGCATTCCGGCCAACAGGCTGAGGTCGTCTTTTTCAATAGCCTTTTGTCGGCACTTGGCGTGATAATCGCACTCCTGGCAATGTCGGTTTAGAATGATATCAGGTGGCGCGCTGTTTGAAAGCAACGTGGCAATTTTGCCATTAAGCTTTCGCACCTCTCGTGTCAGAGAATGCAGCTTAACCTTTGTCCTGGAAAAGTCATCGCCGTGGACTATTTTGCCGCAGACTATTTCATGCCTAAACGCTCCGGACAACACGAGCGCATCAAACGCGAGTGTCAGCTTTTCCACTTTTGTAAGCTTATTAGCGAACTCAAATCGAATGGGAACGAGCTTAACGGGCTTGCCATGGGAAGACAATCGCTCGACAGCAGGAACATGGGCTTCCAAGTTCTCCTTACGTACAACAAAATCTACAGATAACTTCCACTTAGCCGTTTTTATGTTCAAAGGTTGAGTCGGAGAAAAGGTGTAATAGTCCCCACCGCTATCTTTTACAATCCGTTTGAGGGCTTCTTCCTGGTACCAATGGTTCTGCTTCCCCATCCATTGAGAATATGTGCTCCCGGCGGCTTCTTCGCCATGAAAGCGGAACCAGCACTTGGAAGGGCATTTAAGATAGGCTTCGAAAATCTCTGACGTTATCATCATGGGCGATGTTCCTGAAGGGAAGCAATCTCAACCCATCGGCGTGCAGAAAAATAGAGACTGGAATAATGAGCTAATTTAGAGAATTGATGATGGATTGATGATAGGAAATTGCTTTTTACCATGAGGTGTCCAGTATAGCAAAAACGAAGACGATTGCAAGTTTTTTAGCAAAATTAAAAACCAAAGCAACGGAAATGGGAAGGAATGGGAAAAAAACATGGGGTCACCCATTAGAAGGCTTTTGTCAAGCGAAAAAGATTTCCCCTAGCAAAAAATCGTAGATTTTTTGCCTTATTAAATGAAAAAATTATAATGTCCAAAAGCATTCATTCCATTGACCGCACCCGTATTTTCAGGTTTTTTAGTTACGGATTATAGAAATCCGCACCAGT
>VGXV01000005.1 GCA_016873165.1 Planctomycetota bacterium | reverse complement strand
TTAACCACTCCCGCCCTGAAAGAGTAACTATTTTAGTTAACTCTTACAGTATTTCAATTGATTAATATTAATTCTATACACCTTAACATATAAGGCGCTGGTTTTTGCGCCGTATCCACCAACGATTGTCTGACTTATCAGAAGATAAAAAATGAAAAACGCGTTATTTCCGCAAAAAAGAACGTATACCATTAATAAAATTACTGCTATTGCCATCATTTTTATTATTGTATTGGCAGGATGCTTGTATTCATATGACAAAAGCCGTTTCGCAGAAAGTAATAGCATGCAGAAAATCATAAAAGTCGGCATTTTGCACTCGCTCACCGGTTTCATGGCAATGAGCGAAAAGGCAGTGGCAGATTCCGCTTTGTTAGCCATTGAAGAAATTAACAATAGGGGAGGTGTTTTGGGATGCAGGATTGTTCCTGTTGTTGTTGACGGAAAATCTGACGCAAAAACATTCGCCCTGGAAGCCGAAAGGCTTATAGTGCTTGAAAAAGTGCAGGCAATATTCGGTTGCTGGCTTTCTGACTCGCGTAAAACGGTAAAACCCGTGTTGGAACGTTATAAACATCTTCTCTTTTATCCTGTTCAATACGAAGGCCTGGAATCATCACCCCGCATAATTTATATGGGCGCCACACCGAATCAACAAATTATTCCGGCAATTCACTGGTGTTTTCAGCATCTTGGAAAGAAATATTTTCTCGCCGGGTCCGATTATATTTATTCGCATCTTGTCAATACCATTCTCAGGGATAAGATAACGGCAATGGGAGGGGAGGTGGTTGGCGAACACTATCTTACATTTGGCAGTAAAGAGGCCGGTGAGTTGGTTATGCACATTAATGAATCCCGGCCTGATGTCATATTGAATACGATTAATGGCGAGGGCAATATCTCCTTTTTCAAAGAATTGCGTAACGCGGGAATATCTCCGGATAAAATTCCCACTATGTCGTTTAGCCTTGGAGAAAATGAAATTGCAGCGATTGGAATAGAAAATATTGCAGGCGATTATGCCTGCCGGAGTTATTTTCAAAGCATTGAAAATGATGTAAACCGGAGATTTGTTGCAATGTTTAAAGAGAAATACGGCAAAGACCGTTGCGTCTCCGATCCGATGGAAGCGGCATACATTGGCGTACATCTCTGGGCCAGGGCGGTCGAAGAGGCACATACCGTAAATACCGACAATGTTATCATGGCTATGAATGAAATAAGCATGGCAGCGCCGGAGGGAATCGTTCACTTTGACTATACGAGTAATCATTTGATAAAAAATGCCAGAATCGGAAAGGTCAATAATGAAGGACAATTTGATATTGTATGGACGTCAGATACTTTATTGAATCCACGACCTTATTTATCATACAGAACGAGGGAAGATTGGCATCGCATAGAACAGGAATATCATTCACGTTGGGAAAATTCCTGGTCTATGAAGAAATAAGCGAGGTTTCTATGCATAAAAATAAGGAAGCAAAACCAAAAGTATTTGGTTTAACAGGGAAATTAATGATTTGTTTTCTCCTGGTTGCATTGATTCCGTTGTCTGTTTTCGGATATGTGGGGTACCTGAATGCCGTTAAAACATTGAGGCATCAATCAATGAGTCATCTGGTGACTATTGCACAGACAAAAACAATGCAATTGGAAGATTATTTTCGTGGGATAGAAAAGGCGATCGTAAACCTTTCGCAGAACCCTGTTGTCACAGGTGCAATACAACAATTTGATGGGAAAAATGAAAATGATGATTTTGTTTTAGAAGACACTCTTGGCAAAATTCTTCGGTATTACACACAGGAACAATTGAAAATCTATGATTTCATTTTTGTTAACAGGAAGGGAGATATTGTATTTTCATTAATGAAGGAAGACGATTTCGGAACAAATTTATTGACAGGGCAATATAAAAACTCCCAACTGGCAAACGTATTCCGGCAAACACTGTCACTGTCGGAAACGGACATTACGCCGTATGAATATTATCCTCCCTCTAATCAGATGGCTGCTTTTGCGGGCGCGCCCATCTGGAGGCAAGGAGCGATTCTTGGAGCCGTATGTGCGCAGTTGAATGCAAATATGATCAATGAACTTGCGGGGAATTATACAGGACTGGGCAAAACGGGGGAAGTCGTCATCGGTGTGCGCAAAGGTTCACAAGTGGAAATATTAACGCCGCTCAGGCATGATCGTGATGCGGCTTTTAAGAAGAAAATACTCATAGGATCGGAATCGGCGCTGCCCATTCAATATGCAGTTCAGGGAATGGGAGGCATAGGACATTCGATTGATTATCACGGTGAAAAAGTTATTGCAGTATGGAGATACTTGCATTATCCTAAATGGGGAATTGTCCTGAAAATGGACGAAAGCGAGGTTTTTGCGTCTATACAAAAATACAAATATGGAATGATTTTTATCTGGTTCCTGACGATTTTGTGTGTTGTATTTGTCGCAATTTTTATCTCCCGCTCAATTACACGTCCTATTGTGGGACTAAAAAATATAACTGAAAAAATCGCTGCGGGGAACTTATCGGTAAATTTTAATATTTCTGCGAGGGATGAAATCGGACAATTGGCGAAATCCTTTAATACGATGGTAAAAGATCTGTGCAAATCTCAGGAAATGATTAAAAAGCAGACGGAAGAATTATTTCGCTCTAATAAGGAACTCGATGATTTTGCGTATATTGCTTCACATGATTTGAAAGAACCATTGCGGGGCATTCATAATTACGCAACCTTTTTGATTGAAGATTATGCGGACAAACTCGATGATGAAGGAAAAACCAAACTCCTTACCCTGACAAAGCTGAGCCAGCGGCTTGAGCACTATATTAATGACCTGCTTTACTATTCCCGGCTTGGCAGAACAAATGAAACCTATCGTGAAACCGACCTGAATCAAATAGTAGAAGAGTTAAAAGACACTTTGCAAAATACACTGCATGAGCAAAACGTCACCATTCATATGAATAGCACGCTGCCAACGGTGTATTGTGACAAATTGCGAATACGTGACGTATTTTTAAATCTAATTACCAATGCGATGAAATATAACGATAATAAAGAGAAAACCATTAACATTGGTTGTTATGAAAACAAATCGGATAATAAACAGACAATATACGTCCGTGATAACGGCATTGGAATACAGGAAAAACACCTTGAAACGATATTCCGTATTTTTAAACGTCTTCACGGAAAAGATAAATACGGCGGAGGCACCGGCGCGGGACTTACCATTGTTAAAAAAATTGTGGAAAACCATGGAGGCAAAATTTGGGTGGAATCTTCTTTCGGCAGCGGCACGACATTTTATTTTACTCTTGGAGAGAAAATTGATGAAAAAAACAATTGAAAATTCACTTATATTATTGGTGGAAGACAGCCCGGAAGATTACGAAACAACCGTAAGGGCATTCAGAAAATCAGGTTTGAAAAACGGTATTGTGCATTGTCAGGACGGTGACGAGGCCATTGATTATTTATTTCATCGCGGTAAATTCGCTGACGCGGGAAAACACCATCTTCCCGGCATTATCCTGCTGGATTTGAATCTTCCGGGAACGGACGGACGCGAAGTATTGAAAGAAATTAAAAAGAATGAAACACTGAAAAAAATACCCGTTGTCGTGCTTACTACCTCATCCGATGAACGGGATATCGAACAATGTTACGCGGACGGCGCCAATAGCTACATTCAAAAACCTGTCGATCTTTCGGGATTTTTTGATGCTGTTAAACGGCTAAAAGAATATTGGTTCGAAATATCTATTATCCCAAAAATATAGAAACTCTGATAACACGGCAACTATAAATGAACAATAACAATAATACATACACAATACTTATCATAGATGATTCTCCTGAAGACCGGGAAATGTACAAACGTTATTTGTCTGTGCCCGGAATAAACACATATAATTTTATTGAGGCAGAAAACGGGGAGGATGGGCTAACCGTAATAAAAGAGCATAAACCGGACTGCGTTTTGCTCGATTACCTGCTGCCTGATACGAACGGAATCGATTTCATCAACGATGCGTTGAATAAACCGGGAAACAATGATATTGCATTTGTTTTATTGACAGGCTACGGCAACGAAATGGTCGCGATAAACGCTATGAAATCCGGGGCGCAGGATTATCTGGTAAAGGATAAGTTAAACAGCGATTTGCTTCTGCGTACGGTTCGCTACGCAATTGAAAAAAAACAATCGGATAAAACTATCAGAATAAATCAGGAACGTTTGCAGGCGATTCTTGATTACACAACATCGGTTATTTACATTAAAGATCTCGAAGGACGCTATGTATTAATTAATAAACAATATGAAAAAATATTTCATGTATGCGGTGAGAATATTATAGGCAAGACTGATTTTGACATTTTTCCCGATAAAATCGCAAAAAATTTTGTTGAGAATGACCGTATGGTGATAAAAACAAGCAATCCGGTCGAAATAGAAGAGGAAACGCCTCATAATGGCGGATTGCATACATATATTTCGGTAAAATTTCCCCTGTTCGACCCGATGGGGAAAATAAACGCCGTATGCAGCATATCTACGGACATTTCCGGCCGGAAGCAAATGGAAGCATCGCTGCTGAAAAACAATCTGTTGCTCAATGCCATAAGCCAATCCCAATCAAAATTTATTAATGAAGATTCTAAAAAAGAAGTTTTTGATGAAATGCTGCAAAATCTTCTGGAATTGACAGGCAGTGAATATGGCTTTATCGGGGAGGTATTATACGAGGAAAACGGAACGCCCTGCCTGAAAATACTTGCGATAACCAACACATCATGGAACGAAAAAACCAGGCGAATGAATCGGGAAAATATAGCAAACGGGGTGGTGGAGCTTTACCGTCATAATTCGCTTGTGGGTGACGTAATTGCCACGGAAAAAGTCATTATTGTCAATAATCCGGAAAATGATCTGCGTGGCAGCGGTTTGCCGCAGGGACATCCGCAATTAAACACATTTCTCGGAATGCCCTTTCATAAGGAAGGCAAGTTGTTGGGAATGGTTGGCATTGTAAACCGCCCCGGCGGCTACGATGTGGCTCTGACTCGTTTTCTCGCGCCCTTTCTCAATGTATGTTCGAATCTTATCGATGCGTATAAAAACGCTATGGGACGTCATCTTGCGGAACAGAAATTGAAAAAGATCAACGAAGATCTTGAATTAATCGTAAACGAGAGAACACGTGAGCTAATTGAAAAAAATACGGAATTAAGAAAATTATCACAGGCAGTGGAACAAAGTATAAGCAGCATCGTCATTACTGACATTGATGGAAATATTGAATATGTAAATCCTAAATTTACTGAAATAACGGGATATTCAGGAAAAGAAATAATTGGACAAAATCCGCGCATACTGAAATCCGGCAAAACAACGCAGGGAGAGTATAAACAATTATGGGAAATGATTGTTTCAGGAAGAAACTGGCAGGGTGAATTTTACAATAAGAAAAAGAACGGGGGACATTACTGGGAACTTGCGCAAATAACATCCATTAAAGACGAAAACGGAAAAATAATTAAATATCTTGCTATCAAAGAAGATATTACCGAAATTAAACAATCACAAATTGAACGGGATGAATTGAGAGAACAATTATATCACGCTCAAAAACTGGAATCCGTCGGCATGTTGGCCGGAGGCGTTGCCCATGATTTTAACAACATCCTTATGGCAATAATAGGGTATGCAAATCTGTCGCAATTCATATTGAAGGATGACGATCCGGTAAAGGAGTATACTCAGTATATACTTACAACGGCGGAAAAAGGTTCGGCGTTGACAAAAAGCATGCTTGCTTTCAGCAGAAAACAAATTATTACTTCAAAGCCTGAGGATTTGAATACTGTTGTAAAGCGATCAGAATTGCTGACAAAAAGTCTTATCGGAGAAAATATTGAGTATAAATTGATACTTTCCGAAAAAAATCCGGTTATAATGGCTGATGGCGGTCAAATTGAACAGGTAATCATGAATCTTGTTTCCAATGCCAGAGATGCGATGCCGGAAGGCGGAAGTATTGTAATAAAGACAGATGTTGAAGATATTGATGATGAATTTATAAATAAACACGGCTTTGGCAAAGCTGGAAAATATGCGGTTATTTCAGTTACGGATACCGGCGTTGGCATTGACAGGGAAATCAGGGAGAAAATATTCGATCCGTTTTTTACAACGAAGGATGTCGGCAAAGGAACAGGACTTGGACTTTCAATTGTTTACGGTATTGTTAAACAACATAACGGTTTTATTGATGTACACAGTACGTTTGGAGAAGGAACCACTTTTTTTGTTTTTTTCCCCCTCAGTGTCTGTTCAGGTGAAGCACAGAATCCCGATACGGACAGAATGAATTCGCTTATGACTGAAGCAAGCACAGAAACGATTTTGGTGGCCGAAGATGATGAATCCGTAAGATTTCTCCTTAAAGAAATTCTGGAACGGTTTGGTTACAAGGCAATTGTTGCAATAAACGGAGAGGATGCCATACAAAAATTCATTGCATGGAAGGATAGTATAAATCTTTTGATTCTGGATGTTAAAATGCCAGGGAAGAATGGAAAAGAGACGTATGATGAAATTAAAAAAATAAGACCTGACCTGAAGGCTATTTTCCTTAGCGGATATTCGGAAGACGTTATTGATAAAAACAAAATTGAGAACGAGAGTCTTTGTTTTGTACAAAAACCTGTTTTGCCGACTAAATTATTACAAAAGATAAGGGAAGTTATGGGAAAATGATATTTTCATATGGTTGATCACGTAAGCTTATTGCACGAATTAACATTAAAAATAACGAAGTCGGAGGATTTTAATTCCGCGCTTAATATTGTATTGCAGAAAATCTGCGAAACAACCGGTTGGGCGTATGGCGAGGCATGGGTGCCAACCTCCGATGGCAGGAAATTAATATGTGACCGCGCATGGCATTTTGATTCTGAAAAACTGGAAATATTTAAAAACGCGAGCAAGACAATCACATTCTCATCCGGCATCGGGCTTCCCGGACGTGTATGGGCTTCGGGAAAGCCGGCATGGATATTGGATGTGACGCGTGATCCCAATTTCCCCAGGGCCTCAATTGCCAGAGATTGCGGTTTGAAAGCAGGAATTGGAATTCCTATAATGAACAATGATGAATTCGTCGCCGTAATTGAATTTTTTACACGTGAAGTTCTGGAAGAAGACAAACAATTGATACATCTCATCATGACAGTTGCCGTTGAACTGGGCAACATCATCAAATACAAACAAATGGAGGAAAAGCTCAGAAAATTATCCCAGGCGGTTGAACAGAGTATAAGCAGCATTGTAATTACTGATACAAAAGGAAACATAGAATACGTTAATCCGAAATTTACGGAGATAACAGGATATGCCTATGAGGAAGTGATGGGGGAAAATCCCCGTATATTAAAATCAGGAAAAACCTCCCCGGAAGAATATAAGGAACTATGGGATTTAATAACCTCCGGCAAGAGCTGGCAGGGCGAATTTTACAATAAGAAAAAAAACGGGGAGTATTACTGGGAACTCGCTCAGATAACTCCGATGAAAGACAAAAAAGGAAATATAACAAACTTCATGGCAATAAAAGAGGATATTACCGATATTAAACGTTCGCAAAGTGAGCGGGAAGAACTGAAGGAACAGCTATACCACGCACAAAAATTAGATTCCATCGGCAGACTTGCCGGCAGTATTGCGCATGATTTTAATAATTTTCTTATGGCAATAATCGGATACACGGATTTGTTAAAATCAGAGGTATCCAACAACACACGGGCAAAAGAATTCGCAGGCAACATACTTACTACTGCTCAAAAAGCAGTTAATCTGGCACAGGGAATACTCGCATTTGGAAGAAAACAAACGCTGAAAATAAGGCCGGAAAGTTTGAATGAAATAATACTGACTGCTGAAATTATCTACAGAAGATTTATTAAGGAAAACATTGATTATACTTCTGATTTATCTGAGGAAAATATCGTCATTAAGGCAGATATAAACAAAATTGAACAAGTTGTTATAAACCTTGTTTCAAATGCGATAGATGCAATGAATGAGGGGGGATCTCTCACCATAGGCACCGGCATTAAAAAAATCGATGAATATTTTATTGAAAAACACGGTTTTGGCAGACAGGGCACATATGCTCTTATTTCGGTTACTGATAATGGCGCCGGAATGGACAGAGAAACAAAGAGGAAACTATTTGAGCCTTTTTTTACTACAAAAGAAGCGGGAAAAGGAACCGGCTTGGGGCTTTCAATTGTGTACGGCATCGTAAAACAGCACAAAGGCTATATCGATGTGCATAGTGAACCCGGCAAGGGAACTGCCTTCTTCATATATTTGCCGCTTGCTGATGAACCGATGGGGGAAGAAAGTAATGATGGGATTGAAATAATAAATTCATAAAATCATTCACGGCGGTCGCTCCGAAGATGGTATTGATCGGAATGTTTTATTAAAAGAGGGACTCTCTATTCTGCAATCAGCTCAATTGATAAAAAACAGTTAAGCAAATTATCGGGGAATAACCTCCCTTCTGTTGTGCAGATAATTCATTTCAATACGAATGTTTTTTCCTGATGAAAGTAAATAAACAATTCTAATTTTCAGTATGTATTCTTTTTAAGGGAGCATTCCCGATTTTTTGTAACTCATCATTTATAGTATGCTTCGACTCCGCTCAGCATGACCCGAACTGTCACCCTGAGCGGAGCCGAAGGGTTGAGTTTCTCAGTGAGATGAGGAACTTTTCGTATTTGGCAGAATATACGCTAATTGTTTTATTTATTTATTTATTTACAAAAAATCGGGAATGCTCCCCTTTTTAAGGATAATTTATGTTTATTCGTGCTTGCTTACTTCTCATAGCGCCTTTTCTATTGTTTTCAGTTATTTCATCGCTATTCGGACAAAATGAAAATCAGGTTCCGGAGTCACTTGTAGTTGTCTCAAAAATTACCGCCGGTATGCTGACCCCGAAGACTGAATTTGTGGGAACGGTAAATTATCCCTATATTTCCGATGTTGCTGCTGAGGTAAATGGGAAAGCCGACCTCGTTAACCTTGAAGAAGGCCTCAAGGTCAAAAAGGGAGAATTGCTTGTAAAAGCAAATTCTGACTTATTGAAAAAAGAAATGAAAGCGAAAGAAGCGTTAAGAGATCAGGTATTATCTGATATCGAACTGGCATTATTAAACAAAAAAAGGATTGAAAAATTACATAACGAGGAAGTTGTTTCCCGGCAGATGTATGATGAAATTATGTTTAAATTGATAAATCTGGAAAAAAAATCGGCTTCGATAAAGGCAGAGTTAGAGGCGCTTTCCATTGAACTTCAGAAAAAGAGCATACGATCGCCTTTCAATGGAATTATCCTTAAAAAATACATAGATGTGGGTGAATGGCTTTCACCCGGCACTGTCATCGCAACTATTGCGCAAACTGACGTGGTTGAGGTTGTTCTCAATGTCCCTGAAGGAATATGTATGTTAACAAAACAAGGCATGGATACTGTAATCAGAATTAACGGGAAAAAATATCCGGGGAAAGTATTTGCCGTGATTCCCCATGGTGATATAGCAACCAGGACATTTCCGGTAAGAATAAGAATTGCCGGCAATGAAACGCTTATGTCGGGAATGGAGGCAATAGTATCCCTGCCCAGCAGTGAAGATATTAACTCTCTCATGGTAGAGCGGGATGCGATTATTAACTTTTTCGGGAATACAGTGATTTTTAAAGTGAACAATTCAGTAGCATCCATGGTGCCGGTACGCGTATTGGGCTATAGCGAAACAAAAGCAGGTATTGAAGGGGCAGGCCTTACGGAAGGCACAGAAGTGGTAATAAAAGGGAACGAAAGATTACGTGATGGCCAGAAAATTAATGCAATGAAAGAAGGGACGTAATCGCTTGGATAGTATCAGATTTTCTATTGAAAAGCCCGTTACGATCATAGTCGGCGTTATCTTTGTTGTTCTTTTCGGGATAATCAGTCTCGCCACGATGTCATATCAGTTAAGCCCGACCGTCACTGAACCTGAAATTACGGTAACCACCACTTGGGCTGGCGCAACCCCTTACAATATCGAACGTGAAATAATCGAAGAACAGGAAAAGGTTTTAAAAGGCATACCCGGCCTTATCGAAATGGAGAGTGAATCATTCGATGGAATGGGTTCCATTACGTTAAAATTCGAGATCGGAACAAAGATTGACGATGCCCTTTTAAGGGTTTCCAATAAACTCAATGAAGTGCCGGAATATCCGGAAAATGTAGACAAACCGGTAATTAATCCCACAGGAAGCGCTGCCTCTCCTGTTATATGGCTTGTTTTGCACGCGATGGAAGACAATCCCGCCTCTGTTTACTCGTACAGAACGTATTTTGAAAATGAGATCAGGCAATACCTTGACCGGGTAAAGGGCGTCGCCGATATTGCATTTCACGGCGGGGCGGATAAAGAGATGCATATTGTCATCAATCCCAAAAAATTGGCTGCGTATGGGTTAACAATATCAGAGCTTATCTCCATCCTGAAGTCTGAAAATGTGAATATCTCATCGGGTATTATGGGCATTGAGAGGCGAGATTACAGAATAAGAACGGTAGGGGAATTTAATTCCATTGAGGAGATTGAAAATATTGTAATAAAGTCTACAGGACAGCAGCGCATCGTACTGTCGGATTTGGCGAAAGTGAGCTTTGGGTATGAAAAACTGAACAATGTAATGCTCCATAATGGCAATGAAGCTCTTGCAATAGGCATAAAACCCGAACCGGGCACAAACGTGCTTGATCTTACAAATACCATCGATGAGGTGGTGGATTGGTTAAATAAAGAAAAACTTGCCAAAGAGAAAGTTTATTTAAAATGGGTTCACGATCAGAGGACTTATATAAACGGGGCAATTCAGCTTGTAAAAAATAATATTATCGTCGGCGGCATACTTGCAATTGCGGTATTATTGATTTTTTTAAGGAATGTTTCTTCTACCGTAATAATTGCGACCTCTATTCCGATAAGCATTCTCGGCACGTTTGTGTTCATGAAGGCGCTCGGAAGAAACCTTAATGTCGTAAGCCTTGCCGGGATCTCGTTTGCGGTCGGAATGCTCGTTGATAATGCTATCGTCGTGCTGGAAAATATTGATCGACACAAAAAATCCGGAAAATCCGCTTTTCTTTCCGCTTATGAGGGCACGAAAGAAGTGTGGGGAGCAATACTTGCCTCTACACTTACCACAATCGCTGTATTTCTCCCCATAGTGTTTGTTAAAGAAGAAGCAGGGCAGCTCTTCAGGGATATTGCAATAGCGGTCTCCTTCTCCGTAGGGTTAAGTTTTTTCGTTTCTGTTTACGTAATTCCTATGTTTTGCGATCAATTGTCCGGGAGGGTAAAAATTAAAATAAATACGAGATTGTTTGTTAAAACAGAGGTGTTTTTAAAAGCGGGCACATATCTGCAGGATTTGATTATGACCCTGGTGCTATTCGTAATCAGAAACGGGAAAACAAGAATAATAACTGCTCTTGTGCTCACTGCGTTTTCCATAATCTCATCGGCGCTTTTATTGCCCAAAATGGAATACCTTCCGCAAGGGAACAGAAACCTTGTTATGAGCATTCTTGTGCCTCCTCCAGGCCTTTCTTACAAAGAAAGAATGGACATCGGCAGGCATATAGCCAATCAGATGGGGCCTTACATGCAGAAAGACCATAATGGGTTTCCCGGTATTAGCAATGTGTTTTATATCGGTGCGGAAACAAGGATGCTTTTTGGCGCAAAATGCATGTATGAAGACCGTGCGCGGGAACTGATACCTTTATTTATGCAAATAATTTGTTCCATTCCCGGAATGTACGGAGTAAGTGCGCAGGCAGGTATTTTTGAAACCGGCATTGGCGAGGGACGCACCATTGAAGTGGATATTAGCGGCAGCGACCTTAATCAAATCATACAGGCGTCAGGAACCATGTTCGGGATGTTAAAAAAAGACCTCCCTGACGCCCAGATAAGGCCGATACCCTCACTCGAAATCCTTTTCCCCGAATTAAAGATTGTGCCATTAAGAGACCGTCTTATGGCTGCCGGTATGAGCACATACGAGCTTGGACTTGCTCTCGATATACTGATGGATGGAAGAAAGATCGGATATTTCAAGCAGGAAGGGGAAAAGAAGATCGATCTTATCGTCAAAGCCTCTGAAGAAGCTATCTATACGCCGGAAATATTGTATAATTCGCTTGTTTCTCTGCCGAATGGATCTGTGGTGCCGGTGTATTCACTTTCTCAGCTTGAACGGACAACCGGCATTACTCAAATCAGGCACCTCGAAAGAGACCGTACCATAACACTCCAGGTGACGCCGTCAGAAACGATACCGTTGCAGGAAGCAATGGAAATTATAGAAGAAAACATACTGCAACCGCTGAAAAAACAAAACGTTCTCCATGGAATAAATGTGAGATTGGCAGGAGCGGCTGATAAACTGACTATAACAAGGAAAGCGCTTCAATGGAATTTTGTCCTTGCGGTTGGCATTACGTATTTATTAATGTCTTCCTTGCTCGGCAATTTTATCTATCCCTTGATTATCATGTTTACCGTTCCGCTTGCTGCTGCGGGCGGTTTTATCGGATTAAAATTGGTCAATATATTTATTGCTTTGCAGCCTTTTGATATTTTGACCATGCTCGGTTTTGTTATTCTTATAGGCGTTGTTGTTAATAACGCCATCCTTATTGTATATCAGGCGCTGAATAATGTTCGTCTTCAGGGAATGAATCATCATGACGCCGTAATGGAATCAACAAGGACCAGATTAAGGCCGATTTTTATGAGCGCTCTTACCAGTATATTTGGCATGCTTCCGCTCGTTATTGCGCCTGGCCCCGGTTCGGAATTATACAGGGGGCTTGGGAGCGTATTGCTTGGGGGACTTGCATTTTCGACCATTTTTACTCTCTTCCTCATTCCCGCTATTCTCATGTATGCGATAAAAATGGAAAAACCGGTGAAAACGCAAAGCTGAATCCGAATTATTTATATGACCATTGAAGAAAATTGCATACAGATAGACTCTGCTATTATTCATTACTATGTCGCCGGAAACGGTGACCGGAATGTAGTGCTTCTTCACGGAGGAGGCACAAATTCCGCAATGCTTTCGTGGAAATATACAATCCGGCCTTTATCCAAAAAATATAAAGTATATGCGCCCGATTGGCCATCGTACGGAAAGAGCACTGCCTGTACGGGAAAATATACCAATGACATGCTGATAGATTGCCTTCGCCTTATGATGGATGCCTGGCAACTGGAAAAGACAAGTCTTGTTGGTCTTTCAATGGGAGGCGCTGCGGCGTTGGGATATACCCTGCTGTATCCTGAACGCGTAAATAATATTGTCCTGGCAAGCAGTTACGGATTGCAACACAAGGCTCCTTATCACCTTTTATCGTATGTATTATTGCATATGCCGTATTTCAGTAAACTTATCTGGGAGTGCATGAGGAGAAGCCGTTTCATTATCAGGAGTTGTTTGCAAAAAATAATTCATGACCCTGCATTGATTCCGGAAGAGTTAGTGCAGGAAATATACACAGTTGCCCAGCGTTCATGCATTGAAAAGGCATTCTTTTCATGGTTAAGAAATGAAGTGTTATTGAATGGCATGCGAACGTGTTATGAACAGCGTTTTCACGAATTGACGACACGAACGTTACTTCTGCACGGAGACTATGATCCTCTTGTTCCCTTGTTGTATGCACAAAAAGCATCCGCATTAATAAAAAATGCACAGTTGCATGTCTTTCATAAGTGTGGGCATTGGTTGACAAGAGAAAATCCCGATGAATTCAACCGGGTGGTAACGGATTTTTTGGATGAAGCAAATGGTTGACCTGTTAACAAAATTTACGAACCGATATATAAATATTTTGTATTTATGAAAAACATACCATACAATGAATAATCTATTAAAAAGTTTTATATTGTGTACTCATGACAGGAGTTATCGGTAATGGAGATTGATGTTGGCAAAGGATCAATACTTATTGCAAATCCGCATGGCACCGACCAAAATTTTATGGAGACAGTAGTGCTGATATGCGAACATAGCAAAAAGGGTGCATTTGGTTTAATCGTGAACAAAACATTGGGCAAAAAAGGTCAGGAAATAATTATTCCTTCGCTTGATGCGCAGGCAAACGATAAAGAATTATTTTTTGGCGGCCCGGTCGACACAAATAAAATGTACTATCTTCACGGCAACTATAAAAATGAAGCACATGATTGTGAAAAAATTTGTGAGGGTGTTTATCTGGGTTCAAATCAGAAATGCCTGAATGAATTCATTTCACGCAGAAATGTATCTGATGATATTTTTCGTCTCTATCTTGGCTGCGCCGGTTGGTCCGGCGGTCAGCTTGAATATGAAATTGAGATGAAATGCTGGACGGTAGGAACCGCAACGGAAAATATAGTGTTTTATCCATACCCTGATAAAATATGGTGGAACATTTTGCGTTCCATAAGCAACATTGATCCGGAATTTCCCTGTGATAGTGCAGAACCGATACTGAATTAAAAATATTATAACAAATATACACGAGTGAAAGGGGGGGGGAAGCGTGAAAAGTAATCCATTTAAACCTGTATTTCGTAAGGTACTCGTTATCATAATGCTGTTTCTCTTATGTAAAATATCCTATGCTAATGATATCAATCGCATTAATGCTGAAGATTTAAATAAAATCGTTTCCGGCAGCAAAGGTAAAGTAGTTCTCGTAAATCTGTGGGCGACGTGGTGCCCTTATTGCAGAAAGGAATTGCCGGGATTTAACAATTTACAGAAAAAATACTATGGCAAGATAGAAATCATCGGCATTGCTTTTGATGAAAACGGTGAACAGGTAGTGCCTCCATTTTTAAAGAAATGGAACGTAACCTATACAAATTATCTTGCAGGAGACGACCTTACCTCTGAATTTAGTTTGCAGGGATATCCGACAACAATTGTATACGACACAAACGGGAAAGAAGTCAACAAACATATCGGTTATGTATCAGAACAACAATTTGAAGAAGAAATCAACAAATTATTGCAATAGAAAACAGAATAAATGAACGAGCGGGTGATGGTATAAAAATGACGGAAGATATTTGAGGGTAATCGTATAAATATCGGTTTTATTAAGGAGAAAAGAGGTATATTTTTCCGAACATTTATACTATAATAACCACATTTAATTTTGATTTGAAGTATTCCCTATTACATTCATTGATTAAACTCTCGTATGGCAGAAAATACTGTTCGAAATACTCAAACCACTGGTTCAAAAGCCGCATTGATATTATTTGTAAATTACCCGAAACCCGGCAAAGTAAAAACACGCCTTGCACATGAAACAAATGAAAATTTTGCCACAGATATTTATTGTTGTTTTATAAAAGACAGCCTTGAGCGCTTCAGAAATATAAAAGCAGATCTGATACCCTTCATATCCGAAAAAAACAAAGTAAGATCATTTCAACAGAATTTCAATTTTACAAGTAAATGTTACGATCAAAGTTCCGGCCATCTTGGCATTCGAATGAAGCATGCCATGAAGGTTATGTTTTCAGATAAATTCAATCATGTCGCCATTATTGGAAGTGATTGTCCGGACATCCCTCTTTCGTACATTAATAACGCTTTTTCCAAACTGGTAAAAAATGATGTGGTTATTGGGCCTTCAGGCAATGGAGGATATTATTTCATCGGATGTTCGAATCCCAGGGCATTAAATTCCCTTTTTAATGATATAGAATGGAATACGGATAAAGTAGTGCTGCAAACAATTAACAAAATAAAAACGGAAGGTTTTTCTTACTCATTGGTAAAGGAATGGCGGGATATTGACTGTCTTGAGGATTTAAAAAATTGTAATAGAAATGCCGGAAAAAGAAAATTCACACATTCACATACCATAAATTATTTAAGAACTAATAAATAGGGAATTCAGGTATTTCAAAACAAACCCATATACAAAGGGTAATATTCAAAACACCGGAATATCAGCCGGATGGTTTTTTTGAATTGGCGCGGTACGAATATGCCGGCAATGCAAGTACCGGCTGGACTATCCGCAAAAACGGCAAAAACTTTCAACATATTGGTTCCGGTTACACTCTTGTTCAATCCCTCTGCTGTGGAGTATGTTCAACCGATCTTATACGTCATCATTTGCCATATCCTCTCCCACAGATCACAGGCCATGAAGTTGTCGGCGCTATAGATAACATTCCTGTAGTATCAGAAATCAATGCCTCTCATCTTGCAAGAAATGATCATCCGGATAAATGCCCTTACTGCACAGGAGGCATGCATACTCATTGTCCTGACCGTCTGACATTGGGCATTAATAAACTTCCGGGAGGATTTGCTCCTTTTTTTCTGGCTCCTGTGGCGGCCATCAGGAAAGTGCCAAAAGAAATTAGTATAAAGACCGCCTGTATTATTGAGCCATTTGCAGCGGCCTTGCATGCTGTCATGGTTACTCCGCCGGGAAACGGCGATTCTGTGGCAGTTCTTGGCCCAAGGCGTCTCGGAATGCTTGTCATCGCCGCATTGAATTGTTTCAGAAAACAACAGGGGCTTCGTTTTACAATATCCGGCATTGTGCGCCATAAGCATTTAGAAGAACTCTGTTTCCTTTTGGGTGCAGATACGGTGATAAATATTTGCGATACTGCAAAAGCAAATTTAAAACAGCAATTTGACATTGTATTCGATACCACGGGAAATCCTGATGGATTTGAATTGGCTTTGTACATTACAAAGCATATTGTACATTTGAAGTCGACTCATGGAAGCAAAGTGATGGGCTTGAAACGTCTTTCAGATATGGTGGTGGATGAAATAGCTTTACTGCCGTACAAGTCAGAATTTCTTGATTTCCACTGGCCTGCCGAACAAATAAAAAGGAAAAATCAGAATATATTTGTTACACCAACTGTCAGTGAGGAGATTATTGCCCGTGCAAGTAAAATATATCCCGATAAATCTTTCTTTCGATCGGGCATAGAGAAGGCAAACGAAATAATTAAACACGATTCTCCATTTCTCAAGGATTCTCCTGTTCCCCGATTTGATCTGGCAATAGTTGCGGACACAAATGAAATTGATTCGGTAATCCGGCCAATCTCAACTGAGGTTTCATCAATAGTAAGACCGCGCGGCGCAATTCTTCTGGCAGGTTCAAAGGCAGGTATTCATGAGTCAGAATTATTGGAGGCGATTTTTGGCCGGGGAGTGGAAATCCACACGTCACGGTGCGGTGATTTTAAATTGGCGTTGGACATGTTAAAAATTAATCCCGAAATGACAAAAATACTTGAAGAAAAATTTATCACTCACTGCTTTCCACTCAAGGATATAGACAAGGCATTTATGACAGCAAAGGATAGTGAACAAAGCATTAAAGTCGTGATAAAAGTCAATGGGATAAATTGAAAAACGGTTTTGTTTTTCAGATGATCATATTCCATAATTTTTCACAATTTTGATTATGGACATTACCATAACAAACTATTATCATACGATTATTAAACAGGCAATTATATCGTTAAAAAAGTATTGGACAGGAAGGGCTGTATGAAGAAGTCAATTATAATGAATCTTGTATTTACAGGCATCGTTTCATTTGCTTTGTTACCAGCGGCGCATGCGGGATGGAATCCCCATAAAGAAGAAACAGCAAAAGATCAGAATATTCTGAATGAAGAGGTCGCTGAAGCCGTTGCTGCCTTTAAAAATGCATCTCCCGTCATGAATGATTATTTCAACAATGCCTATGGTTATGTAGTTTTCCCCGGCGTGGGCAAGGGAGGTGTTGGGATTGGAGGGGCGTACGGTCGCGGCGAAGTATATGAAAAGGGAGAATTTATCGGATTTTCAACGTTAAAACAGGTGAGTTTAGGATTGCAATTTGGCGGACAGAAATTCAGCGAAATAATATTTTTTAAAGATAAGGAAAACCTCGAAGATTTCAGGAAAGGCAACTACGAGCTGGGAGCAAGGGCATCTGCCGTAGCTATTACTGCCGGAGTTTCCACAGATGCAGATTATAACGATGGGGTTGCTATTTTCACGTTAGTGAAGGGCGGTTTGATGTACGAAGCTTCAGTGAGCGGACAGAAATTTACTTTCAAACCAAAATAACTTGAAAATAATCACCGCAAAGTTTTACGTCTTTGCGGTGATTATCAATATCAAATCCCTAATTCCTTCCTTTTCTTTTGAATATGGCTTATCATCTTTTTTGCCGATTCAACAGGATCAATTTCTATGATTAATGTGCTGCCGGTAATACCTTCCAGTTTATTCGTAAGCAGATCGATTACATACGGCGAGCCTCCGAGTTTCGGTGTTACACCAATATGCGTTGTGATTCCAAGCGCAATCACCCCCATATAAATTGCGGCTGCTTTTTCCACCACATGTTCGGCAGCGCTTGCAACGAGAGGCAGTTTATCAATGGATGTGCCAAGATAGTCCGCAATGGCAGAAGCCAGCACAGCGCAACGTGAATTGTCCACACATGAACCAAAATGCAAGATAGGAGGCATGCTTCCGTTTAAACCCGCAGCCTTCCCAATTGTTTCAAGGACGCCGCATAATGAATCTCCGGCATATTTTTTTGCCTCACCGGTCAGCAATCCGTGACGCGCACAGGCCGTCGCTGCACATCCCGTTGCAAGGACAAGAACATTGTTCTTTAAAAGCTCCTTTGCCATGGTTACAAAGCTCATGTCAGTTTGAATTTTTGAGGATAAACATCCGGCAAGCACGGCAACTCCCTGAATAGAACCATCAACGATGAGATCAACAAGAGGTTTGAGCGGCTGGTGAGGGTTTAATTTTTTCAGGACGTTAATCATCACTTCAGAAGAAAATCCACCCATCAGCTTGTGTCCTTTTGCTTTTGGCAAAAATACACGATCGGATGACCGTTTTTTATATGCCGTGATTGCTTCCTCTACAATCTGTTTTGCAGATTCATGGGCATTTTCCGGGGTAAATTCGATATACGTATCATTATCCATCCTCAATTCAGGCATGGTGGTAATGAGCCGGGTATGGAGTCCCTTTGTAATTGACGAAAGAGAAGGATAGACACACTGAACATCCACACAAACGGCGTCAACCAATCCGGTGCCAACAACAAGTTCCTGCATGATGGTGCTGCCCGCCATGGGAATGCCAAGCCTCATCAACACCTCGGTGCCGGTACAGCATGTGCCAACAACGTTAATTCCTTTAGCGCCTGCTTCTTTCGCCCTATCCTCAAGCTTATTTGCAAAATGTACCACCATTTCGGAAAGCACAGGAACGTGGCCATGCACAAGGATATTTACTTTATCTTTATCAAGGGCATCCATGCCAATTGTACTTTCTTTGGGAGTAGGAACTCCAAGCAAAATATCCTGTAACTGGGTTGAAATGTAGAGGGATAATACATCAATTACCCCAAATTTCAGACATGACATTATTAAATGATCGGTGCTGCTCATCATTCCCTGGGCGGTGCTGTGCACCCCCTGCACTATCGCTTCTGCTGCGCCCTTTTGCGGGACAATTCCAGCCTTTACCAGCTTATCAATATTTTTTGGCGCAAGGGCAAGGGCAAAACTCATGGGGCCTTCGCCCGGCCCGATAAGGTCTTCCATCGCCTTTTGTCCTACTTCCTTTGCAATATCCAGGGTTTGCTTTCCCTGTGTGTTTATACCCAATTCATCAGCCACTGCATGAAGTTTTGCTTCATCTTTTATGGGAAAATTTTCAGAACCCTTGGCCGCCTCGACAAATGCTTTTGCCACATGAATTGCATGTCCCAAATGTGAACTTGTGCCACGCAGCACAGTTTGAAGAAACATGCTGGCAACCATATTATCAGCCGTTTTGCCGCACGTGCCCCTTTTTACCTTCGGGGCTGCAAGCCTCAAATGAAAAGGGAGTTCCTCGCTATCCAACCGGCAGGGGCCGAGATTGCAATTCCGGCAACAAAGACCATGACTGCCGAACCCACACCTGTCCTTTAGTCCGAAAAGACTTGTATCATACGCTTTTTGTATATCCCAGACTGTTTCAATGCCTTGCTGACGCAAAAAATCCACGGTTTCTTCGATCTGCTTATCAGCAAAACCTTTTTTACGTAATTCTTTTTCCTTTTCCAAAAATTTTTTCATTTGTTTCCCTTTATTTTCAAATCATATGACAATATAAAGAAGATTGTTGCTAAAAAGAATTTAGGACTCAAAAGCAACGGGATTCTATCAAAACACACAAACAAAGTCAATTTTGGATCATTCCGGCCTTGTTTCGTCATAAATAATTCTCTCTTGACTATGATTTACGGCAAGAATACACTCATTGTGGATACAGATGTTTTATTCTTTACCTTTTCTAAAAACTTTAATCAGGAGACAATTATGAATATCAGTATTGTTCTTCTATTTGCACTGACCGTGCCGTTTTTAAAAGTGGTGTCAGCAGATAATCCGGTAACAAGCAGCGCGGTGAACGGTCAAACTTCAGTTAATATTACCGTATACAATAACAACCTTGGCTTTATCAGAGACACGAGAAGCATATCCCTTCCGAAAGGTGAAGGAGAATTGCATGTTCAAGACGTTGCGTCTCAGATTATTCCGGAATCAGTCTCTGTTGCTTCTTTGAATGCGCCTGATAACCTTTCCCTGCTGGAACAGACATATGAATACGATCTTATAAACACTAACAAACTGCTTGAAAAATATGTGGGAAAAACAATTAAACTTCAGATATGGAATCAATATCATGACAGAAAGGATACCATCGATGCTACCTTGATGAGCAATACTGACGGTCCGGTATACAAAATAGGCAATGAAATATACCTGGAACATCCGGGAACAAAAATTCTGCCGGAATTGCCGGATAATTTGTTCACCACACCTACGCTCACCTGGTTTTACAGGAACAAAACGGAAAAATCGCATACAATGGAAATATCTTATTTAACAAATAACATCAATTGGAATGCCGATTACGTTATGACTGTCAATGAAAACGAAACAACCGCAAAATTATCAGGATGGGCAACAATACGTAACCAGAGCGGCGTTCTCTATAAAAACGCACGACTCATCCTCGTGGCGGGAGATGTGCATCGTGTGCAGGATATTCAGAGGAAACGTGCTTTTGCAAGGGCAGAGATGCAGATGGCAATGACCCCTCAATTTGAAGAAGAAGGTTTTTTTGAATATCACACCTATGCTTTGCAGAGAAATACTACATTAAAAAATAATCAATCAAAGCAAATAAGTTTATTAGATGCATCGAATGTGACAATTCAGAAGGAATTCCTCGTGCAGGGAGACATGTATTCCTATACGAGACCGTTCAGGGATGAAAAACAAAAGCACGACGTAAATGTTTGTTTTAACTTTAAAAATACGAAAGAATCCAATCTTGGCATGCCAATTCCGGGAGGGATCATTCGTTTCTTTAAACAGGAAAAGAATAACTCCGTTCAGTTTATCGGTGAAGACAGGATAAATCATACACCGGTGAATGGAGAGATAAAGGCAAATATCGGTAAAGCCTTTGACATAACAGCCGAACGTATACAAACAGATTATAAACAGATTACTACAAAAATCCATGAATCCGAGTGGGAAATTTCGATACGAAATCAGAAAGAAGAAGATATTATGGTTGGTATTATTGAGACATTGCCCGGAAACTGGAGTGTCATTAGTAACAGCCATCCATATACAAAAACAGATGCCTTTACTATACGCTTCGACGTGAAAGCGCCAAAAAATGAGGAGATAAAAATTTTATACAGGATAAAGGTTGGTTTGTAACGTAACACCTGTCTGAAATATAAAAAAATAGCCTGATGTGCATTACAGATTCATTGCACATCAGGCTATTCATCAACCTTCCTCATTTCGTAATACCCCTTTCTTTTTTCCATTGGGTTAAGGAAGTATTTATGTTAACAGTAACATTTCAAAGACTACGACGCGATTTATGTATAAATTAATAGGTAAATTTTGCTGCACGGGTCTTATTAAAATGTTACTGACAATTTCAAAGATCATTTAAGCAGAACAGAGAGCGGTCGTTTTAAAGCTTATAACAAACAGTCTTTAAACCAAACCTTTTCCGGCACATGTTTTACATCCCAACTATGCCTTGAGGAACGTTGAACCTCAATAACTCTCTCTCTGTTCCAGCAATATTATATCACATAAATTCATTTTTGCGAGGATACCGAAACAAATAATTATTGAAAGGAGGAGAATAATACATAATGATGCCTATCTATGAACTTTTGTGCAAAATATGCTGGAACAGCGAATTTGGAAAAGGGTTTTTTGAAATCGGATATTTTGACCGCATTGAGCAGAAAATTATCCGTGTTTCTCTTGAAAAGATAATTTTAGAAAAAGGAAACCATGCAACATTTCAGTTGATGGATGCTAACGATGAATTATTAACTATTCCATTTCACCGGGTGCGGGAAGTTTACAAGAATGGCGAGTTGATCTGGAACAGACCGCATTGAACTGCTTGTTTTTAAAGTTTCAATATTCTTATATCCTTTGAAAATCCTATTGACAATCCATTTTATTGGTATTTAATATACGGTCGTCTTTAGTAAAGATTTATATTTGTTTTTTAAAATTAAACAACGTTATTCTGAAAGGAGCTTTTCATGGACGATAATTCTTTACGCATTAATAGTAAAGATGCTGCCGTTGCGTATCAGGATTTTAAAAAGAATATACAAACGGAAATGCAGGAGAAAAAACAAAAAGAAATTCAGGAAACAAAAGAAAGAAGCAGAGATGAAGCTTACAAAAGGGATATTCAGCGTGAAAGAGACGCTGTAGAGTTGGCAAAAAAAGAAGATATAAAAAAGAATGCTTTAAAGGAAATGGAAGAAGATGAATACATTGAAGATACGAATAAAGCATTTGAAGAACTGCAGGCCACGAAAGAGCTGATTAGCAAAAAATCTTCCTCCGCAGTGTTTGCACAGGCAAATATTACATCGCAAAAAGTCCTGGCTTTTCACGAGAGATAACTTAATTACATCGTACCTTTCCTATTGATTCACGAATCCCGGGAATGAGGGAGAAGCTATTTCTTCAGAGAGAATAGTCTCTGCTGCAAATGCCATATTTTTTGACTTTATAATACATTGTTTTATAATTGATATTGAGAATTTTTGCTGCTTGCCGCTTGTTACCACGGGTCTTTTTCAGCGTTTCTGTAATAAACTTCTTTTCCGCATCTTCTACACATTTGTTTACCACGTCACGAAGCGTCTGTGTTTCATCGAAATACATCGACACATCTTTTGAAGACATATCTTCTCCCATTTGTTGTTTAATATGAGTTTTGTTATTTTCAACTTCTTCGATAATTGGTTTCAGATATTTTTTATCGATCACAAGATGTTTTGGTTCGATGAAGTCTTCCGCCAAAAGCACAGCCCGGCTGATTACATTTTTCAATTCCCTGACGTTGCCCGGCCAGTCGTATGAGAGCAAAATTTCTAACGCTTCTTTCGTAATTCCACGAATATTTTTGCCGAGTTCTTTGTTTGTTATCGATATGAACTTATTGCAGAGAAACTCTATGTCTTCCTTTCTTTGTCTTAAAGAAGGTATTTCAATAAAGAATTCATTCAGTCTCTGGTAAAGATCCATTCTGAAACGCCCGGATTCCACTAAGGATTCGAGTCGTTCATTCCCCGCCGCGATAATGCGCACATCAACCTCTATTTCCCTGTTGCTCCCAATAGGGGTAATGCGCTTCTCCTCAACAATACGCAGGAGTTTGCTTTGTGTGGACATCGGCAAATTGCCAATCTCATCAAGGAATATAGTGCCTTCGGAGGCATGTTCGAATCGTCCTATTTTCTTAAGGTGAGCGCCGGTAAACGAACCCTTTTCATGGCCGAAAAGTTCGCTTTCGACCAATGTGTCAGGAATAGAGCCACAGTCAACAACCACAAATGGTTTGTTGCATCGCGGACTGCGCTGATGAATGCAGCGGGAAACCAGTTCTTTTCCGGAACCTGTTTCTCCATATAGGATCACCGTAAAATTTGTCGGAGCTATGCAATTAATCTGTTCATTCAGTTTTTCAATTTCTTCACTATATCCCATTTGTTCGGATAAGGGCATGGTTTCTTTCAGTTGTGTCTTTAACACAAATATTTCCTGTCGCATTGCGTTTTCATGAAGAGCCCTTTTTACCGCTAACAAAATATCATCATTATTAAATGGTTTTTTTATGTAGTCATACGCTCCGAATTTAATTGCATCCACAGCAAGTTTCACATCCTCCTGTGCAGAGACAATGATGATTGGTATTTCTTTATTCAACAGTTTTACTTGCTTCAATACTTCTATACCATTTATATCCGGTAAATTAATGTCGAGAATAATAAGCCCCGTCGATTCTTTCCTGAATATTTCTATCCCGGAAGTCCCGTCATTCGCCGTATGCACCGAATAGTCAGCATCGGTAAGTATACGTGCTATCATATTGCAAATGCCAACGTTGTCTTCAATAACTAGGATATTCATTTTGTTGTTTGATACCATTTAAATTTCTGTAATGGAGAGAATTTCAAGGAAGTATTAAACCCTGACAGGTTATTTCATTATTGCGGTAAGATACCACACAGAACTGTTATTATCAACTAATTACTTTTAAAATAGGGCATACTTGCCATAATAAAAATATTTTTTTTGAAATCTTTATGGTACTGAAACCATACATTTTTTATTTTTCATAAAAAATATTTATTAATATAAATAATCGTAATATACCATTTATAAAAGAGTTGCAATATTAGTATAAATTATCAGATTCTCAGAATCAAACTGGAACAGTATTAGCTTTTATCAGGCATGATGTTCAAAAGGATTACGAATGAATGTTTTTGACTTTTACAGGAAAGTAAAACGTTGAATCAATTAGGAAAGGAGAGACGATTATGGAAACAGTATTGGAAAGTGAAAATAAAACAGGGATATCCGGAGTATTATCCCGTGAAGGAAAATACCTGACATTTGTTCTCTGCGGCGAAGAATACGGTGTTGAAATTCTTAAAGTAAAGGAAATTATCGGCATCATGAATATTACTCCCGTGCCCCAGTCTCCTGGTTATGTAAAAGGGGTTATCAATCTGAGGGGAAAAGTAATTCCCATTGTTGACTTACGGTTGAAATTTGGAATGGAGGAAAAGGAATATACGAGAGAGACATGTATTATTGTTGTGGAAGTAGCGAAAACGATGACAGGTATAGTTGTTGATACCGTGTCGGAAGTATTAGACATAACCAAGGATGAAATAGAGTCTGCTCCTCATTTTGGCAGCGATGTAAATACCGATCTATTCTTAGGCGTAGCAAAAATTAAAAACAAGGTAAAGATCCTATTGGACATTGATGCGGTATTAGGAACAGATGGAATCGACATGATGAATACAGTTGTCATGTAGGGGTGGCATTAATTTAATGAATCGTTTTTCAGGAATAAACTTCAAAAATGTCCTTTTATGACGTATAGAGCCGCAGTACAAAATACAACATTATCTAAATCAGCAAAGGTTTTAATTGTTGATGATAATGAAGCAAATTGCAGACTTCTCGAAGCGATGGTGACGTCGCTTGGTCATACACCAATAATCGCTTTTAACGGACGGGCTGCATTAGAATGTATCCAATCTGAACAATTAGACATGATTTTGCTCGATATCTGTATGCCAAAAATGAGTGGATATGAGGTATTGGAAAATGTTAAAAATAACAATGCCTTGCGAAACGTGCCAGTGATAATGATATCTGCACTGGATGAAACATCAAGTATTGTTACGTGTATTTCAAAGGGCGCTGATGATTATTTGGTAAAGCCATACAATTTTACTTTGTTAAAAGCAAGAATTACTTCCTGCCTTGAAAAAAAGTACTTGCGTGATCAGGAAGATAGTTACCGGCGCTTAATCACAGACTATAATAATGATTTAGAACAGCAGGTAAATGTCAAGGTAAACGAAATACTCAGCGCGCAGTGGGCAACAATATTTGCCATGACAAAACTTGCGGAGTCCCGCGATCCTGAAACGGGTGAACATTTAAGTCGAATAAAAGAATACAGCAAAATAATCTGTAATAAACTTAAAAACACGAATAAATATGCGAAAATAATCGATGAGAAGTTTGTTGAAAATATATATGGGGCCTCACTCCTTCATGATATCGGGAAGGTGGGAATACCGGATAGTATTCTCCTGAAAAAAAGCGCATTGAGTAGTGAAGAATTTGAAATAATGAAATCCCACACTACGTTGGGCGCCAAAACATTAAGAGAGGTCGAACGCAAAAATCCGGGTAATTGTTTTTTGCGCATCGGCATTGAAATCGCCGAAGGTCATCATGAAAAATGGAATGGAACCGGCTATCCATTCGGCCTTACAGCAGAAAATATTCCTTTATCCGCGAGAATTGTTGCGCTGGCGGATGTGTTTGACGCGTTGACTTCGGAACGTATTTACAAAGAATCGTTTTCTTATGATAAAAGTAAGAAAATCATAACGAAACTGTCCGGAATTCATTTTGACCCTGACATTGTCGACTCATTCATTCGGTCAGAAGCTGAATTTATTCGTATTATTGATAATAATAGTGATTAAAAATAGCCAATAAAGTTATTTTACATCTGGTGTAAGAAAGGAAAATTCGTATGTGGTTTTTAAATTCATTGAAGGTCGGGAAAAAACTATTGGTATTAACGATCTTTTTTCTTGCTGTTATAGCAGGAATAATCGCATACACCGTTATTACCATGCAGAAACAGAAAGCGGATGCAAATGTAATTAATCTGGCAGGAGCACAGAGAATGCTTATCCAGAAAATGTCGAAAGAAGTAAATCAGATCGCACAGGGAGACAGCGCTTCGGTCAATCAGTTGCGTGAAACAAGCGATAGATTTGAAAAAGTGCTAAAGGGGTTAATTGATGGAGACCCTTCGCTTGAATTGCCAAAGGCGGAAACTTCTGAGATTGCACAGGCATTACAGGCAGTTTCAGAAAAGTGGAATGCATTCTATAGCAACGTCAAATTCATTATAGAAAGTTCGCCGTCTCTTATTGAAAGCAAGAACTATGTGCTAAAGAATAATGTCAAATTGTTTAATTTGGCAAATGACGCGGTAACGACAATGGGCGAAGAACAATCATCCCCTGATGCAATTGCTATTGCCGGCAGATTGAGGGCTATTTCTCAGCGAATGGCAAAGGCTGCTCTGGCTTCATCGATAATAGGTGATGACAAAGAGGAAGCCCTTGAAGAAATGAATACTTTCTGCACTTTATATGTAAATATTCTTGATGGGTTGCTGAACGGGTCAGGCGAATTAAAACTGCAGGCAGAAACATCTGAAAAGGTAAGAACAAAACTTTTAGCTCTCCGGGAAAATTCAACACAGTTTATACAAAGTATAAAACGTATTTTAGAATTATCACCAAATATTAACAAAAACAATGATTACATAAATGCAAATAACATTGCTTTATTGAAGATAATGAATGACGCGGTATTGACTATGGCTGCTAATTCAGAGTCAAAGGTACGAGACATGATTCGCATTGAAATCATCATTTTCCCTATCGTGCTTGCGATAGGATTGTTCGTTTCCTTTGCTATTTCCCGTCAGATTACCGTTCCGCTGCGCAAAACGGTGAATGTTTTAACCGGTCTGTCCAATGGTGATTTAACGCAAAAAGAACTGGAAGTCAGATCAAGGGATGAAATAGGGGAGATGGGCAACTCAATCAATACGGTGCTTAAAAATTTGAAAAGCGCGCTCTCGCAGGTAAAGATGTCTGCCGGCCAGGTCGCCACCGCCGCAAGTCAAATATCTTCTGCGAGTCAGGAACTTGCTGAATCTTCTCATTCTCAGGCATCAACACTTGAAGAAATATCTGCTACGATAGAAGAAATGAGTTCAATGACCGGCGCCAGCGCCGACAACGCGCAGCAGGCAAATGCCCTCGCACGAAAGACAAGGGAGGCCGCCGAGAACGGAAACCAGTTGATGAGTAGTCTGGTAGGTTCGATGGAAGATCTGGTGGAAAGCAGTTCTCAGACATCGAAAATAATCAAGGTAATAGACGATATTGCATTTCAGACAAATTTGCTCGCGTTGAATGCGGCAGTTGAAGCGGCACGCGCCGGTGACTACGGAAAAGGTTTTGCTGTAGTGGCGGAAGAAGTTCGTAATTTAGCACAGAGAAGCGCAAGCGCCGCGCGGGAAACATCCGAACTCATTGAAAAAACGATAAAGCAGGTTGAAAGGGGCCGCGATATGTCGAATCAGACCGCTCAGGCCTTTATACAGATAACGGAAGAAAGCAAGAAAACAGCAGATATCGTCGGTGAAATAACCACCGCGTCTCAGGAACAGGCACAGGGACTTTCCAATATCAATACTGCAATGACAGATCTGGATAAAGGCACTCAGAAAATAGCCGCTAATTCTGAGGAAAGCGCAAGCGCGAGTCAGGAACTAAGCGATCAGGCAAGAGAATTGGACCAAATGCTTGATAGATTCAAGATAGAGAAAAACGAACAAACGCAGCCTGCACAGCCACGTCCTGCAAAAGCATTGAAAGCAGTCAAAAAACCAACACCATCACAAACCCAAAACAGAATAAAAGAGCAAAACCCGGAAGAAATTATTCCGATGAGTGATGATGGATTCGAAGATTTTTAACGTAAATAAATATTATTAAAATCTTCTCTCTCTTAACAAATGAAATAAATGAGGCAGAATAATGACTGAAAGACAAAATATCCTGGTACTGGATGATGAAGCAATAATAACAAATCTCCTTCAGACAATACTTGAAATGGCGAATTATTCGGTGACCGTATTCAATGATTCTGAAAAGGCATTGGAGTATTTTCTGAAAAATATAAATTATTTTCAAATGGCAATTGTGGATTTTCAGATGCCGAAGATGAATGGATTGGATTTTATCAAAAAAGTGAGGAAAGAAAACATGACAATGCCGATTATGATGCTAACCGCATACTCCAATCCCTTTTTAATAAACAATGCCGCAGACCTGAATATTTGCGAGTACATTGTCAAGCCTTTCAGAGACATAAAAACATTTGTTGCTTCCGTACAAAAAAACATAGGGCAAAAATCTCCTGAACAACGGCTTGAAAATTTTTATAACCAATTTCTTGAGATAATAGATCTTGTAACGAAAGATCAAATTCCTTTGGGGTATACTTCCGCAAATTTCATCATAAAAACCCTGGAATTAAACCAATTTGATTCCAAAAAACTGGAAGTGATGAGAAAAATACTTCCACATCTTACCGAGCAGATAAGGTTTCTTGAAACACAGGAAAGCTACACAACATTGAAACGAAGCAATGAGTTGAGAAAAGAAACATTAGATAAATTACTAAAAGATATATACACAGGCAAAAAACTTTCCTGACAATAAAACATACGAATCCAAATGCAAGTTTTTCTGGCGAATATTTGTTTTTTTATCAAAATTGTGTAGCTGTGATTAAGTAGGGGAGAGACATTTATTTTTCAGGAGGGAAATCATGCCATTAATGAGCTGGAAAGATGAATATAGTGTAAAAGTCGCAGAGTTTGACGGACATCATAAACAATTAATCAGTATGATTAATAGTCTTGATGAAGCTATGAGACAAGGAAAAGACGTTCTTGAGGATATTTTAAAGAAATTAGTGAATTATGCAGGGTCTCATTTTGCCGCTGAACAAAAGGTAATGCAGAGCAGCACAATTATTCTGAATTTGCCGATCATAAGGACAAACACGATAAGATGACTGCTAAAGTTATAGCTCTTCAAAATGATTATCAGGCGGGAAAGACAAGCCTGACAATTGAGGTGTTTAAATTTCTGACCGATTGGTTGAATAAACATATTTTGGAAACTGATAAAAAGTATAGTGCATACCTAAATAGCAAAGGAATAAAATAGCCAAAGGTTTTTAATTTCCAGTACAAAATACTTTTGTTCAATGGTATAATGAGGCGAATAAATTGTGAAATGGATAATGTCAGCATTATCCCTTTTTACATAATTATTTCCTAATACAAATGGAGGTATTCTATGGAAGGCAATCCGAAGGTTTTAGATGCGCTGAACGAAGTATTAATGGCTGAAATTACTGCAATTAATCAATATTTTATACACGCCAAGATGTGTGAAAACTGGGGATACAAACGGTTATATGAATTTAATGAAAAAAACTCTATAGAAGAAATGAAGCATGCAGAAAAACTCATTGAGCGTCTGTTGTACTTGGAAGGTATACCGAAAATGACCCTGGATAAGATCAATGTGGGAAAAACAGTGAAAAACCAACTTGAGAATGATTATGATCTGGAAAAAGCAGCCATCCAAAGATTACAAAAGGCAATTACGTTATGTTCAAATGTTGGAGATGCCGGTTCCAGAGAATTGCTTGAACATATTTTGATCGATGAAGAAGAACACGCTAATAATATAGAGGAGCATTTACAGCAAATTAAGGATATGGGGATTGAAAATTATTTGTCTATACAAGTAGTTAAAAAAGATGAATAAGGAGCATTGTAAACTTTACAAAGAGAGCTGCCACATTTATGGCACACCGACAGTTCCTCACGTTTTTTCAGATATTTTAAAAAAGCGGTGACATACGCTGAATGGCTCCATGTGAGCGGTGATACTGATATCGGCTCGTTTGTATAGGGATGAATTTGCTCTGCAAGCACACCGGATAGAAAAGACTTTTCAATTACCCAATCAAGCATGGCTAATGCCGTGTTTAGCTCATTTATATTTTTTGCCTTCATAATTTCATATTCTGCAAGCCAAACGGTACAAACAATCCATGGGTTTCCCGGAACATTGACATGATCATGGCTGATTTGATGATAGTAATCGTTTGTGTACCGTGCTATGCCGCCGACATGGGTTTTCACCCATAACGCTTCTTTAACCGTTTTCATTGTTGATACAATCATTGGTTGATCGGGATCGAACGTATCAAACGCGACGAGACCGAACAAACCGGCATCAACAGTCATATCCAGATTATATCCGGCAGTATTTCGTATTCCCATTCTTGCGAATCTGCCGGCGTCTTTACTGTAAAAGAAAGCAACTAACGCATCCTTAATTTCATCAGCCGCATCATGATACATTGTTCCACACCCGGTTTCTCCGAATATATTTGCAAAATTTCCCGCAGCCCGCAAGCCTGCAATGACAGCCGATACGGTAAAAGTGTGAATTCCGTACCGCTCTTCCCACAGGTCATACGATTCAAGAGGCAAGCCGGTCTCCTTATCTCTAAAATGCAGCATGAAATCGGCGGCATTAATAATAAGCTTTTTATATAATGTTTTTACAAATTCAATGTCTTTAAACACCACATAGTGATGCCACAATGCCCACAAAACAAGGGCAATTCCATCTTCCTGTATCGGAAGACTTTTTTTTGAATCTTTATACCAGGGATGCCATGAACTTGCGAAGGAACGATCGGGGTTGTATTTGTGAAGCAAGTAACCTCCGTTTGAAATAACATCAGAGCAAAACTGAAAAAATTTCTTTGCGGTATCAATATACCCTGATTTTATAAGCGCATACGCAACCATAGCTCCGTCTCTGGGCCACATATATGAGTAAGTATCCCGTCCGAATTGCACGATATCGGAATCATTTGCCGCTATAATTGCGCCATTGTTATCGATCTGAGATCGCATAATTAACAAACTTTTTTTAAACAAAGAGACATGCCTTGCGGGTATATCATGGAAATTAAAATTTTCTTTATTTACCCATAATTTCCAATAATTTTCCGTACGTCTCATAATTTCTTCCGGGGTTTTATCCCAGATGATCTTATTAAGATTTATTACTTCATGATAGTTCATGCCTGCTGCAATCCAGTAATGTGCAACAGATTCGCTGTTTGCTTTCACCGTTATGTTAATGCCGAGTGTTGAATCAACCGACCCCTGAGATATCGGATTGCCGCTCAGCAATCCATCTTCAGCATCTTTCCACGTTCCTTCCGCATCGTGCAATTCTTTTATACCGGTGGCAAAATGATCTACCCCGCATTTGGTGGGATCACAGCAGTTTATAAGGAAATATCGCTGCGACTTATAATGGATAATCGCCATTGTGTCGGGATCGTAATATGCCGTGTCGCCGATTTCATTTTCATAGAGGTGAAAATCATGATTAAAAAAGAGCCGGACCTCTCGATCTCTCGCGAGAAGATTTCTGATGATTATCTTTTTTACAAATATATTCAGGTCGAAATCAACAACATCATGCATCTGCAGTTCGATTTTCAGTTTGTTATGGATAGCTGCAACATCCGTTACCAGACAATCTTCCTTGTATTTTAATGTTAACTGCCATTCACTTCCTATCCAACTGAACTCGCCATCAACCCAAATTCCCATTCTGGAAGGATGTCCCAGGGTATGATTTTCCTTCCCCACATAAGGGAAATAGATATCTCTGATTTGATATTTGCTGTCAAACGTGATTAAAAGAGAACCATTTCCAACGGGTATGTCTCGCGGCATGTGAATTCCTCTTATCTATTGTTTCTAAAACATTACTAAATATTCAAAAAGCACTCGCAACAATTCACCAACGCTCCATGCCTGTGACACGCATCCTCGCGGCGTATGGGGGCAATCTCCGTCAAATATTTCCGATACGGTGCCGATTCCCGCTTCATGCATGTGTTTGCAAAAGGGATGGAGCAATTCAGCGGCAATTGTCTGCGTATGAATGCTTTTGCCATGCAATTTGAAAAATGCATCAAGATAAGGCCCTATCAGCCATGCCCATACGGTTCCCTGATGATATGCCTTGTCCCTGTTATACACGTTTCCTGTATATACGCCTATATAATCTCTGTCCGACGGAGAAAGACTCCTCAATCCGTAAGGCGTTAGCAAATGATTTTTAACGATTTCAAAAACAGCGCGTTGTTTTTGCAAAGGCAATGAAACAAATGGCAAACTTATTGCGAATATCTGATTCGGGCGAATGGAAGAATTTTTAATTTCGCCGTCGATATAATCGTAGAGATAGTTGTCTTTTTCGAACCAAAATATTTCATTGAATGAACTTCCTGTTTGTCCTGCTAATGCTGAATAATCAGCGCATTCGCTTTCCAAATCCATTTCTTTCGAAAAATACGACATAATCATCAGCGCATTATACCAAAGTGCGTTAATTTCGACTGCCTTGCCCATGCGCGGGGTTACCACAAAACCGCCGACTTTTGCATCCATCCAGGTTAGCTGAATTCCTTCTTCACCGGCATAAATCAAACCGTCGTTATCCATGTGGATATTAAATCGGGTGCCTTTTTGGTAATGCGAGACGATTTCCCGCAAAACCGGATAAAGTTTGTTTTTGATTGTCAATAGGTCTTTCGAATACAGGTAATACTGATATACCGCATGTATATACCACAATGATGCATCCACCGTATTGTATTCAGGCGATTCTCCATAGTCCGGGAAACGGTTGGGAATCATGCCTTTGTCAACATAGTCGGCAAATGTTAATAATATTTCCTTTGCCGTGTCATATTTCCCTTGCACAAGGGTCAGGCCAGGCAGGGAAATCATCGTATCCCTCCCCCAGTCGGCAAACCAATGATAACCGGCAATAATGCTTTTCCTGTCATTTCCTCTCTTTACAATAAAGGTGTCAGAAGCGTGTAATAAACACCTTAGCATGCACATATAATCGGAATCTGCATCTGCCGTTATTGAAGAAGATGGGGGTGTTATTATTTGATATTTTCGGGTATCTTTATATAAACCGTTTCTGCGGACGATTTCCTTTTCATATAGTTCATTAATATCTATGAAATCATAGTTTTCCGTTGATGCGACTATATAAAAGGTTTCTTTGTTTTGTTTCAGATCAAAGTTGATTGCAAAGGGGCTAAAGTGATCTTCATGGGCTTCCATTCCTCTTTCAATTTCTTTCGGATATTCCATATTTTTATACCAGAAATAATGTGAGTCGATAGTATTTGTGTTAAAAAAAATGTTAAGAGGGGGGAGTTCCTTATAGGGTGTTAAACAGATGCCATTATGCAGTTTTGTATAATGTGTGTTCATAAAAGGATTTTCATGAGTAAGGCAGTGATAATCACGGAAAGAAATCATAACACGAACCGATAAAACAGGGGGGAGGCATTTGTGATCTTCACACTGTATTTGATACATAATCACTGTGGTGTTTTCTCCGTATACCATAAAGACTGTTTTTTTTATATCTATCCCTTCAATAGAATAGCGCCACACAGGAAAAGGGTCTAATTGAAATCGGGTAAGATTCCTGTATCCTTCCGGATAAATCGTATTGGGATAAACGTTTGCAGACAAGGAATATTCTCTGCCACCGAGGCATAAAGATTCTTCTAGTTTGGACAACATTAAAACTCTTCCCAAAGGCGGCTTTGTTGAAGCCATAAGCAACCCGTGATAACGCCTTGTATTTGCCCCGGTAATCGTTGATGAAGCATACCCTCCGATGCCGTTTGCTTCAAGCCATTCTTTCTCTAAAGAAAAAGAAAGAGCATGGCAAATATCATTTTTAAATACTATGGTCATAGAATAATGGGTTCGTAATTTTATGTATATAGCAAATATAACGATAATTATAAATTGTACCTATTATCAACAGCAGAATACTATAGCTTTTTATTTATAAAATGGTAAAGTTAAAAAAAGCAATATCTGTGTTATCAGAAAGATAAATACGGTGAATATTTTGCCATAGTATAGTTTCAAAACAAATGAGACGGTAAAGGAGTGTTCGATGGCAAACGGAATCGGAAAAGAATTTATGCAAATGACAAAATACCAATATTTATTCCCATCGGATCAGATGAAAGGGGAGCAACAACCGCCATTGGAACTTTCTTATGACCGGACGAAACCGGTTATTGATTTGCCAAAACCTGAGAACATTGTTGTAAAAACCGTTGATTTAAGAAGAGCGATAGAATCAAGGACAAGCATGCGCAACTATTCAAAAAAACCATTAATGCCTGAAGAATTATCTTACCTGCTCTGGTGTACTCAGGGAGTAAAAGAAATAATGCCCGGTGCGGCAACGTTTCGAAATGTGCCATCGGCAGGCGCACGGCATTGTTTGGAAACATACTTATTGGTAAATAACGTAACGGATATACTACCCGGTATGTACCGGTTTCTCGCCTGTGAACATAAATTAACCGAACTTGATGTGCATCCTGACATTGCGGATAAAATCACAGAAGCCTGTTTAGGCCAGCATATGGTAAAATCGTGTTCCGTTGTTTTTATCTGGTCTTCTGTCGCTTACCGAATGAAGTGGCGGTATGGAGAACGCGGATACAGATATATGCATCTGGATGCAGGACATGTTTGCCAGAATTTATATTTAAGCGCTGCATCTATTGACTGCGGAGTATGCGCGATTGCAGCATATTCTGATGATGATTTAAACAATTTACTCTCTCTTGATGGTGAAGAGGAATTTGTAATCTATTTGGCAACCGTAGGAAAAAAATAACATTGTATTCTAAAAACGATCATCGGTTTTATGCTCAGATATCATTTGCAAAGGAAAGAAAGAGAAATAAAGAAGAATGAGGAAATACTCGGTATCATCAGAAAAGGGAAATATATTACCATAGCAATGTGCAGAAGTAATGAACCGTACATCGTTACCTTAAGCTATGGTTTTGACAAAGAAAAAAATGTTTTTTATCTTCACAGCGCATTAAAAGGGTTAAAATGTGAATTCCTGAAGGAAAATAATGCCATATGCGCAACGATAATAGACGATAAAGGATACATCATGAATGAATGCGCCCACGTATATCGTTCACTGGTAATATCGGGAAAGATGTGTCTGGTTGAAAATACTGAAGAAAAAGTCCACGGCATGAACATACTCCTTGCCCACCTTGAAGATAACCCTGAGCTGATAAAAAAGGGATCGTTGCCGAATATACATTCGTATAAAACATTTGGTATATTTCGAATCGACGTCGTTGAGATAAAAGGAAAAAGCGGAAGATAGTATTCAATATGGAATTGTGGAAATGTTTCCTTGTATTTCCCATTGGCATTGCGGCGGGGATAATTAATACCGTTGCAGGCGGGGGATCTCTGTTTACATTGCCTGTGCTCATTTTCTTTGGACTTCCACCTTCAATCGCTAATGGAACAAACCGGCTGGCAATTGCCGCTCAAAACGTATCTGCTGTTGCCGGTTTTAAATATAAAGGTATTTCTAACTTCAGGTTTAGCTTATTGATGGCTGTGCCTGCATTATTTGGAACAATTATTGGAGCAAATATTGCCATAGAAATCCCTGACGTATTGTTTAAAAAAATTCTGGCAATAGTAATGTTATTTGTTCTTTGGTTTACCGTATGGAATCCTGTAAGGAAGAAAAAGGCGGAAATTGTTGATAAAGTTGGATTTTTTCATAGAATCATTCTATCGACTATATTATTCTTTGTCGGACTTTATTCCGGTTTTATCCAGGCGGGGGTTGGACTTATTATTATAGCAGTGTTAACCACTATGAGCAGTTTTCGCCTTGTGGAAATTAATAGTCATAAAGTATTTATTATTGGCGTAAGCGCGCTATTTTCATTACTGGTATTTGCATGGTATGATAAAATCTGCTGGTCGGTAGGTATTTCATTGGCTTTGGGCAATGGGGTAGGAGGGTGGTTAGGAAGCATAGTAACAGTGAGAAAAGGAGATCGTTTGATCAAAATAATTTTGTGTGCTATGATAGTAACAATGGCAATAAAATTGTTATTATAATATTTCATGGCAATACTAAAATCACTTGTTAACAATGGAGGTAATAATGGCAAAAAAACGGCATACAGAGACGCTTGAAAAAAAGACAAAAAAGACAGAAGTTAAAATTTCATCCGGAAGTGAAATACAGGGATTTGGCGCAATAAGCAGAAGAAATGCAACGAGCAATACTACGAAGATGACTTTTTATGTAAAAAATGAATTAATTGAAAAATTGTATAATTTTGCGTATTGGGACAGATATAGCATTACAGAGGCATTTAATCTCGTCTTGTCAGATGGTTTAAAAGGTAAAACTACAAAACCGATAAAAAGGGATAAATAAAAATCACTATTGTGAAAAACATCAGGAAAAGAGGAGCAATGAAGACAGTGATCTCATTGCCTTTAAAAACCTTGGTGAATTACTTATGAATTTTCAACGTCTGATAATATATATTATGTTATATTCTTTATAGATTTTTTCCTTAATGACGATTTCTTGCATCCTGCTACCTGACTTTCTTTTGTTTTGCTTCCTGTTGTCTTGCCATACGTAATTCCCGTAAAGCAAGATAAAATTGTCTTTCTAAAGAGGATTCATACTTTATTATCTCATCGAACTTATCTTTTTCTTCAATAACTTTTAATGCCCTTAACTGTTGCAATTCCTCTTTTGTTCTTTTCTTGGAGGTAAAAAATCCCTGTTCATATTCCTGAATCGAAGATGATGCATGTTCAATAATTTGACGCTCTATCTTCATACATCTTTTCAATCGCCATATACTTGATACTATTCTGTCTACGAAAAAAGATTCAATTTCGGTTGAAGGCTTTAATTCCCTGCAAAGCATGGATCTTAATTCATCAAGGTCTGAAATATTTTCATCTGAAATCAGAATCTCATCGCTGAATATATATTTTTTTACCGAACTGCTTTTTAATGGTTGCGATTGTTCTTTCTTCACAATTTCTTTTGCGGCAGTTTCTGCTTTTGGCTTTTCAAGGATAACATCCACAATTTTATTTACTTTATCTTTGCTAACACTCGGTTTCTTTTTTTTCTGTAAAATGTTTTCTTTTAATATGGCCGCCATAAATTATCCTCCACGGTAAAGGTTAGTATCTGGTTTTACGTAATATCATGCCAATACGAAAGATATATACGGCAGATACTATCTCATAATTTTTTAAAATATTCAATATGTTTTTATTGAAAATTCAACTGTTTGCTTAGCCATGCCGTACATAAATGTCGCGTGCCACAGTTGAATCAATTGCAATTTGCGTTTGTCCCATTTGTATCACATAAGTGGGATATTTTTGGTGAAGGTGTATTTTTACACCCGGCAGTAGTCCCATGGAGGAAAGTCTGTCAAGTCTGCCGTGGAATTTTGTGACGATGTAGGAAATTTTTGCATTTTTCCCGGTTTGTAATTCCGTTAAAGGAAATACCACCGGCTGTATTTCCTTATTGGTTTTTACGCAACAATCACCCGGTGGAATGGATTTCCCATGCGGACATGTTGACGGATGACCCAATAGTGTGCATATACTTGTGGTTACTTCTTCACTTAAAAAATGTTCAAATTCACAGGCGCTGGAATCCATTGATTCTTCCTTTACCTCTAAAACATCGTGCAGCAATCGTTCCGCAAGCCTGTGCCTTCTTATTATCAATCGTGCCTCAGCCTGACCTTTTTTCGTTAAAATAACGTTATTATTTTTCAACAAAATATATCCGTTATCAACAAGTGTTTGCAGATATGTTTCTGCGGAAGAACTCCCCTCTTTTTTTATCAGCAATTCTTTTTCCGTTTCACCATGTTCTTCTTCGATTGTCCATATCAGTTCAAGCAATTCTTCGTGACAAGACTCAATCATGTCCCCGTGTTTCCTCTCCTGTTAATTCCATCCTGAAAAAATAGTTTGGTTTCGTTGCCTTTATAAGAAACATCATAATGACAACCATAATACCGCCCCCAATGAAATCATACTCCGGACGATACGCGCCAAACGATACAATTTTTGACAATGCTTCCGCGATTATTACTCCCGATATAAAACCGCCAATTAATGCCGTTGCCTTGTTTTTGTTTATCCAGTTTCTGTCATCATGCAAGAAGACAAACTGACCGATTTTAGCATTTTTTACAGGAGACACCTTTATGATGTCTTCCGGTCTGTTTTTCACGGGACAAGCGGAACAGTTTCCGCACGATTTTTCCGTTTCAACAATGCATACCTCTGCACATTCTTCTGAAAGGGAAACAATTTTACCTGTCATTTGTTCCGTCAAAACACCCGCAAAACAATTTTTAACAAACCTCCAATGAGTATAGAATACGGCAATATGAATGCAAACATTAAAAATGCATTTTTAGCGCCGCGTTCTTTAATCATAACAAAAAAGTTCGCAATGCAGGGAATAAATAAAGTAATTACTACCAGAGACACTAATAGCTGTTTCGGGTCTATTCCGTGCCCTTTCCCTTGTTCTTCTAATACCTTAAAAATACTTACTGCTCCGTAATCTCTTCTTAAAAATCCCAAAATAAACCCCCGAGTCGCCTCAACCGGCAGCCCTAAGAAGTGTTCAATTACCGGCTTCCCCATCCTTTCAACAAAGGATAATACCCCCAGCTTTGTGGCAACAAATAAAACAAGCGTGCCCAATACAAATAAAGGCACCGCTTCTTTCATAAACCAGTTCACACGATAAAAAGTTTTTATAAAGATATTGGAAATTTTTGGCATGCGAAACGGAGGGATTTCCATTAAAAAATCAGAAGGAGCGCCGGGTAAGATTTTTGATGATAAATACCCGACAAAGAGCAGTTGTGAACAAATAATAAGGGCATATGCGGCAAAATATATTCCGGAAATACTGCCAAGAACACTTGCGATAACCCCTAACTGCGCGGAACAGGGAATCGCCAGCGCCAATAATAATGTGGCAATAATCCTTTCCTTTTTCGTATTCAAAATCCGGGTTGTCATTGTTGCCATTGTGTCGCATCCCAAACCCAAAACCATGGGAAGCACAGCCTTTCCGTTCAGCCCGATCTGTTTGAATATCTTATCAACCATGACAGCTAATCTTGGCAAATAGCCGCTGTCTTCCATAATGCCAAACGCAAGAAAGAAAAACCCCACAATGGGAAAGACAATTGCAATCGCATAGGTAAGACCCACCTGAATCAATCCCGATTGCTCGTTTAAAAACAATTCGTAGATTAAATTGTCTTTACTTATTATTTTTTGTGCCAACAGCCCAATGTAATAATTTATTCCCGCGAAATTGATATGAGTGAATGTATATATCTTTTTAATGAAGGGGATATAAATGCATATATTGAAACCATCGGATGGTGTTTCCGCGCTGCCAAATATCTTGCTCTCCAAAAAGTCCACGCATACTCCGGAACCGAATTCCCCCACCCATTTATATACTGCCCACAGGATGATAATCAGCAGAGGGAACGCTGCTATCGGATGCATCGTAATACGCCCCAATGTTTCACTAATCTTTTTTCGTGTTTTAAACTCCGTCTCGTACAAATACAACGTAAAACAGAGAGACATCATTCCGCCCGCAGAAAGTTGTAATATCATGCTAAGCAGGTCAGGAATCGACAGCTTCATGGAAATTGTGAACAAGAGCAGCGAAACAAGTTTATAGCCGATGAAAAAAGCAAACAGAGGGACGAGGAAAAAGAAAAATACCCCTCGGGTGAATGGTCGCGCTTCTCTCTCATTTCCTGCGGATGTCGTAACTTTTTCAATCAGGTTATCAACAAACTGAGAGCGTTTGATGCTGATAACATAACTCAGCGGATTGCTGAAATGCTTCTGGACGTCCTCACGTATTCGTGCAATTTCCTGAAATGAATCCGGAGGCAACTTTTGTTGTAATTTTTTTTCCAGCGACTCGTCATGCGATAACAGCATAATTGCCAATGCCCTGTCATTCACCACCGTCGCATTATTCAGTATCCTGCATACATGAGAAATTCCTTCCTCAATAAATTTGCCATAATTAATCCGAAGTTCGGGCACACTTGCATGAGGTATTGAATGAAACAATTCCCTAAATCCTACTTTATGTGTTGCAATAGTTTTCACTATGGGAATTTTCAGACTGCCTTGCAGCGCATTAATATCAACATTCATGCCCCTGTCCAGAAGTTCATCCCACATATTCAATACCAGCAATACCGGCAATCCCATTTCAGCGATCTGTGTTGTTATCAGTAAACCGCGCCTCAGGTTTTTTGCATCAACAACCTGGACGATGCGTTTATTGTAACTTTCAAGCAAAATATCTCTGGCAACGGCCTCATCCTCTGAAAGCGGTATTAAACTGTTAGCGCCAGGCGTATCAATGACTTCACTGCCTCCATCAAGCCCTTTATATATGCCGCGCGAAACTTCAACGGTGGTGCCGGGATAGTTTGACACCGTCACGTATTTTCCCGTAAGCAATCCAAAAATAACACTTTTCCCCACATTTGGATTTCCCACAAGTGCAATTTTGGAAGTATTTGTCGTATCTATGTGCATGTTTGAATTTCAAAGTCGGGATTCTTTCCCGCCTGCCGGACGGGCAGAGGTCATTCCTCCCTCAGAATGACACTTTTATTACCATAATGCCGTTCTGAGCGGAGCGAAGAATCTAATTAAATGTTAAGGAATTTCAAACTGTTCATGTAGTGGCAAGGCGCGCCTTGCCACTACGTTGTTAAAAGTTGCCGAAGGCCTAGTTAATCTCAAAATCAGCATATCTAATAATCCATGAAATTGAAAATGAGTCTCAATCGGTACAGTCTAATTTATTTCCGGTCCAAGTCAAGCAATTTCCGCATAACGGAGAAAGGACTCGCGTCTTCAGATATACGGTAAGGAGTTGGTTTTATATGATTTCAACTTATTTGTTTCAAATTATTTAAGTTGAGAGAGGAAAGGACTGTATTTCCAGTCGAGATGATATTTGTTGTAGAGCGCCTTGATCAACCGATGATATTTTTCATGCAACAATTGGGTTTCTTCCTTATGTTTTTCGTCACAATAAAACGTGCGGCATGAGAGCATCCGGTAGTCTCTGACATCACATTTATTATTTTTGAGAAACGGACAAACATCTTCTGAAATATCAAAATCAGGAACTTTTACATGGTGAGTTAGGTAATCAACTTCAATGCTGCTTGCGTACAAGACATGATCGTATTTCCCGAAATTACAGCAACTGCCGCATTTGTTGCAACATGGATTTATCAGAGACAGGTCTTGCTCAAAAAGACGATAGAGTTCCTTTAATTCCGAGAACAGTTGTTCACGTGAAACTGTTTGTTTTTTTTCACTATTATGATTTTCCAAACCGGCTTTCGTACATCCTCAAATTATTCCGTATTATTTTTAAATCATGCAATTGTCCTTTATCTATGCCCGGACACTGCCCCTTTAACTTTTCCCATTCGTTCTTTTCTTTCAGATTCGGAGACCAGAAGGGAAATGTTCTGCACTGACATGGCCTTACTTCGTATATGACGCAACCGTTGTTATACATGACACAATCGCCGTTGCCATATTCCAGTAAACTGATCCTTCCATGGATCATTCTTAAATATTTTTGTGCAAACATTTCCTGGGTCATGCCCAGAAATTGCGAAATATCTTTAATTTCTTTACTATTAACCCAAACAACCCCCGGTTCCCCGCGGCAACACTTGCCACACCGCTGACATTCAAATCTCAATCCGTTTCTGTACCAGGGATTGCATTCGGAAGAACTTTCTTTTCCTTCTGCTTGTTCTGTGTATTCCATAATTTTAATCAGATTGGGTAACTTTTAACAGAGTAATGAAAGCTTATAGTATCTTATAAAAAATATTTCTACAATTTTAATTTTAAAATGTAAAGGAAGAAATGACAGTCATTGAATACTATTCCCCGCAAGATACCCTGTGGAAAATGCCGCCTGGAGATTAAAACCCCCTGTCGGGCCATCTATATCCAGCACCTCCCCCGCAAAGTATAATCCTTTTATCAATTTCGATTCCATCGTGCGTGATTCAACCTCGTTTAATTCAACCCCCCCGCCTGTTATGATTGCTTCTTCAATGGGTCTTGGTGATGATATGGTAAGGGACAAACCCTTCAACTGGTCAAGTATCTTTTTTCTTTCTTTTGCCGTTATCTGAGATGCCTTCTTTTTTTCGTCGATTCCGCATGTACTCAGCAATAAAGGAGAAAGTTTTTCGGGAACAAAATACGTGAGGCAGGTTTTTATTGCCTTTCCTCCGTTAGAGTTGATTTGTTTCACTAATTGAGCGTCAAGATCATGAAGCGCAACATTCGGTTTGAAATCTATATGTATGCGTATTGCACCCATATCAAATTTTTCCATAATACGTTTACTGATGGAGAGAATGGCAGGTCCGGAGATGCCGTAATGAGTGAAAAGCGCTTCACCGAAATGCTGAGCAATTTTATTGCCCTTTTGAAAAGCAGTGATCTGCACGTTTTTTATCGGTGTTCCCTGCACTTGTTTGACCCATATCTCTTCCGTTTCAAATGCTATTATTGCGGGATATGTCTTGCAAATAGTATGTCCGAGAGAAATTGCAAATTCGTACCCGTCCCCGGTGCTTCCCGTAGAAGGATAGCTGAGGCCGCCCGTTGCTATCAACACATTTCTCCCCCGGATGAACCCGTCTTTGGTCTCCACTCCTGCCACCTGTTTATTTTCTTCTTTAACGCGCAATACACGTGAGTTTTTCCTGACGGTAATTCTCTGCGTGTCAAGGTAAGATTGCAGCGCGTCCCGGACGGATTCTGCCTGCTGGCTCATTGGATATACGCGGCCTTTGCTTTCTTCAATAGTTTCAACACCGTAGGAGGAAAGAAACGACCGCAGGTTTTCATTTGAAAAAGCGCCTAAAGACGGCCGCATGAAATGGCCTGCTTTTTCATACGCATTAAAAAAAGTGGAAAACGGCGCTGTATTCGTTACATTGCATCTCCCGGAAGCGCAGAGAAGAAGTTTTTTCCCAACACTTTCTTTTTTTTCAAGAAGGATTACCTTCTTCCCCCTTTCTCCCGCCCTTCCCGCAGCCAGCATCCCCGCAGGACCGCCGCCGATTATAATAAAATCGTATTCGTTTGTCATAGCAACAAGGTTAAATAGGGGAGCATTCCCAATTTTTTGTAAATCAAAATAAAGCCGACCATAAAGGATCGGCGCTACCATGCAATATGTGTCGTAGCGCGGGTGGTTTATCCCCCGCATAATACCTCCACATTTTACAAAAAATTGGGAATGCTCCCGTTAAATAGAGTGATATTTCTAAATGATTTGCCACTAAGCCAACCGGTATATCCCCTCTTCATGAGCAATTTCAACGGCTTCCTGATACTCTTCAGGGGTAATACGACGATTAATCTCCTGATGTTTGTGTGCGGTGCCGCAGGGACGATACTGATCCATAATATTAACGTACGTATGCGGTGATATCTCTTTCGCCAAAAAGCGCATTACCTTCCGGGTTCCTGCCAATCCATTGGGCATGATAAGGTGGCGGACAATGAGCCCCCTTTCCGCAATTCCATTTTCATCAGTCACAAGGTCTCCCGCCTGTCGATGCATTTCTTTTATCGCATCCATTGCTCTTTGCGGATAATCCTTTGCCATGCATAATCTGGCGGCGACTTCACCATCGGCAAATTTAAAATCCGGCATGTAAATATCAAACACCCCTTCCAGTATTTTCAGGGTATCAACGGAATCATACCCTCCCGTATTATATACCAGAGGTACCCGTAATCCTTCTTTAATAGCAAATGGCAGAGCCTCGAGTATTTGAGGCACGACGTGGGTAGGAGTTACAAAATTAATATTATGACATCCCATGTCCTGCAATTCATTCATCATCTTTGCAAAACGTTCAATTGATATTTCCCGCCCTTCCCCTGAATGACTTATCTCGTAATTCTGGCAAAAGACACACCTCAAATTACAGAAAGTGACAAATATTGTTCCCGATCCGTGAAAACCAACAAGCGGCGGTTCCTCTCCGAAGTGAGGATGATAACTGCACACCTTTGGCAATCTGCCAACCTTACAGAAACCCAGTCTATTCTCACCCCTGTTTACCCTGCAATTTCTCGGACATATCCGGCATTCCTTTAATAACGCATTTGCCGCTTCGATTTTTTCCTGAAGCCTGCCTGTTTTATGCAAAGAAAGATATCCCGGCATGAACATAATTTATCTCTCCGTTATTTCGATGATATTCATAGATTAGGTAAAGAGGATTTTGAGAATACATTCATACTATAGTTAAAAACATCTGGTTTTCGAAAGTTTTATACTATAATATGCTTCGACTCCGCTCAGCATGACATGTTTTTCATAGATGACTTTTATTGTCACCCTGAGCGGAGTCGAAGGGTTGTGTTCTTTCTGAGTGGAAACCTATTTAATATTTCAAAAACCTTATTTGTTTGATTATAGTTACGATTACATGCACATATCGTGCTCTGAAAATGAATTTTCACAATTCAGTGGAAGATTTTGATAGGGGATATGAAGTATATTCTTCATGGGAGGAAAAATACGGCAAACTGGGAGCAAATACTGATTAACATTCAATCGTTCCGCTATGATTCTGAAATTATTTCATCACGACGATACTTCAAAGAAGAAACCGTAACCGTTTCTTGAACGTATCGTCATTTCTCCGATGCAATAAAAATATTGCCCGGGAGGCAATTCGCTCACGCGCAACCCGACATTATCAGCAATCTTCGAATACGTATCATCCAGCTTGTTTAAAGAATACTTCATCGAAGGGTAAAAGACAATACTTCCCACAGAACCCTTTTTATCGACACTATACAGTGTTTTTCCGACAACCAGCGGATTATCGGTCTGGAAGTCAATGATTCTTAAGGTATATCCCTTTATTTTTGTCGGTGCGCCTTTCACATAAAATCTTTTTTCTTTTTCCGAACTTTCGGAATCGTAACCGGCGTCATTTATTTTTATATAATCATCCTGGCCGACGACAAACAATCCTCCGCTGGGAGGCACCTTCCATAGGATAATATCATCAAGGGTAATTTCATCGATTTCTTCAATCACAAAAGGATAACTCAAAGGAACATATTCAGGTTTTTTTGCGGCAAAATGAATATTCCCGGGAGAGTAAGAAACAAGATAATTACCGGAAGTATCCGTTGTGGCCGTGTGCTTTGAACCGTTCGAAATAACTTCAATATCAACAAACGAAACCGGTTTTCCAAAACCATCAATAATCCTGCCGCGCAGTGTTCCCGTCTCGAATGCATAGCTGATTCCCGCCTTTACGACAATAAATACACACAGTATGAAAACAGGCCATCTCTTTAACATAATCTGAAATCCTTTATGGTTAAGCATCAAAATAGCACAAACACAACAGTAATAATTTTTAACACATCATTGCGATAATTGTCAAATGTTTAAAAAACAATATCACTATTGAATACCAAGGAAATCCTTAAAAACTATTTCAACGATATGGGAGCAACTACCGCAGCCACATCAGCAATATCAAGGGAGCATTCCCGGATTTATCTTCCTCTTTTCTCCGCGTGATCATACAAACCGTAAAGAACCGCATCATTATAATCCCTCATTATTGTATTGCCTTCCTTATCATCGTAAACTACTTTTTTAATGCGATAGGCGGTATCTGACGTGTTCAACCCAAAGACGATCAGGCCTTGTGTTTCTTCTTTTGGTCCCAGTTCTGTGCGTTGGAAAGGATCAACGGTATAGTTGGTAAAATCGTCGATGGAAAGGATAAACCCATTATTGGTAATTGCAGTAAAATGCGCAGGGTTTACCGTAATTGTTTTTTCCGTCAGATTCATCAGCCAAACTCTCACGATTGCCGCGTGCTTCCCGGTATTTTTATAGAAAGTATCGGAATCAAACCCAACTTCCTCATCATAATCGACAGAGGTTGAAATGTCTTTGATCACAATTCCCAGGGTATCGCCGGTCTTGTAAGCCTTAGCCTTTTCCAGTTGAACAGTTTGCCCGGCTGCAGGTTTAATGGCATAGGAATGTATAGCCTGATAAAAAATAACTACACATACAACAAAAAATGTAACTTTGTTCTTCACAACGCCTCCTTTATTTATACCTTTTTTCTTTGCGCCCACTGCATCTTTGTGTGAGTACGTTCACCCACCCCTAATTTATGAATATCATTTAAGGAGAAATGTATGAACACAAACGAATTGGTGGGAAACCTTTTGACAACTCATAAATCTCCATTGCAGATTCAAACGCCAGTTTATACACCTCTAAATCTCTTACACTATGTATCCTTTTCGTTTCTTTTTCTCCATTCATTTTCCCTTCCTCCCTCGTCCCTCTTCCTTCGTCTTTCGTCCTTCATTTCTTCCCCTCTATCATCTTCTATCGCCATTGCCCATCGTCCATTCCCCCTCGTCCTTCTTCCCTCGTCTTTCATCCCTCATTTCTTCCCTCCAATCCCTTATTCATCAAGCCATTCTCAGATACCAGTGTCCAGATTTCAGTAAATCAATCGTTTTAAACTCCTTGCAAGGCCACACTGTCATTGGCTACCGGACTCTGGCCTCTGTGACCAATCCCTTCTACATCAGATCAATGATTCCTACGAATTCAATTCATTTAAAATTTAACATTTAAAATTCAACATTTCGTCTCAATCCCTTATTCATCAGGTCAATGTTTCCTACAGCACCCCTTTTAACCTATTCATACACAACCACTTGCAAGGCCATTTCCTGTAACCTATCCAATTTGTAATCATTTCACCTCCAATTTTTTCTCAAAATTCCAAAATAATACACGTAATTACCTATAAGAACAAATCTTATGATTTTCCTGTAACCTCCCCCCTTTTTTGCCTCTTTTTCAAGCTCCGTTAACCTATTGAAATATCAATACTTACCTACGCATTTGCCACATTTCTGTGCTTTTCAGCGTTTCCTTAAGCAGCTTTTACCTGAAAAGCCTCTTTTTGCCACAGTGAACCTGGCGAAAAATTTTCTCATTTTTACACCTCTGTGGTCTCTGAGACCTCTGTGGCCGATGTTTTCAGGCTGTGTTTTATTGTATTTTGTTCAGCCAATTTTGTCCATCTGAAAATAGGGATTACACGATATAGACATCCTCGTTTTTTGTCACTTTTCCCTGACCGATAACCCTGATGATCCCCTCACATTAGATAGTTTCTTAAACACCCTTGTCTAACCCTCAAACACCATTTATTAACTCCCCTAAGAAAACAGAATAGTTCATATAGGTATCGTCAAACAACTTATCATGCAAATATCTTCCCAGATTATCCCGCATTTTTTTTCGATTCAATATTTTTGCCGGCACAGCATCATCGTTTGATTTTTCTGCAATTACCCGTTACAATGCAAAAACATTTACTTCGTGTTAATTTTTGCGCATTCGGCAGTATTTTTCAATATCCGTATCAACAACTCTCTCTGGAAGAAGGAGTACATCACAATGAAGTCCATGCATTTGCTCACGCTATTAACTCTTTTTGTGGCAACGCTATTGTTGCCGCATCACGTTTCGACGTGCCACGGTGAAGAAACAGGAGAAGAACAATTTCTCAAAAACGCACGGCAATTAATCTATGAGGGAAAACGTTCGGGAGAAGGTTATTTTTCCGAAGACGGCACGGCGCTTATATTCCAGAGCGAACGTGAACCTGACAATCCTTTTTTCCAGATTTATTTTTTAGACCTTGAGACGGGTGACAATAACAGGGTTTCTCCGGGAACGGGAAAGACAACATGCTCGTTTATCCGTCCGGGTTCGAATGACGTGCTCTTTGCCTCCACGCATCTTGACCCTGGGGCCCGCGCCAAACAACAGGCGGAATTTGATATCCGCGCTTCCGGCAAAAACAAAAAGTTTAGCTGGGATTATGATGAATATTACGATATTTTTTCAGCCCATCGTGACGGAAGCAATCTGAAACAATTAACCAACGCATTGGGATACGATGCCGAAGGGGCATATTCTCCGGATGGCTCAAAAATAGTCTTCTGTTCATTACGTGACGCATATCCCGCAGAAAACCTTTCTCCCGAAGACAAAAAGCATCTTGAAACCGACCTCTCATATTTTGGTGAAATCTACATCATGAATGCCGACGGTTCCGGTCAAAAACGTCTGACCAATCAGCCGGGTTATGACGGAGGCCCTTTTTTCAGCCCTGACGGGAAACGGATCATTTGGCGTCATTTTAAAGAAAACGGGCTGCTTGCAGATATCTACACAATGAACCTGGATGGGTCGGATAAACAAAGATTGACGGATTTCAGCTCAATGTCCTGGGCGCCGTATTATCATCCCTCCGGCAAATATATTATTTTTCACTCAAATAAATTAGGATTTACCAATTGTGAATTATTTCTGGTAGACGTTCGCGGTGAAAAAGAACCTGTTCGTGTTACTTTCACCGACGGATTTGACGGTCTTCCGGTCTTTTCTCCTGACGGGAAAAAACTCGTGTGGACTTCCAACAGAACGCCCCAGAAAAATTCCCAGCTATTTATTGCCGAATGGAACCATGAGCAGGCCCTTTCCGCTTTAAATGCTGCCCCTGCACGAAAACAGACGGAAACTGTCCCGGCATTTGAATTGCCTGAAAGCGCCGGCAAAATGGGTTCTCACGATATTCCGCAAACACCCTCTTGTACCGATAAAACAGACCACTTCTTTTCACCGGATATCACAGAAGCTGATTTACGTGCTGTTGTTTCCTTTCTTGCTTCAGACGAACTGGAGGGAAGGCTTACCGGCACAAAGGGCACTGCAATAGCCTCAGATTACATCGCGCATTCTCTTGAAAAAATCGGACTCCTGCCTTTCGGAAACCCGGGCAGCTATTTTCAGGAATTTCCTTTTACCTCCGGTGTAGAGGTATTACCGGAAGGCAATGCCCTTTCAATCATCAACAGCAGTAAAATAAACGAAGCCATATCTCTTACCCTGGAAAAGGATTTTCGCCCTCTTGCTTTCACTGCAAGCGGCGCAGCCGAAGGCGAACTGGTTTTTGCGGGATACGGAATCTCCATGCCGGGCGGGAATGGAGAAGGTTATGATTCCTACGCCGGAATTGATGTAAAAGATAAAATCGTTTTAGTTCTTAATTACATACCGGAAAAGGTTGAAATGAAACGCCGCCAGGAGTTGAACCGTTATTCCGGACTGCGTTACAAGGCGATGGTTGCGAGAGAACACGGCGCAAAGGCATTGCTGGTTGTCACAGGGCCAAACTCTCCGAATGCCGGAGAATTACTCCCTCTTTCCTTCGATAAGGCATCTGCGGATTCCGGCATCGTTGCCGCTTCGATCAGCGGCGATGTTGCAAAAACACTTTTTTCCGCTGCAGGCAAAGACATTGCGACAGTTCAATCAGATTTAGACATCGAAAAAGAGGAATCACAATCCGCCTGCGTATTTCCCGGGGAAAAAGTAACTATCTCTATTGCCGTTCAACGTGAAAAATCTTCAGATCATAATGTTATGGCATATCTTCCGCCCGCAACCGGGAAAAATGATTGCGAATACATTGTTGTGGGAGCGCACTTAGATCACATTGGACACGGTGGCACCGAATCGCTCGCAAGAAAAGGCGAGGAGGGTATGATTCACAACGGAGCCGATGACAACGCATCGGGAGTTTCCGTTGTGCTTGAACTGGCGGCTGCTTTAGCGGATATGTATAAAAACAATCCCGGGGACAAAAAAAGAGGTGTTGTGTTTGCATTCTGGTCGGGAGAAGAAATGGGACTGCTGGGATCTTCTCATTTCATAAAAAACCCTGCATTCCCTCTGAAAGATGTAATCGTATACGCAAATTTTGACATGGTGGGAAGGCTGAGAGACAACAAGCTCATTATCCAGGGAACAGATTCCTCAAAATCATGGCCTCAGTTGTTTGAAAAACGCAACATCATGGCCGGCTTTAATCTCTTGCTTCAACACGATCCCTATTTACCCACCGATGCCACTTCTTTCTATCCCGAAGGAATTCCTGTTATGAACTTCTTTACCGGAAGCCATGAGGATTATAATCGTCCGACTGACGATGCCGGTACTCTCAATTATGAAGGGATGGCAAGGATTGCCCAATTTGCAAAAAATATCATCTCCGATTTGGTAAAAACTCCTGAACGTCCCGACTATTTTAAAGTAGAACATACCGGCCCGCCGGAAAGCCTGCACGGTTCCCGAAGAACCTATTTGGGCACCATTCCCGACTTTACGACGGAAGACATCGAAGGTCTTAAACTGAGCGGCATCAAGGCAGGAGGTCCTGCTGATAAGGCCGGTTTGCAGGCGGGTGATATCATTGTCAAATTCGGAGACCTGAAGATTACCAATATCTACGATTACAAATATGCCCTTGATGTTTTAAAGATTGGAGAACCGGTAATTGTCGAATATATAAGAAACGGCAAAAGCAACACACTCATCGTCATCCCGGAAGCGAAGCAATAGATCGGCAAAATATTACTGCTATTGATGCAAACCAGACTCGTTCCATTATTACGGCTCATTCCCAAACTCCAGTTTGGGAATGCATTTGTTGTAGAGACGCATTGCTATGCGTCTCTACAAGTCTCGCCTGTCTGTTGACAGATAGGGAATAAAATCACTGGATTCAGATGGTTTGTAATTTTAATAATTTGTTAAATCAAACCCTATCGGGAAAACTACTGAACATTATAGTTCTATAAGAGAGGAAAAGTATCATTAATATGACACAGAATGCAATAATTCTCGGTGCAACCTCAGGAATTGGAAAAGAGTTAGCAAGAATGTTTTGCCATAATGGTTATGTTGTAGGACTTGCAGGAAGAAGAACTCATTTATTAAGTGAGCTAAAAAGAGAATTTCCCGACAGTACATTCATCAAAACTATAGATATTGCCAAAACTATTGATGCTATGGTCCAACTTAATGAGCTAATTTCTGAGATGAAAGGAGTTGACATTATAATCATAAGTTCAGGGATAGGTTTTATCAACCACGAGTTACAATGGCCTCAGGAAAAAGATACCATCGATGTCAATGTTACAGGCTTTGCTGCAATGGCAAATATAGCTATTCATCACTTTTTACAAAAAGGCTCAGGACATTTCGTAGGTATATCGTCTATATCTGCCATCAGAGGTGATAATGATTCGCCCGCCTATAACGCTTCGAAGTCATTTATTTCAAACTATATGGAAGGCTTAAGAAAAAAGGTTGTAAAATCAGGCGCATCGATCTCGGTTACAGATATACAGCCTGGTTTTGTTGATACGGCTATGGCAAAAGGAGAAGGACTCTTTTGGGTGGCAACACCTCAAAAAGCAGCACAACAAATATATAATGCTATCCAAAGGAAGAAAAAGCACGCTTACATCACTAAACGGTGGATGTTTATCGGTTGGTTAATGAAAATGATGCCGGACTTTATTTACAATAGAATATAACAATATAATAATTTAAATGTCTTATCCTTGACATGAGAAAAATAACCCTATCAGATGTTAACAGATGGAAAAAAAATTCCTTTGAATTGGCATTACGTTTGGGCTACAAGCAGAAAATTTTATCTTCCGTCTTACATACCGCCCGCTATTCCGTGTTGCCGGGATATCCCCCGGAAGGCAATTGGTATGGCTGGTGCAAATACCACCCTTCTCATCCTGAAATAGCGGTGTATGAGTACAATCTGTCCACACATTTCTCAGAGAGTAACGTTATCAAATCAGCCTTATTAAAGAAAGGCATGCCGTCAGCACAAGCGGACGAGATAATCAACAAACTTCGTCCTGTCTCACCGGAAGATTTTTTTGAGGTATTTAATCAAAGCGGTATGGATCATGAAGCGATAGGGCATCTCTATCACCGCATGGATGGTCAGGATTGTAGTGAAAAAGCTGCTGTACGCGTGCAAATACAATTAGCTCATGAAAGAAGGTACCTCGCATGGGAACTCATTCGTGAAGTAATGCCTGCGGTATTAGGCTATCAATTCAATATTGCCGAGTTCAATAAAACGCAATAACTTCTGTGAAGCATAAAGTAATTCCTGTTCACTTATTTATAATATATTTTTACCCATATTGGCTAAATCATCACGCCCAAAAGTTCAACAACCCATTTGATAAGGGATCTTTTGATATCTGCACATTTCTGAATTTTTACCATTGTTTTATTTATAGTGTTGTTTATATAATAATTTTGATATTCATTCAGGAATATTTACTACATTGAATACCGGTGTCTATCCTTGCCATGCAATCAAAATACAACCTCCTTTTCTTAATCTATCGTTTTCTCGTTTTATCAGGAGTAGTTTTCGGATGCAATGAGAAGGGGAATCTGAATACCCTTCATTCCCTCAATAGGAAAGGAAGTGATGATGTGAAATATGAAATTGTTAAACCCGACTCCGAATGGAAACAGCAACTTACCCCGCAACAATATCATGTTGCGAGGAAGAAAGGAACGGAACCCCCCTTCTCCGGAAAATACTGGAATAATAAAGAATCAGGAATATACACCTGTGTATGCTGCGGCAATGAACTCTTCGATTCAAAAACAAAATTTGATTCCGGCACCGGATGGCCAAGTTTCTGCGATATAGCAACAACTGATACCATTATCGCATTGGAAGACACCAGCCATGGGATGATAAGGACTGAACTTATCTGTAAAAAATGCGGCGCACATCTTGGGCATTTATTTGATGACGGCCCACCGCCAACCGGACAACGATACTGCATTAACTCGGCGTCACTGAATTTTATAAAAAAAGATAACCATTAATACAAAAAGGAACTGAAATTATGAATATTTATAAATATGCATCAGCGTTGTTACCGGCTGTTGTGTTTGGATGTTTACTTTTTCTTCCTTTGAATAATAAGGACAGGTGCTTTGCAGGAGAAAAATATGCCGGGGATAAATACGAATACAAGGTGGTACGTACTACTTCCGTCGGAATACCCGAAGACACACTTAATGCTGAGGGAGAGGATGGATGGGAGCTTGTAATACTGCATCAGGATAACAGGTTTAAATATTTTATATTTAAAAGGAAGATTATTGACAACACTGCGGTGAATAAAATTACCCCTGCTCCGTCAAAACAGTAATGTATAGTCAAACAAATCTATACGTTTCGAGAGGGAACATTTTCAAATTTTTGCAAATCCATCATTCTTGTTCTCATGGAGAGACAGGTTTTAAACCTGTCTCTCCATGAGAACACAATTGTAACAGAAGTTCATGCTTCCTGTTATGAGAAGCGAAGTTTCTCAAGCAATTACGTTCCAAAGCAAGATGCTTCACCTTGTTCAGCACAAGGCTTTGGAACGAGCCTTAGTCGCTTTTGGAATTTTACAAAAATCGGGATGTTCCCTATAAAAAGTAAGATGGTGGGCGATACTGGACTCGAACCAGTGACCTCTTGCGTGTCGAGCAAGCGCTCTAGCCAACTGAGCTAAACGCCCACATTTTGTATCGGAGGGACTCCGAAATATGATTTTTAATGTGGTTGGGTATGAACAACTCATGGATAATGGTATTAAAATTACTGTTTATTGTCAAGGTAATAAGTCATATTAATTTACCGCGGATACCGCAGATAAAGCAGAGAAATGAAGAAAATAAATATTCTTGATAAAAATTTTCATTTTTCATAATCTTTCATTCGCTGTTATGATTTGTAATTCATGAGAATTTCATGTTTTTAAATAAGAAAACGAGAACACACCCCGTCAGTTTCACTGCCACCCCGCTCAAGAGGGGAATTTAGGGTGGGTAGATAAAAGGCGCTAGTTTTTTAACTCAAAAATAATTTGTTAGAATTTGCTTCCGACGTACATTTTTATTATCGTGGGTCTTGCATCGTAGATCATGCATCGTGCATCTTGTATCGTACATCTTGTATCGTACATCTTGAATAATTTTTCATGAAGTAAGTATATGAAAATACTTGGCATTGAAACATCAGGGAATTTCGGAGGAATTGCGCTTTGTGAGGATCAGCAATGTATCGTCACAAAGACTTTCAGCGGCGCTATGCAGCATGAACGGGAATTAGTCCCTGCCATTAGGGATGCATTAAAGGAGGTATACTGGTCAATGAGCGACATTGACGTGATTGCAGTAGATGTCGGACCAGGTTCGTATACAGGATTAAGGATTGGTGTAACCTGCGCGAAGACCCTTGGCTATGCTTTGAACAGGCCGGTGGTTGACGTGCCGGTATTTGATATTCTGGCGGAAAATTATACATCGGGCACACTGCCTATCTGCCCGGTAATTGACGCAAGGCGCAAACACGTTTACGCCTGTGTCTATCAAATTGAAGAAACGAAGAAAAAAAGGCTTACGGATTTTCTGGTGTTGGAACCTGAGAAATTGCCGGATATTCTTCCCCGTCCGGTAATGATTTTCGGAGACGGCATTCTCCTTTACAAAGAGATTTTTTCGCAGGATGATATTATCATAGGGGCGGAAGAGTATGCCGTACCAAAATCGGAGAATGTAGCGTTATTGGGAGAAAGACGGTATGAATCGGGTTATCAATGTGAACTTGATAAACTTTTGCCTCTTTATTTGTAAAGGCCGGAAGCGGTGGAAAAGAAAGAATCTTCCCAATAGTTTACTTTGTGGCAACAGTTACTTTTAATTTTTCTTTCAGTCCATTTGCCTTAAAGAGAACCGTTGCTTTTCCGGTTTTTTCCTTTGCTGTGACGGTAAATGAAATGTGTCCATTTTCATCCGTTACGCCGCTTTCCGGAGCAATTGATATTCGTTTTTTTCCCTTCTTTACACTTGCCGTTACGGTAACACCTTCAGCAACACACTTATTTTCTCCTTCCACGGTAACCACTATTTCGCGACTTTCACCCTTTTGAAGTTCCAATGAATCCTGAGAAAGTTGAATGGTTGCTGGATCACACTCATCGTCAGTTATTAAGGGAGTTGGCGTAGGGGTGGGTTGTATTATTACCGCTGAAGTATTATAAATGTAATCATTCTCCGGTGTTCCTCCCCCATCAGCCTGGTTCCCTGCGGCATAAAAGGTAACGTGGTCTGTAACGTTTAGCTGTGGCGCAGTCCATTGCACAGTCCATGAAGTTTTTGATGTTCCAATGGTGGTGTGGGCTGCATATTCGTCCAGATATGCCTCCGTTTGTGTAGTGTTATCTTTACTCTGAAAAACCCCGACTCTTTTATTCGAGGCATCCAGGGCAGTTAACTGAAATCCATGCAAACCGGAATCTGAATTTGAGAAGGACACGGTAACATCTATCGTCTCTCCCAACATATAATTGGGAGGCACGGTGATGAAAAAGGTTGCTGTTCCGGAATTTATGGGATAACTTCCATGGCATACGGGAGGGTTATTGCAGCTATTATCACCGCAGATATCATCGGGTGCTCCGGTACGGCCGGTAATGGGGCCGCTCAAAAAACCATATGCGGGATTCCATAAAAGGAATACCACGAATATTACACACAGAATAATGTATTTCAATTACTACTCTTCCGCTATTTCAATTGTTTGATTTGTTTCTAGGTCAGTGAATGTCTGAATCGTTCCGTTTGGCCAGGTTATTTTCAATGTGTTGATGCTCTCATCGCTCCCCAGACCAAAATGAACCCACAAACTATCCTGAGAGCAAAAACCGGAGCCGCCGTCAACTTCTCTCATTTGAGAACCTGAATCAGTGGTGATTACAACCCTCGCTCCAATACCTGCTCTGTTATCTGATGTGCCGGTTGTTTTAATAGTAATCCAATGGTTATCATTGCCGTAATTCCGATATAGTCTGTTTGTTTCCCTGTAATTAACGGCATAGAAATCCATATCGCCGTCATTATCGTAATCTCCCCATGTCGCGCCCTCTCCATTGCCGGTATTTTGAATGCCCGCAATTGACGCAACATCGATAAACGTGCCATCACCGTTGTTTTGATACAGATTGCTCGATTCATCCCTTTGAATTCCTCCGTTTACCACATGCAAATCAAGGTCTCCATCGTTATCATAGTCCACCCATGTTGCCTCTATACTTGTTGCCCTTTCATCTAATCCCGCGGTTTCGGTTACATCGGAAAATGTGCCGTCATTGTTATTACGATACAATACATTTTCTCCGCTGGTGGAGATTGGAGGTGACTGCGATATCGTTGTGCTATTGTTAGTGATAAACAAGTCCATATCGCCGTCGTTATCATAATCACCCCATATCCCGGAATGGCCGCCGTCAAGATGACTAATACCGGCAATCGAGGAAACGTCAGTAAACGTACCATCACCATTATTCCTGTATAGAACGCTTGGATTGTCTTCCGGAGAACCAAGGTACGGACTGGCAAAGTTTATTACCAATAAATCCTGATCTCCATCGTTATCGTAATCGCACCAGGAAACTCCCATACCATTCCCCTGTTCATTCACCCCGGCGGATTCAGTAACATCTTGAAACACGTTGCCTCCTTTGTTTCGATACAATTTATTGGATTGGCCATAACAAAAAATAGTGTGCGCGTTATTTGTCAGATAAAAATCCAATAACCCGTCAGCATCGTAATCAGCCCATGCCACACATAAACCATACCCCACACTTGTTACCCCAGCGGTTTCGGCAATATCGGTAAACGTACCGTCTCCATTGTTCCTGTACAAAAGATTTTCCGCGCCGTAGCCCGCCCCGACATCATTTACCACATAGAGATCAAGGTATCCGTCATTATCACAATCGCCCCATGCTATGCCCGCACCGTTGTCATCATCATCAACACCAGCGTCTCCCGATACATCAGCAAAGGTGCCATCTCCGTTGTTTTTATAAAGAATATTCGTAGCGCCATAATTCGAGACATACAGGTCTAAATATCCGTCGTTATTAAAATCAGCCCACGCGGCTCCCAGTCCGGGAGAACTCTTATTTACATTCGCTGTTTCCGCGACGTCAGTAAACGTCACCTGAGAGAAAGCAGAGGAATGATAGATACACAAAGTTAAAAACACAAAGAAAACACTTTCCCGTATGGTTACCATTAATTTATTCATAAGTTTATTCATAATACAAACTCTCATAATTCAGTTTAAAATGTAAAGTTCTTTTTTTAAATAAACACATGTTAAATAATTTCAAAATATTTAATGCAAAAAAGGTAACACACCCCATTTGCTATGCTGCAACCCCTCTCAGGAGGGGAATTCTGTAAATCCACTCCCATGAGAAACTTCATACTTGCCTGCCCGTGGTGATGGTTAATTAGGCGGCCTTTGGCTACTTTAATGTTAAGGAATTTCAAAGTTTGCATTATAGTTGTGTCAAACAACCCCCTCGCCCCCTTTTCTAAGGGGGATTTCCTTTCGTTCCCTTTAAAAAAGGGGAATACAGAGGGTTGTTTTTCACCGGCATTTGTCGTGTATCTCAAAAGTCGCTGCCAGAGGCAGCCTAATTAAATGAACAGTATCACAAAAATTACTCAACAACTTTAATTTTTATCTTAGATTTTAACCCTTCCGCCTTAAATGTTATCTTTGCGTTTCCCTTCTTTTTAGCAGATATGGTAAATGCTGCATTTCCCTCATCATCCGTTATTTCGCTTTTTGGTGAAACCATAATGCTCTTTTTCCCCTTTTTTACTTTTGCCTTTACGGTTACACCTTCGGCCTGACAATCGTTATCTCCCTTCACTGATATTGTCAACTCTTCAGTTTCACCGGATTGCAATTCAATTTCAGATGATGATGCTGCAATAGTCTCTGCCTCGCAGGAAGAAGGTGTTGACAGTGCTGTTATTGATGTGTTTGTGGTGTAAATATAATCGTAAAAACCCGAAGAATCGCCATTTGCCTCATTTCCTGCCGCGTAAAAGGTAACAGGGTCGGTTACCTTTCCAGAAGGGGCATTCCATTGCACTGTCCATTGGTTCTTTGCGGTACCTGTTTTTGTATGAGCGGCATAGAGACCATTATACTTCTCTGTTTGTGTTGTGTTGTCTACAGGGGTAAATGAACCGGCACTATTACCATCGGCATCAACTGCGGTAATCTCAAATCCATATACCGCAGAGGAAGAATTGACAAATGAAATAGTAATATCTAATGCCTCTCCGTATGTGTAATAAGAGGAGGGAACGCTGATCTGAAAACTTGCTGAACCCTCATTTGCCGAGTAAGATGTGTGACAATTGGAAGCACATGTTGTACTTCCACACGCTTCTGCAGGATTTCCCGTTCTCTCCGCCGGAGGCCCTCCGGAAAAACCATAAGCAAAGTTGCCACACATTATAAATATAAAGAAAAAGAGAATATTTTTTTTAACCATTGTTAATCCTCTGTTATTGTAAGTATCTGATCCACTTCTACATTTTCAAATATTTGTACCTTTCCCGATGGCCATTGAACATCTAAAGAATCTATCACCACATGGGTTCCCAGCCCGAAGTGAACCACTAAACTGTCCTGCGAACAAAAGCCATCGCCACCACTTACTTCACGTATTTGATGTAATTCACCGGCAACTGCCTTTACCCTTGTTCCGATTCCTGAAGCATTGCTTACTGTCCCCTTCGTTTGTATTTCGATCCAGTGATTTGTATTCCCATTATTGCGATAAAGGATGTTTGGTTCGTTATAATTCACAAGGTAAACATCCATATCGCCATCATTATCATAATCACCCCAGGAAGCGCCCTCGCCAAACCCTCTGTAAAGAATACCGGCTTCCTGCGCAATATCAGTAAACGTGCCATCTCCATTATTCTGGTATAACCTGCTTTCTGAAGGAGCAGCGATCCCCCCGCTAACTACATGCAGGTCCAAATCTCCGTCATTATCAAAATCAACCCATGTAATCTCAGTACTGTCACTTTCATCACCGACACCAGTTGAATCAGTAACATCGGTAAAAGTACCGTATCCATCGTTCATGTACAAAATATTCTTTCCACTCGGCAGGATATCCTTAACATTTGCGATGTAAACGTCCATATTCCCGTCATTGTTGTAATCACCCCAAGCAACCCCGTGCCCCCCGATTCTGTTGACCGCGTTTTCTGATAAGGTAAATGTTCCGTCACCATTGTTATTATATAAAGCGCTAAGATTATTTTCCGGCGGATCAATATTTGAATTCACAAAGTTCAGCAGATATAAATCCTGATCACCATCATTGTCATAATCGCACCATGCAGTTCCCATCCCATTTCCATAATCATCTACCCCTGCTTCTTCGGTAACATCAGTGAACGTATCATCTCCGTTGTTTTTAAATAATTTATTTGATTGTCCGCTGCATATCATGACATGGGCATTATTGGTAAAATATGCGTCCAATAGGCCATCATTATCGTAATCAGCCAGTGAAATACACATGCCAAACGCCAGATTATCTATTCCTGCCTTTTCGGCAATATCATCAAAAGTACCATCACCGTTATTTTTATACAATACTTTTTTATCCCCGTATCCCGGTCCCAAACCGTTTACCAAAAATAAATCAAGGAAACCATCGTTGTTATAATCACCCCATGCAATATCGGTACTCGCCCCCATATTTCCAACATTTGCCAAATCTGAGATATCAGAAAAGGTGTCATTTCCTGTATTTTTGTATAAAATATTTTTATCTTTATAATTTGACACATAGAGATCGATAAGGCCGTCATTATCATAATCCCCCCATGCTGCCCCCATTCCTCTTGCAGTATTATTCACCAAAGCGATGCTCGTAACATCAGTAAACGTTGTCACCGTTTGTGAAATAACTGTTTTTTCGCAAATAACAGAAACAAAAATTATCGAAAAAAAAAGGAAACTTTTATTAAGAAGATTCCTTTTTGTATTTTGTGTTTTTATCGATTTTATCATAATCAAAATCTTTTCATTTATTTCATCCTCTATCGATACCGTGCATATTTTCCTTGTGCGTGTCTAAAACCTATTGGCACCAATTCACGCAATTTCAAAACAACTTTTTGTCCTTCACTCAATATGTTTTTGATTAAAGATTGCAGGATGAGTTTTGATCTGTCGTATGTTAATAAGACCACACCGATAAAATACAATTTAAAAAGGATCACAAGAATTACCGGAGTTGTGAAAATTAATACTTTTAACCTTGAAGTATCTTCAACAAATTGTTGAAATGCCGGGAGCAAAAATAATATCGTTATTGAACCAGTTGCCAAAAGTATTAGAAATACTTTTGCCGCCATATAGGAAAGGGCACATTTCTTAAGGCAATTATTCCCGGTTTCGTCAATATTTTGCAATATAGAAAACCATTTTCCGGGTTTTCTCAAAATATTATCAGGAAGATTTATCATTTTGTATTGTTTCATTGTGATTATAATGATTTTCAATAAATAAAGTCGTTAATTCTTGTTAGCAAACCTGTGACTATACTGAGTTTGGTAGTATTGCATAAATTCATCATTCTTTATTTGCCGCCACCACGATTGATTTTTTTCATACCATTTTATCGTGTCTCGCAAACCTTCCTCGAAATTTATTTGCGGCTTCCACCCTAAAGATTTCAGTTTTGTGCAATCAAGAGCATAACGCCGGTCATGTCCTTCCCTATCCTTCACATTCTCTATTAAATTTTTATTCTTGTCGAGCACTCTCAAGATAAACAACGCAGTATCAATATTATATTTTTCATTTCCGCCCCCGATATTATATACCTCTCCGTCTTGCCCGTTTTCAATAATAAAGTCAATAGCGGCACAATGGTCAACCACGTGAATCCAGTCTCTTTCCTGTTTCCCGTCACCATATAACGGAAGTTTTAAATTTTCAATTGCATTGGTGATAAAAAGGGGAATGAATTTTTCCGGATGTTGATAGGGTCCGTAATTATTTGATGCCCTGGTTATGACAATGGGCAATTTGTAGGTATTCCAATACGCAAACGCCAAGCGATCCCCTCCCGCCTTACTGGCAGAGTACGGATTGCTTGGGTTTAACGGATCGGTTTCCTTAAAGGAGCCACGATGGGCGGTGCCATAAACTTCATCCGTTGATATTTGAATGAACTTCTTGATTTTATATCTGCGGGATGCTTCTAACAGTACGAACACACCCTTCATATCAGTGTCTATGAAGGTACTCGCGCTGAGAATACTGCGATCAACATGTGTTTCCGCGGCAAAATTGACGATTATGTCAATATTTTCCGCGGACATTATGTGTTCTACCAATTCATGGTTGCAAATATCACCCTTGTAGAATCTGAAACGTTTGGAAAGCTCCCGATCTTCACGTATGTCCTTGAGATTTTCCAAATTGCCTGCGTATGTCAGTTTATCAAGCACTACGACATGGTTGTCTTTTTTAACCATACGGCGCGCGAAGTGACTCCCTATAAATCCGGCGCCGCCAGTTATCAGTATTGCCATAATGCGCTCCGCAGAATTATCACTGTTTTAAGAGTACAAACAAAATTTTTTAAAACCACTTTTATTTGTTCGCAAGACTCAACCACGTATCCGCGCGTTTTAGCACCGCCATAGCACGCTCTTTTTCTTCCGGTGTACATTCTTTTCCTAAAGCTTGCTCAGCAGATTTTTTATCTTCCTGCATTTTTGCAACATTCACTTCTTCTTTTGTCACACACATATCGGTCAATACTATCACTTTGTTAGTGACAACTTCAAAGAATCCCTTATCCAGAGCAAAATGCATTGTGGCGTTTTTTTCATCTTGTATCGTCAGTATACTTGTCTGCAATTCAGTAATAAAGGGAGCATGATCAACCAGTATCCCGAAAGAACCCTGAGTTCCCATTGCAGTCACGCTCTTTACCATCCCTTTATAAACCGTTTTCTGTGGCGTTACTATTTCTAAATCAAACACTTTTGTCATGATTAACCACCCATCTGCTTTGCCTTTTCCACCACTTCTTCGATACCTCCCACCATATAGAAGGCTTGTTCCGGCAAGTTATCATGCTTTCCTTCCACCACTTCTTTAAAACCTCTGATTGTATCAGCTAAAGGAACATACTTTCCTTTCGTTCCGGTAAACTGTTCCGCAACGAAAAATGGCTGAGACAAGAATCTTTGCAATCTTCTTGCCCTTGCAACCAAAACCTTATCTGCCTCAGAAAGTTCTTCCATACCAAGAATCGCAATAAAGTCCTGAAGTTCTTTGAAACGCTGCAATATCCTCTGAACTTCTCTGGCGACTTCGTAATGTTCCTGTCCCAATATTCTCGGATCTAATATTCGGGAAGTCGATCTGAGCGGATCCACAGCAGGATAAATACCCAATTCCGCAATTTGCCTTGATAATGCAATCGTAGCATCAAGATGAGGAAATGTTGTTACAGGTGCAGGATCAGTAAAATCATCAGCAGGAACATACACTGCCTGCAATGATGTGATAGAACCCTTTTTCGTTGTAGTAATCCTTTCCTGCAAATCACCCATCTCGGTTGCGAGCGTCGGCTGATATCCTACAGCGGAAGGCATACGGCCTAATAATGCAGATACTTCAGAACCTGCCTGAACGAATCTGAAAATATTATCAATAAACAAAAGAACATCCTGTCCCTCAACGTCCCTGAAATATTCCGCCATGGTTAAACCGGTCAATGCAACCCTTAATCTTGCGCCGGGCGGCTCATTCATCTGGCCAAAAACAAGAACCGTCTTATCAATAACCCCTGATTCTTTCATTTCCAGCCAAAGATCATTTCCTTCACGAGTCCTTTCTCCCACACCGGCAAAAGCAGAATAACCGCCATGCTCGGTAGCAATACTTCTGATAAGTTCCATAATCAAGACTGTTTTTCCCACACCGGCGCCACCAAACAAACCAATCTTTCCGCCACGGGCAAACGGAGCCAGAAGGTCGATAACCTTCAAACCCGTTTCCAAAACGGTTGTAGCGGTCTCTCTCTCTTCAAATGAGGGAGGCGTACGGTGAATAGGCAAAGTGTTTTTTGCCCGGAAAGGCTCTTTGGTATCAATTGGCTGTCCTAACAGATTAAAAATTCTTCCCAGCACTTCTTTCCCTACAGGAACCGATATGGGACATCCTTCATCCAGCGCTTCCATTCCCCTTACAAGTCCATCGGTAGACGACATGGCAATGCACCTGGCCGTATCATTTCCAAGATGCTGGGCAATTTCTGCGATAACAGAAATATTCGCTTTTTTGTCAGTTATATTAATAGCATTTTTAATTGGTGGCAATTTGCCTGATTGGAACCTTACATCGACCACAGGCCCGATTACTTGCACAATTTTCCCAATATTATTATTTTCCGTTTTTCTTACCACTTATTATCTCACTCCTTCCATTATTTTCTACTTTCGAAAATAAATTTCCCGGTAAATACGTTTCCCTCTTTTAAATAAAATTATGTTATCTGAAAATACCTGTAAAGTATTTTTTATGCTAAAGCTTCGGCGCCTGAAACTATTTCAAGCAATTCTTTGGTAATAGTTTCCTGCCTTGCCTTATTATAAGCGCTTGTCAGATCATCTATCATCTCACCGGCATTTTCCGTAGCGGCAATCATTGCGACTCTTCTGGCGGCGTATTCAGAGGTCAGTGATTCCAAAATACACTGATATATCTGAGTTTCAATGTATTTTGGGAATAAATTATTCAAAATATCTTCAACAGACGGCTCTATAATGTATTCCCGTTTTTCTCTTCCTTCTCCGCCAAATCCTTCCTTTTCAATAGGAAATAAACGGAGACTTGAGGGAAATGACTGCATTACGGTATGAAATTTAGTAAAAAATATATGCAACTCTCCGTACTTCTGGTCATTATAATCACGGGTTAATTTTGCAGCAAAGGATTTTACCCACTCAAAACCCAGTTTTTCAACACTTTCAGGAATATATTCTTCGATTGCATATACGTCTTTTCTCTTCGAAAAATATAAATTTGCTTTCTTGCCAATGAGAATCAACTTGACCTGCTTTTTGCTTTCCTTAATAAACCTTACCGTCTTTTGAATGATGTTATTATTATACGCGCCGCACAATCCCTTGTCAGCGGTGATCAATATGACTTTTGTTACAGAATTTTCGCCTTCTTTTTTGGCAAACCAGCGCTGCGAACTTTCTTCCGGCAGGGATGAAAGCAAATCGCTCACCATCTGATGTAGTTTTTCCGTAAAAGTTCTCGAAGCGACCACCCGGTTTTCCACCTTTTTCAAGCGGCTTGCGGCCACCATTTCCATAGCCCTGGTAATTTGCTTTATGCTGGAAATACCTTTTATGCGTTCCTTAATTTCACGAGTACTCTGCATCCCTTAACCCTTCTTGGCAAAAATTTGCTTAAATTCCCTGATAGCGTTTTCCAGTTTCGAGGACAATTCCTGATCGATCTTTTTCTTCTCGACGATCTCCAAACCGATAGAAGCATGTTTTTCTTTCATAAAAGCAAGAAATTCCTTTTCGAATTTCTTTATTTTATCCACAGGAACATCATCCAGGAAGCCATTTATACCGGCAAAAATTGACATAATCTGTTCTTGCACGGGAACCGGCTCATATTGAGGTTGTTTTAATATTTCAACCAGTCGTTGACCTTTTGCGATTTGCGCCTGAGTAAATTTATCCAATTCCGATCCGAACTGCGCAAAGGAAGCCATTTCTCTGTATTGTGCCAATGTCAATCGCAACATACCGGCAACTTTTTTCATTGCGGGTATCTGAGCGTTTCCACCTACCCTGGAAACAGACAAACCCACGGAAATCGCAGGCCTTACACCGGAGTTAAACAAATCGCTTTCAAGGTATATCTGTCCATCAGTAATCGAAATCACATTGGTCGGAATATATGCGGAATAATCACCCGCCTGTGTCTCAACAACCGGAAGGGCTGTCAAAGAACCTCCGCCAAGTTCACTGTTTAATTTAGCTGCTCTTTCCAGCAAGCGGGAATGTAAATTGAAAATATCGCCGGGAAATGCTTCACGACCCGGCGGACGTCTCAAAAGCAATGATATCTGGCGGTACGCAATAGCGTGTTTATACAAGTCATCATACATAATAACCGCGTGCATACCGTTGTCTCTGAAGTATTCTCCCATAGCACAACCGGCATATGGCGCTATAAATTGTAGTGGCGCAGGGTCTCCTGCCGATGCAACGACAACAATGCTGTTATCCATAACATTATTATCTTCCAATGTCTTCACAACGCCAGCAACAGTCGACATCTTTTGCCCTATTGCCACATAAATACAATACACGCCGGTATTTTTCTGATTAATGATTGTATCCACCAAAATTGCGGTCTTACCTGTTTGACGGTCACCGATAATTAATTCACGCTGCCCCCTCCCGATGGGAATCATTGCGTCAATAGCCTTGATGCCTGTTTGTAAAGGCTCCTTGACAGGTTGTCTTTCCACAACATTCGGAGATCCCCCTTCGATTGGCCGAAATTCTTCGGTGGCAATTGGTCCTTTTCCATCAATCGGCTGACCCAGAGCATTCACAACGCGTCCCAGCATTGCCTTACCCACAGGCACCTGAACAATTTTTCCCGTGGTTTTGACAACATCGCCTTCCTTTATCTTCTCATCGGAACCAAGAAGAATAGCGCCAACATTGTCCTCTTCCAGGTTCATGGCAATGCCATATACATTATCCGGGAATTCCAGCAATTCGCTGGACATACATTCATCAAGGCCGTAAATACGGGCAACACCATCGCCAACCTGCATCACATGGCCTACATTTTCCAATTTTAATTTTTCTTCATAGCCTTCAATTTCTTTTTTAATGATTGAAGCAATATCCCCTAACGCCATATACACATACTCCTGTATAAACCATTAAAATCATATGGCAGGCTTTTACACCTGCCATGAAACAAAATTGTTCATAAATAATTTATGTTGTGCAATTTACAAAACTTAAAAACCGGGCACAACAGTTAATAACTTGCCCTGATCTCCAGAAGTTTCGATCTTAAATTTTTCAACCGATTGGCAACACTGCCGTCAATCATCTTATTTCCGATTTCTACGACAAGTCCACCCAGAATTTGAGGGTTTTCAATAACCTCAACTTCAACAATCTTCCCTGTAAGTTTTTTTAGACCGTCTTTAAGATTTTCCAGCCTTTCGCCGACTATCGGTATTGTTGTCTGTACTTTAGCCCTAATCACTCCTTTTTTCTCATCAACAACCTGTCTGTAAACATCAGGGATCAATTCTAAAATCTGTTCTCTTCTGCGATCAACCAGCAGATAAAGAAAATTAACCATAAGTCCGGAAACAGATTCGCCAAATACTATTTTGATAGTATCTTTCTTTTGCTTTCGTGTTATGGAAGGATGCAAGAGCATCTTTTTAAAGTCATCGTGCTTTTCAATGGTATCGGAAACCAGCCGCAGATCATTTTCTGTCTGATCCAGCAATCCCTTATTAACCGCCGCTTCCAGAAGGGCGTTTACAAATGTAACCGCAACGCTTTTATCTAACACTCAATCCCCCCATGTCTTTAATCACATCATCAACCAGCTTTTCAGCCGTTTGTTTGCTTATGGACTGTTGAATTATCCTTGATGAAGCCAACAAAGAGAGTGTAACCACCTGATTCCTGATTTCAGAAATAGCCTTTTTCCTTTCCTGTTCTATTCCTTCCTGCGCTTTCGAACGAATTATTTCCGCTTCTTCCTGTGCACGTCTTACAATTCCCTCGCTAAGTTTTCCGCCTTCGTTAATGGCTTCCTGGATCTTGGTAGCTGCCTCTGCCTCGACTTCAGTAAGTTTTACCTGATAGTCGATTTTCAACTTTTCAGCAGCAGATTTATCCTCTTCTATCTTTGCGTAAGAATTTTTTATCCCTTCACTTCTCTCCTTTATGAGAGCCGATATTTTGCCAAAAAGAAACTTTTTAAGGACAAAAAGCAGTATTATAAATCCAACTCCCTGGACTATAACTGACTTTATATTTATTCCAAGGGTATTTAAGATGTCCAATGAAATCTCCTCCTACACAAATTCTTACTTAATAGCGTGTTGAATTACCTCTAAAACAGCTTCTGTCTTTGGCAACTTTCCAAGAAGGATAAAAGACACCATCAATGAATAAATCGTCAACGACTCGATAAATGCAAGACCAACGAACATAACCAACTGAATTTTCCCTGCCATATCCGGTTGTCTTGCCATCCCATTTGCCGCGCCAGAAACCGCAATACCCTGCCCAATGCCGCAACCAAACGCAGCAAAAGCCAATAATGCCACAGCAATCGCTAACATCGCAAAATAAATCACCTACATTCCTCCTTCTAAAAAAAAATAATTAAAAATACAGATACAGTTAATCACTTTTCTTGCTGAAGTGTTCAGCTTAAATTCACACTTTCCCGTTTGTATGATACCTTTTACACTCTCTTTGAAAACTATTTAAAAAAACACCGATGATGCTTATCTTTTCCTCGCACTACTGATACTTCTTAACGACTACCTTTTCTGCAGAAATTCTATCAGGAAAATTTTATCTTACAGCAGACTGCATGATTACGTTAGCAGCAGACGAAAGCAATTCCCCGCTTGATGCATTTTGCTTAAAAATTTCAAGGATAGCCTCTGAACTTGGTAATTTTCGAAACAACATAAACGACATCATCAAAGAATAAATCGCAAGAGATTCTATAAAGGCAATGCCAATAATCATTGCCAATTGTACTTTAGGCGCAACCGAAGGTTGCCTCGCCATACTCTCAACACAACTGCTTATCATCTTAGCCTGACTTAAGGCACACCCTACAGCCGCAATAGCAACCACAGGAACTCCAATCGCTAATACTACGAAGTAATCCATTTTCCACCTCCCCTTATCAAAAAAATTCATGAAATTTTTTAAGGAGAAACCAGCACTGGTTCTTGGATAGATAAAAAGTGAAAAAGGAAAAAAACTATGCTCTGCTACCGATTATCTTAGTGATGTTCTTCTTCGTCGTGAATGCCAATAGCTCCTGCGATATAAAAACTTGCTAACAATGCAAAAATCATTGCCTGGATAGTACTTCCCAGCAAGGCAAGAAATACCATCGGCAGATGCATTGGTAAAGGGATAAAACCAAGCAAAAATGGTGAAAAACCGATAAAAATTGCAATTACTGTGTCCTCGCCCATTATATTTCCGAATAAACGCATCGATAATGAAAGAGGTCTGGACAGCACTTCCTGCATAATGTGCAAAGGGAAGGTAAGCGGGGCAAGCCAAACGGGTTTTCCCACCATATGCTTGATATACCCGAAAATGCCATTATTTTTAATGCCCTGATACTGTGTTACAAAAAACACAATTAGCGCCAGAGCAACGGTTGTGTTTAAATTACTTGTAGGCGAATGAAACAGGGGTACCTGCCCCAACATATTCATGCAAAAAATATAGATAAAGAATGTGCCGATAAACGGAACAAACTTCTCCGCAACACGTCCCATCTGCGATTTAGTAAAACCCTCAAGACCTTCAACAATAATCTCCAGCAACGCCTGAAGCCTCCCCGGCACCAATTTTAATTTTCTGGTTGCCACAATGGAAAATAGACCGAGAAAAACGATAATTAACACAGACATTGCTATCGGAACCCATTCATGTTTTGTCAATCCCAAAAACTGGCTATGGGCATCCGAAGGAATAAAATCTAAAAATGATGGCAATTCGGTGGAAGTACCACCCCCACCACCTCCGTGACCTTCAGCAGACACTCTATTTTGCTCCTTTCGATATAAACTCTATTTCAAACCTAACCACTTGCTCTTTCAGAAGGAAGCTTTACTGTCTTATTCAATTGCCCTACCAGCAAACTTCCCACTATTTTCAACATAATCACTGCCATTACAATGCTTAACCCGATAAACATCGCAACTGCATTCACATCTAAAAAAACGCACGCGAAAAAAAGAATTCCTCCCGCTATGAAATACTTTACTATACTGACCTTAAGGAAAAACCCCTTTATCTGTGATCTTTTTTTATCCACACCATAACGTATTCCCCACCAGGACATCTTAAACAATAACAAACTGATAAAACACCCTATCGCAACGCTTACAGTCAATTTTGCGGACATATAAGACAACGAACACGCTATTATTATCAGCGATAAATAAAAAGACATCTGCAACACTCTCTCCGGGAATCCTTCATCCAGAAGAAGAGTATTATTTTTTTCCCCCTGTTGTTTTACTCTTATTTTCATCAGATAGTTTTTTTATTACTTGAAAAAATTTGATGAAGCTTCCAATAACACCCCAAAAAATAAAAATTAGCAGGAACCACGGTGCTGTTCCATATTTTTTATCAATATAAGTACCAAGGAAATACCCCCCTGCCAGAGCGCCTGCAGTAGTAAACCCGAAACTTCCCACCAAGCCGATAATCCTGTATGCCTCATGGTCTTTCTTAATAAAAAACAAAACCACTCCTATTGGGAAAAAAATCTTTCTATGGCTTGTTTAATATGCATTACTACCTTTGATTGTGAGTCAACGATATTTAAATACAACGAAGCGCTCCTTGGCTGACAAATACCCATAATCAACCTTTCCTCGTGTTCTTCCGAATAATCATTGACAAGCTTACTTATGTCTTCATATTTATCAAGGACATGTTTCCTCAATATCTCATTTTTTGTTGCTATGGCGTCCTTAGCGGTTTTTAATACATCTGAGGTCTCTTTAAATAAATGCGTCACTTCATTTACTGCTTTGTCGCCAAACAGTATTTTTTCGTTCAATTTGACCCGAATGTGTCGTATCATGCCATCCATAACACCCGTGGCCATTTCTATATGTCCAATAACAACCGCCAAATTTTTCAACAAATTCTTGGTAGCTTCGTCTTCTCTATTGACATTGCCCAGCGCAGCCAGCGCTTCGTTTTCTTCTTCATGAACTGATTTGCTGATTCTCTGAGCATCGTTAAGCAATTCCGCATTATGCTTCAGGAATCCCAGCATACATAAATTCAGGACAGATTCAGCATTTGAACACATAGAATTTATCCGTTCCAATATTCTTTTTATACTATCATTTACTTCTGCCATAGTTCAAAACCTTTTTTCTATATAACAGTCTCTATACGGATATTTATTTTTTATTTGCGGGAATGCTATCATTGTTCAAAGAAAACATCAACGACAAATTTACTCACCGGCTGCCTTTGTTGTGTTGAACATGAAATATTTGGCGAAGGTGAAGGCACACAACTTAACATTTCCCCGAAGCCAAGATATAATATCCCGATTCAACTATTTCAGCGTTTTCGCAACTTCGCCAAACGCGCTTATTGTATCATTTATTTCTTTCTCCCCATGCATTGTCGAAACGAATACCGCTTCAAACTGTGAAGGAGCAAAGTAAAATCCCCGTTCAAGCATGCCGTGGAAAAACTTTGCGTACCTTTTCGTATCGCAAAGCTTTGCAGTGGCATAATCAGTCACCGGTTGGTTTGTAAAAAAAGTACATAACATTGAGCCGACCCTGGTATGATACGCTGGAATATTAGCATCCCTGCATACCTTTTCCATGCCAGCAGCCAATTTTTTTGACTTTTCTTCCAACCCTTTATAAACGGCACTGTCTTTCAGTATTTCCAGCGTAGCAATTCCCGCAGTCATTGCTACGGGATTGCCGGACAAGGTGCCTGCCTGATATACCGGCCCCACAGGAGAGATGCTATCCATAATTTCTTTCCTGCCGCCATAAGCGCCAACCGGGAATCCACCCCCAATAATCTTACCAAGGGTCGTTAAATCAGGGGTAATATTATAAAGCGCCTGCACACCGCCATGCGCAACCCTGAATCCGGTCATTACCTCATCAAAAATAAGCACAATGCCATGTTTCTTCGTTACTTCTCTCAAACCCGCCAGATAATTCTTCGCAGGCGGGACAACCCCCATATTTCCGGCAACCGCCTCAACAATGATACAGGCAATTTCCTTGCCTCGTTTCGAACAAACCTCGTTAACGGCATCAATGTTATTGAAAGGAAGAGAAATTGTGTGTTTAACAAAATCCTGAGGAATACCCGGACTGTTCGGCATACCTAATGTTGTGGCGCCGGAACCCGCCTGAATTAATAAACTATCTACATGCCCATGGTAACAACCCTCAAACTTGATAACCGCATCACGCTTCGTATATCCCCTCGCAAGGCGAATAGCGCTCATAGTGGCTTCTGTGCCGGAATTCACCATTCTGATTTTTTCGATGGAAGGCATTGCTTCCTTCACAAGCTTCGCTAACTGAATTTCAAGCTCTGTTGGAGCCCCGTAGCTTGTGCCGTTCGCAACCGCCTCATTTACCTTTTTTACAATCCGCGAATCGGCATGTCCCAGAATCAATGGCCCCCATGAACCAACATAGTCCACATATTTATTACCGTCCACATCGGTCAGATAACATCCCGAACCGGACTTTATAAAGACCGGCGTGCCGCCAACTCCGCCAAAAGCCCTCACGGGACTGTTCACTCCCCCCGGTATAAAACTTTGTGCTTCCTGAAACGCTTTTTTTGATTTTTCCGTAATTATCTTTGACATATAAAACCTATTCTTTTATATATAGCATATGTTTATATTCTCACTTGAATTTGAAAGAGAGAATGATAGCAAAACATAATTTTTTTGTCAACTATTATTGCGTATATCCGATGAGAAAAATCATAAATATCGCTGTCTTAATTTCCGGCAGCGGCAGAACATTTCAAAATTTTATAGATTGTATAAAATCCGATTCTTTACCCGCTAAGATTCAGGTAGTTATCAGCAGCAATCAGAATGCAAAAGGGCTGGAACGTGCAATGCACAACAATATTCCTTCTGCTGTGATTCTGCGGTCTTCGTACAAAGATATCAACTCCTTTAGCGATGCAATTACTAAAAAACTGGAGGAATATCCCATAGACCTTATTACTTTGGCAGGTTTCATGCATCTGTACAAAATTCCGGATAAATATACCGGCAAGGTAATGAATGTGCATCCCGGCCTTATTCCTGCTTTTTGTGGCCATAACTATTACGGACACAAAGTACATGAGGCAGTTATCGATTACGGCGCAAAAGTATCAGGGTGTACCGTGCATTTTGCTGATAATATCTATGATAACGGTCCTATTATAATACAAAGGGCTGTGCCGGTATTTGACAACGATACACCGGATACACTTGCGGAAAGGGTTTTTAAGGAGGAATGCATTGCATACCCGGAGGCAATCCGCTTATTTGCCGGGGGAAAACTGAAACCGGAAGGAAGGAAAGTAATTATCCTCAAATAATTATTAGGAGAACATTATGGTAAAAACACTTTTTACAACAATCATTTTGGCTATCATATTCATGTGTGGCTTTAATACTAATGCACATGCCATTATGACCGGACTCAGCACGGAAGAACTTGCAAAATCATCATGTGCCGTTGTCACAGGAACCGTTGAAGACGTCAAATCATATTGGAGCGCCGACAAAAAAACTATTTTTACCGGCGCTTTGATAAAAATAACCGGAATAATTCGCGGCAATATCGTTCAGAATTCCATAACTGTTGAATACGAAGGGGGAGAAGTAGACGGAATCGGGTTGAAGATATCTGACATGGCCACTCTCAATAAAGGAGAAAAAATACTCCTGTTCCTGAAAGAGGAAAAAAGCAAAAGAGAAGAACTGAAAGAAAACGTATTTCGTATCGTCGGAAGGTCACAGGGCAAATACTGTATCGATAAAAATGGAATTGCAAAAAAAAGCGGATTTTCTGTTATTGGCGGAAAAGAGGTAATTGACAATAACATTCCTGTTGAAACTCTCATAAATAAAATAAAAGGAGTAAAATAACACATGGAGAGAGCAAACTACAAATATATTGTCCCCATTACCCTTATTATAGTTGTATTTATACAGTTTCTTTGTTTTTTCTCATACGGATTTGAAGTAAGCACGACTACGAACGGGAAAGAAATAAAATGGAAAAAGGACACGGTAACGTATCTCATCAATACGACGGATGGCCCTTCCGGCAGTCTTGACGCCATAGTGGCATCACTGCAGACGTGGACAGACGTTGACACATCTTCCTTCACTTTTATCGATGGCGGAACAACTTCAAGCAATGATCATGGAGAAGCGGATGGTATCAATATCATTGATTTTGGAAAAATAAAAGACGAAGGAGTATTGGGACAAAACAATTTCTGGTTTTATACTTCCGGAGAAATGATTGACAGTGATATACGTTTTAACACCAAAAATACATGGAGCACTGACGGCTCTCTCGACAAATTTGATGTTCAAAATGTGTGTACGCATGAACTGGGACATTCCCTCAGTCTGGCAGATCTTTATCGCGACTCTGATTCGGAAAAAACAATGTATGGATACAGTTTCGAAGGAGACACGAGCCAGAGGACGCTTCATCAGGACGACATGGATGGCATTACCTACTTATATCCTTCAACAACAAACAGCAGCATCTCCGGCACGATTATGGACACTGATGGAACAGTGTTGGAAGATGTAAATGTATGGCTGAAAAAAGGAAGCAAAACAAAAAAGACGACAATTTCAGATGAAAATGGCTTTTTTGAATTTACTGATTTAGAAAGCGGCGCCTATAAAATCATCGCAAGAAAAAGCGGCTATCAAAAGGTAAAAACAAATGTAGAGCTCGGCGAAGCAGAAGATAAAGAACTTGAAATAGAAATGGAAGAAAAATAAATTCGCATATTTCACTATTTTTGACGGCAAAAGTATTTTGCGAAGTTATCGCCGTATTTACATACTTTGTTAAAATACTTTTGCCGGTCTGTGAAACTTTCCCCCCCTTCTCACGTGTATTTTTCACTTTACATCATTCGGTTTTACATATAACCAATTGAATTATAATATCTTATAAATTCAATAATTCTATTGAATTTGATTTTCCAATTGTTTACTATATGCCCGCTTAAGACTTTCACCCTTTCTTAATCATAGTCAGCAACATCCGATTTTCGAAAATTTGTAACATTTTAGTTTTTTGAAAAAGTAGGGGGCGAAGCATTTGCCGACTATGTATAAGCGTATTTATACCAGTTACGGCAAATGCTTCGCCCCTACAACGTACGGTAAATACATCTATTATTGGAATTTTTCAAAAAACTAAAGTGTTACGAAAATTTACCATATAAATATGTTTATACAAAAATGTTGACCCTCCGGAAACATTCTTATCTATTTTTCATAAAGTCATCCTTTTTTTATTTAATAGTAACATTTTTTCTTGTGTTGAAGCCTGTTTGCTTCGGCCAAACGACTATTAATGAATCAAAGGGCATAATTTATTTTTATAATCCTGAATCAAACATCGATAACTATGCCGCTCTGAAAACTAAGTTCGACAAGTACTTAAAAAAAATCGGCCCCTATCAGTTTCAACCCTTTAACGAGAGAACCACTTTTGAGAATATGACCAGAGGCCGGCATAATTGCGTTTTTATTCTCTCCAGTTGGTACTTTAAAGAATTGAAAAATTCTTTCTCTATCCAACCCATTCTCATAGGCACTTTAGACGGCAACTCAAATCAGAAGAAAGTGCTTATCGCTAAAAATAACATCAGTTCCCTCACGATGCTGAAGGGTTGCAGCATCGCTTCATCGGGCAGCAAAGAATATACCATCAAATTTCTCCAGTCAATGTTGAAAGAAAAAAATAAAGAGATTGCCGAAACGCTTCAGATTTTGAACGTTCCCAAAGACATCGACGCTCTTATTTCCGTTGGCTTTGGCCTGGTTCAGGCTGCTTTGACCACTCAATGCAGCATTGAAATGATGGCAGATATAAATAATACACTGTATAAAAACCTTTCCATTCTGGCAATGGATGAAAATTCACTGCTTCCCGTTGTTGCGACACCCTCGGCGCATGACCGTGAAGCGACGGAATTGCTGGACATAATTACAAATATGGATAAAACACCTGATGGGAAAAGCAATCTTCAGATGTTAGGAGTCGATGGCTGGAAGGAACTGGATGAGAGTGATTGGGATCTGTTGCGGAAATGATAACAATGGCTAAGCATTTACTAAAAAAGTTTGCAAAACTTAACGGGAAAAAACTGTCAGAAGGATTTTTCCTTCTTGCCGTTTCGCTGTTAATCATTCCGGCGGTTTTTCTATCGGATATACTTTTGGCGAAGGAAAATGGCGGAGTATTAATCCTCAATTCTAATGAATCCGTAAAAAAATATTCCCAGATACAAACAGTGTTTAAAGCTAATTTCGATGGCGTTACTGCCGAAACTGATATCGGCAGCAATTGGCTTGACGAGAAGCCGGTGGAGAAATCTATCAGAGATATGAATCCGGATATCATATTTTCTATTGGTTCAAAGGCATACATTCTTGCAAGCAAGATCGCAAATAACACCAAAATTATTTACTCGTTAGGCATAAACTGGCAACGCTTCGCGATAACAGAAAAAACCTATGTTGTTGCCAGCGAAGTTCCTCCCATGACCAATGTAATGATGTATCGTTATTTCTTTCCCGAAATAAAAACTGTGGGCATTCTCTACAGTAAAAAACACAATAAAGAATGGTTTTCGTCAGTTGTTGCTGATTCTGAACAGGTGGGCATAAAAATCATAGGAAAAGCCATAACAAAAAATAAAGAGGTCGGCAATGCGCTCAATGACCTACTGTCTACGGTTGACGCATTCTGGTTAATTTCTGACCCCGTCGTTCTTTCCGGCATGGAATATGTGAAAGAAATCTTTACGAGATGCGATGCAATGAAGATACCCGTCTTTTCCTATGACCATCTCTTCACTAATTTTGGCGCATCGTTCATTATCTCGACGGATATTGACACAATGGGAAAGCAAGCTGCGAAGATAGCTCAATACCTTCAATCGAATAAAGACCCTGTTGGAAAAATACAAAATCCTGCGGGCACTTATATAGCGATAAACACAAAGAAATTGGAACAGTATGGCATAAAACTGAACATAAAAGCGCTTTCTTCGGTAAATGAATTTATTGAATAAACGTTATGACACAAAATATACACTTTAAAAAAAGCATTAAATGGAAACTTCTTTTCACGATGCTGGGTCTGATTATCGGCCTTTTAACAATACTGACTTTTGTTCAAATCTATTCACAGAAGGAAATATTGACAGATGAACTTGGATACCGGATTGAGTTATTAAAAGATAATCTTCACAAACAGGGAAAAACCCTTTCTGACAATCTTGCGTTTCAGGTGGAAGACGCTCTTGCTTCATTCAATCTCCTCGATATTTTTAATCAGACGAATAAAGTGGTAAAGGAAAACAGAGAATTAAAATATATAATTCTTTCCGATTTGAAAGGCATTGCTCTTGTTCATACATTAAAACCGGAACTCAATGAGAGTATTCTTTCTGATGAAGACGACAAATTTGCGATAGCACAAAATAATGCAACAATCAACGAATTTGAGAAGGAAGGAATGCCTTACATGGAATTTATCGTGCCCATTCATGTGGGCGCTGATCAGTGGGGAGTATTGCGTCTGGGATATTCACTGGAAAATCTCCATCAGTTGCTGCATGATTCACATCAGAAAATTAAAGAACAAACAATGCATATCATATTGCGGTCCGGTTTAACGACCATTGTATTTATTGTGATGGGTTCTTTTCTGGTGCTTCTTCTCTCTTCACGGCTGGCAAAGCCACTTATCAAACTGGCACAAATGGCACAGGAACTTGCAAAAGGCAATTTTTCCGTTGCAGAAGACATCATTCCCACATCAAAAGATGAAGTTGGCGTTTTGGCACAAACGTTTTTCTCTATGTCGAAAGAGCTGAAAAGTTCCTATGAAAAACTGGAAGACTATAGCCATTCTCTTGAAAAATACGTTGAGAAGCGCACAGAGGAACTGCTCAAATCAAATGAACTTTTAAAGCAGGAAATAGCCGGGCGCCATAGGATCGAAGCGGAATTGGAAAAGGCGAAAGAAGCCGCTGTTGCTGCAAATAATGCCAAAAGCGAATTTCTTGCCACTATGAGCCACGAAATACGCACCCCCATGAACGCCATTATCGGTATGTCTGAATTGTTATGGGATACAAATCTGACGTCCAAACAAGCGGAATACGTTAAAGTATTCCGCACTGCCGGAGACAATCTCCTTCAGATAATCAATGATATACTTGATCTTTCAAAGGTAGAGGCGGGACATATCACCCTTGAACATATAGCATTTGATCTCCGTGAAGAAATAGAAAAGACGTGCGAAGTCCTGGCATTCCGTGCCCACGAAAAAGGCCTTGAATTGAATTTTCACCTCGCCGCTGATGTTCCCTTCTCTCTTATCGGAGATCCCGTGCGTCTGCGCCAGATACTCACGAATTTAATTGGGAATGCCGTTAAATTTACCAAAACCGGAGAGGTTGTGTTATCGGTAAAACGGAATGATATTCCCGGGAAAAAAGGAATGCTTCTCTTTTCTGTCGCCGATACGGGAATTGGCATACCCAAAGAAAAACAAGGCATTATTTTTGAAAATTTTTCTCAGGCAGATACTTCTACTACCCGTCAATATGGCGGAACAGGACTCGGACTCGCAATATGCAAACGTCTGGTGGAATTAATGGACGGAGAAATATGGGTGGAAAGCGCCGAAGAAAAAGGAAGCATTTTTTATTTTACGGTAACGTCCGGTGTTCAATCGGAAAAGATGATACGGAAGGAAGAAGATATACCTTTTACCGAAAAACTCAATGTCCTGATAATAGACGACAACGCGACGAACCGGACAATACTGCGCGATATGTTGCACGGCTGGAATATTCCCGTCACTGAGGCGGAAGACGGTGAAAAAGGGATTCTCATGCTCAAAAAGACGAATAAAGAAGGAACACCTTTCAACCTTCTTTTGCTGGATTGTCGTATGCCGGGTATGGATGGGTTTCAGGTTGCTCGTTTAATAAAGAGCGACCCGAACCTTTCTCATCTGATTATAATGATGTTCACCTCTGATAACAGGAGCGGTGATATGGCAAGGGCAAAAGAATTGGGAATAACGTCATACCTTGTCAAACCCATCAAGAGATCGGATCTTTTTAGTAGTATAAATAACGTCATTGGCAAACAAAAAACCGCTTTGTTAACAGAAACCCCCTCTCATCAGGTTCCTCAACAAAAGGGAGATGAAAATGCTTTGCCGCTAAAACTCCTGCTTGTTGAAGATTATCTCCATAACCGCATACTCATTCAATCATACCTTGATAAAAAATACTACGAGGTGGACATTGCTGAAAATGGAAAAGAAGGATTGGAAAAATTTAAATCAGGAAAGTATGATCTTGTGCTGATGGATTTGCAAATGCCGGTTATGGATGGCTACACGGCGACGAGAGAAATAAGAAAATATGAAAAAGAACGTGGGGCAAAAGGAACTCCCGTTATTGCGTTGACTGCTCACGCTTTGAAAGGAAACGAACAAAAAAGTCTCGATGCGGGATGCAATTATCATCTCGTAAAACCAATAAAAAAGAAAACACTTATTGATATCATACATAAGCATGTCAGTTCTCCCCCGCATTACCAATATTTAGAAAACGATAAAGACAAGAAAGCGCTTGTTGATCATGAACCGCCTGTTGAAAAAAAATATTTTGTTACGATTAATTCTTCATTTAAAGATATGATCCCTGAATTTATTGAAGATGTACGTAACGATATAACATCTATTACTGCCGCATTAAGCAATGCTGATTACAAAACAATTGAAACGCTGGCTCATAGATTAAAAGGGGCAGGAGGTGGTTATGGTTTTAATGAAATCACTGCTATGGCTAAAGACATTGAATCAAGCGCAAAAAACATTAACATCGCGGATATTCAGAAATGGATTAATGAACTGATACAATATATTGAACGGGTGGAAATAGCTTATGAATAACACAATACTCATCGTTGACGACTCAAAGCACGTACAAAGACAAATAGAGATATTTTTAACGCCCGAAGGATTTTCCCGATTCTCTTTTGCCAATTCCGCACAGGAGGCATTTCAACTATTGGAATTGGACGGCAAAAATGAAAAATGTGAAAAATGTGAAATAGATTTAATCCTGATGGATATTAACATGCCAGGCACAAACGGAGTTGAGGCATGCCAAAAAATTTATACTTCCGGTCATTTAAAGCATATTCCCGTTATTATTATAACAGCAGAAGACACGAATGAGAGATTAAAGCAGGCATTTGAAGCAGGAGCGACAGACTACATCAGAAAACCGTTAAACCCGGTTGAACTCATCGCGCGGATAAGTTCCGTATTGAAATTGAAAAAAGAAATGGATGACCGCGTAAACCGGGAAAAAGAATTGCTCCGACTCACCCAAATTCTGGAAGAAACAAACGCTAAATTACAACAGGCAAATGAAATGCTTCACCATCTTTCACGCACCGATAGTCTTACCGGACTCGCAAACAGGCGTTTTTTTGACGATCTGTTTCAAAGTGAATGGAAACGATCAATCAGGGTGTCAAAACCATTATCAATACTAATGATCGACATTGATTGCTTCAAAAAGTATAATGATGCCTATGGTCATCAAAAAGGAGATGAATGCCTTAAACAGGTGGCGAAAGCTTTACAAAATTCTGTAAGAAGACAATGTGACATAATTGCGCGATACGGCGGAGAGGAATTTATAGCGCTTCTGGCGGATACCGATAAAAAAGGCGCAATTACGGTTGCAAACGCAATGCAGTCAAATCTTGCCGGCATGAATATCCCCCATAAAAATTCACTTGCCGGCAGTGTTGTCACGGTAAGCATTGGTATTTCAAGTATTGTTCCCGATATAACTTCAACCCCAGAAATGCTTATCTCGGCGGCGGACAAGTTGCTTTATCTTGCAAAATATGAAGGACGCAACAGAATTAAATATTAGAAAATAAAATTAGATTCTTCGCTCCGCTCAGAATGACATTATGGCAATAAAAGTGTCATTCTGAGGGAGGGACGACCGAAGAATCTCGACTTTGAAATTCCTATACATAAATCAGGCATTCGGCGACTTTTAACAGAGTAGGGCATTGTTCACCAAACGTAGAGACGCATTGCTATGCGTCTCTACAAGCAACGTGAAACGGTGGGCAATACCCGCCTTATACTAAGATTGAAATTCCTTTACATTTAATTAGGTCTTCGGCAACTTTTAACAACGTAGTGGCAAGGCGCGCCTTGCCACTGCATGAGCAGTTTGAAATTCCTAAACGTGAACATAGTCTGAACTTATAAAGGATTATTCTCTTTATGAAAAAAAGCGGTTTTTTTATTATTACCCTGATTTTCTATTTTATTATCAGTTGTAATAATTTTGTCTTTCCGGAAGAAACGATAAAAGACTATTCAAAATCAGTTCGTGAAAGCCCCGTTGAGGATGTTTTAATGCCGGAGCAAAAAGACACGGAAAAAACTGATACATTGTCACAGGCAGAACAACTCTTTCAGGAAGAGGCCAAATGGTTATTTGAGGAAGCAGAAGCAAAAGTTGCCATTGCCACAAAACGTGATACCACAGTAATGAAAGCGCCAAGCATCGTATCGGTAATAACGGGACAAGAAATTAAAAACATGGGATATCGCACGTTTTCTGACTTTTTGCGAACTATACCGGGGTATGAAATTTTAAAACGGGGAGTATATGGCACGGTAATCCCCGCTGTGCGCGGTATAGAAAGCGATAACCGGATAAGAGTGATGCTCAACGGACATTTTGTGAATAATCCTTATTTGGGAGAATCATTTCAAAATTTCGACGATTTTCCTCTGGAAAATATTGAAAAGATAGAAATTATCAGAGGCCCCGGTTCTGCCTTGTATGGTGAAAACGCTTTTATGGGCGCAATTAACATTATCACAAAAGACGCTCATGATATTAACGGCGTAAAAGTGACCAGCGGCTATGGAAGCTTTGATACGATGGAAGGAAATATCATATTCGGAGAAAAATTCAAAGAAGTGAGCGTCACGGGAATGTTACACTACACGGAAACAAACGGCTACGAAGAATCAATAAACAACGATTTTGTCACCACTCTGGATAATTCATTTTCTTCATTCGGCTTTCCAAAGGCATCCGATGCGCCGGGAAGCCCTGATGACTGGAGAAGAAAATATATCATGAATCTCAAAGCCAATTACAAAGACTTTTATTTTGAAGGTTTCTACTTAAACAAAAATCGTGGCGGATATCTTGGAATACAGGATGCGTTGACAAATGAAACTAATATCGAAAATAATTATGTGTTTACTGAAATCAAATATAAAAAAGAATTCTCCGATATGTTTACAATAATTCCACGAATATATTACGATCAGTTTGATGATAATTTTTTTGTAGAATCGCTGCCGGAAGATACAACGCTTCCCTTCGATACGAACAGGGACGGCGTTTATGAAACATTTTATACCTATGCTGACGGATTGATCGGCAACGGAATTTATAGTCAAAAAATAGCAGGCGCAGAGATCCCCGTAGATATCAGATTATTTGACGGAAACGTATTTACGATGGGAATGGAATTCAGGTGGCTGTATCAAACCAATATTCAGTATAATGCAAACTTTAATCCCCTTTCCTATGAACCCCTCGATTCTCTTCAGGGTTTTTCCGATACCTACCCAAATTTAAAAGAAACGACACGAAAGATATGGTCTGCCTACCTGCAAGATGTCTGGGACATCACGGAAACAATAAATCTTACCCTTGGTTTACGGTTTGACGAATACAGCGATTTCGGCAGTGAGGTAAGCCCGCGCGTTGGAGTAACATGGGAATTTATGGAAAATGCCACCATTAAATCGCTGTATGGAAGGGCATTTCGCGCGCCAAATTTCCGTGAGATGTATCTTGCTAATCAACCGGCAGCCCACGGAAACGAAAGCTTAGACCCCGAAACTATAGACACCTATGAAATAGGCTTACACTATAATTACAACATAAGCAAATGTGCTGTGCAGAGCGGAATAAATTATTTTTATAATGACATAGAAGATCTCATTTCCCTTCGTTCAACCGGTCTTGGATACAATAAGTATGATAATTATGGTGATGCATATATTCATGGGATTGAATTCGAAAGTCAGATCAATATTGCCAAAAATAATTACTTGTTTATGAATTATACCTTTCAGGACCCTAATGACGAGAGCGGCAAAAACCTCCCCTTTGTTGCAAAACATAAAGGAAATTTCGGGGTAAATGTGCAGCCTTGGAAATACATAAACACAAACCTGAGCACATTCGTTAGCGGAAAACGTTACCGGGAGGAAGGAGATTCAAGAAATGACTTGCCTTCTTACGCACTCCTTAATTTTTCTCTCATAACAAAAGATTTTTGGAAAACAATGGAGATACAGGGAACGGTCAGCAATCTCCTTGACAAGGATTACGATGATCCCGGAAGTATATATGTTTCCGATGATCTGCCAAGACCTGGACGAACTTTTTTTGTCGGAATGTCATATGCGTTTTAAATGAATATGGCTTTTTATTATTCAGTAATGTTTGTGCTTCCCTATAGCACATGATAAAAGTTCATGTGTTATGTGTTTGCCTATTCTATCGATATCCTTAAATTGTTTGAATAACATTATCTGATTGATTTTTAGCAATACTGCTTAGACCTTCCCCTCTATAGCGACTGATAAAAGACAGGATACTCATGAATTTTGAACTAATTGCAATAGTTATGCCCAATGGCACTTTACAGTTGGAATGGAATGAAGTAAAGGAACACATAGACAAAAATCAACAACTGCTGCAAAAGGAGATTTACAATCGTTTTAAAACCGATTTCAAATCATTCCTTTTATTTTTGAGTTTTACAGACCAATCCATACCCCTCTCTCCATCCCTTGATTACTGGCGGTATTTTACTTCGCGATTTTCAAAGAAACTTCTCCAAACGCCCGACCTTGAAAATATGCGGAACAATGTAACGATTCTCTTAGAAAACGAAGAAATGGATGAAATGTTGATTCGGGCGCCATTGATGACCGGTCTTGAGTATTTAAACGCGGAATTTCTCAGACTGCTTTGGTTGATGCTCAATGCACAATTTGCCTTCGAAATAAGCGCTTACAAAGGAACGGTGGAAGATTTCGTCCATTCCTATAGTCCTGATATACACCTTGTTGGCCGCATTTATTTTCACCTTGTTGAAAATAAAAGGCAGGATTACCCCTTTGCTTTCCTTGCCACTTATGCAACGCAAAAAGACAAACAGGGCAAGTCAAAACATCTGCCCTTAAAACACGCATTAATGGAATATGAAGGAAAAAACGAACGGTTGCTGGAGCTTCTTTCTACGGTGCACCTCGCGGCAAAAGAAAGCAATCTGGTCTCTCATCTTCTCGACTCTGGCGAACTGTTTCATCCGCTGGCATGGAATGAAAAGGAAGCGTACTGCTTTCTGAAAGAAATTCCCATTTATGAAAAATACGGAATTTTGTGCCGTATCCCCAATTGGTGGAAATCGGAGTCCTCTCCGTTTAAGGTACATATCCAACTGGGCGGAAAAAGAGAGGCCCTTTTGGGAATGGACTCCATTCTCGACTTCAATGTCGGTTTGTTTCTGGACGATATGCCTATTACCGAAGAGGAAGCAAGAAGCCTGCTGGAAGAGACGGACGGTCTTGCTTACATTAAGGGCAAATGGATTGCCGTTGACGCCGAAAAGCTTGAACAGGTTCTTGCTGCCTGTGAAAACGCCCGTAAATTGAAAGAAAATAAGAACCTCAGTTTGAAAGATGCGCTGCGGCTCCAATTGTATTCAAACAATATGTTCGGTTTGCCTGATGATAACGACAGCATTGAGGTATCAAACGAAAAATGGCTGGAACAGGTTATGGGAAAATTGGCAAACTACGATCTGATTCCACCGGCAGGTATCGGTAACAATTTCAAAGCGGCTCTCAGACCATATCAGGAAAAGGGGGTTAATTGGCTTTGTTTCCTTGATTCCTTACGTTTCGGGGCATGCCTTGCGGATGATATGGGGCTTGGTAAAACAATACAAATATTGGCATTTCTCCATATTCTGAAAAATAGAAAACAGAAAAACGCCAGCCTCCTGATCATTCCCGCATCTCTCATTTCAAACTGGAGCGCCGAAATAAACCGGTTTGCGCCCGATATGAACTATTTCATCGCCCATCCGGAAGCACACCGCGATAAAATAGTTGTCGAGAAAGACGAAGAATCACTGAATAAACTTGACCTTGTAATCACCACTTACGCCCTCGTCCAGAAATATGAGTGGTTGAAAACATATTTCTGGAATTATGTGATACTGGATGAAGCCCAGGCAATTAAAAATCCCGGAACAAAACAAACTAGGAGTGTAAAAACACTGAAATCACAAAACAGAATTATAATGACGGGAACCCCCATCGAAAACAGACTTTCCGATCTGTGGTCACTGTTTGATTTTCTTAATCCGGGGCTGCTTGGAAGCGCAAAAGAGTTCAGCGCATTCGCAAGCAACGTGAAAATGAATCACGCCGGATATTCCAGGCTAAAGAAGGTAATCAGTCCTTATATCTTAAGAAGATTAAAGACCGACAAAGCTGTCATTTCCGACCTGCCGGAAAAGGTGGAAATGTATTTATATGCCGGGTTAAGCAAGAAACAGGTTGTTTTATATCAAAATACCGTTAATGAATTGTCCAAAAAACTTGAATCCGCAGAAGGCGTTCAACGCAGGGGGATTATATTAACGTCGCTCATGAAATTTAAGCAACTTTGCAACCACCCCGACCAGTTTCTCGGAACGGGCTGTTACGAAGAGAACGACAGCGGAAAATTTATGCGGCTGCGCGAAATATGCGAAACAATCTACGAAAAGCGTGAAAAGGTATTAATTTTCACTCAATTTAAAGAGATTACCGAACCTTTACACGCATTCTTACACACGATATTTCATCGTGAAGGACTGGTCTTGCATGGAAGCATCGCGGTGGGAAAGAGAAAAAATATCGTAGAACAGTTTCAGGGGCGCGAGTATATTCCTTATATGGTATTATCGTTAAAAGCGGGTGGCGTTGGCCTGAATCTTACAGAGGCAAATCATGTGATTCATTTTGACAGATGGTGGAACCCCGCCGTTGAGAACCAGGCCACAGACAGGGCATTTCGCATAGGGCAAAAGAAAAACGTTATCGTGCATAAATTCATAACGAAGGGCACCATCGAGGAAAAAATTAATGCGATGCTGAACGAAAAGACAAAATTAACGACAGACATTATACAAGTCACCGGCGAATCAATACTAACGGAAATGGAAAATAAAGATCTGTTAAATCTTTTTAAATTAACATTATGACGAATGGAGGCGGTTATGAGTTTCTGGCAATTCCCGAGATATGTTTCCGTAGGAGAAAAACAACAGAGGTCACAAAGAAAACTAGAGCTATTGATGAAAAAAAATAAAGATATAAAACCCGTGATCGTTGAAGGCAGAACCCTTGCAAAAACATGGTGGGGAAAGGCATGGAATAAAAATCTTGAAGGATACGCCGATTACAGCAACCGCATTGAAAGAGGAAGAAGTTACGTGCGCTGCGGTTCAGTGCTTGACCTTCAGATACATGAGGGAAAAATCAAGTCGCTTGTACAGGGTTCCAGTGCAAATCCCTATTCCATCGAAATAAAAATACATTCACTTGAAAAGAATATTTGGGAAGAGATTAAAGTTTTTTGCAAGGGAAAGCTTGATTCGCTGCAAGAGCTTCTGATGGGAAATTTCCCGAAGGCGCTGGACGAGCTTTTCACTGCTCAGGGAAAGGGCTTGTTTCCTTCCCCGAAAGAAATTGACTTTGACTGCAGTTGCCCTGACTGGGCGAGCATGTGCAAGCACATTGCGGCAACCCTTTATGGAGTGGGAGCAAGACTTGACCATGATCCGAATTTGTTCTTCCTGCTTCGAAAAATAGAAATGAGTGATCTCATATCAGAAACGATCAAAGATAAGACAAATGATTTACTCACGCGGGCTGAGAGAAAAAGTTCACGAATCATTGAAGATCAGGATTTGTCAGCCGTTTTTGGCATTGAGATGGATGCTACCCCTTGCGCAGAAACGAAAACAAAAAAAACAAATACTGTACGGCAAAAAAACGATGCTATAAAAAAGAACAAGACCATCGCTAAAAACCCTTCAAAGAAATCTAAAAATACTGAAAAAAAGAGAACCGGCATAAAATCAGCGAGGAAAACAGAAAAAGTTAAAACAGTAAAGAAATCAACCAGAAAGACTGTCAAAAATATTCCTGAGAATAATAAAAAAGCTCCTAATAAGGGTGGCAAAAAGAAATAGAAGAGTCGTAACACTTTAGTTTTTTGAAAAACTATCAGGATAAATCCTTGTGCTGATTTTGCCCCGTAGGGACAAGTAGAGACGCATAGCAATGCGTCTCTACCAATAGGCAGGCAATTTATTGCCTGTGCGGATAAAAGATAAAAATTAAGGGTGTAGTTGTGTAGGTTGGATTGAGGAAACGAAACCCAACAACTTTGACTATACATATGGATATGATCAGGAAGCAAGCAGATGGAGTGGAAATTGTGTAAATCTTTTCTATGCCTTACCTTTTGCCCGGTCACTCTGAAACCACATATCATAGATGGGGAAAAAGATGTATGCTCCGAAAGTGAGGATAAACAAAATATTGGAAATGGTCAATACAATGACAAAATGGTGTGACGTATAGCGAATAAGCCACGGCGCGCACAGGTTCATGATAATTCCCGCTAAAGAACCGCTGTAAACGGTTATCTTCAACCAGTCGCGCAACTGCGTCATCGCCAGCATCCTTGAAAGGATAAAAACAACAATCGGTATTGAAAATAAATGGGCGTGGGTTACCCCTAAAAGTTCCCGGTATGATTTCGGGAAATAAATCCCTTCCTTTAAACTCTCGGCATATTCTTCCTGTGTTTGATCAGGATCGTACGACTCTTCTTCGTCCCCACAATAATAACGCACTGTTTTTTTGGGAGAAAAGCCCGTCTTGTCGTAAGCAACACAAAAGCCAACCCCAACAGCAACGGTAATGATTGCCAGGAAAAAGGTAAAAAACATCTTATTGCTGATCGGCAGAGACCACATGCCACGTGATGCCGGTTTTTCCTTCATTTTCAACCTTTGTAAATTTTTTATCAAAACCCTGTGATACGTATATTACGATTTTTCCTTCCTTCTCGCACGCAATGAATGCCTCTGCGCCGGGAACCTCACGAATGACACCGAACCCTTTCTCAGGGCCTAAAACAAAGACACTTGTTGAAAGGGCGTCAACATCCGTTCCGGAAGGAGCTATGATTGTCACGGCAATCGTCCCTTTTACTGGATTCCCCGTCCTTGGATCAATGATATGTGAATATCGAATCCCGTTAATTTCAAAAAACCGTTCGTAATCACCCGACGTTGCTGTAGCCTCGTCTCTGAGTTCTAAATACCCCAATATCTCATTCTTATCACGCGGGTGCTGCACGCCGATTTTCCACGCATTTTTCCCGGCAGGATTTCCCAATGCATATACATTTCCTCCCAAATTAATACAGGCATTATCAACATCATGGTTTTTTATGATATTCAAGGCCTTGTCAACAGCATATCCCTTTCCGATAGCGCCGGGATCTATTTGCGTTGATATATTTTTATAGAAAACCGTGCCTGCTGCTTCTTTATTATTACCATTTCTTTTTATTTCGATATTTTTATACGAAACGGCAGGCAGAAGCCGGTTAATTTCTTCTTCAGGCGGAATATGCCCGTTTTCATCAAAGAATCCCCATAAAGAAACGATAGGAGAAACCGTAATATCAAATGCCCCATCGCTCAGTTCACTGAAAAAAAGCGATTGTTCAAGAAATTCAAGGAATTCATCGGTGCAGGGAACAGGTGATTTGGTTGCGCCCTTATTTACCCTTGAAAGCTCACTGTCTTTTTTATAATTACTCAACATGGCATCCATTCTCTCCATCTCGTTCAACGCGGCGTCAATTGCCTCTTCCGCTTTTTTAACGTCATCAGAATACACGGATACTTCTGCAAAAGTACCCATAATCATTCTTGTTTGTTTCACGAGCTTTTTTTCAGCGGATCCGTCCGCGTTCTTTTTGCTTTTTTCATTGCCATGCGCGACGCTCTGAACGGATTGATTGTTTGTGTTGCTGGCCGTGTTATCTTCTCCTGCATTAGTTGCCGCCGCAATCCGTCTCAAAGCATTCACATCCCTTTTCCCGTTCAGGTAATATTCATCTATTACCCCTAACACCTTTCTTACTCCGGCGCACATGCATTGCACAGACATGGTGGCGCCGGTAATGTTGATAATATCTTTGTTAATCCTGATAGGATTTTTCAAAGATTTACCGATAAACTGATAAAGAAAACGCTTCTTTGCAATCTCTCCTCCGCGGCTTTCGCGATAGACAAGAACAGCGATATTGCTTATCTTCCCGTTTGGTTTTACTCCCACAATAAAGGTAAACGGATGAAACTTGCCAATCTCTTCCGTTATGATCGCATATCCCAAAACTTCATTATTTTTTCTTCCAGCGTATACAGTGAAACGATCTTCAAAAAGACGTCTTTTCAGGATTTGTTCAAGATTCTGCTTTTCTTCGGGAGTCATGATAATTTCATCAGCTACAATATCATCACTCTCCGGAAAAATCAGTTTAAGCGCTTCTTCCTCGGTGAGGTATACCTCTATTTGATAGTTATCCGCCGGTTCAGTTTCCGTTTCCTGAGAATATCCCGCCCCTGCTGCAAGAAGAAACAAGACCAATGATAAAAACAAACTGCACCAGAAAAGCCGTCCTTTATTCATAATGAACTATTCTTTCGCATTAAGTATCTGTTCTACTTTATCAAGAAACATTTGTTCAGGCATTCCGTTTGACGGAATGCGTTCCCACCGGTACGCACGGCTCCCGCCGGGGGCTTTTTCTTCAACCTGAGAACTTACCGACAGATATGTTCTATCTTGTTCAGGTACAACAGTAATATATAAACGGTAGCGCTCCTGCCATCGTCCCTCTAAAAGCAACCCCATATCTCTCGTAGTGGAATATCCCTTTATCCAGTCTGTGATCAGAAATCCCTTTTCCACGTTTTTTTCTTTCACCCGAATACCCATAATGGCCTGGTCAACTGCCTCCCAGGCAGATGCCGCATCACCGGCAACATACCGTGAAATAGCGGATGAATTCCTTCGCCCTCCCCAGTCTGTGGCACACCCGGCAAGCCCCGTAATAAAAAAAGCAGCAATCAATAATAAGATAATGCTATATTTCACCTGAAATACACCTCGTTTGTCGTTACTTCGCCAAGACTCCGCCATATGCAGTCTCACTTTGCTCGTAAAAGACGCATAGCAATGCGTCTCTAAGTTTGGTGGGCGAAGCCCACCCGCTTTTTCTCTTTATAGAAAGGTGCGATGTTAACAGATATATCCCTTTTTTACAAACACTTTGTATCTTTCATGTTTCTCATCAGGGTTCTATGCTTACCGATACTTTGTGTGATTCATAATCGTTTTCTTCCAGGGAAATTACATATCCGTTTTGCGCGGCAAACTCAAGAGTCCCTTTCGGATAAAAGCGGTAAATAAGCCTTGCCGTTATGGTTATCGCGCTGTTGTCCTGTGTTTGAAACTCATAGTGTGTGGTATCCGTTTCATTTGCCTGAATGCGTGTATCATATAATTCTTCAACGGCAAAGGCATACAATATGTCATTGAAAAACGGGTCCAAATCCTCGTTGTCTTCGATCATCCGGTTATGTTTTATGAATATTTTCCCCGGTTTTCCTGCATAGTCCCCTTCGCCCTCATAATAGCCATCCGGGAAATTCCCTCCCGGTGTATCAATAATCTGATCATTGATTTGAGTGAGAGAATTCCCTGACTGCTCTGCTTCCACAAATAAAACAACGTTGCGTTGTGTAACTCCGGAAGGGTAGGCATGGCCTGTATGAGAATTTTTTACATTTACGTCAAAGCTGACAATACCATCAGCGACATTAGCATTCGATATTGAAAGGTCTACCGCCCAATCAAGATATCGTTTCTTCTCGCCAACCGGAAGATTTTGATTGGTTCCCTCAAAATGATGAGGATAGATGGTCCTGGGATCGCGACTCGTCCCCTTCTGTTTTTTACTTTCGGACAACATATAAAAAGAATCGGTGACTTCCGTATAATCCGCAATGGATTTCCCCGTTGCAGGATCAGGCGGAGGATCCTTCATATGGCAATCCTGGCATTGCAGCGCCTGGCCTGCATAATTATCAACAGGATAATCTTCCTCAAGCCCGCTATAACCGCTGAATCTCCATTCACGGTAGGTATCTTCACTCCATAATATTCTCTCAATGGTTTCTTCGCCCGTAGGCTGATCATTTTCGTCCACCGGTTGCAAATATAATTTCCGTGCATCCTGATGACAAGGGGTGCATATCTCACTCTTTTTAAATTGTGAAACATACGACGCCTGCATACTTTTATACGTAACATCGTCAAAAGGCCCAAACATTACCTTGCCCTCTTTTGAGGATTTTAGAGCCGGATCGGGACGCAAAAGATCAACTTTATAATTTACACCGGGTTCCGTCCAATACTCTTCCCCGTCATGCACATTTTGAATCTTGTGACAAAAATCGCAATGAACCCCCTGTTTGTCTATTGAAGACAAATTATCGGCATCCGTCAACACGCCCGCTCTCATATCCCACTTTGGCGTTTTGCCGTCACTCTGCACACCGGATGCAAATGAAGGAGAATGGCAATCGGCACAATCATGAAGATTTCCTGCATCTCCAAGAATTTTATACCGTCCGGTGGCGTCTTCAAATATTTTTCCCTTATCACCGACAAATTCGGGATTCGGGTTGTTAAAAATAGAAGCATCCTGAAAATTTGCCCGGTCTCCCGTCACAAACCATGCCGTATATAAAAGAAAAACCAGTTGGTTTATCGAATTCACGGCAGCAGTTGCCATTTCACTGTCATTCCAGTCATTATAAATATTTTCGTGGCATTTCTTACAGTTTTTAGCGGACCGGTATTCATAATCCGTGTGATCTTCCTCAGTAACCATTGAAAGGGCGATGCTGACATTATCATCTTTTCCCAAAGTGATTTTCTCCCCCCCATTTTTATACCCTTCTTTCCCTGCGGCGACGACAACTTCCTGCCCAGAAATACCTTCATATTCAATTGAAAAATTTCCGTCTTCATCGGTGAGAACATATTTCCCTTCCTCTTCAGGGTAATAGCTCTCATCATTATCGTTGATATCCGCCACACCCTGTATCCTCACCCGGGCATCCTTAATATCACCTGAAGCCTCATCATAAACAGTTCCGGCAATTTCCCACTTCCCTGATATGCCAACAGCAATGGTATCTTTTTTTCTGATTTTATAGTCTTCCCATTCAAGTATTATCTTAATTGTTATTACATCATCCGCATCGTATTCATCGAGCGCAGTTGATCCTGTAAAGCCGCCCTGATCTGTATTCCATGCTAATTCAAATTGTTTATTCTCCTTTTTTCCCTTCGGTTTTAATGTAAAAACAGCCTTTGTAACATCATGGTAGTCGTACTTGTTTTGTGATATCTTGACATATAAGGTATCAGTTGCGAGAAAAGATCTGTCATCCGTTGAATAGTCGGCATTTCTGCTCAATGTATACGAAACGCCTGCAAAAGCTCCCTTGCAAAGGAAAAATGATGCCACTAAATAAACAAAGATCATCGGTATTGTATTATTGTATCTCATAATTAAATAAGTCTCCGTGAATGCATTAATTCTTCATGCCCTACGAAGGCATAATGTTTTATTCCTTTTATTTTTAATTCATTCAATACGCCTTCTATATCATCCTTAATCATCGTTGCATAACTTATGACAGTCGGACAAAACTGGCTCCCTGTATGAAGCTCCATTTCCAGAAAACACTCCTCAGCGCTTTTTGCCTTTCTATAGGGTCTGTCGGCAGTTATGGCATCTATAGTATCCGCTGTGGAAATTATTCTCGATGCGAGAGGAATGTTTTCACCTGTAAGTCCTTCAGGATAGCCTAATCCGTCAAAACGTTCATGATGGTAAAGAACGATCATTGATATTTCCCTGAACATGGGTAATCTCCCAAGGATATTGCATCCTATTCGCGGATGCGCCTGTATTTGTTCATTTTCTTCTGCCGTAAGACTTCCCGGCTTGTTTAATATTTTATCAGAAATGCCAATCTTGCCTATATCGTGCAAATGTGCCGCAGTATGCAGTATCCCTTTTTCTTTCTCCGGCAATTGCATCGCCTCGGCAATCATGCCTGACACCTCTGCAACACGCCACGAATGCACTGAAGTGTTGGGGTCTCTTGCGTCTAAAATATTCACGATAATATCAATAACTTCGTGGGTATTTACTTGTTGTTTTATCACAGTGTTATTTCAACGATAATGTTTTCTCAATGGCCAATTAAACACGTGAATAAATTCATTTTTTAAATCATGGCAATAATGTAACGTTGTAGAGACGCATTGCTATGCGTCTCTGCAAGCGTCTCTACAATTTTTTTAAAATTAATTTTCTGTATAAACATATATTTCTTATCAGTTAAGCGGCAGCCGTAAACCCACTTTTTTAAATTGATTCTGGCTATCCTTCATTTTTTGATAAATGGATGACCATGATCTTTTCGCGTAAACAACAGGTATTTCTTTTGAATTTGCAAACTCTTTAATGCTATGGGAAAGGTTATGGTTCACATAATCACACAACACGATAATAAAATCCATTGTTTCGGGAATGCCGCTGCCTATCTTTTGAGTAGTTCTCCCTGATATATGCCTTACCTCATTCACTCCCATCTTATCAAGCTCTTTCGGAATACTTCCCAGATGATCGCCACCTACTATTAAAACCGACATGACATTATCCTCCATTAATAAAGTTATTGAGACTCATTCTCAAGTATCATAATAAAAAAAAACTTATTGTCAATGGAAATTTTTCCTCCTCCCTATCCGCTGCCCACATCTCCGTGCTGGTTCAATCCATTGCAGAAACAGGTTTGAAACATGTCTCTGCAATTTCCAAATCCTGAAAGGATGTTATGATTATAGTCAATGGATGCATTTTTGCCTATCAACCCCGTATGGGTGATATTGGTTTTTTATGCCAGTGTAATGATAATTTTATTTCACCCATTCAGGGTTGTGTATTTTATCTGCCCATGGTTCTATAATCATTTCAGCCCTTCGGGCTTTTTTTACCGCATACCGGATTTTCATTGCGCGTGAATACCTGCATGTACACATCTACAGAAACAAGTGTTTTTTTCAAAGAACTCTGTGCGGGTTCAAATTTGCAATTTGAATGACACAATTTAATAAAAGCCATAAAAGCTTTGAATTTACTGAGATATCAGGCATTTAACATAACCTTGTTTTTGTCAACTGTTCTTCTACACCAAAACATTTGACTCTTTTCAGAAAACCTGTTAATGTAACCGGAAAATGACCCGATTTTAACTCCTTCATAAACATGGAGAACATCATGACAAAAACCATTGAAGCAATATTTGAGAATGGCGTCTTTAAACCTTTAGAAAAAGTCGATATCAAAGAGCACGAAAAAGTTACGGTAATCCTCCATTACTCTAATGAAAATCAGACAAAAGAATGCAACTTATACGGTATTATCGACATAGCCAAAGATTGTCCAGATACCGACCTTTCTCTCCATCATGACAAATATCTGTATGGAGAGAACACAGATTGAAGGTCTTTATCGATACAAGCGCATTTTGCGCCATCACTGTTCCTCACGACCAATTCAATTCCGGAGCAAAAGCTATCCATCAGCACATTCTCAATAAAAAGGTATATGTCTACAGTTCCAATTATGTTTTAGATGAAGTCTATACACTTCTAAAGACAAGAAGCAATCATACCGTATCTGTTAAATTTATGGATGAGATACAAAAAAGCCATTTAAACATTCTCCGTGTTACAGAAGATATCGAAGATGCAGCAAAAGCCGACTTCAGAAAGTTTATTGATAAACGATTGAGTTTTACCGACTGCACCAGTTTTGCCCTGATAAACCATTTTCATATTAACGCCGTTTTTGCCTTCGATGAACATTTCAGATACCATCCCTATTCGCATCCTGTAGAATACCTGGCATCGTCACTAATAAACAAATCAGGATAAGATGAAATGGTGGATTCGTCGCGAAAAGGCCGCTCCTTAATCCCCCCTACATGGCTGTAAAATACAGATGAAAGAATTCATAGCGCCGCTTTTTACTTTGTAAGAGAAATCTTTACTTTTGGCTTAACTTTCACCCCGTTTACTTTAAACTTCACAGTGGCGCTACCTTTATTCTTTTTCGCCTTGATGGTAAACGTTACTTGACCATCCGCATCCGTTGTTGCGCTGAGAGGAGATACGTTAATCTTTTTGCTATTTGCCGAAGAAACCTTTCTTTTCACTTTTACGCCTGCTGCAGGGCATCCGCTACCATCTGTTACCGCAATAACAACATCTTCGCTATCCCCTTTTGCTATTTCCAATTTCTCAGGTGACGCCGATGCGATAGTTGCAGTAACAGAGTCAGGGCATTCGGATTTAGGAGTTGGTGTTGGTGTTGCATTGCTCGTTAATGAAAAATTCAATACCGTTGTATAACCAGACTCTATATCCACACTGACAGACTCTCCTATATACCCTGAAGCAGAGGCAATAAACGTATAACTTCCGGCAGGGATATCAGAGATTTGATAGTAGCCGCTTGAGTTGGTGGTGCCAGAGTATTTGCCTGAACTGTTGCTTACTTTGGCACCATTTATTGGTTTCCATGAATTCTCATTAGAAACATATCCCTCGACTGTTCCTGTTTCGGTATTTCCAATGCAATTTCATATCGAGTACTCTCTCCATCACCATCTGGGTAATCTTCAAACGATGCAATCACCATATCTCCAACATTGGCCATAATATTCTTATTTTTCTCGGTATCATTGATGCTTATCTTTATACTACCCAAAAAAGAACCACTGCCATTTCCCGTTTCAGTGATGCTATATAACTGCCTCCTTTTTAAAAAAATAACCAACTGCAAAATGTTTTATCCTGAAAATAGTATTTATAACCACAAAAGACACTGGGGGGGCGCTTAGGATTTTCGACACTGCCTTTTGCACTATCTTATCTTCCAGTATCAATATCCCTAACTGTCTTTTTCCCCCGTCTGCCTTCGGCATGCATACTCTGCGTATATCCATTGCTTTATATCGTTTGCTCTTAAGTCTTTCCACCAAGTCCAGGATGTCCGCTTCCAAGTCTTCTCCATACTTCTTATGGCTTACCTTACTCCATGACATTAACTATTTTCGGATCTCAACACCTTCACCCTTGCGGATTACGGCCTACTGTTTCCCTGTCTACGCTTCGCCCATGTCGTTACCTAATGGACGCAAGACTCGGTTCTGACGGTCGGCTAACTTTGTCAGATTGGCTTTTCAACCAACTGGCTATTGCAAGCTTGGCCTGGTGCACTAACAATTTAGTTTTTTGAAAAATTCCGACAATAACGATGTGCTGCATCAATGTAACAGGAGCATCCCTGCTCCTGACTACCCGCCAGCAAGCCCGTTCGGCTACGCTCAGGACAAGGATTCCGGCGGTACATTCTTCAAACCAGCAAATGTTTCGCCCATACCTTTTCAAAAAACTAAATTGTTACAAAATATTTGATTCTTTTCAGAAAACCTGCTAATGTAACCGGAAAATGACCGACTTTTAACTCCTTCATATTGTATTTACGAATAAGAAAACAATACGCCCTATTGAAGAAAAGAGTGAAAAATGATTTACACATACCGTGTTACATTTGAAACAGACTCAACAACCGGCAAAATAGTCGTTTCTTTACCCTCTTTAAATTACACTGCTGATTTTGGTCCGACAGTAGAAGAAGCATTGGAAAATCTTAAAGAACTTGCCCAGGGGTTTTTGGAAATTCTTGCAGAGCAGGGAAAACCTATCCCCCCAAGCGACCCTGTTACTGACGGCGTTTACCTTTCCCTGCAATTTGATAAAACTCCACTTCTTGTCTGAAATATGTCTGAATCTCTTAGTCCTCTCAAAGGCAAGGAAGTTCTTCGCAAACTGCAAAAAGCAGGTTTTAACGTGATACGTATTAAAGGCAGTGCGCATTATCTGTTTCATCCCATAAAGAACAGATTTACCTCCGTTCATATTCATGGTGGACAAGACATTCCCGTTCCGCTTTTGAGAAAAATTGTTATTCATCAGGCAGGCCTTACCATTGAAGAATGGAATCAGTTATAATCCCGTAACCGTCTGTTCTCCAGTCCGTCTTTGTGCCTTATATCTTGCATCAGTCAATTTTTATGCTCGCTCCCAAAACCTTGTACTGAACATAGTGAAGTATCAATTCAAAAACATAAATGGGCAGTAGAGACGCATTGCAATGCGTCTCTACATTGTTTCTTTATTATTTTCCTACTTCTCCTCCAACACCAAACCCACCTCTTTATCTTCACCATCAGAAAGTTTTATGCGTTGCTCGCTCCCAAACTCCTGTTTGGGAGCGCAAATGGATGAGAAACTCAGTTTCTCTTTAAAATGGTGTTCCCAAACAGGAGTTTGGGAACAAGTAGTTGTTGGGCTTCGCTTCACTCAACCCAATCTACATGGCTTAAATTTTCCACTATTTCTTTTCTAAAACCAAATCTACCTCATTATCCTCACCATCGGAAAGTTTTATCCGCTCCTTTGCCTTCTTATATCCCTTCTTTTTCGCCTGGATGATATACGTCCCTTCTTCCAGATCGGTAAATTCATAAGAGCCGTCTTCCTCGGTGGTATATTTCTCTTTTACCTTCGCATTGCTCCCCTTGCCTTTCAGCTTTACTTTTGCCGATTCTACCGGCTCGTTTTCTGCATCAGTAACCGTGCCATAAATACTCCCGGCAATGTTCTGTTCCATTACGATGATGCCAAGGTCACGGATTTCTCCTTCCACCAGTGTTATGTCTCCCGATTGTTTCCTGTACCCTTCCTTCTCATACGTAACCGTATATTTCCCCGCCTCAAGTCCGGTGAATTCAAAATAGCCGTCCTCGTCTGTTTTCGTTTTTATCTTCTTTTCCCCTTCCATGGCAATATTTACTTCCGTAAGGTCATGGTTGTCCTCATCAGTAACAAATCCATACACCTCACAAAGATCAGACACCACAGGGGTTGGGGAGGGTAATATAAGGGAGCTTAAACTGAAGTTCGCCTGCGTTGGCGCTCCTGCGGCGTCTTTGTACCAGACGTATATTGTTTTTGAACCGTCACCGCTGCTTAATGTGTATGAGATACTTGCACTGTAACTGGTGGTTGATGTTACCGAAGTCCAGCCTGAGTCTGAAGATGATGGTGTTGTTGAACTGGTAGATACATAATAACCGGTTACTCCTGTAGCATCCGTTGCCGAGAGGCTTATAGTAACTGAAGTCGAATTGGCATATTCATTTCCACTATTTATGGTTATTGAACCACTTGGAGCAGTGGTGTCTGATGGTGCTGAAGTAGGCGTTGGTGTAGGTGTTGGTGTAGTTCCCAACGACTGATAAACGATTACCAGTTTTGGACGTATTGAACTATCAGAATTATCTGATGATGCAATGCTGCCATTAGAATGATTATTGTTTGTTGGGACTAATTTAATACCATAATTTGGATATACGCCATTTTTCAAGGGACGATGACTAACATATAATCTTGTTCTGGTAACAAACAACACCAATCATTTTTCCCGCATTAAGGGTTTACCACTGAACAACTGGAAAATATAGCTCCCAAATCCTGCAAAACAAGGCGAAGCCTTTCTTCTCTGCGGGTTCAAGGTTATAACTTGAACCCCACGTTTTATATCGTTTGTCCCGCAATTGATTACACACAGTTCTATTTCCGATATCCGTATAAACACATGGGTTCAGGTTACAAACCAGAACCCGCCGGAAGCGAAACCTAAAGGTAAAGAAACCATCCTCCCATTTATTGCATGTTAGCAAGGGTGGATTAAGCGACAGCGACTCGCAGAGAAAGGGAACCGAATCCACCATTTCATCATTATTGGTGGATTCGTCACGATAAGGCCGCTCCTTGATCCACCCTTACGACTAATCCGTTTACCCCATAAAGACATATTCCAACGCAAACCCCAAAAAAGCATCTGAGGAATACGGGAAGTACAAAACAGGAATAATGGTCATTCCCTTTTTTCCTGTCGTTCCTGTATTCCTTAGCGTCCTTGAAAGGTTTATTTGGCGGGCAATGCCGCACCCTACAGTACGTGCCTGCTGACATTCCATTTGTGAATTCGTGGCAAAACAAACAAAAAACACCTTTCCCGGTAAATCACCGGAAAAGGCGTTTTTGCAAAACTTGTCTCTTATATATTGTAAGCCTTGTCCCTGTATGTTTTAAACAGGGAAGGGAAACGATACTATTAAGGGTAAAATTGAGTTGAGTTGCAAGAAATATATCATTTATAATCCTTGTCGAAAAATCAATTTGGAGTTTTTTACAGCCCGAAGGTCTTTTTCCTTATTGAGCGGATTATTGTATCTTGTAATATTTGCATTGCAATAATAATTTCTTTCTGTAATTTTTTTGTAGCGTAAACCCCATGTTTTATATTTTGGTTTCACCATCACCTGCAAAGAGCTTTCTTGCTAAATAAAGTAACCTTTGAATACACGGTAACAAGCAGCATATAGCACAAAATAATTATATGTGATGAAAACGACACAATACTCGCGTCTTTGCCTGAAAACCCGATGAGAATCAATCCTCCGAACCACCCTATCTCATGGGATCCAAGATCTGCAATCCCTTGAAATGCCCGTGACATTACGGCAATGACAGACACTGCAATCATCGGTAAAAAGCCCACGGAATACCCCAGTCCGCGGGTAATCATATAAAAGGCAAGGAATATACACAACCATGTGAACAGGGTATAAAAAGCGGTTTGCAGAGCTATCCTGACAGTACAGATTTCCCTGAAACTCTGAATAATTTTCTGAAACTCACCGGAAAATTTTTGGATAAGTTTGCTTTTTTGCCAAAGCGTGTGAAAGCTACGTCTTTCTTTCATCCATACGAAAAATTTATTCCTTCTTTTCCGGAAAAGAAGAAACGATGCTATGATTACCAATGAAAACGTAATCCCTCCTTTCATAAGCATGTTTATCAGGGGCGTTATATTCAGTTTCATACAAAATGTTATAACCACGCAGCATACAATAAGAAGGAAGTAATCGGACATCCTTGCGGCCACAAGGGAAGAAATGCCGTTTGCCACAGGAATATTCAAATGCCTCTTTGCCAGATAAATGTATGCTGCCTCGCCGGTACGGAAAGGCAGCATATAATTGAAAAAAATATAGAGTGATTGCACCCGAAACAGTTGTTGTGTGTCAGGCTTCACTGCATGGATGAGACACTGAAAGCGCAGTGTGCGAAACACCTGGTTTGCGCTATACATTATAAACCCCAAAGCCAGCCAGGGAAAAGATGCATTTTTCAAAGCAACCCAAAAAACTTCGGGTTGTGTTTTTGAAAATAATAGCCAGAAAATAATGCATGGCAGCGCAACAGGGAAAAGCCATTTCACAATATTTTTGATCAGCGCTTGTCTGTAATTTTCAAAAATCATTGCAACGTAAGATAAATAAGGTTTCTGAAATATAAAACGGATTCTCATTTTCACAAGCGAAAATAACCCTTCGGCTCCCGCTCAGGGTGACGGTGAACCTTGAGCGGAGTCCCTGTCTGCCGACAGGCATGGACTCATTAATTCTAACACCAGTTGCTTTTGACTATATTCAGTCAAACCAACGCATACAACATGCTTATAACCAGCAAACTTGTCAAAGAAATGAGATACCAGTATGCAAATTTTCTCATTTTCTCATCTTCCTTTGGAATTAAAGTTTTTTATTTTATCTTTTCCTCTAAAATGCAGCTTTCAGACAATACAGGTATCCGACGTTCTTTTGCCTCTTGCAAAATAGTTTCAATGTGAGAAGTGCCGCCGGCATCCTTCCCGATTATTATAAAATCAACAAACGGCACAAATGCTATTGCTGTCGCATCAGTATCCATCTTTTCCTTAACGCTGCAAAAATGAATATTCGTAACGCCATATTTTTCGAGGGGTTTTGCCATTAACGCAAAACCATCGGCATCGCTTAATACCATCGCAGACACATAACACCTCCTTTTTTCCCTATTGTCTTTAATTTCTTTAACTTTCACGGTCTTTTCGACACAACCATACTCGATAGGTTCACACTTTGTGATTTACCGGCAGTGTAGTACAGGTTCAACACGGACAAACGTAGAGACGCATTGCTATGCGTCTCTACAGTCCGTGCCACCTTATTGTCAATTTAAAATGTACATTTTATGAACATCTTGAGCATACTCTAACTTCCGCTTCCACTGCCGCTGCCACTACCGCTTCCGCTGCCTTCCGGACAAACCCCGGCATCGCTGGTATCTGCCGCACCCGGATCTTCACCATGGGGACCTTTTGCGCCGTTTGCTATCCATCGTTCAATCTTCTGTATTTCATATTCAGAAAAATAGGGGCCGCCATACGGCATACGATGATCGTTCTCCAGTTCTTCTTCCGTTACCTGTCCGCGCAAACGTTTTATGAGCAAACTATTTGACGGATTTTCCAGATCAACAAGTTCTTCGTGTTCTGTCCCGTCAGCGCCTGATATTATTCCCTCCCAGCTTGTTAAATCCATACATGCCTGAGAATGAGAACGTTCTTTTGAAGTTGCGTCATTATTATTATAGTGGCACAGGCTGCAAGCTATGCTGCCATTTACCGATTTCGTTAATAACGGAAGCACATCGCGGTCAAAATCAGGAGTTGGCGTATCATCCACTGCCCCCTGTTCTATCCATTTCCGAATTTTTTCAACTTTGTTCTTTTTAAAGAAAGGGCCTCCGTAAGGCATGCGTGCGTCACCCGCTTCCATATCGTCGCCCTTTCCCTCCAGCCTTTGCAATAGAAGGCTTAAGTCAACGTCCTCCGTATCAATAATGGGTTCTGTTCCGGCATCTGCCCCTCCTATAATGTCGGCATACGATCCCATACTGAATTCAGCAAAAGAGTTTTCCGGAATCCCGTTACTTTCGATGGTAAGGCTGGTAAAATGACATTTGACGCATGTAATAGACTCCTCATTCCCCCTTTTTTGCGGTTCAACAAAGAGCGGTAAAATATCATTCGTAAAACTTATCGATTTATTTTCCGTCGCCTTTTTTTTCGTCTCTGATTTTGTATGGCTATGCTGAACATGCTCCTCCGCATTCCCTGACCTGTAATAAGCCGTTGCAAAAATCCCGATTGTCGCTATCGCAAATAAAAGTAACGAATACTTCTTTTTATTTTTGTACATAGATACTCCTAACTTAAATTGACACGTATATTCAGCACACCCTATGCGGATTCAGGTTGTAAGCCTGAATCCGCAATAAAAACACACAATCAGGTTTAAATCAAGAAACTTGAAGTTTAGAAAATTCAAAGCGATACCGTAGCGCGGGGGTATCCCCCGCTGGGCGCGCATTCCCCGCCATTGCCGGCCATAAAGGCCGGCGCTACAAGTCGCCGAAGGCATAATTAAACGCTGAATTTAATTTACGGAACTATTACAACAACTCGTTTTCGTAACTCTCAATAAATGAACTAATGGTATCTATGGCAGATGCGGCAGACGACTCTTTCATCTTATCGGCGGCATTTCTCAGGTCATGGAGAGCATCTTCCATGTCATCCATAGAATCATCGCCTAACCGTAATCCCAAATCTTCCAAAAATACTTCTGAATAAAGCAATGCCTCCTCAGCCACAACCTTGGCATCCATACGATTTCCTTCGCTTATATTTGATTCTGCCGCTTCCAATTCGCCCTCTACCCTGCCGATAAAACCCCTGCTCATTTCACTTACAATGGTATCGGCTTCCACCTCCGACACATCACCGGTTAATTGACTTTTTATTGTCTCATTTCCTGAAGGATTGTCGCGGGAAACATATTCTTCAACGATCTTGTAATAGACTTCTCCCTCTTTCTGATATTCCAATGCCTTCTCAAGGTTTGTATCACGATTGCTGATAATACTCTCCACTTCCCTCAGCACTGCAATATAGAAAGCCCTTATAAGGGAGAGGCGAATCACCTGCCGTTGTACTCCGACCTCAATCTCGTCTTCTTCCAAATCTTTTTTCTCCAATGCCTCTTTCCCACGTATAAAGGCAACCGTTATATGATCTTCGAGATTCGGATTGCTTCCTGTTTCTATTGACAGACGATCTTCAGTAAGCACTTTATTTTCTCTGTCTGCTGTGCTGAAAAGGGCCTGATATGCAGAATACGCCTCATCCCACAATTCTTGCAGATACGAGGTGTTTTCATCATCGTAATCATCGCGAACCTCTGTAATCCGATCATAAATTGCCAGATAAAACACCCTCTGAAGGGTTTTGTCGATTACTTGCGCAGCCAGTTTGGGATCGCTGTCATTCTCAATATCATCCATAGCGGAAAGCAGATCGCTGTCCATGGACAAGCCATATTCGCTATCCATTTGTTGTGTTAAATCCTGCAGGTATTCCTCATATAAAGAAGCAATCTCATCGATATTGATGGGATCCTCTTTTCTCAACGTGCCGATTTCCTGAAAAGCAGAAACGGCATTGTCCATTGTTTCAGTGTCGCTGGTCTTCTCGTATTCATCAAAAATCAACGTAAAATCAGTTTCAATAGTATCTGCGCCATTTTCTATCTCCAGTTTTTCATCCTCGCTTATGTATCCGGCAGAAGTTATCTTTATGCGGTATTTTCCTTTTTTCAGTCCTGTGAATTCATAAAACCCGTCAGAATCTGTTATTACCTTTTGCTTTTTTTTTGTCCCCTTTCCCCCTTTAACCGATACTTCAGCTTTTTCAACCCCATCGCCATTCTCGTTAAGTATCATCCCCGTAAGAGATGCGGCGTGGATGACAGAATGTTCCTGGCATACTAAATTCACACAACTTAAAATTCCTGCGATACCAAACGAAAATAAAAATTTTTTCAGAATCATCTTGTATTCTCCTAATAAAAAATGAGACTCATTCTCAACACTAAATAAAAATTTTTTTACGCTATTTTCATATCCCTTCCGGATAGGAAGGGATTATTTATTCCTTTTAATGAATTTTTAATGAAAACCAATGCCATAAATTAGGCCTTCGGCAATTTTTAGCAATGTAGGGTGGGCATTGCCCACCAAACGTAGAGACGCCTGCCTGCTGGTAGGCAAGGTATTGCTATGCGTCTGTACAAGCAACGTGAGACGGTGGGCGATGCCCACCCTACAGAGATTGAAATTCCTAAACGTTTAAATAAGTCTTCAGCAACTTTTAACAACGTAGTGGCAAGGCGTGCCTTGCCACTACGTGAACAGATTGAAATTCCTTGTTTAAATTATCAAATAACGCATCATACACCACTTCCGCTTCCGGAACCACTGCCACTGCCAGAGCCTCCGCCGCTGCCACCACCGGAACCACTTCCGCTTCCGGAACCGGATCCTGACCCACCGCCACTGCCACCGCCACTCCCTTTTGCTTTTAGTTGTATATCAACGACCGACGCTTCTCCATCCGCAAGGTTAAAACTTTTCTTTGCCTTTGAATATCCTGACTTTTTAACGGTCAACTGATATTTCCCCGCCTCTAAGCCTGAAAATTCAAACTCGCCGCTTGTTCCCGTAGTGCCTTTATCTTTGAATTTTGATTCCTTGTTTTTCAACTTTATAGTAGCGCCGCTTACCGGCGCGCTTTGATCGTCAGTCACCGTGCCCGATATGCTTGCAGTGCCTTCACCATGATCTTCACCATGCGCCTTTACTTCACCAAATGAAGAGAGCAAACCCAATGCAAGCGCAAAACACATCGACAAATACAACGGCTTTATCATTTTTTTATCCTCCTTTTCGAATTAAAAAAAATCTGGTTTCTTATGAAAACATTTCCCGTCTTATTTCATTTCATCAAATTTCACTAATGGTATCCCTCCCTGATCGTCGATAAAATCCTGTTTTTTTAAAATACTTCTCTTTCCCTCTTGTTTGTTTTGCGTATTTTTCCTTTCAAAACGATACAATGCAACCCAGTTGTAATCCGCAACACTATAGTTATCCCTTTTAAATACTGCAAGCTCTCTAAGCCGTTCCTTATATTTGTGCCTTCCAAACAGTTTAGATGACACAAGAATGTTTTCGGGTTTGTTTTTTAGCCGTTGCAAATCATTTCTTACCCCATTCATGTGGGAAACAAAATAAACATGGCTGTTTTTTTTGTCACACCACTCCGGTGCGTAATACTGGAATAAACGCCAGTCATTCAAACAATAAAATTTCGAATCTTCTTTTTGAAAATGTTCCGTAATATAGTTTATTTGCGCAACGGAAGGAGGGGTTTCGTTTCTGTTTATCGAAACGATTCTCACCGAATCAGCCGCTTGCGACAAAATAAATATTCCGGTCAGAAAATAAAAACATATATTGCCATATTTTTTATTTTTCAAATAATGCGTATAAAAATAAAACAATCCCGCACTGACCACTATTGCCATAAAAGGAATAAGCGCCATAATCTGGCGTATTGCATTTTGTATAAAAACAATCCATAAAATGTAAAAAATGAAGAAGACCGATAAAAACATTATTTTTTGCGACCATCTCGCCTTTTTAACAAAATAGACTACTGAAAATATAATAAAAATAGTCGGAACTATCCGCAGAAAAAATGCATCATGCCACCACATGCCCATACAATGGGCAATAAAACGGTAAGCAATATCATACGCCCGGTCAAAATAATTATTTGTGGTAACAATAGAGTTGCCATCTTTGTAAAAATGATAATCGGCATGACTCATAAACTTTTTGAAAAATTTATCCGGTGTAAACCGGACAATCAAATACACAAACCATGAAGAAATGCCAACGGCAATACCGGAAATGCCCCATACGGCAATCTTATGAAGTGAAATCTTCTTCCGTAATTGAAAAGCAACATAGATCATCAGAGGAACCAATGCAAGATACGTAACCCTGACGCCAAGTCCCAAGCCCAGCAAAACTCCGCCCACTGCCAGATATTTTAGAGTACGGTTTTCATTCCTTTTCCGATATTCTGAAACATCAGCGCTTTCTATTGCCAGGTAAAAAAATAAAACAGAAGTAACGACAAAAAAAATACCAAAGGCATCAGAGAGTGGTTTTTCCGCCTGCAGCCATATTTGCGGATTTACGATGTATAAAATTACGGCAAGTATTGCCACGTTTTCAGAAAACAGACGTTTTGCCAGTTCATACAGGGGAAATACCGCTATGCTGCTGAATAAAACACCTGAAAAAATCAATGCCTTAATGTCAGAACCGATAATCTTATACCAAATCCAGCTAAAAAACATGTATACAGGGTATCCGGGAAAATGCGGCTGATCGTGTAAAATATCGTATCCCTTTGACAAACCAAAGGCAAAGTTAACGCTATCCCATTCATCAATATATCTGCCGAAAAACAGCAATCTCGTCAGAAGGCATACTGCCACAGCACATAAAGGGAATATATGTCTTTTTAAGAAATGCCCATTATTTTGAACCGACGTCATAGTTATTTCAGTCATTTCCCTTACACTTTCTTTTAAGACGTCACAGAACTTACTTCAATAAGTTCCTTTTCTGAACGCATGTAATGAATAGTATCCTTCTTTGACACCCTATCGAGCATCAGATGCTGTGCAGCGGCGATTCCCATCTCCATTGCAATATCCATAAAAATGTACCGGAAAGTCCCCTGCCTGCCGCACGTGATAATATTTTCATATTTTTCTAAAAAATCAAAGAGTTTTTGTCTGTGTTCAACATAATCAAGGGTATAGACAGGATATCCCTGCGTTACGCTTGTGGTAAAATAGTCGATAACCTTATCCCTTATATCGAATCCCAGATCTTTTAAATCTTTCAGGCATCGTTCCAGCAATTTCTCCTTTGAACAACTCCATGTTTCATCACCCTCGTTGCATGGAATTTCAAGCATCACGGATGTTTTTCCCTCAGGCGCGCTGAACGGGCTTCTCCGTTTGGGTTCCTGAATGCGCGTCATGATATATTTCCCTTCGGATACGTACATCCATGTATTATCGCTGATATCCGGCATATCTACGAGCATATTAAGGAAACGCACCGCACGAAATTTCAGGGATGATACATGTTTTTCCATATCATAAGTGAACTGTTTCGGAAATGCCTTAATCAGATCAGGCAATGATATGGTGGAAATCACTGCATCACAATCGATATTCTTCTCAATGCCATTGTCAAGGTACCGCACGCCGGTTATTGTATTATTGTTGATATGTACTCTCTGCACCTCTGCATTCAGGACTATTTTTCCCCCCAATTTTTCTATTTCACTCCCCATCATATCAAACATCTGCCCAATGCCTTTTTTAGGATAATAATATCCCTTTGCATAGGTTCTCGGCGTGCCTTTCTTCAATTTCAGGAGCCGGAAAAGAACATCCCGCAAGTTTAGCAAAGAAATACGCTGGGAAGCCCAGTCGGAAGAAATCTTCTTTGGTGAAATGCCCCATAATTTTTCCGTATAAGGGCCGAAAAACAAATTGTACAGCGTACGACCGAACCGGTGAACAATCCAATCCTCAAACGACACATCTTTCCTGCGAAATACAATCCTGGAAAAAACTGCGACAAGATATGACAAAAAGGACTTCGTATTTGTCCACATGTCCATTTTCAGGAAAATATCCTTTGCGGAAAGAGGATAATCAAAGACTTTCCCCTTCAGCAGAATCACACTTTTCCTCGATGATGTTAGAAGTTTGTCACCCATCATTTTACAAACATCTTCAACCAGTTCCTTATTTTTTGAAATAAAACGATGCCCGCCGAGATCAAAACGATATCCCTTGAATTCATTGGTAATGCACAATCCGCCGACCCTTGATTCTTTCTCGAGTACGGTAACATTATATCCGTGTTTGCACAATTCCCAGGCGGCGGAAAGTCCGCATGCGCCGCCCCCCAAAATAAGTATATTTCCCTTCATAGTAATTGCTCCTTATTTTAAAAACACCGATCACACAATACTTTTTGCAGAGAGAACAGTTATCTCACAAATTAAAAACCGCATTTATCGGTGATTTATATACATTTGCTGATTCTTTCGTTAAAAATACGTTGCCACGGAAAACAAAAATGCGTTATTTGCCTCATCAGGCATATCTTTGTCTTCCATATTAATTTGGTAATCCACTTTAAATACCGTATCTTCAGTATACCGGTAATTAATGCCCGGCGTGATCCTCGATCTCAGCCAATGAACTTTTTCAAAATCATCATCCCTGCCGGCTGTCTGCACCTGGTCCCATCGCAATACACCGGTAAATGTTGAATTTTCACTAAATAGTTGCGGAGACAAATCTCTCAGGAAAAGTGGCATAAAGTGGTAACGTGCCTCAAGATAATATCCCCACATATCATCGGTAATGCCGGAATCTTTTGCAAAATCGTCCGTCTCTATAAACGCATACGCGCTTTCTCCCAGGAACTCAAACGATCCCCTTTGATAGGTAAAATCAAGAGCAGATATCGTCAACTGATTATCATTATTTTCATCATACCTGCTTGTATATGAAGACGCCCCGACATCGAGTCCGATAAAAGGGCTAAATGATACGCGTCCCACAACTGCCGGGCTCTTATTATAACTGTCATCATAGTAGCCTCCTTTTGCGCTCCTCAAGCCATTTGATTCCCCGATGCTGACGTTGCCTTCTTCATCCAATCCTTTAAAAACCCCGTCGGTAATATAAATTTCATAATCAAGCTTGCCCAGCTCCGTCGGATACAATGTTCCGAAAAAACCCATTCCAAGATCGGTAAGCGTTGACGGGATAATTAACTGATCCACAAGGGGACGATCGGTAAGATCCTGCACAGGAGAATCATGAACCAGATTGAATTTACCCAAAGGAGTAAGGAGATATCCTCCCCTCCAGTTGATCCATTCGGTGACTAAAAAATCGATGGTGCCAAACTCAAGAATTACCTCCCCGCTTCTGCCGCCCCCTACGCCTCCATATTCGAATTCAATTTCCGTCGCCAATTTTACCCGATCAGATATATCAGAATAGATAAACGGTATAAATCGTTTCTGCGTAAATCCGTGAGCGGAGTCTTCATCCTCAGGCGCCCTGTATTCGAAATCCATGTACCCGCCCACGTAAGTATTCCTGCCATACCTTCTCAAAAAGGGTTTTGTGTATACACCGCCAAATGACGGGGCAAGGTCTTTTTCCACTATTTCAGAACTCTTTTTTGACAAGTAGAGTTCCTTTTCAACTTCCTTCCCGGCAACGATTTTTTCCTCAGTCTCATTCGTTGTCTGAACACTTTCCGCTTTCATACTCATTGCTGCTGTCTGTTCCGCCAATTGGTTTTTCAAGGCGGCAATTTCTTCATCTTTCTGCATATCCCTCGACAATTGATTTTTCAGCAAGTCTTTAATTTCTTTCAATTCATTTTCAAGCATATCAACCCTGTTTTTCAATTCCGCTTCGCCGGACTGAGCAAACGCCTGCGGAATAAAGAAACACATGCCGGTCAGAACAACAAAAAAACATATATACCTCATATCACGCTCCTTTATATATAGATTGAGACTCATTCTCACTTAAAAGGGATTATATAGTAAACAACAACTTTGTCAATATCTTTTTATTTTTTTATCGTTCTATATTATTACCATGTAAAAACTTCTTTTTTTAGCACGTTTTTTACCTCCCCTACATCCCCTCCTTGCGAAGGAGGGGAAAAAGAGGGGTGGTCAATTTGGTTGCGGCTATGCTGCCCTATGTATTAGGTAAATTCATTCCGTTATTTGTATATTGTTTTCACACCACCCGATTATATATCCCCATTCGGACACCTTCTTTTGTGGGTATTGAAATCATAAACTGAGTGTGTGAATATAAGATTATTTGGCTTATAAAGTCCCGTATCGTAAATCCTGCATCGTGTATCCAATATCAGTTATTATCCCGCATCATTTTCATAGAGGAGAAAAGAGATGAAAAATATTAATTTAACAATAGTTCGGAGTGCAAGGAATCATACGTTTCTGCCGGTACTTTCACTTCTTTTCATCCTTACCGTATTGCATCTGTGCAGCGCCGGAAAGAGTTCCTTTGGAGAAAGCACCCCTGACGATCCTTACCGGGGGCCGTTTGAGTATGTGGAGGGTGAACTTATCGTAAAATTCAACGAACACGTCCCCCAACAGGCAATCGATGCAGTAAACGAAGCCCTTGGGGGAAAAGAGATCAATTCGTTCAAAGAATTCGGCATCAGCCATATACAATTGCCTGAAAACAGCGACGTCAATGACTTCGCGCAGGTGTATGAAAAAAATCCGAATGTGAAATACGCAGAACCGAATTTCATCTATTATGAGGATTACTTGCCAACAGATACGCAATTTTCAAATCTTTGGGCATTGCATAATACCGGGCAAACCGGCGGGACGGCAGATGCAGACATTGATGCCGCTGAGGCTTGGGACACTTTTAACGGAGACCCTTCCCCCAATCCAAAGATTGTCGTCGGAGTGGTGGATTCGGGGATCGAATATACCCATGAAGACCTTGCGGACAACATGTGGACAAATCCCGGTGAAATCGCAGGAAATAACACGGACGATGACAATAACGGATATATTGACGATATTCATGGCATAAACACCACCGATGACGGAAGAGGCGAGGGAGATCCCATGGAGGATGCAAATGATATCCAGGGTGGACACGGAACCGCAGTGGCAGGGGTAATAGGCGCCGTTGAGGGCAATGGGAAAGGCATTGCCGGGGTAAATTTTAATGTGGAACTCATGGCCCTGAAATTTATCAGGAGAGGAGAGGGACAACTGGCAACTGCCCTTGAATGTTTAAATTATGCCATTGATATGAAAAAGAACCATAATGTCAATATACGGGTACTTAATAATAGTTGGGGCGGAGGGCCTTATTCACAGGCGCTTTCCGATGTCATTGATGAGCTCAAAGTCAACGATATCCTTTTTATAGGAGGAGCCGGAAATCTGTCGAGGGATACGGACGTATCAGCATATTACCCGGCAAGTTATCCGCAGGATAATGTCATCAGCGTGGCAGGCACGAATTTTAACGACTCAATGGTCAGTTACAGTAGTTTCGGGGCATCCACCGTTGATGTTTTTGCCCCAACGGAAAATATACGGACTACCATGTTAAATAACAGCTATACGTCAGCCGGAGGGGTCTCGATGTCGGTTGCGTATACAACAGGAGTTGCTTCACTCCTTTTCGGATATTATCTCTCGGCAACATATGCCGATGTACGGGATATTATGTTTTCAACCGTTGATCGTCCTGCAACGATACCTTCGGGGAAGACCATTACGGGAGGCAGGATCAATGCAAATAATGCGCTGGACCGGAACTATCCCGGTTCACTCCCCCCTGTTATTACCAAAATAGCGCCCGTTTTCGGCAGCATCGGTGCAACGGTAACGATTACCGGAAGCCATTTTGACGTTACTGAGGGAAGTGTTGCGTTTAATGGTATTGCAGCAGCAATCTCGTCATGGAGTGATACTGAAATTACCTGCACGGTGCCCGATGGGGCTTCAACGGGAAGGGTAGAAGTCGCCACAAACAGTTCCGTAAGCAATTCTACAAATCCAATCTTCACGGTATCGTGTGTGGATGCGCGGGGAGCAATGCCCACCGCAGTATATCGTCCGGCAGTTGCCGTTCATAACGGAAAGATTTACGCAATCGGTGGCTTTACGATTACGCTCTTATCCACCGGGCAGGTGGTGAATGAGGATGCCGATTTTGTGCAAATCTATGATACGCTTACCGATACATTTTCTACTACTACAGATGTAAATGGCAATGATGTGGGAAAACCCACGTCGGCATCAAATGCCTGCGCTGCCACGATAGATGGAAAAATATATGTGGCAGGAGGATACGTGCCTACAACGCCACCGACACGTCTTGATGTACTGGAGGTGTATGATATTGCCTCGAATACATGGGACACGACAAAAGCGCCTCTTCCGAAAGGATTGTCAGGGGCATCTGCCGTTGCACTGAATGGAATACTCTATGTAATGGGAGGGGCATCTACCACTACTTCGGGTGGTTTTATTGATGAGAAAGAATTGTATCGCTATGATCCTGCATCAGACACGTGGACGCAGTTATCGCCGATGAATGCCAACAGGGCGTTTTTCGGAGCAGCGGTAATTAACGGGAAGATATATGTATGCGGGGGACATGGTGATGCGGGGTTTTTGAGTTCAGCAGAGGTGTATGATCCCACAGCCAATACATGGACAACCCTGGCATCGATGAATTCTGCGCGATACGATTTTGGGTGTGTAGCGATAAACGGGAAGCTGGTTATCTTTGGGGGAAATGACAAAGTGGAGAGTCCTCCGTACTATGACAGTGTGGAGATATATGATCCGGAACTCAATCAGTGGAGTCTTCATGATTGTCCGCTGAGCATTGCCCGTCAGGGGGTAAGGGGAGCGGTGGTTAACAACAACGTCTATGCCCTGTGCGGAATGGACGGACCGCAATCACTCTATAATGTCATTGATGTCATGAATTTTGACACACTGGAAGCATATTATAACTTCGAAGAAGGCGCCGGCGCTATTGCGGGAGATTCATCGGGGAACGGCAATGATGGCACAATCAATGGCGGCGCCATCTGGACCAGCGGTGCAAATGGCATGGGCGGCGGGCTCCAGTTCGATGGCGTTAATGATTATGTGGATATTGGAGACATCGACCTTGCCGATGCCTTCACCATTGCTGCGTGGATAAAGATAAACAACCTCGGCAAGCTTGCAATCGTTGGAAAAACGTATCAGACATACCAGTTTTTCGTGTCATCAACAGGAAATCTTATGTTCCAGAGAAACTCCACTACACCCATAAACTATGCCGCAGGGCTTATACCCAGCACATGGTATCACGTGGCGGTAACCTTCGATACAACGAACGGAATGTCGCTCTATCTCAACGGAAGCCTTGTCAGTACAAACGGCGATACCACGGTAACAAATGTCAATGATACTGTCACAAAAATCGGCGCGACAAACTTTACCCCGAAAAATTTCTTCTCGGGCGTTATTGATGAAGTCCGCATTTATCGTTCGGCGCTCACAGGCCAGGAAATACAGGATATGATTGTATCAGTCCCAAATAACGTATTGGGATCATACAACTTTGAGGAAGGATCAGGCACTATTGCCGTAGATTCATCGGGGAATGGGAATGACGGCTCTATTAACGGCGAAGCTGTCTGGACGACCGGTGCAAATGAGATCGGTGGAGGACTCCAATTCGATGGCGTTAATGATTATGTAGATATAGGAGATATCGACCTAACTGATGCCTTCACCATTGCCGCATGGATAAAGATAAACAACCTTGGCAAGCTCGCAATCGTTGGAAAAACGTATCAGTCATACCAGTTTTTCGTGTCTTCAACAGGAAATCTTATGTTCCAGAGAAACTCTGCAACACCGATAAATTACCCTGCAGGACTCGTTCCCGGCACATGGTATCATGTGGCGGTAACGTTCGATACAACAAATGGAATGTCACTCTATCTCAACGGCAGCCTTGTCAGCGCCAACGGTGATACCACAATAACAAATGTGAATGATACTGCAGCAAAAATCGGCGCGACAAACTTTACCCCGAAAAATTTCTTTTCGGGTGTTATCGATAAAGTACGCATCTATAATGCCGCGATTACGAGCCAGGAGATACAGGATTTGTATAACAATTAGGCATTCGTTATTTATGGACAGGTGATTCTGCTATTTTCATGGTTGCCAGCATTATTTTAAAATACTTTAATTACGATCCGGTGCTCTGGTAGTGATTAATGCCTGCCCTCCAAGTTACGATTGCAACTGCAAACATTATAAAACCCACAAGCGGCGTTCCCATTACCAATGCCGGGTGAAAAAGATTTTCCCCTGAGCGGTCAAGAAAAAAATGTGCGGGGTAAAAGTTGATAAACGCTATGGGAAACACGAACGTTAGGAAGAACTGAATCCCTATATTATAGATACTTACCGGATAGACAATAAACTCCTTTGTTGAAAATATAACTGTATGAACCAGGGCCTGATTTCTTAGCGTCCAGAAGGCCACTGCCGTTACCATTAACCGTATAGCAGAGGCAATGCCCACTGCCCCTGCCACAATAACAGGAAAGAGGAGTATTTTTTTCAGTGTCCACACAATGCCGGCAATATGTGAACCAAAATAAAATGCGGAAAATCCCATTAAGAGATGTGCCACCGCAGACACTTCAAATTTTGAAAAAATTATCTGTCCGAGCGGACTGAGGGGACGCACCAATACCCTGTCAAACTCGCCTGATACCACCATATGATCAAAATAAATCAACTGTGAGAAGATGAGATTGGTAAATCCGTAGGTAAACGCCTGGAGGGAATACAAGAATGCAATTTCCCCCATTGTCCATCCCTTTATTTGATGAAAACGGTTCAGCAATACAAACAACAAACCTATCTGCCCCATGTAAAATACCACTATGGCAAATACATAGAAAAAGAAACTGGCCTTATATTCCATTCTGGCCTTGATCGACATTATAAAAAGAGTGAGATATATTTTTGCCGTCTTCATCTATCCGCCCTGGATGATCAGTTTTTTCTTTCCATAATTCCATGCAACAATGCAAATAATACTCATTACGAAAATCCATATAAGTTGTGCGGCAAGAATGGCGGGAACATCTGCTAACGACACCTTCCCGATAAGAATAGTCGTGGGAACATAGAGCATATACTGAAAGGGCAGAAATCGCACTGCCTGCTTCAAAAATTCGGGAAAGAAGTCAGGCGGCACTATCCCGCCGGAAAAGAAGGTGAATAATGCATACTTAAAGAGCATAAAAGGAAATATTTCCACAAACCAGAATGCCAATAACCCCATAGCAAAGTTCAGCATAAAGAGCAATACGTATCCGGCAAACGCTGAACAGAAGAAAACCACAAATCGTAATGGTTCCAAAGGTATTGTTACATCAAAAAGAAACATTGAGATCACAATGATAGGCAATGTTCTTGCCATAATGTGAAAAAGGGAATGGCCGACATTTTCCGCCAGATGCATAAAGAAAAATGGTGTCGGGCGAATGAGCTCCATTGCGATGGAACCGTCGTAGACTTTTTTGTGGATCACAGAATCATCCATCGTGAAGGATATCCTGATCGCCATGACCATCACCGCATACGTTATAATAGCGTTTAATGTAAACCCGTTATGTACGGTTGCATCGAATTGCGCATATAATGCCTTCCATAAAGAGGTAAAGATAAAGACATACAAAAAACCGTTGAGCATCCCTACAAAACAATCAAATTTATAGGCTGCCTGTCTCCGGAAAGATATTGATACAAATTTTAAAAAAAGCTTTGGGCTCATTTTATGCAGACAATGAATTTTGATAAGTCACCGGTGGCAAAGCAATGCGGTTGTCATAAATATTCCTTATAATACTTTCCACCGACGGTTCCTTTACGGATATGTCTTTTATTTTGAAACGCGTGGCAAGAACGCTTATCACGTCGCCGATGCCGGAGATGTTATTATCGTGCTTTAACCATTTCTTGCACCCTTCTTCACGTATAACGGTAATTCCCGGTACTTCCGTAATAACAGTATCATCCTCATAAAATTCTACCTCAATTTGTTTTTCATGAATAAAATTCTTTTTCAATACGGCAGTTTCGTCATCGAAAATAATCCTTCCCTCATCGAGGATAATAAGCCGTTTGCAGAGATGTTCGATATCGTTCATGTCATGTGTCGTAAGAATAATAGTAGTCCCTTCCTCCCTGTTCATTTCCGCAAGAAAATTCCGTATGGATTCCTTTGCAAGCACATCAAGGCCAATTGTCGGTTCGTCTAGAAAAAGCACCGGCGGATTGTGAATAAGGGAAGCGGTAATATCGCACCGCATCCTTTGGCCTAAGGAAAGTTTTCGGACAGGTATATCCAGAAGAGGTTTCAGGTCGAGGGCTTTTTCAAGCTTTTCCATCTGGCGGTCATATAATGGTCTGGACACACGAAATATTATCCGTAATAAATCAAATGATTCACGGACGGGTAAATCCCACCATAGTTGTGTTCTTTGCCCGAAAACAACGCCTATCTTCTCCGCATTCTTTTTCCTGTTTTCGTAAGGAATCATTCCGTTTATCTTTGCCGTTCCTGAAGTTGGCACGAGAATACCCGTCAACATCTTTATGGTAGTCGATTTTCCCGCTCCGTTTTCTCCCACATACCCGACAAATTCTCCCCTGCGCACAGAGAAGTTAATGGCATTCACTGCGGTAATAAGCTTGTATTTTCTCTGAAAAAGGGATTTTACCTTGCCCGCGAATCCATCACCTGAAATATGTATCTTGAATACCTTCTTCAGATCGTTGACTTCTATTATGGGTTTGTCTTTATTCATAACTTTATTCCGGTAGAGAAAATAATTATTGTACTACAGAAGAAGCTATTTGTCATCAACGAGTCTGTTTCAGATTTTATGGCTTGAGATTTATGTATTCATCTTCAAAGGTTTTCGTTTTCTGCCCGTTTTTGAATACGCACTATTTCATTGACAAGCAAAAGCAGAATAATTACACTTTCTTCGTTATGTTAAATGATGCCAAATTAGATGAACTGGTTGAAATAGTAAAAAAAACCGGAAAGATATATGTCGAAGAGGGAATGAATATCGAAATCGATTTTGACCCGAATGACGGCATTATCCTCATCAAATACCACGACGCGGCTTCCCTACTAAAAACATATATCATAAATTCGGGGAACAAAACCATCAGCGGGGTTGATACCACAAAATTCTGGATGCCTGATTATTCAAAAGAACAAAAGGCAGGCAAAAAACTCCTCCATTTTTTGCAGACAAAAGGTTACTCTCCTTCCAACATTCAGTACAGGAAAGATGAAACCAGAAAAAAATCATGAAGTCATAGATGTTACCTACCGCAATAACACCGGAAAAAGCAGACGCACCGCTTTCATTTACATAATCCCTATTCTTCTATTTTTGTCTTTCAGCGTCTATCTTAACACCTTATTAAATACATTTGTTTTTGATGATTCATACACCGTTTCTGAAAATTATTTCATACGTGACTGGAAAAACATTTCATACCTGTTTACCCACAAATACTTTGTCGCCTTCGGGGAAATCAGTTACCGCCCCGTAGTAACCCTTTCTTATTTTGCAGACTATCTCTTGTGGCACATGAATCCCATGGGATATCATCTTACCAATGTTATCTTCCACACATTGAATTCTATCCTAATGTTTTTTCTAATCCGGCAGATATCACAGAATACAGTTGCTTCGTTCACAGGCGCGTTGATTTTTATCTGTCACCCCCTTTTATCCGAAGCGGTAAATGCCATCAGTTACCGGGAGGATCTTTTCGTTGTTACCTTCAGCATTGCCGCCTTTATTTTTTTTATTAAGACATTCACACACAGGAAATACTATTATTATTCCCCCCTTTCTCTCTTATCGTACCTTTTTGCGCTTTTTTCAAAAGAAATGGCCATTACCCTCCCCTTTCTTTTGGCGCTTGCCGATTATTTGTTACTTAACACATTATTTAAAACAGGCAAATTAAAAACGAATACTCATTATCTCATATTAAAGAAAAGGCTGCCCCTCTATGGAGGCTATATTTTCATAAGCATCTTCTATCTATTCACAAGATTTCTATGGTTCAGGAACCCTGTATCCTATGACAATTTAAATCAGTTAGGAAATTCTTTGTCTCAGTTTCTTTCCATGACAACTGTTCTGGCTTCGTATATTAAGCTCCTTTTTTTTCCAATGAACCTCAATGCAGATTATGTAGTACCCGTAATACGATCATTTGCCGAATTGCCATTTATTTTATCGTCTTTCCTTATCATTACTCTATCAATTGTCATTTACCGGTTGCGGGTTTATTCGAAAATACTGTTATTCGCAATTCTGTGGTTCTTTCTTGCCTTGCTTCCCGTCATAAATATTATCCCGATTGGCAATATTATGGCTGAACGATACCTCTATTTCCCCATGATTGGATTTTGCTTTTTAGGAGGCATCTTACTTTCCCGTATTTCCACATCACATCAACATCCCTCCCTAAGTAATGTTTTTTTACGTATTTCTCTGATTGTTATTATCCTGACAGGATTTTCATGGCAGGTGAAATCCAGAGCAAATGACTGGAAGGATCATTATTCCTTCTGGTCGGGTATTATCTCGCGTGAACCGAACAGTTACCGGGCTCATAACAGTCTCAGTGTTCTTCTTCTGGCAAAAGGAAAGGTGGATGAGGCACTATCTGCGGTGCAGACGGCTTTGTCCGTTAATCCGTCATATCCGGAATCACACAATAATCTTGGCCATCTTTACCTGCGAAAAGGCAAGTATGACATGGCAATTGAAGAGTTTGACAAAGCGTTGCATGGGGACCCTGTTTTAATAAGCGCGCATTACAACAAGGGAATAGCTTATTCAAATAGAGATATGTACGAAAATGCAGAAAAGGAGTTCATCTGGTGCATTGAAAACGGAGGGAAAAATCCTTCAACATTGTATCTATTAGGCTCATTGTATATGAAACAAGATAAACATGATGAAGCGATTGAAATCTTTCGGTATTTATTATCGGAAAATCCCGAAAATCCTGACTTGCACAAAAACCTTGGTGTTTTATATTCAAAGAAAGGACAACAAAAGGATGCTATAGACGAATACAATGCCGCTTTGCATTATAATCCTGAAGATACGGGATTACATCACAATCTTGGCATTGAGTATTTTAAGCGGAATCAGCATGTCCTGGCATTTCAGGAATTTAAACAGACGTTGCAAGCCTATCCGGAAAACATAAACGTCCTCATAAACATCGGAAATCAACTCTATGCAAGAGAAGATTGGGATACATCGATTGAAATGTTTAAAACAATTTTAGAATATCAGGCAAATAACACAGAAATCCGCTGCCTGCTTGCAAATGCGTATCTCAAAAAAGGAAATTCAGTGAATGATGCCATTTTACAATACAAAGAGATATTATCGTACAACCAAAAACATTTGGAAGCCCGTAATAATCTTGGAATTGTATATATAAATGAGCGCCGTTACGATGAAGCAATACGTGAATTTAAAGAGGCATTAACTATTTATCCGGATAATCTCAATATCCTTAAAAATATTGGTAATCTTTACTTTCTAAATAAAATGTGGGATGAATCAATAGAGATATTTCAAAGCATTTTACATTTACAAAATGACGATATTAATGCCCACTACCAGCTTGCAAACGCCTATTATAACAAAGGATACTATGAAAAAGCGCAACAGCAGTTGGAAAGAGGATTAACGCAGACAAAAGACCCTGCCGCAATTAATTTGCTGAAGTCAATACAGCAGCAATTGAATGGAAATGACAGAAGATAATTTAATTCGATAAATCCAAGATAATCGTAGCTTACTTTAAAAAAAAGACTTGATATTATTAAGTCACTGATCAAGGTGTGACCCCATATATGACCTGACCCCATATATGACCCATATATGTGTTGGTGACGGAACTTGACAATGAAAAATTATTAATACCGCCGTTAACAATACCCGTCAATAGTGTCTATCCGGAACACGCCTATTTTATCGAAGGATGTTTTTTGCACAATAGTGTTTCAAAGGTGGAAAGTATTTTTCTACACTTAACAAAACACCGTACAGTTATTGCCAGAAAGGCATTTCAACACATGAATGCCAATTACGCTTATTCAAATTGTTGGCAGGAAATCCGTAACGATTTACGGGAGTTAAGAAGCGAAACAAATAAATTACGACAGGAAGCAGAAATCAATCGAAAAATGAAAATTAAACTCAGATAATTTTGCATACCCCGCAAATTATGCGTTTCGAAACACGTTAACTCCCATTTGTTAAATCAGAATATTCGTTATTTACTGCAATATGTTCATTTATTAAACACTTCGATGCATTCCGGCAAAAATCATTGATCACGAAAATAGCAAATTCCGCCAAGCATGTCCTTTTTAACGTTTGTTTATTTCATCCATTTCGGACAGAAGGTCATCGTAGGTAAATTCCCTATCTCCTTCCATAAGAACATTTAAGGCATCCAACGTGTCGTAGAGTTCTTCTCTGTCATTGTCATTATAATATTCTGAAAAAATCTTTTTATGCTTTCCCATTATAATTCCTCCTAAAAAGTGTGAAAGATACATTCAATACTGCTCCATTAAAGAGCAATCATCGTGCCAAAGGTCACCATTGAGCATATTTACACGCTCAATGTAAACTCCGTCGAAGGGTTATGTTTCTGCGTAAAAAGGGAGCATTCCCAAACTAAAAACGTATTGACTCGTTCCAAAGCTCCTGCTTTGGAACGTAATTGCTTGAGAAGCTTCGCTTCTCATAACAGGAAGCATGCGCTTCCTTCACAATTGTGTTTCCATGTAGAGACAGGTTTCAAACCTGTCTCTACACTTGGGAACAAGAATAAACGAGAATAAGTGGAATGGCAGTGGCCATTTATTGCTCAATAGTTACCTAGTGTTTTTTTCATAAATTATGCTATATATTTTATTGGGATTGTCATGAAGGTTCAGGACTATCAATAGAGAACTAAAAATAACACCTTTTACAGGAGAATATGCAATGGAAAGAATACTAAAAATATTTTTTGCTGCGGTATTATTAACGTCTCTTAGTTTTATCTGCATGGCAAACAAAAAAAATATTGCCATTGCATGGGGTGTATCCGGAAAAAAAGATACTCGTAAGGAAGTTGCGGATATGGCGGCTCTTTCTGACGCTGTCTATGATATTGACAAAAAAGATTTTAAAGCACCGGCAGGATATGAACTACTGGAAGATGATAAAATTAAAATAGGAACAGATGGTTTTCAGGCAGCGGCTTTTCGAAATACAACAACAGGCCAAATTATTATTTCATACAGAGGAACCGATGATCTTAAAGATGCTGTTGCAGATATACAATTAGGTCTCGATATAAAGAATTCAAATTACGACTCTCAGATCAAACAATCCTTCGACTTTTACAATTCAGTAACACAAGAATTCGGGAAAGACAAAATTTCGTTAACCGGACACTCGCTTGGAGGGAATCTTGCGCAAATTGTCGGGGCTAAAAATCAGGTAGAAACCAATACTTTTAACGCGCCGGGCGTCACGGAGAGTACTATTGAGAAATGGGTTGGCACGATCCGCCAATCTTTGCCAATTATGAATCATATCCGGCAAAACGATTCTGTGGGAACTTACGGAAAGCATATCGGGGAAACGAGAGTATATCCGGATCGTCCTATACCCAATGACGATATAACTCTTGTAACGCCGGACTATTTTCTTGAGAATCATGGCATCAGAAAATTTTCGGAAGATATTAAAAATAATCCCTCTTTCGAAGGGAAATACATGACAGATCAGGAATTGCAGGCGGCAAGGGCCAATAGGGCAGTTCCTGATACTGAATATATGGACCAATTGCTTAATGATGAAAACATAGGTACTGATGCGGAAATAAATGAAACTGGGGTATTCACTTTACTAAGGTGGCCCCAACATATTGTGGTTACCATGTTTTCGACCTCTGATTTTTCGTGATATTTTATTAAATGGTACCGGTTCCACTTGGACAGCATTTTGAAGTAGTCGGT
>VGXV01000004.1 GCA_016873165.1 Planctomycetota bacterium | reverse complement strand
GGGGCAGAAAGAAAGCTCGATATCCCTCCAGCGAAAGCAAGGCTTTTAATTCCCCCACCAAGATAAAGAAATAATAGAGAGAGAATACAATTAATTATTGTCACCAGACTACCAATCTTGCTTGTTACATCCATTCTTTGCAAACCGTTTAGGAAGGAAGAATAAACACTAATCACCATGTTAAAACAAAAAAGCATCGCTGATGCTACCAGTACAAAAGAGATTGTTTCTTGCGGCATAGCACTTTGTTTAATAAAAACATCGATAATCAACTCCCGACATAAAAACACTACCATAAACAGAATACAACACAAACTCACATAAATAACAAACAGTGTATTAAAGAGCTGTACGGTTTTAAAATGGTCTCCGTGCGCCTCATATTCAGCCGTATATTTTGTTATAGCAGGGCTTAAACCCATATCCATCATTGATGTATATGTAATGATTGTTTGCACCAAAACCCATACACCATACCCTTCTACTCCAATATATTTAATTGTTATGGGCGGGAGAACTAATCCAATAGGAAATGCAACAAGTCTGCGGATAAGATTGTAAATCGAGTTTGTTCCGATTTTTTTATATATCTCAGAAGTCATTTTTTTCAGTTATTGTATTCAGATGTCCGTGGTCGGTTCAGCATAATATTCCTTAAGCTACATCGATTCCGAATAAATTTTTTAATCTACGATCGACTTCAATCGTCAAGGCCTTTGATATTTCTCCTATTTTTCTTGCAATTAGTTCTTCGGGAACTGTCATAATGAAATCTAGCCTGAGCAGAGACCGTTTTACTAAACCGCATGTTTTAGTAGGTTCCAAAATAATTTCCAGTTTTTTAATATCTGAAGGAATTTGAGATGTTATAGCCGCTAGAACAACATCCTGATATCTTTTTTCTATAGTATCATCTGAAATAACAAGGGCAGGACGTCCCTTTTGTTTTTCACCGTGATCTTTGAGGACAAAAGGAAATTTTACAATAACGATATCTCCCTTTTTATATTTCATATAAATCCTCAGGTTCCGTATTCCATATCTTCTTGAGACCTTCCTGTTGAATTAGAAGCAAATCGGAATCCTTGTAAGGTTTTTTCTTTTTTTTTCTTTTAAAAACTCAACAAAATCAACAACCTCTTGAATTAGTTCGGGACTAAGTTCTTCCAGTTCTTTCACAATGGTTTCCTTGTAATCAACCGGTGTTTTCATAACGTATATACCTCCTACTTTTAATATTTGCTTACAATAAAGTCTCCTATGCACAACAAATCCAGCCCTGTATCAAAAAAACATTTAATGGCATCCCTCGGACTACAAACAATAGGTTCTCCCTTGATATTATAAGTATTAAACGTTTTCTATTGGGAAGTTATATAGTCAATCCACCTCTTATAATCTTTGTCTGTGTCTTTTTCTATAGCAACAATCCAGACATTAAGTATCTGGAGTTTTACAGTGAACAAAATCCTCCACCGTCCTCCTCTTTTTCTGAATATTTTGGGAGCATTTTTCAAAGACTTAACATTCGAACTCTGCAATCCCTTCTCTTCCAGTTCATCCAACGCCTTTGACAACCTATAAAAAGTCTTTTTATCCCTTAGAGAAACTTTTCAAGTGTCTCTTCCGCAAAAGTATTGACGATGAGTTTAAACATGCTTCGTCAGCTTCTCTTTCAGTTCTTTCCATTCCTTGCCCGGCTTTGTTTGAGCCTTCATCGCCTCGAGAACCAAGATAGTATCCAGGAGATCTTTGTATTTATTCAGGGCAATTCTTTCGAGTTTTTTTGTCTGTTTTGTAGTAGCCATTCTTACCTCCAATTTTGCCATCAAATTTTATCTTAAATTTACATATTATAAATCCCGCTACCGTTTGCTTACAATAAAATCGCCTATGCACAACAGATCAAGACCTGTATCAAAAAAACATTTAATGGCGTCCCTTGGGCTACAAACAATGGGTTCTCCCTTAATATTAAACGAGGTATTAAGAATCACTGGCACACCCGTATACTGGTGGAAGTAGTCGAGCAATTCCCAAAACCTTCTGTTTATTTGCCGTGAAATCAATTGTGGTCTGCAGGTCCCATCCACGTGTGTTACCGCGGGGATGACATTTCTTTTTTCATCCTTTACCTTGCAGGCAGTTATCATATATCTGTCTTTATAAGAAGTGGAGAGATATTCGTGGGCATATTCTTCCATGATGGAAGGGCAAAAAGGCCGAAAAGGTTCCCTGAATTTTACCCTCATATTTATGATATCTTTATTTTCTGGTTTTCCAGGGTCGAATAAAATGGACCTTCCGCCTAAAGCCCTGGGACCCGACTCCATCTTTCCCTGAAACCATCCGATTATTTTCTGATCGGCCAGCGCCCTTGCCGCCTCCTGTGCAATATTGTCACTTTTTCTATAGGGAAGGTTTCTTTCCTTTAAAATCAATTCGATCTCGTCGTTGCTATAAGAAGGTCCCCAGTAAATATGATCGATTTTCTGGGTAGTATTATCCGGAGAAAATTTTTTCGATACATACAAAGCTGCCCCTAATGCAAGGCCGGCATCCCCGGCATTGGGGAAAATAGAATAATTTTCTACGATGTTATCCTCAATGATTTTTTGATTTAGTTTCACATTGAGAAATACCCCGCCTGCGGTCGCCAGGTTCCTTGCAGTCTCTTTTTTCACCCAGCATCTGATAAAGTCCAATAATGATTCTTCAAGTAAATCCTGGGCTTCTGCCGCAACATTTTCCGGCCCAAAATCCTGAACTACCTTTTGTATCTTTATAGCATCAGGAAAATGCCAGTGAAAGGCATCATGTTCTCTAAAATACTTTACTGTACCAAAGTCTATCCCTTTGGTGATTTCTCCGTTTTGATAGCCCGGCAGGTAATTAGCAAGGACTTCTTTCTTAAGGACGGCCTTTCTATCACCATACGGCGCAAGGCCCATGGTCTTTCCTTCCCCGTCACCTACCCACCATCCCAGTGCCTCAGTAACTAAGCTATAGAACCACCCAAAAGACCCTGATGTCCCGTATCTCTTAATTTCCTTTATTTTTCCATGAGACCCATTCCAGACGCCTACGGAAGTACCGTCTCCCACCCCATCGCAGGTAATTATCAAACAATTCTGAAAACCTGAAGTATAATAGGCAGAAGATGCATGTGCCAAGTGATGGTCCACTTTGATTACCTTCGTCTTTGGTGCAAGATTATAAAAACTCATATAGAGCGGAGAGGATTCATGATAGGTTATTCTATTTTTGATGATATTTTTTACTCTTGCACCAAAGGAGATTTGAGGCAGGTTGTTTGTAATAATTTGATTAAATTGTTCATCTGAGAGATTAAGAAGTATTTTAAGTTTAGGATCGGTTATTTCACCCGATATGGCGATGAAGTCGAGTTCGTCAAAAGAGGTTTTCCCGGCATTCAGGCAGAAATGTATAGAATTTACCGGCAGGCCGGCATAATGTTTTATCCGTACAAATCTTTCTTCCGATACATCGGCAACAATTTGCCCATCAACTACTAAAGAGCTGCCGCTATCGTGCCCTATATGGATTCCTAATATTTTCATGTGTTAAACTCTATCATTCTTTGATAATTATGATCAAGAAAGTTTTTTAATCATGCTGTATACAAATTTTTTTGAAGAATCTTCCGGAATAATTATGCTACTTCTTAACAATCTTTTGAATGTTTTCAACAAACATGGTTGCCTTTTCCAAGGTGTCCAGCGAATCATCACAGCCAAAGGATGTTTCGGGATAATAGTCTGCCTCTTCTCTTAGCTTCATGAGCCGCCCGATAATCTTTCCTATATCAATGCTTATTTCGTTTACTTTTACATAATATAAACTAAACATCCTTACGACGCCTTCGTGACTTTGAGGGGCTATTCCTTTGAGCAAGAGCGCGGCTTTTGCCGCATGGTATACAGAATAATATGCAGTTGATATGGTTTTATAATAAAATTTGTTCTCGTGTAATATCCTTGCAGCATTGAGTTCATCTATTGCCCTGTGTAATTCATCCTGAGCGAGAAGTTTTCCTTCCTCCTTATCTATTCGCTCGACCATAGAATTATTCCTTCTTTTCTTATTTTCATGAAAAGCGTATTCAATTTATTTTCAAAATCTGCTTCGGATACGAGGATAACTGAGACAACAATGTCGTTTAACAACTCATACTTGTAAACGATATCGAATATCTGATGCTTCATCTGCATCGAGATATTGCCTTCCGTAATGAGGAGTAAATCGATATCAGAATTTTCGAGAAAATTACCCCTTGCTTTTGATCCGTACAAGATTGCCTTTTTTATGATGGGGTAGTTATTCGTTAATTCGGCGATAATATCTCTAAGCCCGGACCGTTCAGGGTAATTTAAGTGGAATATATTTATCACATCGGTTTTTTCCATCTGAAAATCTTTCTCACCCATTCATGCATTTTTCGTGCACTCTGCAATGCCCTTTCTGCATCTTCCTTTTATTTTTATTCGATAATAAGTAGTTGAAACCAGAGACCGGACTTCTGACTTATGGTTTCATTCTACTTGCATTGGTTTTATCCTTATGTGGCAATTTCCAGCTTTTCGATTCGAGAGCGGATAGGGCGCAACTTTTTTATCCTGATATATATGATTGATTGACCTTCCTCTGCTTGACTTTTTGCCATCTCACAGCTCCAGTTATTAAATTCTTCATCTTTCTCTAACTGCATTACGACAACTGCATTATTGGGAATATTATCAGCAAGTTCCGGGTGCTCTCTAATATATCGATTGAATTCTTTAATTAATTCCGTATTTTTCCTTTCCATAACATTCATAATTAATCTCTTCACAATAATGATACTTTAAAAACAAGGAGACAAAAAGGCTGTTTTTCCAATAAACTTGGTTAAAAAGAATAAATTCTGCCTAAGAAAAACAGCATTATCATTGAAGATTACAATTATCAAAATAAATTCTCATAAATTTAGAATTTTTATTATCAATCAATGATTCCCTTTTGTTTTAGAATATTGATGTAATCACCGTAACCCAACAGACAATCAATTAAGTTTTTGAAATCCTTTAAAGATAGTATTAACTGCCCTCTAATCTTAGAGATAATTTTATCAGGAATATCCCCTCTCCCATGAGAGTAATGAACCCTTAGTATTTTCTTCCCAGTTACAATTAACCACCCGTAATTATGTCCTGTAGACCGCACCTTCAAACCCAATTTTCTGAATAACCTTTCTACCTCACTTTTCTTCACTTTTCTCAATAACCTCCTCTAAGAAGGCTAACCATTTTTTAGGAAATTTACCTAAATTTTCTCTATCCTCTCGCAAGTCTTCATAGATATTGATTATTTCTTCACACAACCGATTAATTGCTTCAAATTCTGTATCACCATAAGCAAATGCCTCTATATCATCAAAGGATGCTATAATAACATCCTTTTCCATTTCAATCGTAATGTAAACAGGTTTTATTAATATATATTTATGATGCTTTAAGGTATTCAACGGGATTATTTTAAAATGCCTCTCTATGCTGTTAATCAGTTTTTTAGAAAGCATTTTATACTGCTCATCTGTCAATATGTTTGTCTGCACAGCCATTACCTCCAGAATAAGATATTTATTTCTTTTTCGCTTAACTTCATTCGCCTTACCTCAAAAAATCGGTTTAAAAGACTTATCCTAATATGGTAGTAATAAAAGTATTTCTCATACAGTTTCGCTAGTTATTTTGTTTTAAATAATTTTCAATCCGGTCAGTCGTTCTAAAAATCTCTTTGGATTTACCGTAAATTTCATTATAGATATCTTTTATTTCTTCCGGCAAATACGTATGTGCTATTTTATTTCTCAGCAAACGTGCGTCCATCCAAAAGTCCAAGGTATCTATAATGTTTAGCTTTTGCATTACCAATAGTCTGTTTCTTAATGTATCGCTGATTTTTGAAAATAAAAAAAGTTCAAATCCCTTAAAAAATGCAAGCACCAGTTCCACGCTTTTTTCAAAACGATATGATAATGAATCGTAATATTCCAATTCATCAGGGGAATATATTTTATCCGTGTCATAGGGCTTAAATTTCTTCACCGATTCTTTCAATAAATGCACCGTCTTTTTACAATCTTCAAATTCTTGCAATATCAAGTCTTTTTGCATTGCTGAGCACATATCTGCAAAAGGGTTTTTCGGCGTCATAAATTACAACGTCGATATCTTCTTCGCACTTTAAAAAAAATTTTTTCTGTATCTGTAAAGACAGTTTTAACGGATTGGTCTTTTCTTTTGGTAGTAATAAAATATCAATATCTCCGCCATTTTTTGAATCGTCCGTCCTGGAACCGAAAAGAAATACCTCGCCTTCAAATCCTTCTAAAGCATATTTTAATGCCTTTCTTTCCGAAATATCCAAGCGCATCTTTTATCCTCGCCTTTTTTCATTGCCTTTCTTCATTTTTTCACAACAATTAACTGCGTTACTGGGAATATTATCAGCAAGTTCCTGGCGCTCTCTAATATACCGATTGAATTCATTATCTGGTATCCCCTTGCCCACGAGCCATAGAGAAAGGCAATTTCAATTTTGTAAGTATCTGCAATCTCTTTAAAATAGTTTTCCCGTATGTTTTGTAATTCACGTTGTGAGTACAAGATCTTCTATTCCCGTCTTAATCTATCTTCTAACGTTTGCAATAAACCTTGAAAGGCATTTTTATAACCGACAATCTTGTCAAGTATTTCCTTTATCTCATTTTCGTCATACACATGGCTGGAGAGGTTTCTCTGTTCTATCATGTCAATCCAAATCGTTTCATCAGCAATTATCTTTTGAGAAAAGGCTTCTCTGAAACAATCTCTCGGACTGCGACACTCTATGCCAATATAATCGAGGTATCTTTTGATGCACTTCCAGCTCATCTCGTAGGTAAATTCAAACCTCTTTACCACCAGATCCAGGTATATATCGCTGTAGCCTTCTCTGTAGAACTCGTTTTTTCTGTCAACAACGTCTGCAAATTTGTCGCAGGCGTTTCGAAAATTATGGAGACCGTCTTCAAATCTCAGTTTTTTTGTAGCGCTATAGAGAACCTTTCCTGTTGCAATGACCCTGTTTTTGAATCTTTCTTCGGCAACTGCTATGTTCTTTATATCAATTTTTATGAGGGTGGGAAGTTTCTGAATATCTTCTTCTATGAGGTGCATTTTCTTGCAATCCTTGTCATCGTAGGCTATGTCAATATCGCTCGTTTCCCCCCCTCGCCGGTTGCCCTCGAACCATAGAGGTATATTCTGGTTGGATTTGCATGCTTTAAGATAATTTTCCTTATTACATCAAGCAGTTCTTTATAGTGCATTACAGCCTTACTTACTATTCTAAAGTTTATTATCCAGGTACCACTTTATTGTTTTTCTTAAACCTTCCTCAATATTCATTGTTGCTTTAAAGCCAAATTCCTTTTCAGCCTTTGATATGTTAAGCATCCTTCTGGGTTGTCCATCAGGTTTTGAAGTATCCCAGATAATTTGTCCTTCAAATTCCGTCAATCTTGCAATTAATCGTGCTAAATCTTTTATGGAAATCTCAATTCCCGACCCAAGATTAACAGGCTCGGATTTATTGTACCTCTCTGTTGCAAGAAGTATCCCTTCCGCAGCATCTTCTGCATACAAAAATTCTCTGGAAGGTGTTCCGGTACCCCAAACGGTGATGGCTGGAGTTTGGAAAGAGGGTATGTTTGTCTTAGATTTTCTGCCACTAGTACCATTTTTCCGTTTTGCCTCTATACACTTTCTTATGAGCGCAGGTATTACGTGCGAAGTTTCAAGATCGAAGTTATCTCCAGGGCCATAAAGATTTACCGGCAAGAGGTAAATGGAATTAAATCCGTATTGCTGCCGGTATGCCTGTGACTGCACTAAAAGCATTTTCTTTGCCAAGCCATACGGTGCGTTCGTTTCCTCCGGATAACCATTCCATAAATCTTCTTCTTTAAAGGGCACAGGGGTAAATTTTGGGTATGCGCAAATAGTACCTATGGCTACAAATTTTTCTATTCCAAAGCGCCGTCCTTCCTCCATCATCTGTACGCCCATCATGAGATTATCATAAAAGAATTTTCCGGGATTTGACTGATTGGCGCCTATGCCTCCTACCTTTGCAGCAAGATGAATAACAATATCCGGTTTGGCATCGCTATAAAGACGTTTACAGTCGCCATTATCTACCAAATCATAATCAGCGCTTCTTGGAATAAAGATATTTTTACATCCACGCTCTTTCAGTTTTCTTACAATAAAAGCGCCGAGGAAGCCCGCACCGCCGGTGACTGTTATTCGTTTGTTGGATAAGGAAATCATTGCCTGCTATCTACACCAATCAATTCCCTTCTGTCTTAGAATCTTATTCCCTTCGCCTTTTGCTTTCAAACCGGCCGATTCCAAGTCAAAGTCCATCATTATTTTGACGAGATCTTCAAACACAATTTTTGGCGTCCATCCCAGTTTTTTCTTTGCCTTATTAATATCTGCCAATAAAAAGTCCACTTCGGTTGGCCTGAAATATTTTGAATCTATTTCAATGATAATGTCGCCTACTTTTTTCTTGAATGAAGTGCATTGATGTTTTGTATCAAGAGACCGTACTATTCCTCTTTCATAAACTCCCTGGTTTTCCCATTCTATCTCGATACCGGCATAACTCATAGCATATTCCACAAACTCCCTTACGGAATGGCTTTCACCGGTGCCTATTACATAATCATCAGGGGTATCCTGCTGAAGCATCAGCCATTGGCATATCACATACTCCGGAGCGAATCCCCAATCCCGTTTTGCTTCCAGATTCCCCATGTATAATTTGTCCTGTCTGCCTGCGAGTATATTTGCAATTGCCCGTGTTATTTTCCTTGTTACAAATGTTTCTCCTCTTCTTGGAGATTCGTGATTAAATAAAATTCCATTACAGGCAAATAAACCATAGCCATCCCTGTAATTAACCGTCATCCAATATGAATAAACCTTTGCTGCGGCATAAGGGCTCTTAGGTATAAAAGACGTGTTTTCATTCTGAGGCGCAACTGCTCCTCCGTACATTTCACTACTGCCTGCCTGATAAAATCTTGTTTTGATGCCGCTCCTTCTGATACCTTCTAATATTCGGGTAGTCCCCAAACCGGTTATATCACCTGTGTATTCCGGTATGTCAAAACTCACCCGCACATGGCTTTGAGCTCCTAAATGATAAATTTCATCCGGCTGGATATTGTAGATAAGGTTTGTTATTTGACCCGAATCGGAGAGATCCCCATGGTGAAGGTAAAGCTTTCGGTTGGCATCATGGGGGTCTTGATAGAGATGATCAATTCTATCGGTATTAAACGAACTGGAGCGGCGGATTAAACCATGAACTTCATACTCTTTCGACAATAATAATTCCGCAAGATATGATCCATCCTGCCCGGTAATTCCTGTTATTAATGCCTTTCTCACTCTGTGCTTTCTGATTAATTATGTGCGGACTTCGTCCCTTTCAGTTACATGGGATAAACAATCGCAATGGATTGTGTTTACGTAACTTATGATATGAATTTGTCTATTTCCCAAGAGAAAGTTTTTAATCTCTTGTATCGTAGAAATAGTTAAAGGGAAAATATAATTTTAGAATCTGTTAAATATATTCCTCCAACAGCTTTTTTAACTGTTGGAGGAATAGGGGTCTCTCAGTTGGGAGATGTGAGAGATTGTTGTTTGCAATGATAAACGTTTCTTTTTTAAAACGTTTAGAATTCTAAACATTATTGTGCACATTGTCAATAGTGAAAAATAAATAAGTCATATAGTACTTTTAATAATTATCTTATGACTTAAATTTTTGACTCTAAAAAAGGCATGAAGAATATAAGCATCCCCGACAAAACTTTGCAAATCTTCATTTGTTAAAAAATCCTTCTATTTTACCAACCTTATTTCGTATTTGCTTATAAACGCAGATTGCAGTCCGGTAATCATGGATTCAAAAGATCGTGTGCTTTCTTTTGGAATGTCAGGGATGGCAAACTCCTCTTCTTTAAAAAAAGCACCCCGGTCATCATAAATTTTTACTTTAAATTTTGCAAAGCGGTAATTTTTACCGGATTTATTTGTGATTTCTCCGGTAAATAATACGTTTTCACCAAAAGGACTAAAACGCACATTTTTAACAAAAAATCCATCCCCAATATCATCATACCCTTCCATAACAAGGGGCTTCGCAATGTCTTCACGGTGAATCTCCGCGTCCATCTTTTTTTTCGGTATAACATCAGAAGGGGTCCCGCCACCGGTTCCGGTAAGATATTTCTCCAGAACGTTAATGCGATTCTCCAGCGATTCAACACGGGATACCAGATTGGAAATAACAATTTCCAGCAACTGCAACTTATTTGATACATCCTGAGCAAACGCCTTACCGGTAACAATCAGAAAGAATAATGTGCTTGTTATAAAAATAGAAATCTTTTTCATCCTTATTTTTCCTTTCTTTTTTCCTTTCGAGCCTTTTCGTTATATTCCAAAGGCATACAGCTTACCACCTGCTACTTTACAGAACTACTTATTATTTTTGATTTTTAACTTCCACTAGTATGATTTTATTGTTTTTCTGCGAAAAATGATCATATCATAATTAAAATAATTAATGCAAGTACGTTTCTATTAAGCAATTACATAAAACCAAAGAAGGCGTAAACGCTTGACATTGAGCAATACAATTGCTACTATTCAGTGTAATTTACCATTTTTATCATTATTAAAATTATACCTTTCTTTACTATTTTACATGCGACAAATATTAACCATTCGATACGGCGTCTTAAAAAATACCGGCGATTTTTTTGCAACAATGGATTCGCTAAAAAAGGGCGACCATGTGATAATCCGCTCACATAGAGGAATAGAATTTGGCACTGTTATCGCCAAGGTAAAGGAAATAGAAGATGACGCTCCGGTTGAAAACTTCGGGGAGGTTTTAAGAAAAGCAACGCAGGAAGATATAGAGAAACAACAAAAAATAGACCTTGAATCTATTCCAACCGAATCGAAATTTTGCCAGATGAAGATAAAAGAACATAAACTCCTGATGAAACTTGCGCATGTCGAGCATCTGTTTGGAAGTAAAAAGATCATTTTCTATTTTCTGGCTAACGGTCGTGTTGATTTTAGAGAACTGGTAAAAGATCTTGCAAAAGAATATCAGGCAAGAATAGAGATGAAGCAAATCGGCGTTCGCGACGAAGCAAGACTTCTGGCAGATTATGAACACTGCGGACAGGAGTTATGCTGCAGATCTTTTCTGAAAAATTTGGAACCGGTCACCATGAAAATGGCAAAAAACCAAAAGGCCACTTTGGATCCCTCTAAAATATCAGGAAGATGCGGCCGTCTCATGTGTTGCCTTCGTTATGAAGACCGCGTTTATGAAGAACTAAAACAACGCGTTCCCAAAAAAGGAACTTCCGTAAAAACCTCAAAAGGCATTGGTGAAATAATCAGCCATGATATTTTGCAACAACAAGTATCCGTGGAATTAGAAAACGGAAGCAGATTTACCGTTTCCATAAAGGACGTAACCAGAGTGCAAAATAAACCAAATCAACATGCCCAAAAAGAAAAAACCAATTGCCATCAATCCTGCAGAGAGGATTGCAGCGATGAATAAACAATCTTTTTATCTTACCACTCCTATTTATTACGTAAATGATATCCCACACATTGGCCATTCTTACACTACCATAGCCGCAGATGTTTTAGCACGATACAGGAGATTGCAACTGTGTGACGTCTTCTTTTTAACCGGTACGGATGAACATGGGCAGAAAATTCAAAAAGCCGCTGAATCATGCAGTAAAACACCCCATGATTTTGTCGATACGGTTGTAAGCAAATACAAAAACGTATGGAAAAGTCTTAATATTTCCAATGACGACTTTATACGCACCACAGACGACCGGCACGTTCAGCGCGTAAAAAAGATATTTAAGAAATTATTCGAAAACGGCGACATCTATCTTGGAGAATACGAAGGAAGATACTGCGTCCCTTGTGAGAGTTTTTGGACGGAAACACAACTTGATGATGGACGGTGTCCGGAATGTAAACGTGCAGTGGAAAAAGTAAAAGAGAAAAATTACTTTTTTCGGTTATCAAAATACCAAAAACAGCTTATTGAACATTATCATAAACATCCGGAATTCGTTCAGCCTGAATCAAGAAGAAACGAAATATTTCAACGAATAATCTCTCCCATTGAAGATATCAGCATAAGCAGATCTGCGGTAACATGGGGAATTCAGGTGCCCATGGATACTACACACACAATATACGTCTGGATAGACGCCCTTTTGAATTACATTACCGCACTTGGCTATGATGATGATATGACGCTGTTTCAGAAATTTTGGCCGGCAAACGTCCACATCATAGGAAAGGAAATTTTGTGGTTCCATGGTGCAATTTGGCCGGCAATTCTCATGTCATTAAATATTGAATTGCCGCTTAAAATCTTTACCCATGGATGGTGGACGATCGAAGGGCAAAAGATTTCTAAATCACTGGGAAACGCGATAGACCCTTTAAGTATTATTCACCTCTACGGCACCGATGCTTACCGGTATTTTCTCCTGAGGGAAGTCCCTTTCGGACTTGATGGCAATTTTTCTTACTCTGCCTTAATAAGCAGGATTAATTCTGACCTTGGCAATGACCTCGGCAACTTGTTGCAGCGCGCACTTACTATGGTTGAAAAATACTTTGATGCGGCAATCCCTGAATATTCTGAAGATGAGGATGAGTTAAAGGAATCTTCTCAAAACACCTGCGACCAAATAAATAAAGAACTGGACAACCTTCAATTTAGCAAGGCGCTGGAAGTGATTTGGGAATTTATAGGAAAGGCAAACAGATTTATTGAGGGAAAAAAACCCTGGACACTTGCAAAAACGAGCGCTCACAGGCCGCAGCTTGAAAGAGTAATCAGCTCGTTAGCGAAGGCAATCAAAGATATATCGATATTTATTTACCCTTTTATGCCAAATACCTGCGTTGAAATACAAAAACAACTTGGCATTCTGGAAGGCGACGAACCCCCCTGTCTGGAATATCAGCAATCTATGAGAAACGGCATTATAGTAAAAAAAGGGAATCCCTTGTTTCCCCGGATTGAAAAAGAACCTGAAAATTCCGGAAAAGAAACAACAATGCCATCAATGAATAAAAAAACATTTTAATAGTTAAACTCTTTTTCCCGGAGAAGCGAATATGAGAAATTCCTGGAGCAAAATAAAGGAAATAGTAAAAAATGATCCCCGCTATTCCCCTCTTGCTTATCAATTTGTATTCGAGGCGCTCGAATTTACTACAAATATGCTTGGTAAAAACCAGTATAAAACCTCTGGTTCCGACCGCCACGTGACAGGAAAAGAACTCATGGAAGGGATTAAGCGTTATGCATTAAAGCAATTTGGTTTTATGACGTTAACCGTGTTTGAACAATGGGGAATAAAACAGGATATAGATTTCGGGAATATTGTCTTCAACCTTGTTGAAAGCGGGTTGATGGGGAAGACAGAAACAGACTCGAAGGACGATTTTAAAAATATTTATAACTTTAAAAAAGTTTTTGAAGAAGAATACGAATTTAAGGGAAACTACGATATCCGGATGTCATTAAGCGCACTGGGGATTAAAAAAACTTAAAACATGGCTTAGGTGGTTTATAGGGTTTCTTACCGATTTAACATAATAATCACTAAAATAGCGCTAATCCACTCCTTTTTCTTTTGCGATGTTTGTTTCTTTTTCATTTCTGAATCTCTGCCGTTCCTCCTTATTTTATTCTTACGGTATAACGTATATAAATACTATTGTTCCCCTAAGTATCGTTCCAGTTTTTCTATGAGACGGGTTATTTCAACAGCTTGTTTCTGCAACGGATCGATTCCTATACTTTTCTTTAAATGAAATAAGGCCGCTTTCCTATCGTTCCGGTGTTTCAACAAATTTACCCCCAAATTCATGTGAGCATTTGCATACTCTGGTTCAATCGCTATTGCGGTTTTAAATTCGGTAATAGCATCATCATAGCGCCCTTTATCATTAAGCAGAATACCCAGATCATTATGAGCTTCCGCGTGGTTTGGTTTTAGTTTGATTGCCAATTTGAACTCACGTTCCGCCTCCATTGCATTGCCTTTCTTGTAATAGACAATACCCAGATTATTATGGGTATCCGGATTTGATGTATCTATGGAATTTGCTTTTGTAAACTCTTTAATTGCTTCACTAATATTCCCCTGTCTTGTATACAGCACCCCTAAATCATTATGGACATTTGCAAAATAGGGGTAATTTTTCAGGAGAGTATTGCAGAACTCTATTGCTTCAGCAATAAAACCCCCATTATTGTAATAGTTATTAACATAATGGTAAGTATTTTCATCGTACTTATTTTGCAGGGCAATTTTAAACTCACTGACTGCTTTTTCATAGTGTTGTTTTCCATCATATAAAAAACCAAGGTTATTATGGGCTTCCGCATGATGTGGATCGATTTTTATTGCTAATGCAAACTCCCTTTCCGCTTCCTCTATGAGAGATTTTTTATAGTATGCCATGCCAAGGTTGTTGTGCGCATTCTTATGGGAATTGTCTAAGGAAACCACTGTTTCAAACTCTTTGATCGCATCATTTAACTTTCCTTGCTTCATGTGTAATACTCCGAGATTATTGTGCGCCCTAACGCTGCTTGGAGAAATAATGAGTGTTTTTGACCATAGAGACGTATCGTTTTTCCAGTCATTGTTTCTCTTTGTTGTAAAATAGATATTTCCCGCAAAAATTATCATGAACAGGGAAATAAGCAATATTGATGGAATTTGATGCGTTAAATACTTTCCGCTATTTTCCTTTTGATAAAAACGATGTATTATCTTTAATTTCCTTGTTTGATGAACTTTTGATAATGTGTGCGAAAATGCCTCGCCTACAATAATACAGAAACCTGCGGCTGGTATATATAAGTACCGTTCGGCAATTATATTGACAAGGGGAATAATGTTCATAACCGGAATAATCGCAAGAAAAAACCAAAGAATACCGAAAATGAAACGTTTGTTTATTGATTTCAAACGAAAGAACAGGATTCCTAGTGAAATAAACAGCAAAAGTGACAGGAAAAGGGAGATATTAAAAACGGAATTTAAATATGGCATTACATAATCGGCGTTCGGAGGAAAAGGGAGGAAAATGAATTTTATATAATAGGCAAGTATATGTGTCATAGTTAAAATGTTTACAAACATACTCTTTGCGGGAAGTGAGAGATTTGATTCCAGGGGATTGTATATAATCAGAAATCGGACTATAAGGTAAATAATAGCTATGGCAATATACCCGGCATAATACTTATACAACCTTTCTTTTAGGTTGAAAACCATATTTTTTTTCAGGTTTTTCCCACACAACAAAGCATTTCCTTCTTTTCCACTGTTTTCTGTATTTTCAGAAATACTTCTTTTACAAACATAATCATATAAAACAATCAGGAGCGGAAACGAAATTGCCATTTCCTTTGCAAAAAGGCTTAAAAAATAGCAAATCAATGATAACACGTAGCAGAAGACAGATTTTTTTTTATTACATCCGACAAAAAAAATAATAGAGAGAAGCATAAACAGAAATGCCAGTAAATCTTCCCGGAATCCGATGGCATTAACAGCTTCTGAAAAAACAGGACTTGAGGAAAAAAACAAGGCAGAGAGAAACGCGGGAGTTTTTCTGTTAAAAATGAAAAGGGAAAAAATAAAAAAAAGCGCTGTATTGAGAGAATGCAACAAAATATTTGTGAGATGATATCCTAATGGATTTGTCTTCCATATTGCGTAATCGATAAAATAGGAAGCAGTTACTAATGGACGATAGGTTAATTCGGAAGAAAGGGAAAAATACCTGTTGTTGAAAAGGGCCGGGAAGTTTTTCCATTGCTTTATAAAATAATTGTTTACTACAGTAAATTCATCATCATATACAAAGGAGTTCGGTAAACTATTTAAATAAACAACAAAGGTAATAAAAAAGATTGCAATTGTATAATATTTCAAAAATTGTTTATTCAACAGTACTGCCCTTTATGGAAAGTATTATCTCTAATCTCTCAATATTTATCGATATTTTTCAACGAATTTTTTAAGCTTTTTTATTATTTATAACAGTTCACCCACCCCTAAATCCCCTCCCAGGAGGGGACAGGGACTTCTTGCATTCTCCTCCTGGGAGGGGCTAGGGGTGGGTCATTTTCAAATACCGGGACAATCCGGAAGGGGTGAACTGTTACTATTATTTTTCTATTTACACAAGACAACATTTCAAATCCTTTACATTACAGCGCATCACAAGAATACCTATTTGTATAAAATGACTGTAAATGCTCAGGCGTTTTATTATATTATGGTATTATAAATTTATACAACATGAAGCTTCACTATAAAAATGCGAATATTTACTAAAACCTAGCAAAAAGATTTTACTGCTATTTTTGTTTTATTTATATTAACAATCATTTTTTTCGAAGAGATGATTGTTAGAGGTAAAATACTGCTTTTACGCGATACCTTTTGCGATTTTTTACCATGGCGTATTTTCGCAAGGGAAGCTATCAGAAGTGGAACTATGCCGTTATGGAATCCTTACTCACGCCTAGGCCAACCATTCCTTGCTTGTCCTCAAACAGCGATCTTTTATCCCTTCAATGCTTTTTTTTATGTTCTTCCTATTGCGGTTGCCTATCGCTGCTTTATTATTCTCCATATCTTCCTTGCAGGTGTTTTTATGTTCCTGCTAATGAAGCATTGGAAAGTAGTAAGAACCGCGGCATTTACTTCCGCAATTATTTTTATGTTTAACGGAATGATAATCAGCCGACTTGAATTCTTAAGCTATGTAAGCACAATACCATGGATTCCATTAATTTTCTTTTTATTTGATAAAACGATAAAAAATACTTCGTTAATGTATTCTCTCTTAGCAGGTATTATTCTTGCTATTCAATTTTTCGGAGGGCATTCGTTAGCCATTTATTTTACTTATCTTTCCTTAGGATTTTATTGCATCTTTACTTTTCTATTGCTTTGTTATCATGGTTGCGGTTCCAAAAAAATCTTTTTCGTTTTTATTTTCCCTTTGCTCGCATTTGTAGTTGCTTTTTTATTGAGTATGGTACAGTTGCTTCCCACATTAGAGGCAACTAAATTATCTGTACGTGCAATAAATTTTGATCCTGAACTCATAATTGCTTCATTACACCCCTTGCATCTGATTACCTTCCTAGTGCCATATTTCTTTGGAGTACCCGGATTTAATAACGATTGGTGGGGAATATCACTGTTTGAATTTTGGACAGGGAGTTTTTATATAGGAATATTTCCGTTAACTTTGCTGCTGTTTGCAATAATATTCCTTTTCTTTCATAATCAAACAAAGAGGCAATATACTTGTTCTGCCACAAACGAACCATTTGTTTCCCATAGATACTTAACGGCATTTTTTTGCATACTTTCCGCATTCTTATTCATTCTGGCTTCTGGAATGTATACCCCAATGTATCATTTCTTTAATTCTTATCTTCCATTTATGAAAAATTTCAGATGGCCTTCAAGAAATACAGAATTAGCAGTTTTTTCACTATCGATCATTACAGGTTTTGGCACACATTACTTACTTTTTTCATATAGAGAAATCAAAGAAAATAAACGTCGTTTGTTTATTTCTTTTGTAGTATTAATTTCTTTCTATCTCATTTTTATTTGCCTGATTTTATTAGCCTACCTTTTCCCATCGGTAGTAGTTTCTGTTTTAGAAAAATATATTAATAAAATACAAAACCCTTCGCTTCCATTTTCTATAGAACAAAGATATTATTATATTCTGAAAAACTGTCTTTACATGCTATTCTTTTTATCTACTACAATAGCAATAATTTTTCTTTGTACCACTCACAAATTAAATTACAAATTATTAAATATATTAATTACAACTATTATTGTTTCTGACCTATTTTTTTTCTTTAAAAATCTGAATTATTATGATGACAACACTTTATTAGAAAAAAAACCGGGAATAATTAATTTTGTTAGTTCGGATAAGGATATCTGTAGGATCATTAATTCCTATAACAATACTGTTTATTTTTTGTATGGTTGTAAAGACATTTCTCGCTTTTTCTTTGTAAAATCAATTCTTGCAGGGGAAACAAGTCTCCCATATCATCTGTTTAAATTTCGAGGGGGGGGAAATCCCATTATACTCAACTATTTTGAAGAATTTTTTTCCTTTCTCGATGACAACGCCTCTCTGAAAACAAGAAATGATTTTTATAGAATGTTAAACTTAAAATATATAATTACAAATACAGAAATCGATGACAATATAGATGCAAAAACTTCTGTTGCACAGGTAAAGAATGTCTTTCCTCGTATATTCTTTGTTAATAAAATAACGAGTCTTAATGAAAAACACGATATTTTTCAAACGCTTTTTAGCGAAAAATTTGATCCTTTCCGGGAAATTGTTATTGAGACGCCAAAAAATATTGCGGAAAATTTTTTTCTCGAATCAAAAGAAATACTCTCGGAAATCAAGAACCTTGTGTATCCCTCCAACAAGATTACGTTACAGACAAATACGGATAAAAACTGCTTTCTTGTATTGAGTGACACCTATTATCCGGGATGGAAAGCATATGTTGATGGCAAAGAAACTACGATTTACAAAACCGATTATATCATCAGATCTATTTTTCTCGAAAAAGGATTACACAACGTGGAATTTGTCTATGATCCCATAACATTTAAAACAGGATGCATTATAACGCTTTCTACGTTATTTATTCTCATTAGTTACGTCAGTTTTCATTACGGTAAAAAGTGGAAAATAAATATAAACAAAAAAACACTATAAAGTATCAGTAAGTCTTTTAATAATACTTCGTTGCAAAAAAAATAGAAATCTGTAATAATTCTGAAAATCTAACAAGTGTTCAGTTTCGTGAGAGAAATGAAGTGAAATGAGTTCTATTCCTGAAAACATATCTAAGTACTGCGAAAAAGTAATAATAGGTCTATTATTTTTGGCAGCCATCATAGTACCCCTCTTTTTTGATATTCGGTTATACAGTGTTTTTGATCTCAGTAAGGCAATGACACTGTATTTGCTGACGATTTCTATTTTAGTTATTTGGTCGTTTTTACTCACGCTTAAGCAAAAGAACAATTTTTCGTGTGCAGCGATAGATATTCCTATTCTTTCTTATATAGTTATTTTTATAATTTCAACGGTTGTTTCTATAAATCCTATTATGAGTCTTTGTGGCACATATAAGCGTTATGAGGGTTTGACAGAGACTTTATGTTACATATTCCTTTTTTATGCAACGATAAATTTTATCACTACACGCCATAGGCTTTATTTGTTAGTGATCACAATTATCAGTTGCGCAACGATATCCTCTTTTTACGGGATTTTCCAACGTTTTGGGATTGATTATTTTTCTTGGAGCAGCGGAGGCCCACGGGTGTTTTCAACATTCGGGAATCCGGTATTCTTTGCGGCGCAGCTTGTTATGGTATTGCCGGTGGCGGTTTCACTGTTTTTCAGCAGTAGTTTTCCATTGCAAAAGGATGCTGCTTCTAAGAAATTATCTGATGATAATATTCGCCGGTCTTTGTCCAATAGTTCTAAAAGAGAAAATGAGGGAAAAGAGTTTTTTATTAACAGGCAATATGCCATTTGGATTTTTTATGTAGCCTCTGTAATCATATATATTGCCTTTTGGCTCACTAATACGAGGGCGTGTTTTGTAGCTCTTATTGGGGGTGTTATACCGTTTCTTTTTTTAATCTTTAGAAAACAAACTATAGAAAGGTATAAATTTGTAATCGTTGTAGCTTCATTAGTTTTTATAGGAATAGTTTTTAATATACGGCATGAAACATCATTTATTAAACATTTTGCTGACGATGTGCAAAAAACCGATAATTCTTTAAATGATTCCCATACCAATAGGGGTGGAGAATTATTGGCGAATTTTGAACAGCATACTCACCCCAGACCATGGATTGCTCAAAAATTTGCTGTCACGGGATCCTCCTTTTCCCGCATTTTTCAGTATCTTGCAGCGATAGAGATTATTAAGGACTATCCAGCACTTGGCATAGGCCCTGATACTATAGGAATTGTCTTTCAAAAAAACCTGGCAAAGGTATTTTCGGTTTTGGAACAGGATAAAGGATTTCAATTTCCAAGGCAGGATCGAATCCATAACGATATCCTTGATACCGCCGTTACCCGTGGTATTTTCGGTTTGGGGACGTATATTTGGCTGCTGGTTGCCTTTGGAATATACATTGGTAAAAATTATAAATACCTGAAAAATCAGGATAAGATTCTCATATTAGGGCTTTGCTCGGGGATAATCTGCTATCTTATTCAAAATCAATTTAGTTTTGGAAATACTCCGATTGTCATGCTTTTCTGGGTCATGATGGGGCTTTGTATTTCGATAATAAAAGTAAATAATGCCGAAAGATTGATTGAAGGCAGAGAAGAGAGATTAAAGCATGATAAAACCATTCAAAAGAGAAATGAGTATCTGACGTCAGGGAAAATCTTCGTTAAGTGGGTTTATTGTGTATTGATATTTGCCATGTTAGGTTTTGTTACGGTATTTATTTTACGTTCTTACCTGGCAGATATGAATTATGAATATGGGAGGAGGATATTGAATTATGCCGAGAGGGAAAAGACGGAGCAATTAACCGATAAAGGAGTGTTCTTTATAAACAGGGCAGTGCTTCTGAATCCTTACGAAAATATGTACCGCGATGATTTATGCAAAGTATACATACAAAAAGCATCTGGCACAAATGATGAAAAATGGGCACAAAAAGCGTTTCTAGAAGCGAATAATTCTTTGATGGTTATTCCGCAACATTTTGTTGGCTTTTTTCATTTCGGCATGATTTATCAAATGCTGGCGGAGAAATTTAATAGGCCTACGGTTGATCAGGCGATTGATTTTTATAGCAGAGCAATAGATATGGACCCGTTTCAGGCGCAGTTTCACGGAAACCTTGGGTTTTTGTATCTCAATAAAGGGAATACAGACCGTGCATTGGAGAAATTCTATCAGGCATATTTGATTCGCCCGGAGGATCTCACGTATTTGGAACGATTGACAAATATTTACCTACAAAAAGGAGAAGCAGAGAAGGCATTATATTTTACACAAAAAGCGATAGCAATAAATCCTTCCGAGCCTGTTTATTATAATAATCTTGGCGCGATTTTTCTCAAGAAAGGCATGCCTGATAAAGCAATTGAAAGTTTCAAGAAGGCGCTGGAACTAAGTCCGGATGGGCAAGTTTACCTTGAGAATTTAACAAAGACCTGTTTGTCTGCGGGAAAATATGAAGATCTTCTGGAATGTTACCTAAAGCTTATCGAACGAAATCCCTCCGTGTCGGATTATTATAATAACGTTGGCGTTATTTATAAGAGAAAACAGCAATACGATAATGCCATTCAATATTCACAAAAGGCAGTGGAATTAGCGCCAGATAATCCGATTTATTTGCATAATTTAGCAGGCGCTTATTTCGATTTGCAGAATTATGACCGTGCGGAAATTTTTTTGAGGGAGTTTGATGCGGCATATCCGCGTCATGGGCATATAAATATTAACTTGCTCCTTGCTGATATTTATTTGAAGAAGCAAAATTGGGATGGCGCAATAAACGAGTGCCGGAAATCACTTGAAATAGATGGGAAATCGCTTGATGCTTATAAAATGCTTGGTTTTGCTTATTATAATATGAAACAATATAAACTGGCAGAGGAGGCATTGAATAAAGCATTAACATTGGCTCCGGGTGATAAGACTATTCAAGAACTACTTGAAAAGGTTATAGAGAAAACCATCGAATAGCATTTTGCCGAAACGAGAAAATTACAATCCATTTTCCTGATCGTATTCATTCTTTATCAACAAACCTTAGAAGATATTTTTCCCTTAAATACAATGCATGCCTTTTTCAATCCCTCATCAGTCGCCATTATAGGCGCCACGGAGAAAGCCAGCAGCTTGCCGGGGATTATTCTGAAGAATCTTCTGGATATGGGATTTGCAGGAAAGATTTATCCGGTAAACCCGAAGTATAAGAACGTTTTCGGCCTGGAATGTTTTGCATCCCTGCTTGATATTTCTGATGAAATAGCGCTTACGGTTATTGCGATACCCGCATCATTTGTATTGGAGATCATAAAACAGCAGGCGCAAAAGGGGATTCAGTATTCTGTAATTATCAGCGCGGGATTTCGGGAAATGGGCGCGGAAGGCATTCAGATGGAGGATGAGATCAGGAAAGTAGCGCGTGAAAGTAATATTCGTATTATCGGGCCAAACTGTCTGGGTGTTTTGGATAATTATACGAACTTTACCACATCGTTTCTGTCGTGGGAAAGGATTACTAAACCCAAAAAGGGGGTACTCTCTATTCTTTCACAAAGCGGTGCGTTTGCCATTTCCGTATTGGATTTAGCGGCGCAGGAGGGTATTGGTATTGCCAAAATGGCAAACTATGGAAACCGGATGGATGTGGGAGAGTCCGATCTTTTGGCATTTTTAAGGGACGACGTTCATACAGAAGTTGTTGCGATCTATATGGAGTCGGTTGATCACGGAAGAAGGTTTATTGAAGCCGCAAAGGCATGTTCACGGAAAAAACCAATTGTTGCATTAAAGGTGGGGAAAGGAGCTGCGGGAATCGCCGCCGCGAAATCGCACACAGGGGCAATTGCAGGAAACTATGCTATCTATAAAGCGGCATTTTTGAAAGCGGGTATTATTGAAGCAAATGGTCTGGAAGAGTTTATTGACGGAATAAAAGTTCTTTCCATGCAAAACCCTCCGGAGGGAAACAGGATATTAATAGTTACGAACGGCGGAGGTTTTGGCGTTATTGTGGCGGACTATTGTACGGAGAATGGTTTGGAAGTGGTTCCGCCTTCTCCTCAACTGAAGGAGAAGTTAAGGGAAAAATTTGCGCAGTTTTATGTTGTGAACAATCCCATTGACTTGACAGGGAGCGCGTGCGATGAGGATTATCGCGTTGCTTTGCAAACGTGTATGGTCGAAAGCGACGAATATGATGCGGCGATCATTATTCCGCTTATGTCTCCTAAAGGGATGTCTGAGAAAATTGTATCTATTATTGATAATACAATGAAGGCATCGGGGAAACCGGCGGTGGTGTGTACCGTAGGCGGAACGTTTACGATGAAGGTAAAACAGTTATTGGAAGAACGTCATTATCCCGTATTTCCTTCTCCGGAAAGAAGCGCAAAGGCGATGTCTATGTTGTTACAAAGAAAGGTATTACAGTCTCATTAAATTATTAAAAATAGGTAAATCGAAAATTTTCATTCACAATTAACTTAATTTTTGGTAAAAATAGGAGAGCGTTGGTGCCGGGGAAAAGCCTTGGTCGTTTATTGCTCAGTTTTGGGCTTATCTGAGCAGCTTCGACACCGACGCTCTTTTTTTTCATTTTCACACAAGAAATAACCCTTCGACTCCGCTCAGGGTGACAATACCGTTTAACTGCTTATAAACCGTTTTAAATAGTCATGCTGAGCGGGGTCGAAGCATTAAATGTTGATATACAGATAATTTTTATGACTTCCCTTGAAATGGAAAAATCCGACCTTCAGGCAATTGAAAAAATAGTAAATGGACGCGCAAGGATTAAAAAGGAAATTGCAAAGGTCATTATCGGGCAGGAAGAGGTTATTGACGAACTCCTCATCGCCCTTTTTTGCAAGGGGCATTGTCTCTTTGTGGGGGTTCCCGGTCTTGCGAAAACACTGCTCGTGAGCACGTTAGCGGATGTTTTGAATTTGCAGTTTAACCGCATACAATTCACCCCCGACCTCATGCCTGCGGATATTACCGGCACGGATATCCTGGAGACAGATCACGATACAGGAAAAAGGTTTTTTAAATTTATCAAAGGCCCTATTTTTTCCAATATTCTGCTTGCCGATGAAATCAACCGTACCCCGCCGAAAACACAAGCAGCTCTTTTACAGGCCATGCAGGAACACAAAGTAACCGCGAGCGGCGCCACATATAAACTTGAACTTCCTTTCATAGTATTTGCCACGCAGAATCCCATTGAACAGGAAGGCACGTATCCTCTGCCTGAAGCGCAACTCGACCGGTTTATGTTTCAGATTAATGTGCAGTACCCTTCGAAGGACGAGGAAATAGAAATTGTAAGAACCACGACCTCCGCCTTTAAACCTTCCGTATCAAAGGTGTTTAGCCCGGAGGAAATAATAAACCTCCAGGATTTGGTTACGAGAGTGCCTGTTGCCGATCATGTGCTTGATTACGCGGTGAGATTGGTTCGCTCTTCCCGGCCAAATGATTCGAACGCGCCTGATTTTGTAAAAAAATGGATTAGCTGGGGGGCGGGTCCCCGCGCTTCGCAATATCTTATCCTTGGCGGTAAGGCAAGGGCGATTCTGGATGGCAGGTATGCGGCCACCTGTAATGACGTTCGGGAACTTGCAAAATCCATATTACAACACCGCATCATTACCAATTTTCATGCCGAGGCTGAAGGGAAGACCTCGCTTCACGTCATCGATCAGTTGATTGATACGGTAAAAGAATAGATAAAGTATACAACCAAAAAGAATCTCACCTTAAAAAAAACTGTGCAGAGAAAATTTTTTGCCCCCGTTTGTGCGGTGAAAGGATAATGGTGGAAAATGACGGAAAATCCTTTTGATCCGGTAACACTCTCAAAAATCGCTAACATGGAATTGCGCGCAAGGCTGGTGGCGGATGCAGTAATGTCCGGCATTCACAAAAGCCCTTACACCGGTTCCAGCATCGAATTCCTTGAACATAAAGAGTACTCTCCCGGCAACGAGATAAAACATATTGACTGGAAAGTACAGGCAAAGACGGATAAATATTATGTAAAACAATTCGAAGAAGAGACCAATCTTAAAAGCTATTTGTTTGTCGATGCCAGCGGTTCAATGGGGTATAAATCAAAAGGGGTTAGCAAGCTTGAATATGCGATTACCCTTGCCGCATCGCTGGCATATGTATTGTTAAAACAATCTGACCTTGTGGGATTGGTCTGTTTCAGTGATGGGGTAAAGCAATACGTGCCTCCGCGTTCGAGGCTTTCCCATTTCCACGCGATTATTAAAACACTGGAAGGTTTGGAGGCAAAGGGGCAGTCCGATACCGGCGCCGTATTGAAAGAATTTGCTGAAAAAATCAGCCATCGTTCATTAATCATCATCATATCTGATTTTTTTGATAACAGGGAAGCGATTACCCGGCAACTGAAGTATTTCCATTTTAAAAAGAACGAGGTAGTGTTATTTCATATTCTGGATCATTATGAACTCACATTTCCTTTTGAGGCAATTACGTATTTTGAATCAATGGAGGACGAGAGAAAGATACTGGCAGACCCTAAAACAATTAAAGAGAGATATCTCGCAGAGATAAACCGCTTTATTGAACAATTCAAAAAAACATGCCTTGAGAATCAAATAGATTACTGGATGATAGATACTTCTACGCCTCTTGACCAGACATTAATTCAGTTTCTTGCTCGAAGGGAAAATGTTTTGCGTTCCATTATCAAGAGATAATATTTTTAATTACATTTTATTATGATTTCCTTTCTCAATCCGCTTTTGTTAATAGGGATTCTGGGAGCCGCGATCCCCGTTATCATACATCTTATCAATAAAAAAAAGGCGATTTCCCATAAATTTGCGGCTATCGATTTTTTATTCCAATCCAATAAACGTATTTATGTAAAGTTCAAACTCAGACAACTGATACTCCTTGTCCTCCGGGCATGCCTGTTTGCCTTTCTTGCGATGGCGCTTGCCAAACCATTTATCAAAAGTTATGGGGCTGGCGGCGCTGACGGCAAAACTCCCACCAGTAGTGTTATTATTGTGGACGAGTCATACAGCATGCAATATGCGGAAAAGACTAACACCCTTTTTCATTCTGCAAAAGACGCGGCAAGGAACATTATCGGGAATCTGACAAAGGATGATAAGGCGGCTGTTATCGGCTGCTCTCCGGCAAATTCAAAGGATGTGCCGGAACTTGAGTACGATAAGGAAAAACTCACCGCCATTATTGATGATTTACATTCCGGATATTCCACCACAGACATTACATCCGCGCTGGACAGGGCAATAGAAATATTGATCGCTGACGAAGCCCCCGTTAAGCAGATATTTATTATTACGGATTTGGCGCGAAACGGCTGGGACCTGCAATGGTTTCAGAACGGTCAGCAGAAATTGCACAATAATGTTGCATGCGTTCACATAGTAGATGTGTCGGAGGGAAAAGAATCAAAAAACGTTGCTCTTACCGGCCTTGAACTTCGCAACAATGCATTCGGTACAAGCGGAGATATTTCTTTCAAGGCAACGGTATTTAATTATTCACCGGATAAAATAAAAAATCTTCTGGCACAGGTTTTTGTCGATCAAAAAAAAGTGACGCAGGGGTTTTTTAATAGTGAGGCAAATTCCGCCGAAACGAAAGAATTCTGCTTCAAAGTGGAAAAAGGAAGCCACTTCGGCTGGATTGAAATCCCCGATGATAATTTGATTACTGACAATAAACGGTATTTTACCCTGAATGAAGAACAAAAGATCGATGCGCTGTTAATTGACGGCGATCCCAGGACAAATATCTATGAGAGCGAAACATTTTATCTGGAAAAGGCCTTAAACCCAGCCCGTGAACACGCCTCCTCCATTAAACCGGTCATATGTTCCGTACAAGAAGTGGAAGGACTGAAATTTGAAGATTTTGACATCGTCTTTTTCTGCAATGTTGAAATGCTGCCCTATGAAAAAGTATGGGAACTTGAAAAATATGTAAAAGAAGGAGGTGCGGTCATTTTTTCTTTGGGCGATAAAGTAGACAGCAGTTATTACAATAGTTCGTTCGGGTCTTTGCTTCCGCACCGGCTTCACACAAAGAAAACCTTTTCCGGGAATACACTGATTACGGAGGAACAACCCCTCCATGTAAAGATATCCGGCGAAACCCATCCGGTGATGCGTGTTCTTTTCGAAATGCATAGTACCATGATGTCATCGATTAACTTTTACCAGGTATTTTACTTAGACCCTACTCCCTTAGAAGGTGCAAAAACGATACTTTCCTTTTCCGACAATACCCCTGCCATTATTGAAAGACAGGTTGGGAAGGGAAAGGCGGTGTTGTTTACCTCGTCTATCGACAGAGATTGGACAGATCTGCCGGTAAAGCCCCTTTTTGTCCCGCTTATACAGCAGTTGTGCCGGTATATATCAGGAAGTGTGACCGGAGATACCAGACACGAAACCCTTGTGGGACAAAGCTGGCAATTTCCCTCCCCCTACGATGCGGAAAATCTGGAAATGACCAATCCCGAGGGAACAAAAACCCTCCTATCTCCTCAGGTGATAGAGAATGAAAAGTATTTTGTTTACAACGAAACCCATGTGCCGGGCATTTATTCATGTATCATAAATGATGCATCACAGCTTAAAAATCCTTTCTTCTTTCCGGTAAATGTCGACGTGTTGGAGTCCAATCCGGAGAAAATCGGGGAAAAAGAACTTACTGCGCTTATGGGAGAAACAAACGTGACGATACGGTCTTTCCGTTCCGGAGAGAGGCGCGAGGTGGTTACGGGAGAAGCAAAGAAAACCCTCTGGGGGATTTTCTTATTGCTTGTATTCGGTCTGCTTGTGGCCGAGTCCTTCATTTCCAGAAAATGACGGGAAAGAATTCTGATAAAATGAAACAGGAAGAGAGGTCGTGACGCTAATTATTATTGAGAAGGAGTTGTGTGTTGCAGAATACAAACGATAAAAAAGACTGCGGCCCATGCACTGCATGCTGCGATGGATGGGTAAAGATGAATATCAATGGCACGCTTGTTTATCCTGGTCATCCCTGTCCTAACATTACTCCCAAAGGTTGTGCCATATACGCATCCCGCCCAAAACTCTGTGCTGATTTTAATTGTTCCTGGTTGCAGAACGAGATCAACTTTCCCGGCTGGATGAGGCCGGATATATCCAGGGTTATTGTAAAAAACCTGAATTGGATCAAAGGCAAATCTATTCTTACCGCCATCCCTGTCGGCAGAACCGTGCCGGAGAGCGCATTGAACTATCTGAAGAAAATTTCCCAAAATTATTCCCTCCCCCTGTTATATTTCGAACGTATCGAAGATAATGGTGTCTATAAAACTGAAATGGATGTTTTTGGGTACGGACCCAAGAAAGTAAAAAACATGCTTGAAAAAATCAGAAGTACGTTGGAGAAATGCGACCAAATGGAATAGGCAAATGGGTGACCCTTTGTCCTGTTTATTTGTATGGCGCACCGGAAATCAAAGAAAACATCGAGAGGAATAACAGGATTGTTAAGGGGCAAAACAACCCGGCTTGACGCAAATACATTATTGACAGGATATACAAATATGGCTATTATGAATATATATAATACTTAAATGGAGATATATTATGAAAACAATATTAGATATACCTGAAGAATTGCTGAATGAGGCAATGAAATTGTCTCATAGCAAAACCAAAAAGGAGGGTGTGATTATTGCCCTTGAAGAATTTGTTAAGAAAAAGAGGATTGAGGAAGCGTTTGAGATGGAGGGTAAATTAAAATTTAAGAAAGACTGGGAGAGACTCAGGCATGAAAGATAAAATCCTGATAGATACCTCTGTCTGGATAGAGTATTTCAGAAAAAGTGGCAGTGAAGTCTCTGGTTATTTAAAGAACATTTTAGTTGAGGAGAGGGCAGCCATTACAGGAATTATCACGCTTGAATTGCAAAGAGGCGCTGCAGGAGAAACGGAGTTGAAGTTTTTAGAGAGATTTCTCACTGCAATTCATTACGTCCTCACAAAAGAGGAGTCGTATAAAAACGCCGGTTTAATGGGGTACCATCTCTCTAAAAAGGGGATAAACATAGGAACGGTAGATTTGCTTATAGCACAGACTGCCATAGAAAACAATATTCCCCTCTACACGCTGGACAGACATTTTAAAGAAATTGCCGCACACTTCCCGCTTTCGTTGTTTGCCTGACGATATAATTTTGCAATGTTTATTGTCAACATCCTTGTTAAAGGATACGGAGATGATAATCAAATGGTTTACAAATAGATGAAGTTAGAAGAATAATCATGAGATATGCAAAAAAATTTCAGAAAAGGGTTACGGTAAAAATAATTTTCCTTTTCGGCCTTATGCCTATGGTAATCTTACAAAGTCAAGCGACATAGATATTGCCGTGATTTCCGACGGGTTTAAAAGAATGGACGATATAACAAGGAGTATGCTTTTGTCGGATTATGCAAGACGCATAAAAACAGATATTGACATTGACCCGATTGGTTTTACGGAAGAGGAGTTGGAAAAATCAGACTATTTCGAAATTGGCGGAGAAATACTGGAGGAGGGTGTTATTATTGAGAAAGCTCATGGATAAAGGCTTGATTAAGTCCATTGTAATGGGTTGCCCTTAGTCCCCAAGGATACCCATTTCCCCTAAAAGTTTAAGAGAGATCGGCCAGGGACTGGGAGGTTTGACGGTTGGCGGGATGAGTAAGGCAAGAAAGAGACTAAAAGAAAAAATGCAGAAAAGAGATTCCTTAATGTTCCTGTATAACCAGTGCGAGAAAGCGCTCTCCGGCGAATAGTTATCTATGCGGATAAAATGTTTACCTGAATAGTAATCAATCCCCAACATATCCTTGTAATTAAAACAGTTAAAGGTATAATCGTTTTAAGAAAAAAACCATATTATTGTCAATAGATTAGGTTTGACCCCCTTTGCTTTTTTTGCAATTATTTGCAATTATTCCTTGGTTAATATCGGGAAAGGATGTCAAAGAAATATGAAAAAGATTTATAGAGGCATTATTGAGGATAATACAATCCGATTTGATGAAAAAATCAATTTCCCTGCCGGCACACAAGCATTCGTTACTATGAAGATCATAAATAAAGAGGAACAAGAAGAAATAAAAAACAGACAACTACATTTGCTTGATAAAGGTTTTTATCTTGGAAAGAAACTATATTTAAAACGTGAAGACCTGTATGAAAGATAGACTAATAGACACAAATATTCTCGTATATGCCTACGATGCCTCCGAAGGCTATAAACACAGGGCAGCAAGGGAACTTTTGAAGTCCGTATGGGAAGAAGGTGGCGGCATTGTTTGTTTGCAAAACCTCATGGAATTCTTTGTTGTTATCACCAGGAAAGTGGAGAACCCCATTTCTATTATAGTTGCAAAAACGATTATAGAAGACATATTGAAGTCGAAAAACTGGAAAATTATAGACCGGGATACTGACACATTGTTAAAAGCTATTGATATAACCTTTGAATATAGAATTCACTTATGGGACGCACTAATAGTGGCCTGTATGAAAGAAAATGACGTCTTAGAAATAGTTACTGAAAACAGAAATGATTTTGAGAGGATACCGGAAATAAAAGTTACCATTCCATTTTAGCCAGGTTCGGTTGGGATGAGGCACGAAACCCAACAACCTACTTGACTGTTTCTCGCGGTTAATCATGGTGGCATGACATTAAAAGAAGTCGGTCAAAAGCATGAGGTGCGGAGTTATTTTTCTGTGAGTAAAACAGTTAGCCGTTTCCGTCAACGACTTGCAAAAGGTCCTACATTACATAAACAATTCAGGAAAATATTGTCAATTGTCCAGAGGTGACCCTTTGTCCTCAAATTACCCTGACCCCCAAATTACCCCTTAACCTACTTGAGTATCAAAATTAGAGGTAAAAATGAAGATGGAATATGATTCAGACAAAAATGGCACAAATGTCTCAGGAATAAATAGTGGAAATGTAACCATTGGAAATGTTAGCGGTCAAGTTGCAATAGGGAAAAATATTATACAAACCCAATCTCTAGGGCGAATCGATCTTGAAGAACTCAGGAAGAGTCTTCTTGACTTCCAAGAGTGGATAGCGAAGCTTGGTCTTTCCTCTGAAGACCAAAGTATTATTAACGGTGATATAAGCGCTGCCATCAAAGAAGCTAATAAGGATAAGCCTGTTCTATCAAAAATTAAAGAGAGGTTTGAAAACAGCGTTAATACTATTAAAAAAACAGGTAAGACGATAAAAGATATTTCAGAACTTTATGAAGTAGCGGAAAAGATAGCAAAATTGATTGGTATAGGTCTCTCATTTCTATCCTGAATTTAAAGATTATAAAATGACACTCCATGATTCTTCAATTCCTAAAATACAGGTAGGCAAGGATTTTAAACTTGGAAATGTCCAGGGACAGGTTGCTATTGGTGAAAATATCACACAAACTGTTTATAAAGATTGTACTTTTATTCTTCCTGATGATTCGACTGTTTACGGTAAGTCGTGGCTTTACACACAAGGTATCAGACCTACCACTGATCCTGCAAATATATTTGGCAGGCAGCAGGAACTGAATGAAATTGACGAATTTTTCAAAGATAGTTCAGTGTTGGTTATCACAGGTTTCAGAGGTACTGGAAAATCTACTCTGGCAAGTATGTACGTAGATAGATTGGAAAAAAGTGGTGTATATGCAGGTATATATTGGCGGAGAGTAGCTGATACGATTGATATTAGTGACATGGTGAGTAGTTTTTTTACAATTATAGGCAAACCAATTGAAGATATTGGAAAATATAAAACTGAAGATCAACTTAATTTATTCTTCCGAGAGTTAAATGCGGCACCTTATTTTTTAGTTCTGGATAATTTTGAGATTCTTCTCAATTCCGAAACAAATACGCCTCTTAAGCCTGTTTTTTCAGATATAATAGAGAAAGCAACGGAGAGTGCCGGAAGAAGTAGAATTTTATTTACAAGCTGGGAATATCCTTCAAGTGAACGCGGAATCCGGCCGAAATGCTATCCTATCGGTGGCATTGATGAGTCCGCAGCCATCCAACTTTTACGGAAAAACGGTTTAACTGAGCATGATGATGAACTCAGAAAAGTTATAAAGCTTTCTGGTGGTCATCCTCTCGCCCTTATTCTTTTGGTGCAGCTTCTCAAAGAAGGAATGGAAACGCTTTCTAGTATCTTGGTTGATAAAACTCTGTGGCTTGGAGAAAAAGGCGAAGTGGCAGAAAGAATTCTGGATAAGGTTTATACAGAAAGGTTAAACGCAGAAGAACGTAGGCTGCTCCAGTATTTATCATTGTTTAGAGAACCAGTACCAACAAGGGCAATAGCTGCCATTGCGATGGATCCTGGTTGGACTGAAGCTGTTATTAAAAAGATGGCATTAAACCTAAACAGAAAATCGCTGTTGCAGAAAACAAATGAAGATTACTGGGAAGATCCTTTGATACAAAACTATATGTATATCAAGATATTTGATAAAGTGAAACGTCATGGTTTTGCTTATCAATATTATCTTTCCCTTCCCCTACCCAAAAAGTGCCTAAAAAAGGAAGATTTGCACTCCTTGTTAGAAGTGTTCTATCATGCTTGTATGGCCGAGGAATATGACAAGGCAGCAAGCATTATTTTTGACTTTAAATTTTATGAATATTTGTATAGATGGGGAAACTACAGAACGCTTGTTGATCTGTATATGGAAGTACTCCCAAATGACCGTTTTAGAGATAAACCAATACTGAGAGAAATAAGTGTTCACGCCGGTATTCTTGGAAACCTTGGCAATGTTTATCGTGTTCTGGGTAAGGTAAGTGAGGCGATTGATTGTTATAAAAAAGTCTTAGAAATTACACAAGAAATTGGGGATAGAAAAAATGAAGGAGCAACCCTTGGAGAGCTTGGCACTGCTTATAATTGTTTGGGCGATACAAGAAAGGCCGTTGAATACTATGAAAGGGCACTGAAGATTGCCCAAGAAATTGGAGATAGACAAGGTGAAGATGCAGGACTAGGAAACCTCGGCATTGCTTACAGTCATCTGGGTGATGTGAAAAAGGCTATTGTGTATTATGAAAAAGCACTAAAGATTGCTCAGGAAATTGGAAACAGACAAGGTGAATGCGTAAAACTAGGAAACATTGGCCTAGCTTATTGTGATTTGGGTGAGACAAGAAAAGCGATTGGATATTATGAAAAAGCACTTGAGATTGCAAGGGAGATTGGAAGCAAACATAGTGAAGGCGTTGAGCTTGGAAGATTTGGCAGTGCTTATTATAAACTGGGTGATGTAGAAAGTGCCATTGTGTCTTATGAAAAGGCGCTGAAGATTGCGCAAGAAATTGGAGATAAACAAGGTGAAGGTGCAGGGCTGGGAAACCTTGGCAATGCTTATAGGGATCTTGGTGAGTTGAGAAAAGCCATTGGATATTATGAAGAGGCGCTGAAAATTACACAAGAAATCGGAGATAAACAAGGAGAAAGTGCAGTGTTTGGGAATCTTGGTCTTGCTTATAACTATCTGGGTGATTTAAGAAGTGCCATTATGTATTATGAGAAGGCATTGATGATTGCCCAAGAAATTGGGAATAGACAAAGTGAAGCCATAGGATTTGGAAACCTTGGCTTAGCCTACCGTGGCTTAGACGATACAAAAAAAGCTGTCGGATATTATAAAAAAGCTTTAAAGATTGCGCAAGAAATTGCACACAAACACGGAGAAGGTGCATGGCTCAGTAATCTGGGCGATATCTACAGAGACGAAAAAAAACACAAAGAAGCATTAGCATGCTATCTGCTTGCGAAAGATATATTCATCAAGGCAGAAGACAGAAACCTTGAAACAACCGAATCAAACCTCAAAAATCTTGAAAAGGAACTTGGTGAAAATGAGTTTGAGAAGCTCGTAGTAGAAGTGAAGCCGAGAGCAGAAGAGATTGTAAAGAAGATATTGGAAGGAATTTTCGTTTGAAAATTATAGCACGAAAATTCAAGGAGGTGTTCGTGGTGTATATTCTCTGATTTCCCTTAGAAAGTTGAACGTTGAACGAGTCAAATCTTTATTATTGACAAATCCACATCAGATCTTTTGATAATCTGAAAAAGACTTTAGTATCCTCCGGTTTTCTCAGAATCGTTTGTGCTTTCCATGTATATCATATCTTGTTTTCTTTCAATCACGATTCGTTGAGGTTGCGAAGAAGGGAAACCAAACTATCCCTTTCCGAACCATTTCTTTTTCTGGATGTGTGCGGTTACTTTGTTGCGGCCTTTTTTCTTTGATTCATAGAGGGCCTTGTCGGCGGATTCAATAAAATCGCCTTGTTTTATTTCTTCTATTGCAGGGCTCATGGTTGCCACGCCAAAACTGGCGGTTACGGTGTATTCGTTGATGCCGTCAAGACATGGACATGGGACAGACATGGGGACAGACATGGGGTCACACCTTGATTTGTGATTTATCTATTCTCATCGTTTCCCCGTTTTCACGAGGACAAGTATTCATTTCTCTGTGAAATTCAACCTTTTGCTGAACCAGCACACTGCATTATTGGCAAATCCGCATGAGTTGCCACAGTTTCTTATCCGCCCTCAAATTAGTCCAGACTCATCAAGACAGCAGCAGGCAAACCATTTTTGTAATAACCACATCCCCGGCGGTGGCGTTAACTGCCTCAACAAAACTGCCCGGCTTCATTTTTCGTTTCTGAAGTGGAGAACTACACCCGCCATGGAATTTACGGAGGTTTTGCCTTGCAAATTGGCTTGCGGTGAAAGTATACTAAACTTTTCATACACCGCATTTTCTGGCAAATGCCGTATAAACTATCTATTAAAATCAGAAAATCTGTCGCTAGTGCTTAATTGCAATAATACACAATATATCTCTTTGCCGCAGATACCAGTAGAATAAAGGGATTTCAGAAGATAAATACTATCAACAATTTATGCAATTAGACACTAGAAGATATTAAAGATGGCAAAGCAATTGATTGGAAAACACTCAAGAAAGGAGCTGTAAATGGAAGCAGTTGTGGTGAAATCGGAACAATTGAATCTTCCGGAGAAGATAGCAAGAAAACTGAAGGGAAAAGAAGTTGAACTCATAGAAACGGAAGAAGGTATTTTGTTAAAACCCAAAACAGACCCCATAAGAGATGCGAGAGGTTCTTTGAAGGGGTCCCATTTTTCAACAGAAAGATACTTGTGTTTGAAAAAAAAAGAAAAGGTGCTTGAGCGATGAAAGAAGCATTTTTGTTTGATGCCTGTGCAATTATTGCCTTTTTAAATGATGAAAACGGTGCGGATGTGGTTGAAGACATTCTTGTTCGGGCGAAACAGAGCGGTTGTAAGGTATTTATGAATAAAATTAATGTTCTTGAAATATACTACGGTATATATCGTGAAGATGGAAAAGACAAAGCGGAAGAAATACTTGCTAAAATAGTATCTTTACCTTTAATAATCATTGATAAATTAGAAGATATTGTTTTCAAAGAGGCCGGAAGGTTGAAAGCCACCTATAGAATTTCACTTGCAGATTCAATAGCTATCGCCGAGGCAAAAACGAGAGGCATTAAAATATTGACAGCGGATCATCATGAATTTGATCCTATAGATAAGAAAAAAGAGGTCATATTCTACTGGATTAGGTAGAGAGAAGAACTAACCACTAAAACACAAAAGCGCTGAGGTTTATTTTCAAATAGAGGGGTTTGGGGTCAATTAGACATTGAACAGATCAAATCTTTATTGTGGGCAAATCCACATCAGATCTTTTGATAATCTGGAAAAGACTTTAGTATCCTCCGGTTTTCTCAGAATCGTTTGTGTTTTCCATGTGTATCATATCTTGTTTTCCTTTCAATCACGATTCGTTGAGGTTGCGAAGAAGGGAAACCAAACTATCCCTTTCCGAACCATTTCTTTTTCTGGATGTGTGCGGTTACTTTGTTGCGGCCTTTTTTCTTTGATTCATAGAGGGCCTTGTCGGCGGATTCAATAAAATCGCCTTGTTTTATTTCTTCTATAGCGGGACTCATGGTTGCCACGCCAAAACTGGCGGTTACGGTGTATTCGTTGATGCCGTCAATAAAGATGTGTGCAGCAATGGTCTCCCGGAGTTTTTCTGCAATTTCTATGGCCTCTTCCTCCGGTGTTTCCACAAGAACAATGGCAAACTCCTCGCCGCCGTACCGGGCAACTATGTCGTAGTCGCGAATGTTCTTTTTTACCAGTTTGCACATTTCCTTTAATATGAAATCACCCGCCTGATGTCCGTAGCTATCGTTAAATTTTTTGAAGTAGTCCACATCAAAGAGGATCAGGCTTACGGATGTTTCTTTGCGCATTGCCCTGCGAATCTCCGTTTCGAGAAAGTTTTGAAAGTACCGGTGGTTGTATACATCGGTCAATCCGTCTATATTTGCAAGTACTTCAAGCCGTTTGTTTTTTTCTTCAAGGTCTTTGGCAAGCTTCTGCAATTCCATCTTTGCGGCGATGAGTTCCTTGTTCATCTGTTCGTAGGATAAGTTGATGAGGCTTAAGGCAATGTTGGCCTCCTGCAGAATTTCTTCAATCGATTTGGGATTTGATATGTTGAAGTCGAAGAAACCGGCAACGTCAGCTATTTCCGTATGTACCTTTTTAAGTATCCTGTCGGCAACCTTGTTGTCAAAATTAAGTATTTTCCTGGATTTTTCCATAAACTGCCGGTGATAGTCTTGTGGATTTTTGGAGAATAGTATGTTCGTAACTATTCCCGATAAGTGAACTACATTTATAGCTGTTTTGAGTTTGTTATTGTTTTCTTTATAACCTTCAGGGTTGTGATGGTAGAGTATGGGTATCAGTAATTCTGCCGGAAAACCCCAATTGCGAGTGACCGCATAACCGACAAGTGCGTGATCCGCTCCGATAATTTGCCGTTCGGTTTCAATACAATCTTCATTATTTTCAGAGAGCGCTTTCATCGTTTGTTTGTATTGCTGCGGAAAGGACCGCGCGAGGATTAATCCTCCAATATCCTGCAGGAGCGCGGCGCTGAATATTTCTTCCGGGTCTGTTTTGTCGACTTCCGCCATGATAAGTTTTGCCGCAACGGCTGAGGAGAGAGATTGCTGCCAATGTTTTTCATAATCAAATACCTCGTCTTTATAATTTGTTTTAATGGTAAGGAATGAAACGGAGAGGACAAGGCTTCGGATCGCATTTTTTCCGATATTTGACACCGCCTGGTGAACGGTGCTGATTTTACTGGAAAAGCTATAAAAGGCGGAGTTGGCAATCTTTAATAATTTTGCCGACATGGTGATATCTTTGGAAATCAGATTGGCAATTTCCGTCATCGTGGTTTCCGGTTTCGAAGATATTGAAATGAGTTTCGATGCAACGGTAGGCAGCGTAGGCAAGGAGGGGGAATTCAATACAGTTTTCAGGACTTCTTCTTTCGTCATGAACGGTTCTTCTATAAAAACGGGTAAAAGATAATAAAATAAATGTGATCGAGAAAATACCTAAAATCTACAGAATGATAGTATAATTTCTTATAATTTCCAAGTGATTTTGGGAGGGAGTATATTCAGCAGGTCTATGGGGCTTTTTTCCAGTTCTATGCCAATTCGGTTTGTTGCGGTTGATAACAGGGGCAGGGGGTATTCCTCTAATTCGATATTTATGTTCTTTTGACGCATAATTTGCGGCAAATAAAAACCTGCCGCGATGGAAATGAGAGAGCCAACGGTTATGATTGCGTAGTGATTCAGGTTAATGGTTTTTGGAATGCCGGTAAAAAAGCTTATCTGACCCGCGATAAAAACCAGAAGAGAGAGGAATATTATTGTGCCGGGGCCTATTTTTTCTGTAATCCACTGAGGAGAAGCCGTGCGCAGTTTTTTTTGCAAAGCGTTTATAGCGACGGTTGCCAGAATGCTGTTGGGGTTATAATTTCTGCAGTGTTCAAAGTCTTCAAATGCCAGATGGTAAAGGGTATCGTCTTTCGCTTCCCTGAATGACTGGTGATCTTTTATTCTGATGTATCCTTTTGCATAGAATAGCGCCGCAAGGATATTTTTATCAAGTCTTTTAGAGCCTGTTTCCGATTCGGCAAGGGAGAGAGCCTGTGATACGTGTGAAAGCGCCTGTTTATAGCAACTCCTGGCGCCGCGATCTCCCGTTATTCTGTATACCTCCGCCAGTCCGATATGTGACTCCGTGTGGTTCGGGAGATATTCCAGGATTTTTTTGTAGACGGCTTCTGCGTTTTCCCATTGTTCCATCTTGAGAAATGTCGCCGCAATGTTGCATTGTGCAGCAAGGTTTGTAGCATCCAGTTCGATGGCGCGTTTCAGATGTTGCAGTCCCGCCTGGAAATCTTTTTTATGGAGAGAGATTGCTCCTAAGTTTGTATAGGCTTCTGACATTTCTCTTTCGTTTAGTGTGCTGTCTTCAGTGCCTTCCAGGGCATTTTTGAAATATTTTTCCGCTTCTTCAAGGTTTTCGGCGATCAATAGTAATTGCGCCAGAAGGTTAAGTTTTCCTGCGCTTTTTGCCAGCCGGAGCTGTTCTTTTAAAGAAAATGCTGCTTTTTGAAATGCCTCCTGCGACTTCAGAAATGCGTCCGTTCCTGCGGCGATGTTTGTGTCTTTTTTTTCCTGATATAACTGTGTCAGACTGATCAGAATTCCCGTATGATCGGGGTTGAGAGAGAGCCCTTCCTGATACATTTCTTCCGCCTTGTCCATTTTCCCAAACACATTATAGAGAATGTCCCCGTAGTTTTGGAAGAAGTCGGCGGAAAGAGTTTCTTTTGCCATTTCCCTCATTTGTTCGTAGAGGGCGCAGGCTGTTTTCCAGAGGTTTCCGGCCTTTTCGTATTGTCCCCGCTTCCAATGCAGGTAAGCGGCAATATTAAATATATCCGCATGAGTGGTATTGTATTTCGTTGCCTGCAGAAATTTTACGGCCGCATCGTCGTATCTTTTGCATTTATAAAGGGTGTGTCCCCGGAGAGAAAGGGCGCCGGAATGTACAGGGTCGATAGATACGGCTTCTTCACACTTTTTCAGAGCATCTTCATATTGATTTGTTTCATAGAGGGTTATGCCCCATCCGACATAGGCATTTGCATAATTAGGGTCGAGGGTGAGTATTTGTTCATATTTTTTAATGGATTCGTTAAACATTTGCAGCTTGCACAGGGATAGCCCCCAATTATAATGCGCGGCTAAATTACCGGGGTCAAGGGAGGTTGATTTTTTATATTTTTTTATCGCATCTTCATAGTTCTTTAATTTAAAGAGTACATTGCCCCATCCATGATTCGCGATGCTGTTTTTTGAATCGAGGCGGGCAGCCTTTCTGAATATCTTAATGGCTTCTTCAAATTCTTTGCGTTCGTACAGTAGTATTCCAAGGCATGCATGGGGCATGGAAGCTTTGGGATCGAGCGTTGTGCAATGTTGGAATTTTTCACATGCAGCAGTGTAGTTTTTCAGGTTGTAATAACACAGCCCCAGGGCAAGGAGCGCCTCAATATTGCCAGGGTCACGGGAGATTACCTGCTCAAATTTCTCAATGGCCTCTTTGTATTTTTTAAGATTATAAAGACATTTTCCCCAGTGGTATGAGGCGGGGATGTCATTCGGTCTGGTTTTGTTTATTTGCCGGAATATTTCAATAGCTTCTTCGTACTTATTTGCCTCAATAAGGGCTGTGCCGTATGAGAGACAGGCAGTCAATGAGTAAGGATCTATTCCGATTGCTTTTTTGAATTTTTCCAGCGCTTCATTGAATTTTTTCATCTCCGCAAGAGAATTTCCCCAGTGCAGGAATACGGCTGCGTCTTTGATATCCTCGTCGGCTATCATTTGATACATATTGACGGCGTCTTCATATCTTTTCAGTTGATAAAAAAGATTTCCGAGCGCAATGCGGATGCCGGGCTGTATGTGATTTATTTCCATTGCCTTTTGCAGGACTTCAATCGCTTTTTCGTGCTCTTTACACTGTACAAGCGCGTTGCTCCAATATACGAAAGCATTGAGACATGTTTGATCAATTGCGGCAGCCTTTTGATATTTCCCGACAGCTTCGCCGTATTTGTCAAGTTCCTGAAGGGCAATTCCCCATGAGAGGTAAGCATTTGTATTGGCCGGATCAATTTGAATGGCCTTCTGATATTTTTCGGAAGCCTTTTCATAGAGGTTTTGTTTCGCCAAGGCATCCCCCAGATGGATGCAGATGCGAGGGTTTTCCGGTTCTTTTGCGATGGCTTGCTGGTATATTTCCACCGCAAGCAGGTATTTTTTTTGATGATAAAAAGCGAGACCACAGCCAATATAGGAATCAATAGAGGTTGGATTAATTTCCAGTGCGGTTTGAAATATATCTGCCGCCCGGTCGTACATCTCAAGACGGATAAGGGCTTGTCCCCAGTTGTAGTAAGCATCAAAATATTCGGAATCTATTTCTATTGCTTCCTGAAATTTTTCAATGGCTTCTTCATATTTTTTAAGATTGCAGAGGGCGATGCCCCAACTCGTATATGCTCCCACGTGGTTTGGGTTTTTTTCAACCGCTATCTGAAATTTTTCAATAGCCTCGTTGTATTTTTTTATATGATAAAGCGCCAGCCCCCAACTGTGGTAAGCGCTGACAATTTCGGGATCAATCGAAACCGCTTTCTGGAAATGTTTGATCGATTCTTCAAATTCCCGGAGTTCAAAAAGAGTGAGTGCGCAATTATTGTAAGCGATAGCATTGCCCGGATCCAACGCTATTGCAGCTTTGTATGCCTTGTACGCATCGGGATAATTTCCCTCTTCATAAAGGAGATTGCCCGATTGCAGGTTGTGTTCCGCTTCTGGGAGATTTGACATTTCTTTCTTTAATAAGAAGGACTATTACAGTCGGAAGCCCAGCGCAACGAAAATAGTTTTCTGTTTGGTTTTTATTCGGGAATCGAACGGTATTTGCAGAGGAACTTATTGACACATTTGTTTTGGCCACCCGGAAGGTGGCAGCGTTCCCGTGTATTTTTTAAAATACTGTATAATTTTCTCGTATGATTCATAACGAGGTTCTTTTATGTTTTCGGCCCGCGTTATTACAAGGTAGTTGTTTTTGTACTCGATTGATGTTGACCATGTGGTTGTGTTTTTCTCTTCCGAGTCTGTTCCTTCCCAAAAAGGGCCGATAAGTCTTTTTCCGGAAATTTTATAAGTAATGGTATCGTCCACTTCGTAACATGTTTCTTCTTTTGTGTACCATTTTACGTTATTGGCATTAAACTGAAAAATTTCCTCATCAAGAACATTGGTTTCATTCCAGTCTTTCCGTTTTCCATCTTCAATGTCATACCCAATAACATTTTCCTTTACCAATATCCAGATTCCGGCTAAATCCGGCAAATCAGGAGATGCGGAAGATGAATTGTTTTTTTCTTTACAGCCGAATCCAAACAACAGAGTAAAAAGAAGTAGTAAAGCAATTCCAAAATGATGTTTCATAGCAGAGCCTTTCGTTGAAATATTTAGTATGATTTTGCCAGGTACCTGATCAGATCCGTACTGGTAATTATTCCGATAAGATTGCGGTCGTCATCAATTACAGGAAGCGAGTGAAATAGTCCATTACTCAGAAGATACGCGGCTTTTCGCACCGAGTCCTTAATATTAATGGTAACCAGATTTTTCTGCATGACTTGCTCTACAGTATACTGCTGGTCAATTAGTTCATCAATGGATTTATTGTTTGTTTCCGCGGATGCGATATTTAATTTTAACATATCGGTTGCGCTGATAAGTCCTGTGAGTTTTCGGTCATTTACCACCGGGATGTGATGGATTTGATTTTCTGCCATCAATTTACGCACAACGCTCAGTTTTTGGTCAATAGTGACGGTGAGTAAATTTGCGGTCATTACATGAGAAATTGGATCAAGATTTTTCATAGGTAATTATTTTATATCAAAAATCCAATAACTCAATCAAATCATTTTGTGAAAATGATTTGAATACGGCATCATCTGATACCATGATGGAATTCAGGCATGTTTCCCTTTGAATAGTTTTTATTATGGAGAGGCGGGTTGTTCGCGGGGTATTGTCGGAGGTGTAGGGTAGATGTCTTTCTCTTTATCGTTTTTAAATAAAAATTATTGTCAAGATATAATTAGTTGACATGAAACATTGAATTTCATATAATGGCGCTGTATTTTATTTCCGGAATATAGCTGCGGTTTAATTAAAATTTTATTGTATAGTTTCCTTTTCCGGTGAAGTTTTTTCTTAGAAGGAGGTACTTGTATGAAAAACCTTTTTAAGATGGCATCATGTATTGTTACTCTATTGTTGACGATGGGTGTCGGGGTGAATGTTGCATACTCATATTCTGCAGGTCCGCCGGACGGTAATACGGGTTCTCCCGCAGATAATGGGTCTACCTGTGCGACATTATGTCATAATTCTTTTGATGTAAATTCCGGAAGCGCCGGGTTTTCTATTACCGCGCCAAGCACCTATACTCCGGGAGAAGAAGTAACTATTACCGTATCATTTACTAATTCAAGCGGTGTAAAGCATGGGTTTCAGCTTTCTGCCCTCGATGCAAATAATGAGCACGTCGGGCTTTTTAACAATGTTGATAATAAGACGCAAACAAGTGAGGGAGATTATATTTCGCATACTTCAAGCGGGTCCAATGATTCAAGCTGGTCTGTAGTGTGGAGAGCTCCTTCCAGTGCGGCAGACGATCCTGTCACATTTTATGCCGCAGGAAATGAAGCAGACGGAAATAGCACAAATAAAGGTGATTATATTTATACAACGACCGCTTCATTGATTGCAGGAGCAGCAGCATCACCCACGCCAACGGCAACGCCTGTGCCCGGTTCGTGTGAAGCAGAATTGATAGCTGTTTCTGATGCGAAAATAACACTGTTGTTCGGGGAAAGCGATGAAGTGACAGTAACGGTAACAGGGGATGAGGATTACGCGGCGGAAGGTGTGAAAGTTACGGCATCATTGAGTAACGCAGGCAAAAAGAGGGTAGATGTGTCGCCGGAAAGTGTTGAAACAGATACAAATGGAGAAGCAAAGTTTACTATCACTGCCAAGGATAAGAAAGGTAATGCAAAGATAACATTTGCGGCAGAAGGGGTAAAAGGCACGGCAAAAACAGTAGTGAAAGTAAGAAAAAAGTAAAAAGATTACGTAATCTTTTAGAAATGTATTGGAAAAGGGACATCACATCGTTCTTGTGATGTCCCTTTTTTTATTTGATATACAATCAATGAATGATAAACTAATGCGACTGGTTAAATAAATCCTTTCGGCGCTTGATAATAGAGCAATTGGCAAAAGAATGCAAAGCTTTTGTTAAGCATGATATTTTTCGTAAATATTTACGTTGTGCGAGGAATTTTTATTAAATGATGAGATTGTATGTATATGTAATGGTTTTGTTTTTGAGTACGAGTTTTTTCTCTGCAGCCGGCGGAGATGTAATCGTATTGAAAGATTCCGGTAAAAAAATCGATTTTAAGGTATTAGGCGCTACGGATGAATATGTGAGTTTGGAAATACCGAAAAGAGCTATGAAGTCTTTAAATATGCAGTTTTCACAAAATGACTATTTTTCTGATGTAATTTTTCTGGATGCGGAGGAAATAACTCTGGAGTGTAAAGTAAAGGAGATAAAAAAAGACGAAATCATTATATTGATACCTGCCTTTGCGATATCTTCTGTACAGATGTCATTCAAGGAGAATGGCGATGGCGAGTCGTTGCCGGTTGAAAAAACAGGCAGTTCCAATATGCCGGAAACGGTCAATAAAGATGATGAAAAAAGGCGGCAACGCGAATATAGTACCCAAAATCAGGCGGGGAATATACAAAAAGAAGAATCGGCTGCGTTGGCAGGGGAATTAAGGACTGATATTACAGACAAAGCAGATTCAAAGAAATATTATAGATTTAAAACAAAAGAGACATTGAAGGAAAAAGACATCGGAGTTAAAGAAGATGATGTTTCCGATGCAAATGAATTTGGTGATTCTGAAAAACGCGGCGATAGCAGGACAGAGCGCATGCCGGAGGATAAAACATTTCAGGTAGCCGGGAATAAAGATGATAACTTGCCGGACGCGGAAGTTTCTGCGGTTGCCGAAACAGTTGAAGAAATAACGGCATTACAAGATCCGAATCTTGGCAGTGTTGAGGGACGGATATTAAAAAGCGGAAAACCCATGAAGGGTTGTCTGGTACAATTGCGCAGGCTTGAAAAGAGTGGTTTGTTATTAAGGGAATATCGACTTGTAGAGGGCGCTTTGGAACTTGAAACGGTCACTAATGATGATGGTTATTATCATTTTATGAACGTATCTCCCGGCGAATATAAATTGTACTGGAAGTCTCAATCGGAAACAACATGGGTAAGGAGGTTTAAGATGGAGCCCGATGTTATTGTCGATTCGGGAAAAACAGTTAAACCGAGAGACATTGAAGTTTTAAAAAGAACGTTAAATTAATAAGGTGCAAGTTAAAAAATTTTTTTCATCATCAATACGGAAAATTTTGCATTCTAAAACTGAAACAAAAGTGAAAGTATTGTTTCAGTTATGAAATTTATATTTTTTTGTTAGGAAGGATTTTTTTTCAGTTAGAGGAAAATTAAGAATTTGAAATTTCACTAGTTACGCAAATTATTTTAAAAATTTCACATTTTTTTTAAAAAAGGAATGAGTATTGTTAAGGGCTAATGTCTGGCGTAAATTTTTTTTGCGGGGAAAAATCTTTTTAATGCACTGGCAGTAAGTTTCTGGTTGACAATTCAATTTCATGCAAGTATTATAGCCGACTGTTTTGTCTTGGCCGGTATTTTGATAGAGTACGTTAAATAAAAATAACTTTTGTTCGTATAATTTCAGATACGGAAGTATGGAGGGTGTGATGAAAAGCTTGAACTTTATTGGCTTAATGGGCGGTCTCGTGCTAAGTTTGGTATGTATTGATCAAACGGTGATGGCAGCGGGAAAGGCCCCGGTGTATAACGTGATTGAAGTGAAAGACGGTGGGTCAATCGTAGGTACGGTGAAGCTTGATGGTGGTGCGCCTGCCGCGAAGATGTTGAAGATCGATAAAGATGAGCAGGTATGTGGTCATGGTCAAAAGGCATCTGAAGAGTTGGTGATTAATTCTGGAAATGCGGGTATAAGGTATGCGGTGGTGTCATTGGATAAAATTGAGGCCGGAAAGGCAATGGATACTACCCCGGTGACGCTTGATCAGAAAGAATGTGTGTTTGCACCTCATGTTGTTGCGGTATGTGCGGGCACTGAAGTGAACTTATTAAATAGCGATAACATCATGCACAATCTCCATTCATGGTCGATCAGAAACCCTGCTTTTAATGAAGGTGTTTCCGGGAACGGTAAGATGGTAAAGAAGTTTGATATGCCGGAAATGGTGAAAATAACCTGCGACGTTCATAAGTGGATGAATTCTTACCTCGTAGTGAAGGGGAATCCTTATTTTGCGGTGACTGATGCGGATGGTAAGTTTAAAATCGATAATGTTCCAGTAGGTAAATATGAGATATCAGTGTGGCAGGAGAAACTGGGGAAGAAAACAGCAGAAGTCGCTGTTGCTGCCGGTGGAGAAGTAGTTGCAGATTTTGCGTATCAGAAAAAATAAGTGTGATGATTTTTATGGTTTGTGTAACTTACTTGTGAAAAGGCGTGCCATATAATGAATAATTATAAGTTATTTTTAAAGTTTATAAAACAAAAAAGCATTTTTGTAATGTTGTTGGTTATTGCATTAAGTGCGGTACTTTCTCTTTCCTTACAAAAGGGAGTCTTGCTGACTGCCGTGCATGCTGAAGAAGCCGGTGTTGAGTTGCCTGCATTTGAGGAAGGCGCTGCTTCCGGAGAGCAGCAACAGACAGCAGAGGGAACATCTGCGGCTGGAGCTGAAGGAGAGGCCAAAGCAGAAGAAGAGGAGGAGGGAGAGCTGGAGCCGGTTCAATATCGCGCGTTTTTTGGATTGGATTCGCGCGTTATTGTGTGGATCGTGTCTGAATTACATCTGATGTTTGCTGCATTTGTGCTAGGTGTTCCAATATTTGCGGTTATCGTTGAGATTGTTGGTTTTAAGGGCGGCGATATAAAGTATGATAAAATGGCAAAGGAATTTACCAAACTGCTGTCTGCCGCATTTGCGACAACCGCGTCGCTCGGTGGGTTGCTTGCCTTCAGCCTGTTTGGGTTATATCCTGAATTTATGGGTCATATGACTAATGTATTTGCCCCTACGATGTACGTCTATGCGCTTATGTTTTTTGGCGAAGCATTTACGCTGTATGGCTATTATTATTCCTGGGATATTTTAAAAGGTACTTCGGCAAAAAAGTGGTTTCATATCTCTTTGGGTGTTCTGCTGAATCTCTTTGGCACCGGGCTAATGTTCCTTACAAACTCATGGGCAACATACATGATGGGGCCTTCGGGCGTTAGTATGAAAACCGGGAGGTTGCTGAGTTTGAGTGAGGCATTTTATAACGAACTGTGGATGCCGGTTAATATTCATCGATTGATTGCTAATGTGTGTTTTGGAGGATTTATCGTTGGCGCATACGCAGCGGTGAAATTTTTAGGCGCAAAAACAAAAGAGGAAAAGGCTCACTATGATTGGATGGGTTACGTTGGAAATTTCATAGGCATCGGAGCGTTGATTCCTTTGCCTTTTGCCGGATATTGGCTGGGCAGGGAAATTTATAGCGCAAGTCCGGTTATGGGAAATATCATGATGGGAGGAGCGTTTTCCTGGACATTTATCATTCAGGCGATTTTGATCGGCATGTTGTTCATAGGAGCCAATTATTACCTGTGGTTAGGCATGGGAAGGATTAAGGGGTCTGAACGGTACACGGGCTATATCAAATACCTTAATGTGATTATTTTTATGTGCTTTGCCGTGTGGCTTACCCCTCACAACTTGCCGTTAAGCGGTGAAGAAAGGGCGATGATTGGCGAACAGTATCATCCATTCTCAAAATATTTTGGTGTTATGGCGGCTAAGAATGCTGTGGTGAACCTTATTATTTTGTCTACGTTCTTTTCCTTTCTGATTTACAGAAGAAGTAATAAGGGGACAATGGTGGCATTTTCAGAGCAGGGAAAAGTTGGGAAAATCGGTGTTTTGTCAGGTTTGGGTTTCTGTTTGATGATGCTTGTTTCCTATGCTATTTCGCTGAATTTTGTCGAGTTGGACGCACAGATTAAAGGGTACGTAACGCCGTTGATTTTTGCTTTATACATTCAATCATTGGTAGTTTGCCTTGCTGTCTTCCTGACTTTTAAAAATAAAGGCAAGTTGGGCCAGTTTATTTTGTTTGGGGTTACGACATGTATTGCTGTGCTGTATTTCTGGTACTACGGTTTCCAGGTCATGCAGAAAGCGAATTTGGTACTGAGATATTTATCGGTAACCCAGGTGTCAATTGTGATGAGTTGTTTGATCATGAATGCTGTTATTGATATCTTCATGTTCCGCAAGGCTAAGGTGGTTGGAGAGATTACATGGGGCAAGATGCCTGTGAGGTCGCAGTATGCGCTGTTGCTGCTTTGTATCGTTATTGTCATTTTAATGGGTCTTATGGGATTCATCCGTTCCGGTCTGCGTATGGATTGGCACGTATATGGTTTGTTGCAGGATACATCACAGTGGGCATATACTCCGACACTTTCATTTATGGGAAGGGTTGTCGGTTTGATCGTGGCGTTGTTCCTTGGTTTGGTGGCATTCGTGTTCTGGCTGGCTAACCTTGGAGATAAAAAAGTAAAAACCGAGGCAGAATAATGATGTGGGATGGATTTGGGGATAATCTGTTTATGCTTAATTGCCTTGGTAGGTGACTCATTATGATGAATAATGACTGTGTTGATAAATTTCTAAGATCATGGTGGTAATAAGAAGGCAAAAGAAGGCTTATGAATAAGACGATGTTAAAAATTGTGGCATTTGGAGTTGCTGTCATAGGGTTTTATATGTACATCACCGTCTATGTGACAGGCCTGTCCGGCACTGGCGGAGGGGAGACTGCGGGTGGTGTTACTCCTGAGGCTGGAGAGCAAATTTTCTGGGGAGATGGGCAGTGTAGTACCTGTCATAAAATTGGTTCCAGTGGTAGTGCGACAAGGGGGCCGGATCAGGAAGGTTTGGCGGAAAGGGCTGAGGAAAGAGCAAAAAAGCTTGGTATGTCCAGCGGTTTGGATTATATGATCGAGTCTATCGTGGAGCCAGACAAGTATGTGGTAGACGGGTATGATAAGATTATGCCAAAGGTTTTTGATCCGCCTATTATGTTATCGCGTGAGAAAATACTTGCTGTTATTGCATATTTGCAGACTTTAGGCGGAGAGCCGGATATTGATGCCATTATGAAATTCAAAGATAAGATACCGGAAGCCTCTAAGACAAAAGTAAAACCTTGGGTTTCTCCTATGGAAGTAACTGCTGAAGAGGGTGAGCAGGTATTTTTTGATGAATCGCTTAATGTGACCTGTGGTAAATGTCATATGGTAAGCGGCAAGGGTAAGAAAGTTGGGCCGGAACTTACCGGTATTGGGGCAATTCAGACTCCTGAATATTTTGTTGAATCAATTTTGACTCCAAGCACGGTTATAGTAAAGGGTTATGAGACCGTATTTGTGGTGACGGTGGATGGTATACCGTACAACGGATTAATAAAGAGTGATACGGAACAAGAGCTTACGCTGATAGTAGAGGAGAGCGGTTCCATGGAAGAAGTAGTTATTCCTAAGGCTGAGATTGAAGATATGAAAAAACAGGAAGTATCAATTATGCCTGGGAATATTAGTGAATTATTAAGTGTGCGTCAGTTTTATGCGGTAATTGCATATTTGAGGAGCTTAAAGTAGATCTTGATGAGGATGGTTTGGGCGATGGTTATTGTTAGGAGTATTTATTGATGGGGAATAAGCGAAGTCAATATTTAATGTTTTGGGTTGTTGCGGCAGTCATATTTTTGTTTTTCTTCTTAAAATATGTATCTCCGGTGGTCTTTCAGGTGCTTATGGGCAAGGGGCATCCTATGCCGACTCCAAGCACGCTGATGATGTGGTATATGATTATGGGAATTTTGGCAGGGCTGGTATATGCCACAACGAGTAATCAGAAATTTGTTGATTTTTTGGGATTTTTGTTGCCTGGCCAAGGTACGTTTCTTAAGTTCTTTTTACAGAAAATATTTTTTATAGCCTTTCCGCTTGTTGTGGGATGGTTTGTTTATTCTTATTCATTGCCAGGAGCCGCTTCGCCAGTTGAATTGAGAATACAGCATCCTACGTTGCCGCAAAAATATGAGAAAATGGAAAACCCGTTCAGAGAGAAAGATGCGGATATTCAAAGGAAGTGTATCGAGGAAGGAAAGGTGCTTTTTCAGACATATTGTCGTCCTTGCCATGGATCAAAAGCAGATGGCAACGGGCCGTTTGCAAATTCATTCCGGCTGAGACCTATTAATTTTCAGGACCCTGGTACAATTGCGACAGTAGTTGATAACTATCTCTTTTGGAGAATTAAGGAAGGGGGGCCAGGCCTTCCCTCTGAATCAACTCCGTGGGATTCCGCAATGCCCGCATGGGATGGTGATTTGGAAGACGAGCAAATGTGGAAAATTATTATGGGGGAATATGACACCGCAGGCGTGATGCCGCGGCAAAGAGAAAAAGCGGAATAAAGCTTTTTGTTTTGGGTGTTTACTTAGTCGGGTTAAAAAGTTTTGAGATAATGTTAATTTTAATGAAGAGCTAGTGAATACAATGATAAAACTGTTTAAAAACAAAGTAGTTAATTTTGGCTTGATAGTTTTCAGTGTTGTAGCGTTTTACAAGATAGAAGCGGTAAATGCTCAAGCTTCTCACATGTTCAGAACTTACAAACATGAGGTGCCTCAGAAATTGCCGGAAAACCAAAATGCGGTTGCAGACGGGAAAAAGGTTTATGAAAAGAGGTGCTGGTATTGTCACGGCATCACCGGCGGCGGGAATGGGCCTGCCGCTAAAACGATGTTTCCGAAGCCTCGAAACTTCACCCGCAATGAGTTTAAAGTAAGGTCTACTCCTTTTGGTTCAGTCCCGACGGATGAGGATCTTTTTCGCATAATTACAAGCGGCATAGAGGGTACAGCTATGCCGTTCTGGAATACCATAAGTGAAACGGAAAGATGGCAGGTGGTTTATTACCTGAAGACGTTTAATGAGCAATTCAAGAAGGATACTTCACCGGAGGTTTTAAGTGTTGGAAATGTTGTTGCTACCCAGGAGAGTATCGAAAAAGGGCGTGAGTTATTTAAAGAAATGAAATGTTATAACTGTCATGGAGAAGATGGAAGAGGGAACGGTCCTCTTACCGTTGCTATGCAGACACAGTGGAATATGCCATATCGCGCCAGAGATTTAACGCAATCGTGGAATTTTAAAGGGGGAAATACAGCAGGGGATATTTATCGGACGATCTCTACAGGTTTTAATGAGACCCCGATGGGTTCTTATAAAGATAAGCTGACCGATGAAGAACGGTGGAGTTTAGCCCATTATGTTGAGAGTATTTCAAAAAAAATGGCTTCCGATGTTGTTGTAAAGGTAAAGCTTTTGGAAAGTGGAGAAATGCCTGGTAATCCGGCAGACGAAGCATGGGGACAGGTAACCCCCATGGAAATTCCATTGGCGGGGCAGATAATTGCGCATCCGCGATTATGGGAGCCTTCCGTTGATTCGGTTATGATCAGGGGATTGTATAATGATGATGAAATTGCTTTCCTTGTCGAATGGGACGATAGGACAAATAGGCAAGAGGATATCTTCAGAGACGCTGTTTCGTTGCAATTTCCTGCAAAGATCCCGGACTCCTTAAAAAAGCCTTATTTCGGGATGGGAGATTCCGGCGGTATCGTAAATCTGTGGCAATGGAAAGCATATTGGAACGAGGGTTTTGGTTCTGTGGCGGAAGCGCCGGGAAGTGAACCGGGCAGTATTATGGAATTAAATGCCAAGGGGTTTAAGAAAATTTCAGTACAGCCGCCGGAAGGGCAGGATGTTACGGGTGGAGGAGTATATGTCAATGGACGCTGGAAGGTGGTGTTTAAACGGGCTTTAAAAACGGAAGATGAAAAAAAAGATATACAGTTTGAAATTGGCAAGTTAATACCAATCGCTTTTGCTGCATGGGATGGTTCGAATAGTGATGCGGGTGGCCAGAAATCCATATCGGCGTGGTATTATATATTGCTCGAGAAGCCAATGCCTAAAACAGTATTTGTCTATGTATTAATTGCGGTGGTTATGGGGGCGAGTGTAGAGCTCTGGTTCCTTGCTCGGTTGAGAAGGTTTCCTCCTAAGTTAGAAGAAGATCAAGAATAATATCAAGGAGCTTTTATGCAGTTAAAGTTACTATCGAGGCTACATACTAAATTAATATTATTGGCAGCAATGGTATGTTTTGTATCTATTGCCAATTACAGAGGAGTTGCAGCGCAAGAAAGAACTATAGATTCAATGTATCTGGAGATTGATAAAAAATACCAGATACCTGAAGATTGGTCTGTTCTTCCGTTTGAACTGGAAGATCCCTATAGAAGGGTGAAAAACGGGCCTATACTCACGAATGTCATACATAAAGCGAATGTAGAGTGGATTTCCAGATGGATAGCCGATCCTAAATCGGTTGTTCCAAATGCCAAAATGCCTGATCTGGGGTTAGAATTTGATGAAATTAAAGCTGTTATAGCATATTTAGGCAGCATTGCGGAAGAAGGGACAAAAGTCAAGTGGGATAATTATCTGTTAAAACGTGAAGACGATATGACGGATGAAGAATATGACAACATGGACCAGGTATTTCAGATGGGTAAAGGTGTTTGGAGTCGCGCTCGTTGTACCATATGTCATCCTATCAAAGGACTTGGCGGAAATGTTGGTGTAGGACCTGATCTTGGGAAAATAGTTACCAAGATTAATAGAGACTGGCTGCATGGCTGGCTTACTAATACAAAGAAGCATTTTCCCGATACGATGATGGCGCAGTTCAGATTTTCTGATGAGGAGATACGTGGATTAGCCGAGTACATCATGCGTGATACTCAGTTTATGCCGGAGGAAGAAGATGGAGAGGAAGAAGGTGCTGCCCAGAAACCAGTTGAGGAAGTAAAAGTTTTAACAAAGGCAGAGTATGATAGCATTAAGGGGGATAATGCGCTTATTTTTAAAGGTAAGACTATAATAGAGAAAGCGCGTTGTTTTGTTTGTCACGATATCAAGGGCCTCAGCGAGTTAATGCCTGTTGTTGAAAACAAGAGAGAGGGATTGGAAGGATTTGAAAAGGTTTTGTATGATATCAGATGCTTAACTTGCCATACTATCCGGAAAAAGGGCGGAACGTATGCGCCAAACCTAACTGAAGCTGGCACTAAGATGAAGATGGACTGGGAAAAGGAATTTTTAAAGGCTCCGGATATTATTCGTCCGCTGAGCCAGCAGATGCCGAAGTTTAATCTGTCGGAAGATGATGCTTCTTTAGCAACAGGATTTATGGAAAAGTATCTGTTAAATAAGCAACTTCCTTCAGATGTTTTTGTGAATGAAAAACCAACTGCGGAAATAGTCGAGGCAGGTAAAAATTTGTTTTATAGCAAGGGATGTAACGCTTGTCATGCTGACGGTGTGAAGGGTGGCGGTGTGGTGGGACCAAACCTTGGAACCGTCGGTGATCGGTTACAGCCGGCGTATATGTTTCATCATCTGAAAAATCCGACGGCGGTAAATCCTAGGGCGATAGAACCGAATTATGGTTTTTCTGATCAGGATATTAAGATGTTGGTTGGGTTCTTGGTTGATCACGTCAAGGGAAAAGAGGGAAATTAACAATGAGTCATTTTTTGTCTTCAAAAGGAAAGTTTTTATTCGTTCCGCTATTTGTTTTGAATGTAGCGGCAGGTGTTTGTTTTGCGAAAGAATTGGTAACCTCTCCCAGAGATTCTGAATTTATGATTTCGGCAAAGGCATCGTTTGAATATTATTGCTCTCCATGTCATGGAAAAGAAGGTGACGGAAGAGGTACGTTTTATACGATAGATTTGAATCCAAAACCCAGGAATTTTAAAGATGCGGCATATATGGCAACCAGGTCAGAAGCGGATTTAACGCAGTCAATCACCGGTGGAGCCGCTTCGGTTGGCAAGTCGAATCTTTGCCCTCCATGGGGGAATATTTTTACAGAAGCAAGAATTACAGAGATGGTAAGTTATATTAAGGGACTTTCCGTTGAAGAAGCGGCAAAAGAGGTTGTGGCAGAGAAGGAGGCGGTAGTCGAGGGAAAAAAATCTGCCAATTTTAAATCTGCGCTCCGGTGGCTATTTATTGCGGTAATCACCGTGGCTTTGGCCGGAGGAGCAATCAGTGAGTGGAAGAAATTGAAAAGTGAATCAATTTAGATTTTGATCATGTGGATTTGTATTTGTAAAAAGTATAGTTATGTATAAAAAAATATTAATACCGATAGATAATTCGAAATATTCAAATTATTGTATCGATCTTGGAATTGCAATTTCGACGAAATTCGGTTCACAGCTTGTCGGGTGTCATGTTTATGATGCAACATTGCACCAGAAAAGATTTCGTGATATGGAAGAAGGATTGCCTGAGAAATACCAGGATGAAAAGGAATTGCAAAGACAGCGCAACTTGCATGCTTCGCTTATTAATCAAGGTTTAAAAATGATTTCTGAGTCATACCTTGATGTTTTTAAAGAGAAATGTAAAAATGCGAATGTGCCTCATAATGAGATTTTATTAGAGGGGAAAAATTATTATGAGATAATTAGAGAAGTCCGGCGGGGAGGTTATGATTTAGTAATAATTGGCGCGTTGGGGCTTGCTGCTGTTAACGAAAATCTGATTGGCAGTGTTTGTGAGCGTGTTGTCAGGCGCATAAAAACGGATGTATTGATAGTAAAGCGAAACGGTTTTGGAGGGAAAATAGTAGTTGCGGTTGATGGAAGTATGCAATCCTTGGCAGGAGTAAAATCTGCGATTTCATTTTCCAGATCGTTTAATATGAAACTTGATGCAGTATCTATATATGATCCTCATTATCATAGAGTTGCTTTTGGAAGTATTGCAAAGGTGCTTTCCGAAGAAGCCGGAAAAATATTCAGGTTTAAGGAACAGGAAACTCTTCATGAGGAAATAATAGATAAAGGACTCGCAAAAATCTACCAGAATCATCTTGATAGCGCTTGTAATATTGCAAAAAGGGAAGGTGTTGAAATTTCATCGATATTGCTGGATGGAAAGCCGTTTGATCAGATATTGCGATACTTAAAAAATTATCCATCTTCATTGTTGATTGTGGGGAGAACAGGCATACACAATACAAATAGTTTGGATTTGGGAAGCACAACTGAAAATTTATTGAGACTGGCTCCTTGCAATATTATGTTAACCGGAGGCAATATAAGGGTTACTATGGAAAATCCCGTGCATTCCGGTGTCTCGTCGGGAAAGAAAACTGATAATGTGAATGAGCGGGGTAATTATCAATATGAAGAAGGTGTTGCAGGGACTGTTGCATCAAATAAGGTTGTCCCGGAAGGAGAGGAATGTGGTGAAGAAGATTCTTCTGTAGAGCATGTGCCTTTAATTTGGTCAAATGAGGCACATGAACAAACCGAGCGTATTCCTTCTTTTATTAGGGGCATAGTAAGGAAAAGAATAGAGAAATATGCACAGGAAAACGGTCATAGGGAAATTACGGAAGAAATAGTAAATGAAGTGAAATCTCAGTATATGGGGAAAGATTTATCCCATATCCATTGAGGTGTTTTGTTGTAATACTTTTGTGAAATTCCCTTCCATACGCTTGCAGGTCGTGTATCTTCAGTTTGTGCTCTTATTTTCCTTTGACGGATCATGTATAAGAAAGCATTAAATACGAGGAAAATAATCAACAGCTATTTGTTGTAAGTTAATTATCCTGATGATTCCCATTACAACACAATATAAAATCTTTTACACAAAATATCTCGTCTCTGAAACATATTAAATCATACAAATTGGACTGTATATAGAGAATACGGCAATTTGTACTGTTCATTTTCATGCGTTACGATCTCACCAATTACGGAAAAACGACACAGTTTTTGAATATACACATGAAATATTGCGTTTTATCTATAGTATTAACCTATATATTTCGTTGTTTGTGGCAGTATTAATAAGTAGAGTATTTGTCTGGAATTATTTTTGTTGTATGGTAATATTGAAAATGTAATGATAGTTATTTGCAGGCAAAATTATTTAAGTATTGATTTTTTTAATTATTCAGTATTGAACTATATATTTCAAAATAGAAATGTATTGGCATGCTAAGAATTCTTTAATAAAGAAAGGTAGTTTTTGTATCATATCGTGCTGAAATAAGTAATGAAGTGTTTTTTTAATAAGGTAAGGTTTGTTCTAAAGGGTATGAAGTTTGCACTTTTGCCTTTCTATCCATTTATTGTACGAAGATAAATAAGGTATATCACAGAGAAGGACATGCTTCGTCTGTTCATGTTTTTGAATAGGTTATTAATTATCTGAGTTATGAAATTTTTAGGTGATGTTTTGCTGTGATAGTTAGGAAGGAGGTTGGTACTACGTTTAATTTTTCATGGTTTTTAGGATGATGGAAATCCTATGTTTTCACAGAAAGATTGTATTATCTTTGATTTGATAAAAGTTTTTAAGGGAGGAGAGGGATGAAAAAGTTTTATCGCTTATTGAGAAGTTATGGAGTAGCCCTCCTAGGATGTTTGTTTTTGAGCGCAACACTCTGTGTTGCTGAGGAGGCAGAGGGGGTGAAAGGTATGGCGGAAGAAGAATTTACGCCTACCAAAGAGGTATTAAATGTAAAATTTGTGGAGTTTGATTGCCCGAAGGATGTTACGGTGTGTTCTTTAGAGAAAGCGCTTAAGGATGCGGAAGGGGTTCAGGTGAAATTGCAGAAGCAAGACAAAGCATTTCCCAATGGAGGAGGCTCTGTAAATGCCGCAGAAGTAAAGGCTGTTCACGATGGGACTGCAATTTATTTTCAAGTATCATGGGACGATGCGACAAAAAATGCGCAGGCAATTGCCACTCAGGAGTTTAGGGATGGGGTTGCCCTTATGTTTCCTCTGGGAAAGGTAGTGGTCAGCACTGATGAAAAATTTAGTCCTCGAATGGGTGACAGGCAAAAACCGGTAAATTTATGGCATTGGAAGGCGGATTGGGAAGCAGATATGGTTGCAAGCGGAGGTATTGAAGAATGTCCTGTTCGATATCCTAATATGCATGACGACTTTAGCACGAATCCGCACAGCGTAAACTATCACAAAGGGCTGATGCAGAGTGCGGCAGTTTTAGCCGGAGGAGTTTCTGCGCATAATTTGCTTTCTATGCCTAATCGGGGCAGGACAGTTGAAGATTTAAATGCGGAAGGATTTGGCACATTAACTTCCCAGGATCATCAGGATGTAAACGCATGCAGTAAATACGAAAATAGTAAATGGACGGTTATCTTTTACCGGTTATTGAATTCTAATGATCCGCTTGATGTTCAGTTTGTGCCCGGAGAAAGCACTTATTTCAATATGGCTGTCTGGAATGGTGATAAAGAAGATAGAAACGGCCAAAAGAACATCTCTACCCAATGGCATCCGTTGGCATTGGAAAGAATTGCATGGCAATAAATAAATTTTAGAAAATATCAGGTTGTGTTGTTGATTGAAAGGAGAGTTTAAAGATGACACTTGTACATAACTGGCATTTAGGGAGACGTATGGAATATCCCTATTTTGAATCCAGGCCGAAGCATCAATTTGCTGCCGTGTTTAATATTAACAGGTGTATTGCATGTCAAACCTGTACTATGGCATGTAAAAGTACCTGGACTTTCAATAAGGGGCAGGAATTCATGTGGTGGAATAACGTCGAGACAAAGCCTTATGGTGGGTATCCCCAGTCATGGGATGTTAAGACGTTAAGGTTGATAGATAACCCCGATAACGTTTGGTATACAGATGATAAGGATAAAGAAGCTTCTCCTTATGGCACAGGGGCGCCTTATGGCACATATGAAGGGGACACAATTTTTGAGGCGGCAAAAAAGAAAAATATTAATCAGTGGGCGGTAGGATATATTCCTGAAGACAAAGAATGGAGATCGCCGAATTTTGGAGAAGATACGGCAAAGAGCAGCAACCAGCCGGGTGAGTATTCAACGTTGCCTGAGCATAGTCGTTGGTTTTTTTATATTCAGAGGATATGTAATCACTGTACTTATCCCGGATGTTTGGCGGCCTGTCCGAGAAAAGCGATTTACAAGAGAAAAGAAGATGGGATCGTGCTGATAGATCAAAAGAGGTGTCGTGGATACAGGAAGTGTGTAGAGCAGTGTCCTTATAAGAAACCGATGTATAGGGGTTTGACGAGGGTGAGCGAAAAATGTATTGCCTGTTATCCCAGGATAGAGGGACGCGATCCTCTTACTGAAGGAAAACCGATGGAAACAAGATGTATGTCTGCTTGCGTTGGCCAGATTCGCTTGCAGGGTTTCCTTGACGATAATCCGAAAAATCCTATTACCTGGTTAGTAAGACATCATAAAATTGCATTGCCACTGTATCCGCAATTCGGAACAGAGCCGAATATCTATTATATTCCGCCAAGATGGGCTCCAAGGGCATATTTGAGGCAGATGTTTGGTCCAGGTGTAGATGAAGCTATTGAAAAGTTTATGGTGCCTTCCAGGGAATTGCTGGCGGTTATGTCATTGTTTAGGATGGCGCAGACCATAATTTTTGAATATAAGATTGAAGAAGGTCCGAAGGTCTATGAAACGACAATTCATGGCAAAAAGTTTGAAATGTACAACGATACGGTGATCGGGTTTGATGCAGATGGAAAAGAAGTTGTAAGGACTACCATTGAAGAACCGGTTCATGTAAGGCCTGATAAGCATTCTAACTCAATTTAATTTTGGGGAATTTTATGGTTGTTAAGAATAGTGGTCTTCAGGAAAATGAACACATGGCAGAAATCGAGTGTTTGCTGGCGCGAAGCGCGGTATATCAGGTTTTATCTGCTTGTTATCTATTTCCTGAAGAAGAAAAACTCTCCTTGTTAAAAGGGGAAGATTTTACGGAGCTGGTGGATACGATAGAAGGGTGCTATGGGGAAAGTGATTCTTTGTCGGCAATGGTAAAATCTTTGAAAAACTTGCAGGAACTCTATTGCAATGCTGATGTGGAAAAATTACAGAGTATATATAATCGTATAGTCGGGCATACCATATCAAAAGAATGTCCACTATATGAAGGACAATATGGCGCTGCTCATGTTTTCCAGCAAGTTCAGGATTTGGCAGACATTCAGGGGTTTTATAAGGCATTTGGCCTGGATATTTCTGAGGAAGAAAAAGAGCGGTGCGATCATGTGAGTGTAGAGTTGGAATTTATGCAGTTTCTCCTTTATAAACAGGCATATGCGTTAGAAAATCATGGAAAGGAAGAGGTTGAAATTTGTCTGGATGCCCAGAAAAAATTTTTAAGAGAACATGCAGGGAAATGGGTGCCTCTTTTTGCCCTTCTTTTCGGAAGAAGGTCTGTGGAAGGTTTTTATTTTGCCCTGTCTGAAGTAACAAAGGAATTTATGAAGTTGGAAATGGAGCTTTTGGGAGTGCAGACCGAAATGTTTAAAGAGTCCGATCTGAACCAGGATGCCGTTGCAGGAGTGCCTGATGAATGTTTGTCGTGTTCCGGTTCTGTTGATGGGACGGGAGATAACTAATGGTGCACCTTGAGTTTGAGCCAGGTTTAATTGAAGATGTTGTGTTCAAAGAGATCCGGCAGAAAGAAGAACAAGGGAATATGAAACTTTCCGAGGAATATCACCTTCTCGTAGATCCGATTTACGAGGAATTTTCCCTTGAAGAACGGCCAAAACAATTCAGAAAGGTTGAGTGGGATTTCTTTAATAAGCTCGGTTTTGTTACTTTGATTGAAAAGGCTTTCAGTGAATTTAGTGAATTGGAAAAACTTGTAACCGGGGCAGTAATTGTAAGGGCAAAGAACAAATTTGATGAGGGTTCCGACCTTGTAAGAGATTTGAATCAAAAAATCGCAAAAAAACGAATCAAGCTAAAGTTATTAGCTGAACGTTTTCATGATCAGAGCTTCCTGCTGAAATTCTTACGGCACGAGCTAATGCATATTCTTGACATGTTGAGCGATACGTTTTGTTATAAAAGCGAATTTCTGGGGGGAAATCCTATGGAGCAAAGCATTATAACAGAACGGTACAGTACTTTTTGGGATATTTATGTTGATAGCCGCATTTTGAGGAATGGCAAAGAGGCTGTTGGAAGCAAAGAAGGCAGGTATAAAGAATTTTGTGCTCTTTATATGGGGTTTCCGGAAGAAGCGAAAAGAGTGATTTTTGAGGTTTTGTGGAATGATGAAAATCTCACTCATGGAAGGATATTGGAATTAGCGACTGATGTTCATAAAGTTTTGGATATTGCTGATGACAAAATTCCCGAAAACATGAGGCGGAAAAAATTGCTTTTGCCAGGATCTCTTTGTCCTTTGTGCCAGTTTCGGACTTACAAGTGGGTGGAAAATCTCGAAGAAGATGTTGAAACGGTTCAGGATATCAGACAGGATTTTCCCAACTGGTCCCCGGAAGATGGCGCTTGTAACCGATGTGTTGAAATGTATAAATCGAGAAGAGCGATTTCTCATCATAGTATATAACATTTTGTATTACGGTATGTTTTTTAGAAAGGAGTAGGAAATATGAAGTTAACAAGGAGGACTTTCCTACAGGTAGCTGGTGCAACTGGAGCGACCTTGACTCTTGCCAAAAAGGCAATGGCGTTCAGGTTGTTAAAACCTGCAGTCGAAGTCGGAAATCCGTTGGATGCCTATCCTGATCGTAGATGGGAAAGTGTTTACAGAAACCAATATCAGTATGATCGTACATTTACCTATTGTTGTTCTCCTAATGATACCCATGCCTGCAGAGTCAGGGCATTTGTGAGAAACAACGTTATGATGAGGGTTGAGCAAAATTACGATCATCAAAGATATTCTGATTTGTATGGGAATAAAGCATCAAGGAACTGGAACCCGAGGATGTGTTTGAAGGGTTATACGTTCCATAGGAGAGTTTATGGTCCGTACAGGCTTAGATACCCGTTAATCAGAAAAGGGTGGAAGAGGTGGGCGGACGATGGATTCCCAGAACTGACTCCAGAGAACAAGACAAGGTATATGTTTGATAACAGGGGTAATGATGAATTATTAAGAGCTTCGTGGGATGAAGCCTTTACCTATGCGGCAAAGGGAATTATCCATATTACCAAAAAATATAGCGGTCCTGAGGGTGCTCAGAAGCTTATTGACCAGGGATACCCGAAAGAAATGGTCGATAGGATGCAGGAAGCCGGCACACGTACTTTCAAGGGACGCGGAGGCATGGGTCTTTTGGGCGTAATCGGAAAATACGGCATGTACAGGTTTAACAATTGCCTTGCCCTTGTTGATGCCCACAACAGAGGGGTAAGTCCCGATCAGGCATTAGGTGGCAGGAACTGGTCGAATTATACATGGCATGGTGATCAGGCTCCCGGACATCCGTTTTCCCACGGGTTGCAGACCTCAGATATCGATATGAATGACATACGGTTCTCAAAGCTGCTTATTAAAACGGGAAAAAATTTGATAGAAAACAAAATGCCAGAGGCACATTGGGTTACACAGGTAATAGAGCGTGGAGGGAAAATCGTTGTAATTACCCCGGAATATAGCCCATCGTCCCAAAAGGCGGATTATTGGATTCCAATTCGAAATAACACCGATACGGCTCTTTACCTTGGTGTTACAAAAATACTTATCGATAATAAATGGTATGATGCCGATTATGTGAAAAAATTTACCGACTTCCCGTTGCTGGTAAGGACTGATACCTTAAAGAGGTTATCTCCGAAAGATATTATTCCCAACTATAAATTGCAGGATATTTCTGAGGGTCCTAGCTATCATATTCATGGTTTACATGATGATCAAAGGGAGATTATCGGGGATTTTGTAGTCTGGGATTCAAAAACAAATGGCCCAAAAGCGATTACCAGGGATGATGTTGGTGATACATTGATCAAAAAAGGCATAGACCCTGCGCTGGAAGGTTCGTTTAAGCTGAAAACGGTTGATGGCAAAGAGATTGAGGTCATGACATTGCTTGAAATGTACAAAATACATCTCAAGGATTATGATATAGATTCAGTAGTTGAAATGACCAGTTCTCCAAAAGAACTGATAGAAATGCTGGCGAAGGATATTGCGACAATAAAACCTGTTGCAATACATTGCGGTGAAGGTGTTAATCATTATTTCCATGCCACCTTGATGAATCGTTCCTATTATTTGCCATTAATGTTGACAGGCAATGTAGGTGTATTTGGATCTGGTTCTCATACATGGGCCGGTAATTACAAGGCTGGTAATTTCCAGTCGGCGAAGTGGAGTGGTCCTGGATTTTATGCATGGGTAGCGGAGGATGTATTTAATCCAAACTTAAATCCGGATGCATCTGCAATGGACTTAAAGATTAAAGGACGCGCATTGGATGAAGAAGTTGCCTACTGGAACCACAGCGAAAGGCCACTCATCGTAAATACTCCAAAATACGGGCGTAAAGTCTTTACCGGAAAGACGCATATGCCTACACCTACGAAGATTATGTGGTTTACAAACGTTAACTTAATTAATAACGCGAAGCACGTATACCAAATGTTGAAAAATGTGAACCCGAATATCGAGCAAATTATGTCTACTGATATTGAGGTGACAGGTTCAATAGAGTATGCTGACTTTGCATTCCCGGCAAATTCATGGGTGGAATTCCAGGAATATGAGATTACCACTTCCTGTTCAAATCCTTTTATTCAAATATGGGGAAAAACGGGTATAACCCCTGTGTATGACTCAAAGGATGATGTGAAGATAATTGCCGGTATGGCTTCAAAATTAGGAGAATTGCTGAAAGATAAGAGATTTGAGGACAATTGGAAATTTGCCCTCGAAGGAAGAGCAAGCGTTTACATTAACAGATTGCTTGATGGCAGTTCAACTATGAAAGGGTATACGTGTGAGGATATATTGAATGGGAAATATGGAGAGCCGGGTGTTGCATTGATGTTATACCGGACTTATCCGAGGCAGCCATTCTGGGAACAGATACACGAAAGTTTGCCATTTTATACCCCAACAGGAAGGTTGCAAGCGTACAATGACGAACCTGAAATTATTGAATATGGTGAAAACTTTATCGTCCATCGTGAAGGGCCGGAAGCTACGCCATATTTGCCAAACGCTATTGTAAGCACAAATCCTTATATCCGGCCGGATGATTATGGTATTCCGGAGAATGCTGAGCATTGGGATGAAAGAACTGTCAGGAATATTAAAAAATCATGGGAAGAAACAAAGAAAACGAAGAATTTCTTGTGGGAAAAAGGGTATCAGTTCTATTGTGTGACTCCAAAGTCAAGGCATACCGTACATTCGCAATGGGCTGTTACTGACTGGAACTTTATCTGGAATAACAACTTTGGCGATCCATACAGGATGGACAAGAGAATGCCGGGTGTCGGTGAGCATCAGATACATATTCACCCTCAGGCAGCGAGAGATTTAGGCATTGAAGACGGTGATTATGTTTATGTTGATGCTAACCCCGCTGACAGGCCGTATGAAGGATGGAAACCAAATGATCCTTTCTATAAGGTTTCAAGGCTTATGTTGAGGGCAAAGTATAATCCGGCATATCCGTATAACTGTACCATGATGAAACATTCTGCATTTATTTCGTCTGATAGAACGGTGCAGGCGCACGAAACAAGACCGGATGGAAGGGCTTTGTCGCCAACAGGGTATCAGTCCAGCTTCCGTTACGGTTCGCAACAGAGTATTACAAGAGATTGGTCGATGCCGATGCATCAGCTGGATAGTCTCTTCCACAAGGCCAAAATCGGTATGAAATTTGTTTTTGGTTTTGAGGCGGACAACCACTGCATTAATACTGTGCCAAAAGAAACGCTGGTAAAGATTACAAAAGCCGAGAATGGCGGTATTGGTGGAATAGGGGTTTGGGATCCTGTTAAAACCGGATACACTGCCGGTAACGAGAATGATTTCATGAAGAAATTTTTAAATGGTGAATTAATAAAAGTTGAAGCGTAATTTTTAAAGGTAAAGCGATTGTGATGACGAGCTAACAAATGTTGACAGAAGTTAAAACATTTGTTAGCTCGTGTAATTTCAAGAAAATTTTTTCAATGGAGGAAAAGGAAGGCTTATGAAAAGATTTCTGGTTTCTGGTGTTCTTGCAATGTCATTTATGGTTTCAATGCCCATAACACTGAGAGCAGTATATGCACAGGAAGAAAAGAAAGCATTGAGCGCTGAAGAAATGGCTGCGGCTCAGAAAAAATTGGAAGATGCGCAGCAAAAATTGAAGAGAGTTGTCAATAATATCCCAAAGATTGATAATGGGGGTTCTATTACGGGCAAAGTAACATGTAAAAGGGAAAGAACAAACGAGAATGTTGTTGTTTTTATAGAAAAAGTGGGAGATAATAATTTTGCACCTCCTTCCGAGCATGCGGTCGTTGATCAGCTTAATTTGACGTATGTGCCGAGGGTAGTAGCATTACAAAAAGGTTCTGTTGTTGATTTCCCCAATAGTGATGCTGTACGTCACAATGTATTTTCTCCTCCTTCTGCTGCATTGCAGTTTAATCTGGGAACCTATCCAACGGGAGTTATCAAGGAGGTAGCGTTTGATGTTTTAGGGGAAACGCCCCTTCTTTGTAATGTTCATGCAGAAATGGCAGGATATGTGCTTTCACTTGCCAATCCGTATTTTGGTATGACCGATAAAGATGGCAACTATACGATAGAAGGTGTGCCACCAGGAAAGTATACGGTAAAAACATGGCACGAAAAGCTTAAAGAATTGTCGCAAGAGATTACTGTAGAGACAGGAAAGGCTGCTACGGTTAATTTTGAATTAGCAAGAAGAAGATAAGCAATCACAGAATCTGAAAAAATCCTGGTAGGTGTTTTGACTTACCAGGATTTTTCTGTTTCTATAGAGCGAGTATACAGGGGTACTGGAAAAAACGATATGATTCTATTCAATAAATTTCTTCAACTTCTGATTTGGGAGTGCGCATCATTAAGTTATTTAATGCCTCCATCGGTTTTTTGTTTAAAAACAACACAGAATAAATTTCCTGAGTAATTGGCATTTCTATATTGTATTTTTTCGAGAGTTTAATGACGGATTTTGTTGTCCACACCCCTTCTGCAATTTGTTCCATGTTGCTTAGTATTTCCTGTAAAGTTTTTCCTTTGCCAATTTGTTCTCCGACTCTTCTGTTTCTCCCGTAAGGGCTAATGCAGGTAGTTATTAAATCGCCCAATCCTGAAAGCCCGGAGAAAGTTGCTTTTTGTGCGCCCATTGCAGTTCCAAGACGGCTTATTTCTGCCAAACCACGTGTGAGTAATGCGGCTTTCGTGGTGTCTCCAAGATTTAATCCATCGCATATGCCTGCAGCGATAGCAATCACATTTTTCAGCGCGGCCCCTATTTCTACACCAATTATATCGGTATTTGTGTACACTCTGAATCTGTCTGTCGTAAAAAGTTCCTGCACTGCATGCGCTAAAGTTGAATCATTTGAAGAAGCAACAATAGTAGTTGGCAAGCCATGTGCAACTTCCTCTGCATGGCTGGGACCCAAAAGTAAAGATATAGGCACATTCCCTAAAACATCCCGGATAATTTCGCTTGGCCTCATGAGTGTTTCGTTTTCGATTCCTTTGGTAATGCTAATAATGGGAATTTTATTAATGTATACCTCTTTGAATTTAAGAAGCACGGAACGTAAATAAGGAGTGGGAGTTGCGGATATTATGAATTGCGCATCCATTAACTTCCCGTTAATTTCAGAGGTAATGGCAATATCCTGCGGAATGGTTATCCCTTTTAAATATTTTGTGTTTTCTCTCTTCTCTCGTAAATAATCAGTGTAAGATTTATCATGCCCCCAAAGAATAACTTCATTGCCTTTTTTGTATAACAAAATCGCTAAGGCTGTTCCCCAGCCGCCGTTTCCAATTACAGTTATCTTTTTTGATTGTGAGAATGGTTTCATTTTTATGTATGCATAAAAATAGGGCTGGATAGTATCCAGCCCTTTAGTATAGATAATTGTGTAAGACCCACGTGATGTAATTAATTTCTATTTTGGAGCCTGGCATGCGCCTGCTTTGTGCAAAGGATAGGCAGCGCATAAATCTCGCACGGTATTTTTGATTTCATTTTTTATACTTTCGTTTTTTGACTGCGATAGAATTTTGCATATCGACTCTGCAATTTTTACTGCTTCCTTTTCCTTCATTCCGCGGGAAGTGATTGTTGGCGCGCCAATACGGATGCCGTTTGGTTCGTTTGCGCTTGCGCCTTTTTCATCAAAAGGAATGGTATTTCTATTCAGGATGATATTAACCGTTTCAAGTAACATTTGAGCTTCTTTGCCGGTAATGTTCTTATTGCGTAAATCAACCAGGAATAAATGATTATCCGTGCCTCCGGAAACAATGTTAAATCCTCTTTTTATAAATTCCTGTGACATTGCTTGTGCGTTTTTTACTGTTTGATGCTGACATTTTTTAAATTCTTCAGACATCGCTTCCTTAAAAGCTACAGCCTTTGCTGCAATACTGTGCATAAAAGGTCCGCCCTGAATACCGGGAAATACCATTGCGTCAATCTGTTTTGCATATTTAGCTTTGCACAAAATGAGACCGCCCCGTGGCCCGCGCAATGTTTTATGGGTTGTTGTGGTGACAAAATCGGCAAAAGGCACCGGTGACGGGTGCGCGTCAGCTACAATCAGGCCTGCAATATGCGCTATATCTGCCATGAAATAAGCCCCTACTTCATCTGAAATTTCTCTGAATTTCTTAAAGTCGAGGATTCGCGGATATGCGCTGGCGCCGGCAATGATAATTTTTGGTTTATTGGCACGTGCAATGGTACGCAATTCATCGTAATCTATGTAGCCTGTTTCCCTGCTTACGCCGTAATGAGCTATTTCATACATCATTCCCGAAAAATTCTTCTTAAAACCGTGCGTTAAATGTCCGCCGTGGGAGAGATCCATCCCCAACACACGGTCTCCTGGTTTTAGCACTGCAAAACACACCGCCATGTTTGCCTGAGAACCCGCGTTTGGCTGCACATTGGCATGTTCTGCTCCAAACATTTTTTTTGCCCTTTCAACGGCCAAATGTTCTACGGTATCTACATTTGAACACCCGGCATACCATCGTTTGTTAACATACCCCTCTGCGTATTTGTTGGTCATAAGAGAACCTTGTGCTTCTTGTACGGCGAGGCTGCATATATTTTCTGATGCGATTAAATCAATTGTTTCCTGTTGCCTTTTTGCTTCTTCCTGTATGGCATTCCAGACTTCCGGATCGTTATGTTTTAGCGTTGTCATAATCCCTCGTTTTTGTTGATAAATTTGATTTTGCCATTTTCCATTTTAAATAAGCTTCAATAAATGTATCTATTTCTCCATCCAGCATTGCTTGTGTGTTACCGCTTTCTTTGCCGCTTCGCAGATCCTTGACAAGTGAATAAGGCTGCAAAACATATGATCGTATTTGGTTACCCCATGCAATATCTCCTTTTTCGTCATAAGCAGCAGATAATTCCTTTTCTTTTTCCTTTTCTTTAACTTGATACAACTTTGCTTTTAACATGCTTAAAGCTCTTCTCCGGTTTTGATGCTGTGAGCGTTCACTTTGGCATGCTATCACTATTCCGGTGGGTAAATGGGTAAGACGAACCGCAGAAGATGTTTTATTTACATGCTGCCCCCCGGCTCCCGATGACCGGTATGTATCCACCTGTATATCATTGTCGTTTATTTCTATTTCATCTTCCTCTTCCATTTCCGGCAGTACGTCAACTGCGGCAAATGAAGTATGCCTTCTGGCGTTGGAATCAAATGGCGAAATCCTTACCAGGCGATGCACACCAATTTCAGATTTTAAATATCCATAAACATACTCGCCCCCGATGAGAACGGTAATTCTTTTTAATCCGGCTTCTTCCCCGTCTAATGAATCAATGAGGGAGAGTGTGTAACCATTTTTTTCTGCCCAACGTGAATACATACGAAAAAGCATAGAAACCCAATCACATGATTCCGTTCCGCCTGCCCCTGCATAAATACTCAGGTATGCATTGCAATGATCATGGGCTTCGCTGAGCATTGTATTTAATTCGAGTTTTTCAAGTTTTTGTGTAAATGACGCAATATCCTTAACTACCTCTTCTGTTGTTTTTTCATCGTTTTCTTCTTGTGCGATGGCAACAAGGAACTCCATATCTTCGAATGTTTTTTGCAATTCTTGAAGAGGGAATACAATTCCTTTGAGAGATTTTAATTTCTTGATAATCTGTTGTGCGTTGTCTTTATTATCCCAAAATCCGGGAGAAGATATTTTCTTTTCGAGTTCGGAGAGGTCTTTTTCTTTACTCTCTACGTCAAAGAGAGTCCTTTATGGTAATAAGACGTTTTCTGAGGTGGGAGAGTTCTTTTCCTATATTTTCAATCATTTTTTACCTGCTTTTAATTCTGTAAAATTATAAAATCCATAAAAAACGAATAATACAAAAAACCATTAAAGGTGTCAATACGGAAATTGGATTTGACTTGGAACCAATATAAGCTTACCATTTACACATTTCAGTATTTTCATGCGGTAGAAAAGCGGGATTGCTTGTATTCAAGAAGATGGTAATTTTTTTAAAACAACAAATAAATCTGATACAATTGTGCGTGTAATTGCGGGTAGTGCGAGGGGAGTCTCGCTTTATTCTCCCAAAGGGAGCAAGACCAGACCAATACCGGATAATGTAAAGGAATCACTGTTTAATATATTAGCGAATGTTGTTCCTGACAGTAATATTTTGGACTTATATGCCGGTACGGGGGCTGTCGGTATAGAGGCATTAAGCAGGGGGGCAAAATCTTGTTTGTTTGTAGAGAATGATACATCTGCAATCCAGACGATAGAAAAAAACATTGCTGTAACAAAACTACATGAAAAGTCAAGTATCATAAAATGTGATGTGCTTAAAGTTATTCCATTTCTGGAGCAGCATATTGCCGGAATTGATCTCGTTTTTGCCTGTCCGCCATATCCACTTGTCGACGAAAGCTCGTATCGGGAAAAATTGTTGATTTTCTTGTCTGCATTATATGAAAAAAATATCGTATGTCCTGAAGGCATTATTGTGTTTCAACATAGAAAGATATTGTTAGAAATACCGCCAAAGGCATTGTTTTTAAAGTTGTACGATACAAGAATCTATAGAGAAACACAGGTATCTTTTTTTGAGAAAAATATCAGAGTGAGCTAAATATCATGAAATATTGGGAAGATCAAGGGAAAATAAAAATCGCGGCACCCGCGAAAATCAATTTGTTTCTTGAGATTTTGGGGAAACGCCCTGATGGGTATCATGAAATAGAAACAGTTATGCAAAAAGTGTGTTTGTACGACTATATTTATATGGAAAACAATGAAGATATGGAATTAAGTTGTTCAAATCCTGAACTTGAAACGGGTGAAGACAATTTGGTGGTTAAAGCAGTGCGATTGTTGCAGAAAGAATCGGGTATTTATAGAGGGATAAAAATATTTTTGGAAAAAAATATACCTATTGGAGCGGGTTTGGGTGGAGGCAGCAGCGATGCGGCAGCAACGTTATTTGGTATAAACAGGTTGTGGCGACTCGGCTATGATAGTGAAAGATTAATGTCATTTGCAGCCAGGCTCGGTTCCGATATTCCCTTTTTTATAGGTGAAAATACAGCTATTTGCAGGGGGAGGGGTGAGATAATCCAGCCATTTCCTATCAAAACAAAATATTATTACGTGATAATATATCCAAAGTTTGCGGTAAGCACGGCAACTGCGTATAAAAATTTCAAAATTGCCTTGACAAAAAATTTGAAAGATGTTACCTTTTTTCTGCGGTCTTTAGAATCAGGAGACGCTGATCTGTTAGGAACGTGTTTGCATAATCGATTGGAAGACGTTGTTTTTAAGCTTTATCCTCAACTTGAAGAAATAAAACAGAAATTAAAAAAACTTGATTTTTGTGGCGTGCTTTTATCGGGAAGTGGTTCTGCCGTATATGGATTGTGCAGAAGGGAGAGTGAGGCAAAGAATATAGGGCAAAATGTAAAAACGTTTGGTTTTGGTGATGTATTTGTGGTAACCAGTGATTTCGAAGGCATAACTAAGTGAACAGGAAAGGGGATGGCCGTGAATATAACTGAAGTTAGGGTGAAGCTGACCGAAGCGAAAAAAAACAGATTGCAAGCGTTTTGCAGCATTACAATTGATAACGATTTTGTCGTCAGAGATCTAAAGGTTATCGAGGGGCATAAGGGGGCCTTCGTTGCAATGCCAAGTAGAAAACTTACCGACCGATGCCCGAATTGTGGTGGAAAAAACCATCTTATGTCTCAGTACTGTAACGATTGCGGCACAAAATTAGATGAAAAACGTGCTTCCAGGGGTGCGGGAAGATTGAAATTGCATGCGGATACTGCCCACCCGATAAATTCAAAATGCAGAGAAGAAATACAAGAAAAAGTACTCGCCGCCTATAAAGAAGAAGTGGAAAAGTCCAAATTGCCGGGTTACAAGCCTCAAAAATATGAGGATTTAGATGATTTGGATATTGATGACTATGAGAATGAGGATTTATAAGGGTGTAGGAATAGAAGTAAGCACGGTTAGAAAGAGAAGCGGTTACACTCGATAATTTCATACCAATAGCCTCTTGTTGTTCAATTTAAGCATACCTTTTTGAACATCCTGTCAAGAAATAGAGAGAGAAAGTATGTTCTCCTAAGGTGTTTTTAAAATATATTCTCTTTAAACTTTTATATTTTTCAAAGATTAATGATTAAAACAGGTTCTCAAATCCTAGTAGATGCGCTGATTCGAGAGGGGGTAGAATACGTGTTCGGTATCCCTGGCGGTGCGGTTCTCCCTTTGTTTGATGCATTGTACGAATCGCCGATTAAATTTATGCTGACAAGGCATGAACAGGGAGCAGGCCATGCTGCCGATGGTTATGCGAGAGCGACAGGTAAAGTTGGCGTATGCCTTGCTACCTCCGGCCCTGGAGCGACAAACTTGACAACAGCTATTGCAACGGCATATATGGATTCTATTCCCATGGTTGCTTTAACAGGGCAGGTAAAGACATTTCTTATCGGCAATGATGCTTTCCAGGAAGTTGATATAATTGGCATAACTCGCCCTATAACAAAACACAGTTATTTGGTTAAAGATGTTAAAGATTTATCAAGGGTGGTAAAAGAAGCATTTTATCTGGCAAGTTCGGGCAGGCAGGGGCCGGTGTTAATAGACCTGCCGGTCGACGTCACTATGGCAAAATGTGAAGAAATAATACCTCCGGAAGTAGATTTGCCGGGTTACAAACCAACGTATGAAGGGAATATTCGCCAGATAAAGATAGCCGCAGAGGTAATTAATAAGGCAAAACGCCCGGTATTATATACCGGCGGCGGCATTATTTCATCTGATAGCTCTAAGGAATTATTGGAACTTGCGGAAAAGGGAAATATTCCCGTTACCACAACCCTTATGGGACTCGGGGGATTTCCGGAGAATCATAATTTATCTTTGGGAATGTTAGGAATGCATGGGACTGCGTATGCAAATCTTGCTGTTACGGAATCCGATATACTGATTGCAGTCGGGTCGAGGTTTGATGATCGTATAACAGGCAAAATTGACGAATTTGCGCCCAATGCAAAAATTATTCATATTGATATTGACCCTTCTTCCATAAGTAAAAACATCAAGGTAGATATACCGGTTGTAGGGTATGCTAAAAATATTTTGAGAGAACTTAATAGCCATATCAGTTTTGTTGAAAGAAAAGAATGGTTGGATAAAATAAAACAGTGGAAAGAACAAAAACCATTAACATATGATAAAAGCAGCAACCTTATAAAGCCACAATATGTAATAGAACAGATACATGAAGCAGCAAAGGGTGAGGCTATTATAACAACTGAGGTCGGGCAGAATCAGATGTGGGCGGCTCAGTACTATACGTATACTAAGCCGCGGACATTTCTTTCTTCAGGGGGATTGGGTACCATGGGATATGGATTCCCCGCTGCAATCGGAGCTCAATTGGGATGCCCTGATAAAATTGTAGTGGATATTGCAGGGGATGGAAGTATCCAGATGAATATTCAGGAACTAAGCACTGCTGTTCGGTTGAATATTCCGGTAAAGGTTGTTATATTAAATAACGGGTATCTTGGCATGGTTCGGCAGTGGCAAGAGCTATTTTATGGCAAGAGGTATTCCGGTGTTTGTTTAAACGGTAATCCTGACTTTGTAAAGTTGGCGGAATCATATGGGGCGAAAGGGTTTTTGATAGAAAAGAAGGAAGATGTGCGCCCGACATTGGAAAAAGCATTTTCCATCAAACAACCTGTTGTTATGGATTTCAGGATAGATAAAAATGAAAATGTTTTCCCGATGGTTCCTGCGGGTCAACCGATTCATCAAATGATTGGAACAATGGCATAGGTGCCGGATGTTGTCAGTTATGGAAAAATTGTAATAAATAATCATTTAACAGCTAACAGCGATATATTGAGATTATTGGTGCATAAAAAATGGAACTAATTTTAAGCGCGACAATCACACTTGGCGTATTAGGGGTGATCTTTGGCATAGGGTTGGCAATTGCTTCTGATAAGTTTGCCGTGAAAGTTGATCCCCGTAGTGAAAAAATCAACGAGGTGCTTCCTGGCGCAAATTGCGGGGCATGTGGTTTGCCAGGATGCGGAGGTTTTGCACAGGCAGTGGCGGAGGGAAAAGCTCCTGTCACCGGCTGTACAGTGGGACAGTCTCCTGTTGCGGAACTTATTGCTAATATTATGGGGGTCAAATTCGAAAGTAAGGAACGTGTCCTTTCCGTCGTTATGTGTCATGCAAGAAGTGTGACTGACAAATTTACCTATAATGGAATAAAAGACTGCCGCGCGGCAAATATTATCAGCGGCGGTTATTTCGGGTGTGATTACGGATGTTTAGGGTTAGGCACGTGTGTTGAAGCGTGTAAATTTGAAGCTATGTACATGGGAAAAGATGGCTTGCCCAAAGTAATAAGGGAACGGTGCACAGGTTGCGGAAAATGCGCCGAGGTATGCCCAAGAGGGATAATCAGCATATTGCCTGAATCAAAAATGGTGCATGTAAGATGTAAGTCATTGGATAAAGGCGCTGTTGCCAAGAAAATATGTCAGGATTCCTGCATTGCTTGTAAACGTTGTGAGAAGGAATGTCCCTATGATGCAATTCATGTACAGAATAATCTTGCGGTAATTGATTATCACAAATGTACGTCATGCGGCAAATGTGTAGAAGTTTGTCCTAATCATACGATTATAAATTACGCAAGAGAAGCAAGTCTTACCTCTGCTGTATAGCGTTAAATAGATGCACCAGGATCGGTTTTTCATACCATATGCCCCCGTAAATTCAGAAGTCTGGATTGAAGGGAAAGAAGCACACCACATTTTACACGTCAAAAGAGCAAAACAGGGAAATAAAATCACCCTTTTTGATGGAAAAGGGACAGAATATAAGGCAGTACTTGTTGAAGTTCAACGCTCCAGAGTAAAGGTATTTATTGAAAATGCTCAAGTAGTTGACAGAGAACCCGGAGTGGAAATTACAATAGCTTTTTCCATTCCCAAAGGGAAATATTCGGACATCTTAATCCAAAAGTGTTCTGAATTGGGGATACATACCTTAATTCCTCTCCATTGCGAAAGAAGTGTTGTAACGATAAGCGAACATACAACGGAAAAGCGGGAGAGATGGAATAAAATAGCTATTGAATCATCAAAACAATGTAAACGAAATGTTTTGACAAAAATAACAGATGGCGTGGCGGTGGAAGATTTAGTGAATACTTTACGTGATTACGATCTTTCACTCATTGCATGTTTAGAACCCAATACAAAGCCGCTGAAAGTTGTTTTGCGCGAACGGCCTTCTGTGAAAAAAATTGTGAGCCTTATAGGACCGGAGGGTGGTTTTACTGATCGTGAAATTGAATGTGCCATTGAAAAGGGCTGCATTCCGGTAACTCTGGGCAATTCTACCTTGAGAATTGAGACTGCCGCAATAGCGATTTCTTCCATGTTGTTGTATGAATATTGTCTGTAATGATCAGTCGGTTTTTATTTACACTAAAAATATTCGGTTCTTGTGAAAGGATTTTTGAGTGAAGGCGGTAGTGAAAACAAATCGCACCAGAGGATTGGAATTGATAAAAATTCCGGAACCAAAATTGGGGCCAAGAGACGTTTTGATTAAGGTGCAAGTTGCTTCCATATGCGGAACGGACGTTCATATTGATGACTGGACGCGCTGGGCGCAACAACGCTTTACACCTCCCCGTACCATCGGCCACGAATTTGCCGGTTACGTGGAAGAAGCCGGAAAAGAAGTTACATTTGTCAGGGTTGGAGAGAGGGTTTCTGCGGAAAGCCATATTTCATGCGGTTATTGCTATCAATGCAAGAATGGGTACAGGGAAGTATGCAGAAAGAGCAAGTTGTTAGGGGTTGACTGCGATGGAACGTTTGCCGAGTATCTCTGTTTGCCCGAGCATGTATTGTGGAAAGACGACCCTCATATTCCTGATGAATGGGCGACAATTCAGGAGCCGTTTGGAAATGCCGTTGATACGGTGATGTCCGAGGATATTTCTTCAAAAACGGTTCTTATTTTAGGCGCAGGTCCCATAGGACTTTTTGCCGTGGGCATAGCAAAAGCATGCGGCGCTTCATTGATCATTATTTCCGATCCGAACGATTATCGGCTGGATATCGGTAAAAAAATGGGTGCGAATATTGTTGCGAATCCCAAAGAGACAGATATTCCAAAACTCGTATCGGAAGCTACAGAAGGAAATGGTGTGGATGTGGTTCTTGAGTTTTCCGGAAATAATACGGCTCTTGATCAGGGGCTAAAATCTCTTACTCCCGGAGGAAGAATATCGATTTTAGGGATTTATGAAAAGCCTGTTGAAATTGATCTGAATAAAGAGATCATTTTTAAGAAAATACGTGTCTATGGAATTACCGGCAGAAAGATATTTTCAACGTGGTATAAGACGTCAAGGTTTTTGTCTTCCGGACTGGTAGATCCCGGCCCGGTCATTACCCATACATTTTCATTGGAAGAATATGAGAAAGGTATGCAATTAATGAGGGAGGGGGAGTGCGGAAAAGTTATTTTGCGGGTTGTGCCGTGATTTCACTCCGATTGGATAGTTTGAAAGATTCCTGTGATAATTAAAGAAAGTATCCCATTATAATGAGCAGCCTTAATTTTATTCATGAGGAACTGGAAAAACTTAAAGAAGATGGGCTTTTTATCAGCATAAGAACCATTGAAGGCCCGCAGGGCGCCTGGATCAATGTAGATGGAAAGAAAGTTCTGAATCTCTGCTCAAACAATTATCTGGGATTTGCAAATAACGAAAAATTAAAGTCCGCTTCCAAAAAAGCGATTGATGCATATGGGGTAGGACCTGCCGCAGTAAGGACTATTTCCGGAACAACCACAGTGCATTGTGATCTGGAGCGGAAACTTGCGCAGTTTAAAGGCGTTGAGAGTACTATTTCCTTTCAGTCGGGGTTTTGTGCAAATCTGGCGGTTGTTCCTGCTATCGTTGGTAAAAAGGATGTTATTTTTTCAGATGAACTGAATCATGCCAGCATTATAGACGGATGCCGTCTCTCCGGGGCGAAAATTATCAGGTACGAACATTGCAATCCCCGCGATCTGAGAGGAAAAATTTCTTATGAAGGGAATGCGGAAAGGCGGTTAATAATTACCGATGGAGTGTTTAGCATGGAGGGCGATATCGCGCCCTTGCCGGAAATTGTGAAGATTGCTGATGAATTCGATGCGATTACCATGGTGGACGATGCGCATGGAGAAGGTGTTTTAGGAAAAGGAGGAAGAGGCATTGTTGATTATTTTAATTTGCATGGGAGAGTAGATATTGAGGTCGGAACGTTGTCAAAGGCATTTGGGGTGGTGGGTGGTTATGTGGCGGGAAGTAAAAATTTGACAGATTATCTGGCGCAAAAGGGGCGTCCTTTTCTTTTTTCAAGCGCAGTTACCTCTTCCGATGTGGCGGCATGTATTGCGGCGGTGGAAATCCTTATGGAATCGGAGACTCAGGTAAAAAAACTTTGGTCAAATGCTGCCTTATTCCAGGAACGAATAAAAAAAATAGGGTTTGATATCGGAAAGACACAAACACCCATAACGCCGATAATGGTTGGAGATGCCAGGTTAGCAAAAGAATTTAGCCGGAAATTGTATGAGGACGGAATTTTTATACAATCAATTGGATATCCGACCGTACCTGTTGGAAAGGCACGTTTACGCGCAATGCTTTCTGCCGCACATAGCGAAGATGATATTTTATGGGCAGTAGAATATTTAAAAAAAACGGGAAAAGCATTGAAGATATTGAATTAAAAACAAGAATATGCTGTATTAATGCGGTTGATTTTTTAGAGGAAAAAATTTAACATTATTTAATTACTTTATTTTTTTGGAAATGTAAATTGGTGTTAGTTATGAAAAAATATATTAGTGTGGCAATGTTAATTTTATGTGTTATTGGCTGTGGCAGAAGCGAAACGGAAAAACTTGAGGAAAAAATATCTGCAACCGGGACGAATCAATCAAACGTTTCTTCTAAAGGGGAGCAAGGTTTTATTAAAAATGAAGAAGGTTTTATCGTTCACATGAAGGATATTAAAGTGTTGCTGAAACATTTGCAAACTTCTATTAATAATGAAGACTGGAAAGCCATTCAGCAGGACACAAAAAAGTTAAAAAAGTCAAGCCCCGTTGCTTTTACCGGGGAAAATAAGGATAGCCTGCCGAAAGAATTTGTGCAGCTTGACGTCCAGTTCCATTTAGATGCGCTTGAATTAGTGAATGCATGTCAGGAAAAGAGCAAGGATAAGGCGATGGCTGCCTTTTTCAAAGTAGTGAATGGGTGTGATGAATGTCATGCCAAATTTAATCCAAAGGAAACATCCACATCGTGGTTTCATTGAAACAAATAACTGTACACATAAGTTACTCTATTAAACCATAATTATTATGGCTTTCTTGCCATAACAAAGGTATTTTTGCCATGACAATTATTTTGCCTGTACGACATTTAATTGTAGTGCAGGCTTTTTTTGTTGAGCAGCAAATATTATAAATTGTTTAGATATAATATGTTATAAGAAATATTCATGATTTTTTTTTATAAGAAACAAAGGGCACATATTTAGCTCACTGAAAGAGCAGAGGTATGAAGGTATGATTCTCTTCTATCAAAAATGATGTTTATTATAGAAAGAGTAAATTATGATAAAGAAGATTTTGATTGTAGATGATTCTATTGTTGCGCGAATGGGTATAAAAAAATTTATTTCAAGCGATGCCTCGTATGAGATACGGGAGGCATCTGATGGTTTAAAAGGATTTGAGGAATTTAAAAGGTTTTCTCCCGACCTGACTTTTTTGGATCTGACAATGCCTGTTATGTCAGGCATTCAGATGCTCGAAGAAATGAAAAAAGTTGATAACGATGCGTTAGCCATTGTGATAACAGCCGATACCCAGCCTAAAACGATAGAGAAAGTAAAAGAGCTGGGCGCATTGACATTGTTGCGAAAACCCCCTAAAAAAGAAGACGTTCTAAACGCTTTATCTAAGGCAAAAGAGATAAAGGAGAGTAGGGTAAAAAAATGACAAGTTCTGCCGGGAACGTTTTAAGTGAACTACAGATAGATGCATTTAAGGAAATTATTAATATAGCATTTGGAGATGCAGCGGCATCTCTTTCCGAGGTTATTGAATTACACGCTACTTTAAATGTTCCGGAAATAAAAATATTACATTCGAAAGAATTACGTGAGTTTATTAACAAAGCATTTGGCGCCGGTGAGGATTTACATATCGTAGAACAGCATTACACGTCGAAATTCAAAGGCATTGCATATCTTGTTTTTTCCCGGAATAGCGGAAAATTATTTATTTCATTGCTGGAAGAGTATCGTGACATGCCTGCAAACATGTCAATTAACTTGCTGGAGAAAGAAACATTAACCGAGGTCGGGAATATTATAATCGGCGCTTGCATCAGCAAAATAGCGGAATTGCTGTTGGATGTTGTATCGTATCTCCCTCCCCGCTATATTGACGGAAAATATTTATACGAAGACATGCCCGGAAATTTTTTCGATGGAGAGGGGTATGCGGTTATCCTTAAAACCATATTCCAGTTTGAAAAAGCGGATATTACGGGATTTTTGTTTCTCCTTATTAATATGGATTCTATCGGGAAGATAAAAGAAGCGGCTGATAAATTTATAGCGAAATATGAATAAAATACCTGATCAGATTTGTAATTCGATAAATATGGGGCTGGTTCTTTTGGACAATGAATTTAAAGTCCAATATTGGAATCAGTGGATGGAATTGCACAGCGGAATATCCGCAGAAAACATTACCGGATCGGTGTTATTTGAGTATTTTCCCAACCTGAATGATCGAAAGTTTCTTCGTAATTGCAAATCAATCTTTGCCTTTGGGAATTACAGCTTTCTTTCCCAAAAACTGCATCATTATGTCTTCCCTTTCAGGCCGGTAAGTTCTTTTGGCTATCAGTTTGAATATATGCAGCAGAGCTGCTCTATCTTTCCGATCCGTAATGGAAATGAGAAGATAAAGTATATATGCATTGCAGTAAGGGATGTTACTGAAATAGTTGCATATGAGTACAAACTACTGGATGCTACCAGGAGGGATTATTTGACGGGAGTATATAACCGTAAGTATTTAGAGGATAGATTGAGGGACGAATTCGAACGGCATAAGAGATATGGCACGCCTCTTTGTTTAATTATTTTTGATGTAGATAACTTTAAGAATATTAATGATACCTGTGGTCATTTGTATGGAGATTTTGTCCTTCGTGAGGTTGTTGCGAGAGTTGAGTCAGGCTTAAGAAACACGGACATTTTAGCGCGCTACGGGGGCGAAGAATTTTGCTGTATCCTTCCGGAAACGGATTTAAAATCAGCCCTTGAAGTGGCGGAACGGTTCAGGGAAGGCATTGCCTCTGAAGAATGCAAATTTCAGGGTCATTTTAAAAAAATAACCGTTAGTTTGGGAGTTGCCAGGTTGGATGAAACTATTCTTAATACTGATATGTTATTCAAAAAAGCGGATGACGCCCTTTACAGGGCTAAAAGAGAAGGGAAAAACAGGGTGGTATCTGCCGGGTAGTAAAAGGCCCCTTCCTGTTTTTTTACCCGTTGCTGACAGTTTATGGATATTCTGGCACATACTCTCATTGCAGAAATTCTGAAAAAACAAAAGCAGCATGCCCGATGCATTTCATCAAAAAACACGATATGACGCTATTTTAATTGGCGCCGGTCCCACCGGAATAGCTGCCGCATATGAATTCAAAAATGCCGGAATAAAGTATCTCCATCTTGAATCAGGCCGATTGGCACAGACGATTTTCAATTATCCGAAAAACGTTCATTTGTTTTCCCATCGCTGTTATTTGCAGATTGGAAATGTGCATTTTCCCGGGAAACCGCATGAAGCGCCTGCAAGGGAAGAGTATCTTGATTATCTTGGCAAGGTGGTTTCCCAACAAGGACTGAAAGTTCAATTGCACAGCGCCGTTGTTGAGCTTGTTCCCGGCAATTTGAATCATTGTGTTCGTTACAGGAAAAAGGATGGGACAATAACGGAAGTATATTCGCAAAATGTTATTTTTGCCGGCGGCGGCTATTATAAACCCAGGTTACTGGGCATTCCCGGAGAAGACATGCCGCATGTGCATCATTATTTTCGCACTGATTTGCCGGTGAAAAATAAAAAAGTGTTGGTGGTTGGGGGGCGTAATTCGGCAATTGAAGCTTCAACAACTCTGGCGGGACAAAAGGCAGAGGTGTTGCTTTCATACCGTGGTTCACGTCTTCCCAGAAGTAAAATTAAACCATGGATTCTTACACCGTTTGACGAGGCGCGAAAAAGCGGTTTTATACGGATTCATTACAGAACATTCCTTCGATCCATCAAAAAGAAACAGGTAATATTGAGGCTTGATGAAACAGAAGATATTGCCATTGATACTGACGTAATATTTCTTTTGACCGGTTACGGACCCGATTATTCCCTCCTGAAAACAGCCTCTGTTCCTTTTCACAAAAGAACTCAACGCCCTCTTTTTAATTCGAAAACGTTAGAGACTAAAATTCCGGGGATATTTCTCTGTGGCACGTTGATACTTACGTGGAAAGGGAAAAAAGCAAGTATAGAGAATACACTTGAACATGGGAAAATCATCCTCAGCAATTTGCGGTAAATAGGATTGGTTTCTCTCGTTTCAGAAGAAGGGGTTGTGTTTCTTTTCCTGACCAATTGTGGTTACAGGGCCGTGGCCGGGATACACCAATACCTTATCCTCTAAAGTGAATAAGCGGGTTTTTACGGAGTTTATCAACGTATCAATCGAACCACCGTAAAGATCTGTCCTTCCTATAGAACCGGCAAATAATGTGTCTCCTGTAAAAACGGTGTCATTAAGGAGGAAGCAAACGCACCCGGGAGAATGGCCCGGCGTATGGATGATTCGTATGGCATCATCTCCGAGAGCGATTTCTTCGTTATCAATGAGGTGTTTATTTATTATTGGTTTGGGAATTGAGGGTAATCCGAAAAAATCCGATTGCTCATTGAGAAAATCAAGGAGCGGGGAATCTTCTTTATGGAGTAAAAATGGCGCGCCTGTCAAATCATGAAGTTCGCTTACTCCGCCCACGTGGTCAAAATGTGCGTGGGTATTGATAATATATTTCAGTGTAAGATTTCGTTTTTTGAGGATATTGACGATTTCTTTCACATTGCCGCCTGCATCTATTACCGCGGCGGTATTATCCGTTTTAGAACCGATAATATAACAATTAACGGCTAATGGGCCAACTTCTAGTGTTTCAAAGATTATATCCGGTGATTTCATCAGATGGAAAAACGTGTCCTGCAATAGAAGGGAAAAGCCTTGTTATTAAAAGAGGAATTTTTAGCCATATTTTTTACATCGATAGCTTCCCTTGCAAAAGTGCTGTGGCATGTTTTGCAATTCCACAATTCGTGGTCTTTAAACAAACCCTTTTGCTTTTGCATGCCGAAAAAGATAAAATCGTCCCCCTTACAATGAGGGCACACAAACGTTAAGTGTTTTCCTTCTTTTTCTGCTATCATTGTTCCTCCTTTTCTCATTTTGGTAATACACATTATATTAATTGATAGGTATAATCAACGAAAACTTTTTTATTTTTTTCCTCCCGAAGAAAGGAGAGTTGCACATTTTATCTAATTGGGGAATTAGCGGGGCTTTATGTGCTTTTAAACACCCCTGTACATAAAAAATTTATTATTGGTATATAAGAATATACTAAATACTAAAAACCGATTCGTTCTTCCTGACAGTTTTTCTTTTATTGAGGAATTGTCTGCTTTTTATGGTCATATAACTTTTTATTTCGCTGTAACAATCATCACAACCATAGGGATATTCATTACAAGCAGTGCAATCTTTTTTACTATATTTCTTCATAAACAGCTCGCTCCTCTTTATTTAACCAAATAAGTATAAGGCATACAATTGTTACAAATTCTGTTGTATTTTATTAGCAATTATAATGCCTGAAAAAAATCTCTTAATGGAAGTATTATGCAGGATGAGTAAATAATAATAAGAACTAATAGATACAACGTATGCATAAATAATAAATTATGAAATTTAAAATAAAAATAAGGCATGAATGAAAATTTTTTAAGCATTGTTTTTTTGACGAGCAATTTATTATAGAATAAAAGTATTACTATAAATTTTTTAATCTAATAATTATTATGGCATAACGTAACTATCAACTATAGATTGGCTTATAGCAATGATGAGGATTTTGCCATAGTCCTAATTATTAGACAAGAATTTCTAAATTGAAATCATAGTTCGTGAGAACAACCGCAAAAAATGCGTTTTTAGCGATAAAGGGAGTATTTTTATGCGATACGGGTGTTTTAAAAATTATGTGTTTCCGTAAGTAAAATAATATAATGCCGAAACTCTCTTAAATCCGGTATGTTAGCACTACTTTATAATGTATAATAAAAGATAATGTTTTTTGGGGTTACCCATTTTTTTAATGATTATGTATGGGGAATGTGCATTTGTACCGCGAAAAAATTTCGCAAGATATTGATTATATAACGATATTATCCGATATTTTTGGTTTTTTTCCTGTTTATCTATAGTTACTTAATAAATTCTCTATAAACTTAATTAATGAATACTATTAAACAGCGAGCACTGGAAGTTCTTCAAAACAATCGTGTGGCAATATTTATTGTTGCATATAATGCAGAACACCATATCGAAAACGTGCTGAATCGTATACCGAGATGGGTTTTGGAGAAATTAGCGGAGATCTATATTATCGATGATCGATCTACTGATGATACATATAGGAAAGCACGAAATATTCAATGGTCGGGAGAAATTGCCCCGCTACGGATTTATCAAACACCGTACAATCAGGGCTATGGCGGCAATCAAAAACTCGGTTACAGTTATGCCATCCGGAAAGGATTTGACATCGTTGTGCTTCTTCACGGAGACGGTCAGTATGCCCCTGAAAGCCTGCCTGATATACTTGCTGCGTATACGGAAAAAGCAGATGCCGTTTTTGGCAGCCGTTTTTTGGAGAGGGGAGGCGCATTAAAAGGTCGCATGCCATTGTATAAATGGGTCGGCAATCGGATTCTCACAAAAATTCAAAATACATTGCTCAAAAGCCGGATGTCGGAAATGCATTCCGGTTATCGTTCCTACCGGGTATCGGCGCTTCGGCAGATTCCTTTTCATTATAACAGCCGGGGGTTTGACTTTGATGCGGATATTATTGTGCAATTTCATGCTGCCGGTTTCAAAATAAAAGAAATTCCCATTCCAACGTATTATGGTGAAGAAATATGCCATGTGAATGGCATTGCTTACGCCTGGAATTGTATCAAAACTCTTGTTAAATACCGTTTGATGAATTACGAGATTTTTTATGATCCGAAATTTGATATAAGGGTGAATAAGCAGCATCACTATACCAGCAAGTCTGCAAAGAATTCCTTGCATCATTATATTCGTAATCTTTCCATTGAAAAAGGCAAAACGTTGTTAGATATCGGCGGCGGCACAATTGGGGCTGTGTCTCTGGCACATGCGGAACGGGGGGTTAACGTGACGGTTCTCGATCAATATGATTCTGCACAGGGCGATGTTCTCAGGCATTATGTCGTTAATCTTGACGAGCCCTGGGGTGAACAGTTTCCGGCGGAAAAATATGATGTGGCGTTTGCTTTGGACGTACTCGAACATTTGAATTGTCCTGAAAAAGGAACGAAAGAAATTTTCAATTTACTCAAAAGCGGCGGCAAACTTTATGCAAGCACCGGCAATGTCGCATTCTTTGTTCTTCGTTTCATGCTTTGTTACGGTTGTTTTAATTACGGAAGGAGAGGAATACTCGACATAACCCACAAACGGCTTATGACGTTTAATTCATTTTGCCGTTTGCTTGAAAATTCAGGATTCAAAGTTGAAAAGATCATCGGATTCGGCGTTCCTTTACTCGATATGCGTGGCAGTTCAAAACTTGTTGCCTTTCTCGATATGCTGTCATGCCGGTTGGCAAAAATCTGGCCAGGGCTTTTTGCCTTTCAGATGCTGGCAATTTGCAATCGCCCTGACTCAATAGAAGACTTAATGGAACAGACATTCCAAAATAGTTGAAGCGGGATATTTAATTTTCATTAATATTCAAAATACATAGCATGCCGTTTGCCGCGATTTATTTCTTCACTAAAGAATTGAGGAGCAACACAGCTAATATAACCGTGTAGCCTGGAGGGAGAAATACTCAATTGATAAATCCCTTTCTCCAATTTACACACATTGTTTTCCAGTGGTTTTCCGTTAATTGCGACCTTTCGGTAGAAATTTCCTGTTTCGGATGATTCTGTAATATCGTATTTTTTTCTGACGATGTTGAATCGTTCAAATATCGTTTGGCGGGGCATTGAGTAGGGATAAATGCGGATATTTTCCGTTGTTCCATTGAAACTATGGCCTTGTTCCTCCTCCATTATTTTAAATACACCGGAATTCCCCGCCAGAGACTCCACATCGTTTGGAGGCACATACGATATTTTTTTCAAAATGCCGTTTACATAAAAAGACAAAGTAGTGCCGGAAATTGTCCAAACAACATGATGCCAACTGTCAAGCGATGTTATTGCTGAACATTCGATATAATAATTTGTCTCAGGCAGATGCACCTGAAATCCCATGCCTTGCATTTGTTCAAAGTCTGCGTCCCAATGCAGGAGCGACCAATCTCCTTTTTGCACTATAGGAGCATTATGGAGATTTTTGTCTGCTTTTACCATTAACTCAACGGTAATTTCGGAAGGGAATTTCAGTTTGCTGTATTCAGCATATACTTTTTTTGTCTGACAACGATCGGATATTTCTACAATCGGAGCAACTAAATTACTTGTATCGACGTTGTTTTGAGTAACAAGAATATCCATAGAATCAAAGAAATAATATTCTCCAGGATGAATAACTTCAAATTCATGATTGATTGTTTCTTTCGGGTTGGTGTTGAGTTTCAAGCCGTATGCATAAAGATCGCCATCCAGGTGAAGATAGTGTTTTTTCAGGTACTGCTGCACATGAGTTGGCAAATTGTTTTGCCGGACGTCATATATCATAAAACGGGCGCCGGAATTGCGGTAATCTGAGATAATCTGTTTGGAAAAGTATTCTTTGTACATTTCCATTTGTGCCAGGCCATTTTGGAAAAAATAGGTTGCCGGTTCTAAAAATAGAGCTCCTCCGGAATTATCAATGAAACGATCGTTGGCCGATGATATTTTCTCAAGCTTATCTAATAATTTTAGTTGATGAATATTGTTTGATTTTCCGGCAGTGAAGAGTATCTGGTCATATATCACAAGCGCCATGACCAGGAAAGAGATACTGCTCACAATTGTTTTTTTGTTTAAAGAGAGTTTTTGCGCCAGACAATATATACCCCGTGAGCTGCAAATTCCCAAAATGAAACAGGGGAAAACGAAATTATAGGGATATTGGGCTTTAATCAGAAAAACAGAAATAATCGTTGAGAAACAAACAGCAGACCAGAGAAAGTCTCGTTGATCCACTAAAAAGTATACTGCTAAAAATATAAGAACAAGTGTGGAGATTTTTGTCTGGTTTAAGTAGTTGTGCAGATACGATGAGAAATGTATTGCTGGATATACTTGTTCGTGCTTTATCGCATCAAAAAAAATTAATTGTATCATTTTTGGCAACAACCCGAAACATGCGCATAGGGTGAGCATAATTCCGGCAACTGCAACGAATCCGATGATAATCAATAGAGGATGAGCCAAGTGGGAGGACGAATGTTCCCTTCGGAGATATTTTATATTGAGTTCGTTAATGAAAAGAATTGTTAACGCGATGCCTCCGTAGTAAACAAATTTTTGAGACATAAAGATTGCAATTCCAAATAAAATACCCGAGATAGCAGCCAACGATCTTAATTTCAATTGTCTGTTTGCATCGATACAAAGGATTGAAATCGTTAAAAAAACAGCGCCGAAGCAGTCTGCCCTGTAATCGATGGATGAAATAAGGCCAAATCCCAGACTAAGCGGCACAATAGCTCCCAGTAAGGCATAAGAATAGTTTTTCGTCAGGTAATAAAAAGAGAAAAACAATGAAAGAGAAAGCAACAGTAAATAAGAAAACGAGACTTTTCGCAAGAGCAGGGCTTTTTCCCGGAAGCTTCCGTCGCTAAGCTTAATTACAATGGAGTGCAAAAAGTGGCTCAGCGGAGGGTGATGTTCGTAAAAATCTACATAGGGTAATTTCCCCTGTGAAATGAGGTGTGTCATGCAGCCATACTGATATTCATCGATGGTAAAGTAACGGGTTTGACTAAACCAATAAACATAGCCGATAGCCACGAAAAAGAGTATGGATAACAGGACGATCAAAATTAATTGAAATTTTTTTTCACTTTGACGAATTAATGTGTCCATTCGACATGCCCTTTTTTGCGATATAAATCATAAGGATAGAAATATCTGCCGGCGATACGCCGGAAATACGGGATGCCTGCCCTAAAGACAGGGGGCGGATATGGGAAAGTTTCTGACGCGCTTCTTTTCTTAGTTCGGAAATGCTTGAATAGTCCAGCCCATTTGGAATTTTGTAATCTTCCATCTTTTTAAATTTTTCTATTTGGCTGTATTGGCGTTCTATATATCCCTTATATTTTATTTCAATCTCCACCTGTTCCCGTACGTCAGCAGGAATATTTCTTCGGGCAAGTTCAGGGTCTCTGTTTAGTAATTGATCAAACGTTTGTTCCGGGCGGCTTAGTATTTTTGCTAATGTGTCGGGACCTGCCATTTTGTTGTTTAAGTATGCAAGGGTTTCTGATATGGATTTTTCTTTTTCCAATAATGCATTCCATTGCTGGTCTGAAATGAGTCCGTACCGGTGGCCGTATTTCATTAATCTTCTGTCTGCGTTGTCCTGGCGTAAAAGGAGCCGGTATTCCGCTCGTGATGTGAACAGCCGGTATGGTTCCTGAGTGCCTTTCGTAACAAGATCATCAATGAGCACGCCAATATATGCTTCGGAACGGTCGAGGATAAACGGCTCTTTCCCCTGTATTTTTAATGCGGCATTGATTCCTGCCATTATTCCCTGTGCGGCGGCTTCTTCGTAACCGGAGGTGCCGTTAATTTGTCCGGCGAGGTAAAGGTTTTCTATCTGTTTTGTTTCCAGAGATGGTTTGAGTTGTGTGGGCGGAACAAAGTCATATTCTATCGCGTAACCATATCGCACGATTTCTGCTGATTCCAGGCCTTCGATGGAATGGACAATTTTTTCCTGCACATCGTGAGGCATGCTTGTTGAAATACCGTTACAATATATTTCCAGTGTATCAAGGCCCTCCGGTTCCAGAAATATCTGATGCTGTAATTTATCGGGGAAACGCACTATTTTATCCTCTAACGACGGACAATACCTTGGGCCTGTCGTGCGGATTTGTCCGGTATACAGAGGCGCTCGATTAAGATTGGAAGTAATGAGTTCATGCGTAACGGGGTTTGTGTATGTTATGTAACAGGGTACCTGCGTGCGATGCAATGTTTCCGTTGAAAATGAAAATGGCCTGGGATTTTCATCGCCATATTGTGGTTTAAGATTTTTGTAGTTTATTGTGCGTCCGTTAAGACGGGGAGAAGTGCCGGTTTTAAGCCTTTGCACTTCGAGTCCGAGTTTACGTAACGAATCGGATAATTTTTCGGAAGAAAGTTCGCCAATCCTGCCCCCGCTCGTTATATAAGTTCCAATATGGATTATGCCTTTAAGAAAAGTGCCGGTGGTAAGAATCACTGCTTTTGATTTATACTTTAAGCCGCTTTGACCGGCAAGCCCGGTTACTTTATTGTTATCAGTGATAATATCTTCTACAATTTCTTGTTTCAAAAAAAGATTGTCCTGGCATTCCAATCTCTTTTTCATGGATATTTGATATGCTTTTTTATCGGCTTGAGCGCGTGGAGAGTGAACGGCGGGGCCTTTTTTTGTGTTGAGCATGCGAAATTGAATGCCAGTTGCATCGGTCACCTTTGCCATTTCACCGCCCAAGGCATCGATTTCTCTCACGAGTTGTCCCTTTGCAAGTCCTCCGATTGCGGGATTACAGGACATTTGTGCGATTGTATCAAGATTTATAGAAAACAGAGCAGTGTTTAAGCCCATGCGTGCTGATGCCAGGGCAGCTTCGCATCCGGCATGTCCTGCGCCAACAACAATGACGTCAAACTCCATATGCATATGTTATTTCGCGCGTTCTACAAAGCGTGTTTCCCGAATAACGGTGACAACAACCTCTCCCGGATACTCTAATTGATTTTCAATTTCACTCGCGATATCGTAGCACATTTTTGCCGCGGCCTTGTCATTTACCTTGTCGGGACAAACCATGATACGGATTTCTCTTCCGGCTTGGATAGCATAAGCGCTTTCTACGCCACTGAAAGAAGCTGCAATTCCTTCAAGTTTTTCAAGGCGTTTGATATATTTTTCCAGAGTTTCCCGTCTTGCGCCCGGTCTTCCTGCGGAAATAGCATCGGCTGCGCTTACCAGTACAGTGTAAATTGATTCAACAGGTCTTTCCTCGTGATGTCCGCCGATTGCATTAACTACTTCATTTTTTTCGTCATAACGTTTTGCAAGATCGGCGCCTATGATAGCGTGTGTGCCTTCGGATTCAGACCCAACAGCCTTTCCAATATCGTGCAAAAGCCCGCATCTTTTTGCAAGAGGTACATCTAATTTTAACTCTCCCGCAATGATGCCCATGAGATTCGCAACTTCGATTGAGTGCTTCAATTGATTTTGGCCATAACTGGTCCTGTATTTTAACCTCCCGATAAGTTTTATTAGTTCCGGATGCAGGTGATGAATACCCAGATCAAAGCAGGTTTGCTTTCCTGTTTCCTGAATAATTTGTTCTATTTCTCTTTCTGTTTCTTTTACGATTTCCTCGATGTGTGCGGGGTGGATTCTTCCGTCAACAATCAATTTTTCCATGGATTGTCTGGCAATTTCACGTCGCACACTATCAAACCCGGAAAGGACAATTACGCCTGGCGTATCGTCTACGATAACATCAATGCCTGTTGCTTTTTCGAAAGCACGAATGTTTCTTCCCTCCCTTCCAATAATGCGGCCCTTCATTTCGTTGTTAGGCAGTTCAATGGAACCGACAATATTTTCTGCCGTATGAGTGGGAGCACATCGTTGAATTGATGTGCTAATTAATGATATTGCCGTTTGTTCCGCATTTTCCTTTGCATCTTCTATTTTCTTTGAGATTAGTTCGGCGCATTTGACATCGAGTTCTTTTTCTAATCGGGACAGTAAGAGTTTTTCCGCTTCATCTTTTGCCATATTGGTAATTTTAAGAAGCGCGTTATTTTCTTCCTCGATGATTTTTTCAAATTCTAGTTTCTTTTCATCAAGTTTTTTTTCTTTAATGGTTAAATTCATAGCAAGTGTATCAAGGTGTTTTTCTTTTTTTGTCAATAACTCGACTTTTCGTTCCAGGTTATCCTCTCTTTTGCTCAACCTTCTTTCCTGTTGTCTCAACTCCATTTTTGTTTCCTGCATTTCTTTTTCTATTGCTTCTCTGCGTTGAAACAATTCGGCTTTTGCCGCAACTTCGGCTTCTTTTTTTATTTTTTCAGCTTCTCTTGTCGAATCTTCAATAAGTTGTTTTACCTTCTTTTCCTTTGCGGCCAGTTTTTTTCTGGTAACAACAATGCAGATAACATAGCCGATGGCAATACAAACAGGGAAAAGGAGGAAAATAGGAAACTCATAGATTTGCATTTTTATTTATGAGCAGTATATCGTGCCCATCCTCCGGAAAAAATTGAAACATCACAATAGTCGTATTAGATAATTAAGAAAGACGAATTGCGAAGATTGGGAATTTTTGTCAGGATATGACAAAAACTAAGGGCATGCAACTGAAACCGGATGAAAAAGAAAAAACACGATCCTGTAATGTTTGCACTACATTTTGATACAATAGTTCAATAGTGACAAACATCTGAAAAAATAATTATCGAAACGTCCTCCTGGCAAAATAGCATGGGGTGTTAATTTTGCCAGATTTTGTTGCTTGTATATTTTTTCTTTTGGATACATAAATATCAACTTGGAAGTTAACATTGTGTTAATAGTAATGTTAAAGAATTCCGGATAAAAAACTTTCGAATTATTCAGAAAGTCGCTTTTTCATAATCTCCAAATTTCAGTATTAAAATATTTACCTTACAAAATAGAAATAACCCTTAGTTTTAAAAACCTCGCAATCATTCAAATATTTTAAATTAGTAATAGAATGAATATGTTGTCTGCTGAAATTTACATTTGTTTGCATCAGGAAAAAGTCGGAAAATTTTCGTTGAACATAATTGATGATTAAAATGTAAACTCTTTCTGCATATTCAGAGTATCGATAGACAATTCAAATCGTAATATTAAATTATCTTTTTTATCAAGTCAAGTTAATTATATATCGAATATTAAAAGGTTTAAGGACTCTTGGGAAGTTGGTTAAAGACGCTCTTTTTCTTGATTTTCCAATACTATCTTTGACGCTTGACAAGTTTTTTGTCGTTCAGTATAATCGCCTTCCCTTAGAAATTGAATTGATTTTTACCCCCTTTTTTTTGTTTTAAGATTTTTAGGAGAGTGATATGAAAGTTGAAGTGGAGTTGCCGGAAATAGATGGTAACGGAGATGAGGCAACGGTTTCTTTTTGGTATGTGGAGGAAGATGAGGAGGTTGAAGAAGGTGAAGATCTTGTTGAAATGATTACTGACAAGACTACTTTTAACATACATGCACCGGTTACCGGAAGGTTGGTTGAGATATATGTTCAGGAAGGTGATGTGGTAAAAGTGGGTGATATTATAGCAACACTTGAGACGGAAGAAGACGAGGAAGATGAAGAAGATTCAGATGAAGATGATGATTATGAAGACGAGGATGAGGATGAATAGTTGCTGTGAATGAGTTTTTCCGTCTTATTGAGAGATGTGAACAGGTTATTCCTTAATTTTTATGGTAAGTAGCTTTTCTTATGTCTTTTACGGAGATTATTGGTCAGGAGCAGGTTTTATCCTTATTCAAAAGCGCTCTTCAAAATGAACGGTTGGCCCATGCATACATTTTTGCCGGACAGGAAGGGATTGGCAAAATGATGTTTGCCAGGGAACTGGCAAAAAAGATTTTTTGTCAATCGGGCAAAATTGACGATGCGTGTGATGTTTGCAGCATATGTAAAAGGATTATGGTCGATAATTTTGCAGATCTTTTTTTTCTGTTTCCGGAGAAAAACCATCGGGTAATCAAATTAGAACAATTAAAACATCTTCAGGAAATTCTTTACGTAAAGCCTATAGAAGCAAAGCATAAAATTGTTATTATCGAAGATGCGGACAAGATGAATGAGGAAGCTTCAAACTGTTTGCTTAAAACGTTGGAAGAACCGCCTTTATATGCCATTATATTATTAATAGTAACTTCTCTGGAGTCTGTCAGTGAAACGATAAAGTCAAGATGTCAGATCGTAAGATTCTCTCCGTTGCCAGTGGATGTAATAAGAAATATACTTACGGAGCGGTTTCAATTGGATAAACAACAGGCAACACAATTTGCCTTTATCTCAGGCGGAAGTCTTGCAAGAGCTGCAATGTTGATGGATGCCAATGCTTTGGAAAAAAAGCACTGGCTTGCAAAAAAGCTTTTTGAGATAAATTGCGCGGATAATTTAACCTTTTCCCAAGAAGTGCTGGATGAATGGAATATACAGGACTTTGATATTTTGGAGGAAAAAAGAACACACGTAAAAGAGCTTTTCTTCCTGTTTTTGATGTATTACCGGGATATGCTTATTTGTAAGGCAGGCGGGACGGATTTTCCTCTCTATTACGATGACTGGAAGGATGCCTTAATAAAGAAAGGTAAATCTCTGACGGAAAATACATTATTTAAAATTTTGGATATAATAAAAACTTCCTTAAAGTATCTCGATTATAATGCCAATATTAATTTACTGATTGAGAATATGATTACTGAGATACTTTATATTATATCGGATCCAAAAGCGCTTAAAGATGAAAGGCCGTTGTTCAGGATAGATTCCTTATGACATCGGCGCATCTGTCGCAGACGGTTTGAAAGTTTTCGATGGTTCCGACGGTTTTTCTGTAATTCCAGCATCGGTCACATTTTTTATATTGTGATACCTTGCATTCAATCAGGATATCTCGCACTGATTCTCCTCTTACTGCATTTTTGCCGATATCTTTGCTCACACTCACGTCTGAGACGATAAATAGGGCGGGTAAATCATTCTCATAGTTTTTGAGGAGTTGGTAACGTTCTTCATTATCTGTGGAGAGAGAAACCGATGCCTCTAAAGAATTGCCGATTGATTTTGCCGTACGCATTTTTTCCAGTTCCTTTGCCACATCGGCGCGGATGTTTATTAAAATTTCCCAATTTTGGTGTAATGAAGTATTTATCCAGGCAGGATTGCATTTTGGGAATGTTGTTAAATGAACGCTCCAAAGGTCTTCATCCTTATATTCAATAGTTGACCAGACTTCTTCTGCGGTATGAACGATAATGGGAGCTGACAGTTTTACCAGATTAAGTAAAATATGATGGAGCACCGTTTGTGCCGCACGGCGTTCCCGCGAGTCTTTTGCAAAGGTATACAAACGATCTTTTAAAATATCCAGATAAAACGAACTCATTTCTACCGCACAAAAGTTGTGGATGTTATGAAATACTTTATGAAATTGCAAGTCCTCGTAATTTGCTGTGATATTGATAATTAATTCTTGTGTTTTATGCAACGCCCAGCGGTCGATTTCCAGCAATTCTTCATAGGGGATAGTATTTAATGCCGGGTTAAAATCATAAAGATTGCTGAGTAAATACCTGAATGTATTGCGAATGCGCCGGTATGCATCAGAGCATCTGTTAATTAAATTGAGAGATACTCCCATATCATGCTGATAATCCATAGATGATGTCCATAATCTTAAAACATCAGCGCCAAATTCCTTTAAAGAATCTTCTACGGAGATAAAATTTCCAATCGATTTTGACATCTTTTCGCCCATTTCATCTACGACAAACCCATGCGTTAAAACCGATTTAAAGGGCGCTTTTCCCCATGCACCGACAGAGGGAATCAATGAAAGCTGGAACCAGCCGCGGTGCTGATCTGTGCCTTCCAGGTAAAGATCGGCAGGATAGGACAATTCTGCGCGTTTTTTTAATACGGAATTGTGACTTGAACCGGATTCAAACCAAACGTCAAAAATATCCATTTCTTTTTCGAAATGAGAGCTTCCGCATTTTTCACACCGCGCATCGGGAGGCAGGAAATAAGATGCATCTTTGAAAAACCAGGCATCTGCCCCTTCTGTTTCGAATTTGTCTCGCACAAAAAAAATAGTTTTTATGTTGGCATGTTCTTGTCCGCAATCTTTACAAAAAAAAGCAGGTATGGGGACGCCCCACGAACGCTGTCGTGAAATGCACCAATCAGGGCGGTCGGATACCATTTTCTCCATCCTGTTTTCACCCCAGGAAGGTATCCATTTCGTGTGTTTTATCTCGTTTAAAACTGTGCGACGTAAATTATTGTGATCAAGATTGACAAACCATTGTTCCGTAGCTCTGAAAATTACCGGATTTTTGCATCGCCAGCAATGAGGATAGGAGTGGGTTATATTTGTTTTATAAAGCAATGCCCCGATTGAGTCGAGTTTATTTATTATAGAGGCATTGCCATCGGCGATATTTTGTCCGGCAAATTTACCTGCTTCACTTGTGAAAACACCTTCTGCATTAACGGGACTCAGAATGGGCAAGTGGTATTTAACGCCGGTGAGAAAGTCGTCCTGGCCATGTCCTGGCGCTATGTGGACACAACCTGTGCCATCTGATAAAGTGACATAATTGGCCATGACAACAGAACCGGTTCTTTCAAGAAAAGCATGGTGATACTTTATTCCTTCTAACGCACTTCCCCGAACTGTACCGAGTTTTTTAAAGTCCTTTATTCCTAATAATCGTACTGCTTCGTCCATCCGTTTATCTGCCAGTACGGTGATTTCTTTTTTGTTTGTTTTGGGATGTGAATAGCAAATTGCAGTGTAATCGTATTCAGGATGAAGAGCGATTGCCAGGTTTGCCGGTAATGTCCATGGGGTAGTTGTCCAGATCATTACATAAGCATCAATATCCCCGGTATTCCGGAAAAGATCGTTCAGGGTGTCTTTTATTTTAAAATTTACGTAAACAGAATGGCTTGTTTTATCCTTATATTCAAGTTCAGCTTCTGCGAGGGCCGTATGACAACGCATGCACCAATGGATAGGTTTTCTGCTTCTGTATATGTAACCTTTTTCAACGAGTTTTGCAAATACCTCGATGATGCCTGCTTCATACACCGGATTGAAAGTTAAATACGGTTGTTCCCAATCGCCAAGAACTCCCAATGCTTTGAATTGTTTTTTCTGGATATTTACAAATTTTTCCGCATATTTTTTGCACTTTTTGCGTATTTCCGTTTTTGTGAGGTTTTTGGCTTCATCTCCAACCTCTTGCATAACGCGATGCTCAATAGGAAGTCCGTGACAATCCCAACCGGGAACATACGGAGCATCGTACCCCTGCATAGTAAAAAAACGAACGATAAAGTCTTTTAAAATTTTATTTAGACCCGTTCCAATGTGTAATTCTCCGGTTGGATAGGGAGGTCCGTCATGCAGTATATATTTTTTATTATTTGCCCGCATTTTGCGAATTTGTGCATACAGTCCCTCTTTTTCCCATGTTTTTTGAATAAGAGGTTCTTTTTCGAGCAAATTTGCCTTCATTGAAAACTTAGTCGTAGGCAGGTTAAGCGTTTTTTTATAGTCCATGGCAGGTATAAGTAGGGTTTCCCTATGAATTAAAGTTCAGCATAGTGTTTATGTTTTCAGGAGTTATGCCCTCTATCCTCAATTTCTTATCTTGCGAAGTTTCACCGGAAAGAATGTGTATAGAAGACTTGTGAATATGAAGTGTTTTTGCCAGCAATTCAATAATGGCCTTATTTGCCTTGCCCTTTTCCGGCGCTGCGGAGACCGCCAATTTTAAACGTCCTCCCAGATTTCCTACAATGCAATTTTTACCAGAGCCAGGTTGTACTTTGACGGAAATAACGATGCCCGTGTTTGTGGATATGATATCAAGCACACTAATATATTATAGAAAACCCATTAAATTTGCCGGAAAAATTTTCTGTATGAATCTGTATGTCTTCAACAAATGCACCCGAAGGGCCTTTATGGCACCAATCGATTATTTTATCAACAGCTTCTTTTTTGCCTTCAAAGACAGCTTCTACTTTGCCATCCGCGCAATTTTTCACCCAACCGCGTATTCCAAATTCAGCAGCTTTTTCTCTGGTAGTGGCACGAAAAAATACCCCTTGTACACGGCCTTGAATATACACATGCGCTCTGACATTTGACATAGGCAAAATAATCAAACAATTGGAAAATTACTTTGCGCCATAAACATGCATACTATCATCAGCCGAAGGTAAATAATTTAAACCAACAAAGGTAAAGTTTACAATTCCGAAAGAAACAAGCAGCCAAAAGGCGAGAGCTACAGACATCTTTGATTTGCTTACTTTCATCTTGGGTAAAACAAGGGGTGTATGCAGATAGACCAAATAAGCAAGCCATGTAATTAAAGACCACGTTTCCTTCGGATCCCATGACCAATAATCACCCCATGCCTTCTTTGCCCAAACGGCTCCGGTAACCATTCCTAGGGTAAGAAACGGAAATCCGAAGGCAACGATTTTGTAACTGAGTTTATCAAAATTTCTTGGTAATATTTCTTTGTTGGAATCAGATTCCTTGCTGTCACTGCCTTTTTTGGAAAAGGGTTTTGTGACCAGATATATTATGCTTGTTACAAACGCAATGCCAAACGCAGCATATCCAAGCATATAGGTGACAACATGCACTAACATCCAATTGCTTTTTAATGCCGGCATAATTGGTCGTATGGTGTCGTCCTGGAGGGTCGCATAAAGCAGGATAAGCATCGCAAGGATGGAAGCCAATGCACCAACTATTCTGAAGTTATAAACAAATTCAAAAATGATATATACAAAGGCGGTACAACATGCGTAAAATATAAGTGATTCGTATAGGTTGGAGAATGGAGGATGCCCTGCCTCTATAGAGCGTTTTAATACTAATGTTAAATTCAAACAAAATGCTAGAATTAACAATCCGAGTGAAATCCATTTAACCGGAATAGACCGCCATATTTCCCTTACAACATAGGATATTGATGCCACTACATATACAATTAAAGTAAGATTAACTATACTCATTTTCCGCTACCTCATTTCCAATTTTCTTTTTTTTCCGTAAAAACGGTTTTACGTAAAATATAAACACAACCCCGAAGCACAATGCTCCGAAACCGGAGTACACCACAGGAATACCCGGATCTTTTACAATCTGCAAACCAGAATAACTTAATTTCTCTGCGTCATAACTCGATTGATAAATCGCATAGCCATCATACTTTAGAGGGTCGTTTACTTTTATTGACTTCTCCATTACGGTCTGGTTGTTTTTTACGATCCTCAAATCACTGATATAATGTTTAACGGATTCACCCGTGGATTCATAAATCATCGCGAAGTTATTATCCTTGTACCATGTGGCATATTTACTATCCGCAAATAACCAGTTTTCCAATTTCCCATTCGGTCCGTCAATTCTAATGTTAATAGCAGGGGTGCCAATCTGATCAGATTTTTTAACGACATCTTTCTTTATATTGAAGGAAGGATAGTAATTGGATATTGTCAACTGGTAGCTATTATGTGTAAACGAGTATTGCTTTTCCAGTTCCCAGGGGATTGTTTCCACTATCTGTTTATCTCGTATATAAACGATTTTTTTATTTTCTCCGGGAGCCTGATATATCCTGAATACATTTTTTGTCATATGAGAATTTGCAATATTGCTACAGGAAATCTTAATGTTTTCATATTTTGCGGGATGCATTTTATCCCAATCCGGAAAATTTTCAAAAATCCATCGTGTTTCAACGCCATCCGGTCCCTCTATTTCCACTTGTACTGCGGGATTATTTGCAGGTTGTTCGCTAATAGGCCTTCTGTCTCCGTAGTTAAGCACATATTCCAGCATTCGCAGAGAATACTCCGATCCGCTCAGTTTAAATGTTTTATTTAATTCTAACGAGTAATCCTGAAGAATCCCAAGTTCGGGAACGGAAACAGATACCTTGGCATGGGCATTTTGTATGGTATTTACCGCGTTATCGAATTCTTGCTGGGAAGACAGCCATATATATTCCAGCCGCAAGTCTTGTTTTTTTTCATCGTGATAATTATTTGCGTGTGCCAGCAGCCATCCTTCCGCAATGAGTCTTTCTGACCCGAAAAGTTGAAGGAAGATTGCAGGGTTGTCTGGATTATCTGATTCATTGACAGGTTCTTGCTTTAATTCTGCATCCGGGATATAGTCGTTAATGGTTACTCTGTAATCAGATCCTGGTATTCGTTGTCTTTTCCCAATCTTTGCCTCTATGATCTTTTGTTTGTCTTTATCCTTCACATAGGTAACAATTTGATACTTCGGCTCGTTTTTTTCTAAGATAAATTTATCCAATGCTATTGAAAAAGGAAGGCTTTTTTTAACGTAATCCATTCTGCCGCTACTGTCAATTTTTTGTGTTAAAAAGTAATCTACCGATTTTCCTTCATAAACATTTACTCCTCCTTTTACCCCCAGTTGAAACTTAATCACCCCGCCGATTAATATTAAAACCAGGCTGAGGTGCGTAAGCACAAAACCAGTTTGAAGAAAAGTATTCCGCCATCTTCTTATGGTGCAACAGATAAGATTCGCGCAAAGCAATACGAGGAGGATAGAAAACCAATGAGAATAGAAAACATTATTTAGCTGAGTTATTCGAATAAAACTCGCCAATCCAGAGCCATATCGTGCCGTGTATTCATCAAAAGCCCTTCCCTGAACAATGACTGTGCCCAGCACACATGCGACTGCCATTACCAGGATAATTATTACAGCGAGCTTAACAGAGCAGAAAAAGTCCCAAACCTTGTTTGTATCCTTTCTCTTGCTTTGAGCAGGTTTATTTATATTCATTTGTTTATCTTCACCAATGGTATTATTTTTTAACTGAGCCGGATTCTTTTTACTACTTCCCATCATTATAAAAATCCATAAATAAGTTTTTTCTTAACAAAAAACCGACAAATACTTCTTGTAGATATTTTTTACAAAAGTAATTAACTAAAATTCAACATTCAGAGTTCCAAGAAAGTTCCAAGAAATGAAAAATTCTTTAGGGATAGAACCAGGTGTTTAATACTTTGTTTTGCGAATTGGAAATAACGCGGCTAGGTGCTTTAATAAAAAGTGGAAAAGTTCAGATGATAATAACGATAAAAAAGTGCTCTCCCGTAAAACAGTTTTGTTCCTTCAAAATATCCGCAAAATATTTCAGTATATTCAAGAATGCTTGCTTTTATCGCAAGACTTTGTTCGCAACTTCTTCCGTTCTAAAATTGTGCTGGTTATTTACTCGTTAAGCAATGCTTCTTTTGGCGGCAAGGATGCCACCGTTGGCAAAATCAGAAATTCTACCCGTCTGTTTTCTTTTTTCCCTGCGGCTGTGATGTTTGGCGCTATTGAACGATTTGGCCCGAAACCAGCAATATGTACCCTTTGCTCCGGGATTGCTTCATTTTTTGTGAGGAAATGAAATACGCTTAATGCACGGGCGGCGGATAAATGATGGTTTGAATCCCACAGATGTTTTGTTCTCTTGATCGGATCGCTATCGGTATGTCCATCTATCCGTATCGAATTGGCAGGATTTTCTTTTAAAAATCTTGCCATCTTTCTTAAAGCTTCTTCCCCGTTTACTTTAATTACTGCCATCCCTGAATCAAACAGAATCGTTTCAGGGAAAAGCACTACCGGACCTTCTACGGTATCACGAACAGAAACGCCGCCGCCAATTGACTCCGCCAGTTTTCGAAGTTTTTCCATTTCTTCTTCGCTGGATCTCATCTTTTCGGACATAGAGGCAAGTTGATTTTTGTATCTGGCAATCTCATCTGCCTGGTCTCTTATAGTAATTGCTTGTCGTCTGTTTAAAACCCTTAGTTCATCTAATTCAGCACAACCCGTCATTCCAACAAATGCGGCTAAAAGGAAAAACTTTAAATATTTCCTGCATTTAGACATATTTTTTCTCCCGCGGGTCTGGTTTAATGTAAAGGAAATTCAAATTTTTGTAATAATATAAAGATAGACTATAACATCAGTTATTGTTGTTTTCAAGGGTTTTTTCTTCGAATTTCATTTTTAAAACCTTTGTACACAACTGATTCGGTATTGACTTGATTCTCTGTTTAGAATCTATTCGAAGTGGTGTTATGAGTTTCCTCCCCGCACTGCGAGAAAACGCTATTTATAAACGTTTTCCGGATCGAAGACTTTTTTTTCGGTAATCTGTATGCTATCCGTCTGAGGGATATATTCCCTGTAATAACATGTCTTATACCCGGCATGGCAAGCCGCTACATGTTGTTCTACCATAAAAACGAGAGAATTGCCTTCGCAGTCGAAATATATTTTTTTCACGATCTGAATATGTCCCGATGTTTCGCCTTTGATCATTAAGCGGTTTTGAGAACGGCGAAATACATGTATCTTTCCCGTTTCAATTGTCTTCAAAACGGCGTCTTTGTTCATGTAGCATAAAGTCAGCACTTTCCCGTCAGTAACATCGGCTATTACGGAGGGAATAAGTCCCTTTTCATTGAAGTGTAATTTTTCCAGCAATTGCATAATAGTTTTTCTCCTCCTTCTTTTAAATAAGGTTTTTTATTAAGTCGAAAGGGGCATTTTGATGTAAGTGTGAATTATTTTATGAAGGTTGTATGCGGCATTTTCAGGGTTATTTGCATTCAGAATACCGGATACAACGGCAATACCGTCTGCCCCGCTGGCCATAACCTTTTCTGCGTTATCTTCTTTGATGCCCCCCAGCGCAATTACAGGTATTTTGATTTTTTCTTTTAATTCCTGAATCCCTTCCGTGCCTGTTGGTTCTATAATTCCTTCTTTTGAAGGCGTCTTGAAAACAGGGCCGTATGTTATATAGTCTGCGTTAGAATTTTGCGCGTTCAATGCTTCTTGCAAACTGTGCGTGGATACGCCCATTATTTTTTTATAACCAACAAGATTTCTTACGATAGCAGCAGGCATGGACTGCCATCCCAGATGAACACCGTCAGCATTCACCGCCATTGCGATATCGGCTCTGTCATTAATAATTAAACCGGCGTTAAAATCGAGGGTAAGTGTTCTTAGTTCACACGCCAGGGAATATAGTTCTTTGGTTGAAAGGTCTTTTTCTCTTAGCTGTATTGTTTTAACACCACCCTTTAGTGCAAGTTTTACCGTGGTTATTAATGGCAGCTTACACTGTTTTCTGTCAGTAATTAACATGAAGAAGGGTGTGTATGCAGATTGTTTTTCCGAAAAAGACATGTGTTATATAAGGCTATTTTTTATACGTGCAGCGTCGGTATCCATTTTTTATTAATAAGATGATTATTTTGCTCTAAAATGGGCGAAACTATCTGGGTGATAAATTCCTCCACTTGTTGCACGGATCTTCCGATAAGCCTGTGAGGGTCGGAAATCTCCTTTATTTTTGATCGTATTCTGGAAAAAGCCGGATCTTCGGCAATTTTTTCCAGAAGGTTGTTTTTTGCTCCTTCTTCTTTCATTTTGTCTGCGGCTTCTATGGCATGTTTTCGGATTCTTTCGTGATATTCCTGACGGTCGCCTCCGGCATTTACGATTTCCATAAGAATGTTTTCCGTGACCATAAAAGGCAATTCATTTTGAAGATTGCCGGCAATAACCTGGGGGTAGACGTTCAATCCGGCAGTAACGTTTAACACAATGTTCAATATGCCGTCGACCGCGAGGAAGGCTTCCGGAATGGAAATTCGCTTGTTGGCAGAATCGTCCAGGGTTCTTTCAAACCATTGTGAAGCGGCGGTAAACGCAGGATTTAAAGAATTACAGAGGACATAGCGCGCAATAGCCGCTATTCTTTCACAGCGCATGGGATTTCTTTTATACGCCATTGCGGATGAGCCGACCTGATTTTTTTCAAACGGTTCTTCCGCTTCTTTCATGTGTTGCAGCAATCGGATGTCATTAGAAAATTTGTACGATGATTGTGCGATGCCCGCCAGACAAAACATTATTTGGCTGTCAATTTTACGCGAATATGTTTGCCCTGTTACCGGATAATAGGAGTCGAATCCCATTTTTTTTGTAACCAGTTCGTCTAATTTTTTTACCTTTTCAGTATTGTTATTGAAAAGCAGCATAAAACTTGCCTGCGTGCCGGTGGTTCCCTTTGCGCCATGAAAACGCAATTTCTTAATTCTCGTTTCAACCTCCTCGACATCGAAAAGATAATCCTGCAGCCACAGACAAAAACGTTTTCCCATAGTTGTCGGCTGTGCAGATTGAAAATGGGTAAAACTTAAAGCTGCAATATCTTTAGAGGCAATTGCCCGGTCGGAGAGTATTTTTACAATGTTGATGAGTTTTGCAAGGATCAGATGCAAGGCGTCCCGCATTTGTATCAGGTCGGTATTGTCCTGCACATAAGCGCTTGTTGCCCCAAGATGGATAATGGGTTTTGCCGCAGGGCACTGTTCTCCGTATGCGTGGATGTGCGACATTACATCATGCCGCAGTTTTTTTTCATATTCTCTTGCCGTCTCAAAATTAATGGTATCCTGGAAACGTTTCATCTCGCTGATTTGCGCGTCTGTGACTGCCTGCAATCCAAGTTCGCGTTGTGCCTCGGCAAGTGCGATCCACAGTTTTCTCCACGTGCTGAATTTATAATGATCCGAAAAGAGGTAGCACATCTCTTTGCTTGCGTATCTGTCAGAAAGCGGAGATTGATATTGTTTGTAATGATTATCCATAGTCATTAGTTTCTATGATAATGTAAGATTATGAAAATTCAATTTATAAAAAAGAAGGCGTTGCTCCGTATATGCAACGCCTTCTTTTTTATGATATGAAATTGCCTACTACTATCAATGTGCGTGGGAGGATGTTTCGGTGTTTTCTTTTTCTTCCGGCGCATCTCCGATTACCGCATTTGTGGTAAGGAGCAGGGCAGCGATGCTTGCTCCGTTTTTTAAGGCAACTTTTGTAACTTTTGTTGCATCGATAATGCCTGTTTCAACCATATCAACATATTTGCCCTGAAAGGCATCGTAGCCAAAATTTCCTTTGCCTTCTTTTACCTTCTGCAATATAACCTCTCCTTCAAGCCCGGCATTTTTTGCTATTTGTTTGATCGGAGTTTCGATGGCAGCACGGACAATGTTTACTCCTATCTGTTCGTCGCCTTTTGTGGAGAGTGTATCCAGCGCTTTGGATGCCCTTATAAGCCCTACGCCACCACCTGGCAGAATGCCTTCTTCCGTTGCGGCCCTGGTGGCGTGCATTGCGTCTTCTACCCTCGACTTTCTCTCTTTCATTTCCGCTTCCGTGGCGGCACCTACATTAATTTGTGCGATTCCCCCGGAAAGTTTTGCCAGCCTTTCCTGGAGTTTTTCCTTGTCATAATCGGAAGTGGTCGACTCGATTTCTGCTTTTATTTGAGCGATTCTGGCTTGGATGTCTTTCTGGTTTCCTCCGCCCTCTATTATGGTGGTGTTTTCCTTGTCGATGATTATTTTCTTTGCGGTGCCGAGGTCGCTGAGTTCCACATTGGCAAGTTGTATTCCTAAGTCTTCGAAAATGGCCTTTGTTCCGGTAATTGCTGCTATATCTTCCAGCATGGCCTTTCTTCTGTCGCCAAAGCCCGGCGCTTTAACTGCCGCGGAATGTAAAGTGCCGCGGAGTTTGTTTATTACAAGAGTACTGAGCGCTTCGCCTTCAAGGTCTTCTGCTATCACCAGCAATGCCTTTCCTGACCTGGCAATTTTTTCCAATAATGGAACAAGGTCCTTTATGTTCGATATCTTCTTTTCGTGAATCAAAATGTAAGGGTTCTCAAATACAACTTCCATTGTTTCCGGAGAAGTTACAAAGTAGGGGGATAAGTATCCTCTGTCGAATTGCATCCCTTCCACCAGCTTAACCTTTGTTTCCAGGCTTTTTCCTTCTTCAACGGTGATAACGCCGTCTTTGCCTACCTTTTCCATGGCATCGGCGATTTGGTTCCCGATTTCGCTGTCATTGTTCGCCGCTATTGTTGCTATTTGAGAAATTTCCTTTTTTCCTGATATCTTTATGCTCATCCTGGAGAGTTCATCGCATAGGGCGTCAACAGATTTTTCAATGCCGTGTTTGATATCAACAGGGTTTGCGCCTGCGGTTATATTTTTTAGTCCTTCTTCAAAAATAGCCTCGGCCAAAATAGTAGCGGTAGAGGTGCCGTCTCCTACCATATCATTTGTTTTTGAGGCGGCTTCCCGCACCAGTTTTGCCCCCATATCTTCATAGGGATCTTCCAGATCTACTTCTTTTGCTACGGTAACGCCATCATTGATTACTACCGGCGACCCGAAACTTTTCTCTATAATAACGTTCCTGCCTTTTGGGCCAAGGGTAACCTTAACGGCTTGCGCCAATTTTTTTACTCCCTGCCGCACTGATTCCATGGCTTCATGCCCATAAATAATCTTTTTTGCTGCCATTTCTTTCCCCCAAAATTAACTAATTACTGCAAGGATATCATCCTCTGACATTAATAAATATTCTTCGTCATCAATCTTTACTTCCGTGCCGCCATATGAGCTAAATAATACCGTATCGCCGGTTTTTACCTGAAATTTAGCCCGTCCGCCATTCTCAAGCAGCTTGCCATCGCCGAGAGCTACTATTGTTCCCTTTTTCGGTTTTTCTTTGGCTGTTTCGGGGAGCAATATCCCACCTGCGGTCTTTGTTTCCGCTTCAAGGCGTTTTATCAAGATTTTTTCTCCCAAGGGTTTTACATTCATGACTTAAATCTCCTATTCCTTAAAATTATCCCTTTAAAATAGTACTTTGCCTGACTGTTTTCAATAAGTGAAATGGGTAAACTGAAAAATTATTTCCAGTAGTATTTTTCTATAACCTGTTCTACGGAATCTCTGAAGATATTTACATTGATGGGTTTCGGTATCAATGTATAAGCATTTGCGTCAATAAGATTTATCCGCAGTTCTTTTGTTATGTCCCCGGAGATGAATATGCAGGGGATGGAAATGCTTATTTCCTTCTTAATGATATTAAATGTTTCCAGTCCGCTGTAGTCCGGAAGATGCGCATCTAAAATCAATACATGCAACTCTTCCGACCTGGCTATTTTTATCGCTTCTCTTCCGCAACTTGCAAGGTAAGTAGTGTAACCTTTTTGTTCAAGTATCTCCCGTAAACTATCGCGGCACGACTTGTCATCATCAGTAATAAGAAGCGAAAAATTACACGCATCAGGATGGTATAATGCCACCATGACCTTTTGTCCTTTTTAAATGTTCTAAAAATACATTATAACACCTACAGCTAGCAAATATTATGCCTTCTCCTCTGTCCCAAAGTTGTTGCCTGGTTTTCCGTTTTGAAGTGGTGAATAATATGGGTGTACTTCTTTGTTTCGGTAATAGTAAAACAATGCTATATAACTAATTATATAAAGTACTTATAAACACGGTAATATTTTTTGACAAGCTGTATTTTACAAAAAAAATATTTGAACCGTCAATAACTTTCATTATTGCCATTATGACATTTTTACGGTGAAAAAATATTGATTGCTGTCACTATGGCAGTAGTATTTTTTGGTCTCATTGCTTTTTGGTGGATTTGTTGGCAGAGAATTGCAGCAGAGTTCTTTTTCTTTCACAGAAGAGGGTAGAGGCGCATTTTGAAATATAAAAACTAGACAAGGTTGCGGAAAAACACTAAGATGTCTTTAACTATTTAAGGATTTTTGAGCAACAATAACATTAACATTATTACGGGAAACACCAAATACGATGAGTTTTTCTATTCCTTTCAAAAAAATTTCTTCACTGCTGGAATTAATTAAATTCTCCCATACCATTTTTTCGGTCCCTTTTGCAATAATGAGCGCTTTTATTGCCGCGGACGGGATGCCTACTTTCAGGCAATTAATTCTCATTGCCGGGGCATTGGCAATGGCGCGTAGCGCCGCAATGTCTTTTAACCGCATTGTTGACGTTGAATTTGATATTCACAATCCCCGCACGGCATATCGGGTTGAATTGCAGAAGAAAATCGGCAAAAAGAACGTGTGGATTTTTACGCTGGTGTGCATGGGTCTTTTTGTTACGTTTGCGGGCTTGCTGAACCGGTTGGCCCTTTATATGTCTCCGGTGGCAATTCTAATTGTTTTTGGATATTCCTTTACCAAACGGTTTACCGATTTATCGCATTTTGTGCTTGGCCTTGCGCTTGCGCTTTCTCCTATCGGCGCATGGATAGGCATTCAGGGGAGATTCGGCATTACTCCTTTTCTGCTGGCGTTTGCTGTCGTGCTTTGGACGGCGGGGTTTGACATTATTTATGCGTGTCAGGATATTGAGCATGATAAAAAATTGGGTTTGCACTCACTGCCGAAACGAATCGGCCTTCTCCGGGCATTGATACTTTCCGGTATTTTGCATTTTTTTATGGTGGTGGCGCTGTTTGTCGTCCCCAGATACTCAGACATGGGGATTATCTATTCAATCGGGGTATGCGTCACTGCCGCCTTGCTTTTTTACGAACATTTACTGGTGAAGCCAAAAGACCTTTCGAAGATCAATACCGCTTTCTTTACCGTGAATGGAACTATAAGCATGGGGCTTATGGGTGTGACGTTGATCGATATTTTTATTTAACAAATTACAAGAGGAAATTTCCTGTAAATATAGTCAAACAAATCTGATATTTGGTATAGCCTTTATCAATTACCGGCGCGGGCAGAGGCGGTTCATGCCGGGTGGCATTGTGCCATGCTTCAGCATCTACAGCCTTATGAACCCAATAACTTAACGGGATGATGACTCTTTCTTTACAGTATTCAATAGTTATTTTTGGCATTGGATGGGTTTGTTATGTGATTTTTTCAAATCTTTCTGAAATACTATCCAGTAGCCGTTTCCCATGAATTATCGCTACGATTAGAATTCTTGTGGGTTCGATTTGGTATATCATGCGGTAACTGTAGATGAACCGTTCTCTTATTTGTTCGTTTGCTATTTCTGGCACAACGCGGCCAATGAAAGGTAATTTGCAAATATTACGTGAAACCTCCAGTATTTCAGTGACAACGGCGCTTGCATAATATTCTGAATCACGTGCGATATATTCTGCAATGGATTCAAGGTCTTCTACCGCATCGGGCGACCACTTTACTTCGAGGTCCATTTATTGAATTTCCTTTCAACCTCATCCTGACTTAACACACCTTCCTTTTCTGCACGTTCAATCCCTCTTCGAATTTTCTCGATCACATAGAGGTGGTACTGGACATCTTCCAGCGAACAATTATCGGGAAGTTTATCCAGAAGGGCTTTTACCTCTTCCTTTGTTGTACCCATGATTAACTACCTCCTTTATATTTTATATGAGAATTTCCTATCCCTTACGACCCTATAAGGTGGAGGATATAGAATCACAAAGAATTTAAAAAATATAACAGTCTATTTCAATCAACTTTATTTGATATTTGGAATAGTCTTTATCAACTACCGGCACGGGCATAGATGGTTCATACCGTGTAGCATTGTGCCATACGGCAGCATCTACAGCCTTATGAACCCAATAACTTAACGGGATGATGACTCTTTCTTTACAGTATTCAATAGTTATTTTTGGCATTGGCTGGATGAGTTTGTTAACTACTTCAATCTGCAGCCCATCTTGCTTCAAATGCTGTGGAATCCATTACTAATGAGTTTTTTATTTGTTGGCTCATTTCTTTACCATTTGGCATTGTCGGAAGCATTGCGAAATACTGTCTTATTGCAGCACGAATTCCAGCAAGACAGGCTTTGGTTTTGATCCAATTCTGCGGACTGAAAACACGGTTTGCTGGTTGTGGCTCATTGGCAGCCGCTTCCAGAGCACTATTTAAGCAAGTTCCAGCGATGTCCATTGTTTGATCGAAGCATGCCCCAGATATTAGTTTTTCGTGAGCCAGTGCAGGATTTGGCACACCCTCTGCCATGTTATTAAGAACACAGAAACAAAGAGAAACAGCAAAAAGATGATGGTATGGTGCGTAGGCGCGCATCGCCAAAAGTGATTCATTTAAACCAAGTGGGTTTTCCTTTGACCATCTTTTCCACACTCCTTGCATCATAAAATTTAAGGATTGAGCATTTTCTGATCTATAATCTCTCTTAAAAAGTTGGTCAAAATATTTATCAAATATTTTTGTTTCACTGTACGCAATATTTGGTCTTTGTGAATGCCAGGAAATCATATATTTCCCTAAGTCTGACAAGTCTAAAACATATTTCTTTTCTTTTGATGCAGGTGCTTCCTCACCTCGTTTTGTAATTAGATATCCTGTTGGATATTTTTGTTCAAAAAGTTTTTTGAGACCTAAAACTCGTTTGTCATTACTTCTTAAATCACGAGGTTTTACAGCACTCTGCGAATTAGTGTTAACACTGATATGATCTGCCCTGTCACGAGTTGTAATTTCATAGAATCGAAACATTACATAGGAATCCTCAAGTTGTTTCACTTTTTCACTGCATGAAAGAATAGTAGTAAGCGATTGGCAACCATTTACGACACTTAGACCATGAAGTGTTAACCTTCGAGAAGTTTTCTCAAATTCCATTTTGTTGCAGAGTGCGGTTATTCCGTTATGATAAAAAAAGAAGTCTTTGTTATTTTTATAAATGGTTTCTTTTATTCCTTTGTTAACGCGATTGCTCAAACCCAGTGACTGGCGTACATTTTTCTGAAATAATGTGCCATCTTTAATTCCAGGAAAATGAAGGCAATCTTTTAAAGAGACCGCTGCAATGACTGACTGCGTATTTGCAATTTGGAGTCTGACGAATTTACCATCTTCTAAAGTTAATGTGTATTTGAGAACAGGGTTTTCTTTCTCAAGCGCTATTTCGTATCTTTTTTGAATTTCGTCAGTATCAACCAGATGAATCGTTGCTGGCAAATCATCTGCATCGGCAAGTTGTTTTTGAAAAGTTGCCAAATCATTCATTGCCGATGGTGTAAGGGTTGCTGTAGTCAATAATTCAAAGTGAATATCGTATTCATCGTCAAGAGCAATCGCGAGTTCTGATAATCTTTGTTTCAATTTATTGTTTGCGGTTTCTTGAAGACGGACAAGGTCTTTAAGTTGTATCCAAGAGGAAAGAACTTCGCGGAGAGGTTCTGCGTCAACTTTGTCTGCTCCAATAAATTTACCTTGTATAACGAATACGCTATTACTGCTATCATCAATTACAATAGCGTCAATTTGTTTATCGTCAGCTCCATCAGTGATATCTGCTTTTGTTTCGTTTGTGTCCTGAAGGTGAATATTTCTTAGATACCAAGCAACAAATCTTTGGCCATCGTTCAGGAAGTTCTGCTGGTAATAGTCTTGAGAAATTTCTTCTTTGATTTTTTGATACATATTTTAACTCTCTTCAAAATATGAAAGATGGTTCCAATAGTATTTTGCTTAATTTTTTAATCTAACTTTATATGAACTTCTCAATTATCACATTATCATACGCCAATTATGAAATTGGTTCTTTTTAGTGATGCTCCTGCTAAAAACTGGCATCATATTAGTCTTCTCAAAAAACATAATCAAGTTTATTTTCGCGATGTATTATGTTGTATTTACAATATAATACGACATAATACGACATTATTTGTTTGTGGATTTCTATCAAAGATTCATTTGCTTGTGATTTTCGTTTGTATCAGCGAATCCGCTTTTTCCATCATTTCACGCATGGTATTTTCCAGTGACAGACGGTATGTTTCCATTTCTTCTTCGCTAAGCTGTGAAGGAATAAAGATCGGTTCTCCGTAAAGTATCAACGCCCGGGAGAAGGGTTTGGGGATGCGAAATTCATCCCAACTGGGAAGTTTCCAGTAATTTGACAACCCGACGGTAACAGGGAGAAGGGGCACGCCTGTTTTTTTTGCAAGGTATATGCATCCTGATTGTGCCACAAATCGTGGCCCTCGCGGTCCGTCAGGGGTGATCGCAAGCGAATACCCTGCCTTTGCCTTATCCACTAATGCCTTTAACGCCCTTGCGCCTCCCCGTGTGGTTGATCCTCTGACGACGCCAAAACCTACCCGTTTGATTACGCTGGCAATGTATTCACCGTCAGAATGCCGGCTGATAAGTACCTGAATGTTTGCGTTGCGGCCAATATAAGCGAGGCATAGCAAGGTGCAATGCCATAAGGAGAAAATATTTTGCGACCTTTTCACTTTCTTAAGACTGCCCTTTGGTTCATGGTCTATTCGCAGCGTAAGAAGCAGCGCCCTTATTAAAATCCAGCCAAGTATTCCTGCAATGTAGAACTTTAGTTTTTTCATCGTAACATCTTTTTCGCTACGTTATGTTTTTCCCATGGCTACGTACAATGCGCATTTATTGCAACTGACCGTATCGTTTTCGCAAAAATCCTTAAAGAGTTGATAGAGCCCCTGCTGCCTTCTTGCGGAATTTACTACTTTATTTGAAACCTTTGTGGTTCCGAACATCCGCGTGCCCATAAATTTTGAAACACTGGTGGGGGGATGAGGGGTGTAGTTCCGGTAAATGTGGTGTAATCTTTCCTCCAATGCCGTGTCGCTGTGTTTTCTTGCGTATACGAGCATGATTGGGATGATAACGTTAACAAAGATAGTGGATGCCCTTTCTTTCCCAAGGAGTTTTTGCGGTTTGCTCAGTTTCTTTCCCCCTAAAGTATAATGGTACGACCAATATGCGTCATGTGTTTCCAGAAAGAGGGACATGATGTCCGGAACGAATGATTTAAATAGCTTTGTGTTTCTTTTCGTAGCGTCTGTTTTTTGGAAGATGCGCAAAATGTGTCTGAAAATACCTTGGGTGAGGTGCTCAGCGAGGATGCCGGCAATAGCAACAATTCTCCTTTCAGGAAAATTTGCAGGCCGGATGCCTGTGTATGACCAGTTTTCCCGTGAAAGGGGCAGCAGGTTTATTTTCTTTTGTATTGTGCTCCATGCGGAGGCAATGAGATGAAAATAATGTAACGTTTCGGCATCATATTCTTTTGCAGCCTCTTCTCTTTGTGTCAATAACCCTGCCATGCCCAGCAACAGGGACTGGAGAATGATCTTCTTTTCCTGAGCGGAAGCGTCTTCAGGCACGAAAGACCGGATTGTTTCTACCGGAACCAAAGAAGCCAGCATCAGAAAGGGTTTTTTGTTGTTTTTGTATCCCAGCGATTCCATTATTGCTTCATAAAGCGCCTGTTCGAAGGGTTTGTTTTCAACCCACTTTTCATATTTTTTTGCTTTTTGCAGGATGCGTTCATCTCCTGCGTAATCAAGAAAACTACCAATCCATTGTTCCGTTATTTTGTGTTTTTCTCTTTCAAGATTGCAATGTCCGGGGTTTACCTGTTTATCACTGATATACGATCCGACGTCGATTGTTTCAATTATATCGTCTAATTCCGCCTCCAGGTAGTTTGATAATGTCAGTTGGGGAATTGTTTCTCCTGTAGAATTTTTGACGCATTTCCCTTTGAGGTCATTCCACATTACCACGTGCAGGCTTACGGTGTCGTAGGTTTTTTGTTTTTCATGTTTGTGGTGTATCCAGTCGGAAGCAAACACATGGATTTCGACATTGCCCCTTATCAGACCCTTTCCTTCCAGAAGAAATTCAGCGTGTTTGAAATCGGGTCCTTCCTCATTGTTCCACCAGCCGGGAGAGAGGATTTCTATACGTCGTCCGTCGTCTGTGCGGACATTTTCCTTTTCAACGTGCTGTCCGAACCAGATACATCGAACCAGTTCTTCCTTTATTAATTTTTCCGTGCCTTCCAGGATAAAGGAGTTGTTTTCATAATGTGTATCCGCGCTGCACATGGCAACGATATTCCGGTAAGCGGCAGAGAAATTATTTTTGGAAAACGATTCAATATCCAGCATTGTTATTCGTAACCCAATTTCTTTAATTTATGTTTGTCTTTTCGCCATTTTTCCATGACTTTAACGTGCAGTTCGAGGAATATCTCTCTTCCCAGTTGTTCTTCGATGTCTTTTCGTGCAAGAATGCCCACCTGCTTGATCGCCTTGCCGTTTTCACCGATAATAATCCCTTTTTGCGATTTCCGTTCAACATAAATGATAGCCTTGACGTAGTCCCTGCCTTTTTCCCTCTCTTTGAATTCTTCAATTTCCACCGTTGTGGAATAAGGGATTTCTTCGCCGTAAAACTCGAAGACCTTTTCACGGATAACTTCGGAGGCGAGGAACCGTTCGTTGTAGTCCGTCATATAATCTTCCGGAAACAGGGGATCGCCTTCGGGGAGATATTGTACGATGAGAGAAAGCAGCCGATCAAGATTCGTTCCTTCCTTTGCAGAGATAGGAATGATTTCAGTAACCCTCTTCAATACGTCAAATGCCGCAATAATGGGAAGGAGTTTGTCCTCTTCCACAAGATCTACTTTATTAATTGCCAGAAGTATCGGTTTTTTGAAGGCTGCGAGCTTTTCCAGTATGTCCCTGTGTATCTTTGCCGGATGTTTAAAAGGGTCTATCATCATAAGGACTAAATCAGCTTCGTTAATAACGTTGTATGCGGTTTTTACCATGTATTTCTGCAATTCATACGTGGGCTCGATTATGCCCGGCGTATCAAAGAAGATAATCTGATACTCGTCTTTTGTTAAAACCCCCATGATTTTTTTTCTCGTTGTCTGGGGTTTGTGGGTAACGATGGATAATTTACATCCCAGATAATGGTTAATGAGGGTTGATTTGCCAACGTTTGGTTCTCCGATTACTCCAACGTATCCTGCTCTAAAAATTTTTTTATTTTGCATAAATAGTGATCTTTATTTTTTTAATGGTATAAAAAATGAATAGTGTGGTGCAAACGTAAATAAGGAATAAAACTTCGCCCCTACCAAAATCATTACAGCAAATATCGCTACCCGAAAGAGGTTATTTCAAATATTTCAATGATGCGACAGCGGCCTTGATTACATTTGTTTCCCCAGTTTTAAGGTGTTGTTCCGTTATCTTTTCCATGCCTCGCTTGTTCACTACGCCGGTGATGCATCCCCCTTTCAGTCCCATGGACGCAGTAAGGGTCAATACCGTGGACGCCTCCATTTCGTAATTCAGCACATGGAGCGCCTGCAATTCCTTTGTTATTCCCTGAAATTTCCTCAGGGTATATTTTCTGAATGAATCATCCCGTTCTTCGCCTTGATAAAAAGTGTCTGATGACGCAGTGACGCCGACATGATATTGTATCTGCGAATTTTTTGCGCCTTCAATCAGTGCATCGATAATTTCATGGTGGGCAACTGCGGGGTATTCGATAGGAGCGTAATGTGTTGAAGCTCCGTCAAGGCGAACCGCGCCGGAAGTAATAATTACATCACCGATAGTGATAAATTCCTGTATTGCCCCCGTCGTTCCCACTCTGATAAAGGTGTGTACTCCCAGTTGTGCCAATTCATCAATGGCGATTGACGCAGAAGGCCCTCCGATTCCTGTGGAGGTGATAAGGATTTTTTCCCCGTTCACTTCCGCAAGATACGTACAAAACTCGCGTTTCCAGGCGAGTTTCTCATTATCGGTTCCGTAAACCTTTGAGATGCTTTCGGCAATGACCTGAGACCGGAAAGGGTCGCCTGGCAATAGGGCAATTTTTGCACCCTGTATATTTTTGCTATTTAAATCAAGGTGGTATACGTTGTTCATGATGCTTATTTATATGACTATTAGCAGGTACTGTCAACTATTTTGTGAATCATTAGTAATTTGAACTTTCTGCATACTATATGCATATATTTCTATGGTATTTTACTATGAGAAAATAATAAGGGCTATCTATGTGTAATTTCTGCTTCAGAATAATAAAAGAGGCATTTATAATACATTTTGTGCTATTTAAAAGCATAAATATAAATATTATGGAAAAGAGTAAAGAAGATATTACGGTTAGTAATTTTTATCAGGACATCCGCTGTCTTATTGATGAAACCCGTTTCACAGTTGCCACAACAGTGAGTTTCGCGATGACCATGCTTTACTGGCAAATCGGTAAACGAATCAATGAAGAAATTTTAAAAGGGAAGCGGGCGGGAAGAAAAGAAGGGAAATATAAAAAATGTGGAAATATAACTATGTATGAATATTTCAAACTCTATGATATATACTTGTTTTTAACGGAAAAATTGTATGCGTAAATTTGCCGTAACGCAGCGGGAGAGCGTTCTCCCGTTGCTTCGTTTTATTGCACAAAAACTTTCCTTGTCGAATAAAAAAGCCAAACAGCTTTTGGATGACCGGTTGGTTTTTGTTAATAGAAAAAGGGTATGGATTGCTTCCTATCAGTTAAAAAAGGGAGACAATGTTGAAGTCCTGTTTGATAAAACACCACAATCGGAAAAGAGGACATACGATATCCTTTTTCAGGATGATTACTATCTCATTGTTGCGAAACCTCCTGACATTGTAACAAACGGGCCAAACAGTCTGGAGAGTGATTTAAGGTTACAGTTAAATAATAAGCATATATACGCTGTTCACCGCCTGGATAAAGATACCTCCGGGGCAGTTATTTTTGCCAAGAACGAAGATGCTTTTGAAGAGATAAAGAAGGTGTTTAAAAAACATGAAATAGAAAAGGTTTATCGTGTGATCGTAATGGGAGATGTTTATAAAACAACTTTTTCTGTAAATAGTCCTATAGGCGGGCAAACTGCCGTGACGCACGTTCAATTGCTAAAGAAAGGAGAAAACTCCTCATACCTTGAGGTAAGCACGGAAACGGGGAGAAGGCACCAAATCAGAATTCACCTTGCATCCATCGGACATCCTGTCATAGGCGAGGCAGAATACGCGCGGAAACATATTGAAGACGCGTTACACAGAGAAACAAAAAGACAGATGCTTCACGCGTATCGGATATCCTTTGAGCATCCCTATACGCACAAAAAGATTTCCGCCACAGCGCGCATTCCGCATGATTTTGCGCAGTGTCTCAGGGCATTAATTTCCTGAGTAAGTGTTATATATTGAACAGACACAAAACTTTAAGATTTCTCAGTTTCCTGCATGCTGTATTCTTCTATTTCATCACCCGTACTTTTACTCAGAATTTACTTTCCATCCATGCATGTTTGTGCTATTTAGTACTCATACTGTTGTTAAAAAAGCTTGTGCTGGCAGAAATTGTGGTTGTGTGCCATGAAAAATATGTCGAAGCTCAATCCGTAAAAGTTTTTCGTGTATTTGCGGGAAAGCGTGATTTCGCTTTTACATCATGAAGAAAAAAAGCATGGAACCAAAGCTGTTTGTTTCTCTTACTTCTTTTGCAATAATTGTTATTGCAGTAATTGCGTTTTTAATAATCAACAGAGGTATGGTTTTGGCGATGGGAGATAAAAAAGCAGTATTAGACGAAGAGACTTTTGCGTTGCAACGCAAACAAATGGTGGAGAGGCAGATTGCGAACAGGGGGGTGATAGATGAAAAGGTATTGGAGGCAATGGAAGCCGTTCCCCGGCATTTATTTATTCCTGAACCGGTTCGCTATTACAGCTATTTCGATCAGCCTGTTCCGATAGGCCATGGCCAGACAATTTCCCAGCCTTACATTGTGGCATTTATGACGGAATTGTTGCAACCTGATGAAAATGATGTTGTTTTGGAAGTCGGCACCGGTTCCGGCTACCAGGCAGCCATTCTTGCCAGAATCGTAAAGCAGGTATACACAATAGAGATCGTGGAAGAATTGGGTAACCATGCAAAAAGACAGTTGCAAACCATGGGATTTGACAATATCGCGGTTAAGATTGGAGATGGATATAATGGTTGGCCTGAATGTGCTCCTTTTGACGCGATAATTGTAACCGCCGCGTCGGAGAAAATTCCGCAACCGCTCATTGATCAACTGAAACCTTCAGGGCGTATGGTGATTCCGGTGGGAGGGGTATTTGAAATACAGGAACTGATGCTGATAACAAAAGACGCAACATCGAAGGTGGTAAAAAAATCTATCATTCCCGTGAGGTTTGTCCCCCTTACCAGGCAGTAATAAGTATTTTTTGTTCATTTGGAACATTTTATCGGCATTCAATGTTTACTGAAAATTGATGATTAAGTGTATGTTTTTAAGAGGGATTTTTATGGCTGAAAAACAATGATAATGTCAAAATTTGCAGGCCGATTCTTCTCTACAGACAAAAGTAAGGCCAACGCTTAGTATTAATTCAAGGAGAAAACAATGATCGAAGTGCAGGGGCTTTGTATGAGGTATGGCTCGACAGTGGCGCTTGAAAACGTCTCCTTTGCTGCCGAAAGAAAAGAAATTGTCGGGCTTTTGGGACCAAACGGAGCGGGCAAAACTACTGCGATGAGAATTCTTGCAACGCATATTATGCCGGTGAGAGGCTCAGTGAAGGTTGGTGATTTCAATGTATTGGAAAACCCGAAAGAGGTGCGAAAAATATTAGGCTATCTGCCGGAAAATGCCCCCTTGTACCCGGAAATGGAGGTTGCCGAATATCTGAATTTTGTTTCCGATGCAAGGAGCCTTACAGGGAATAAAAAAAAGGAACGCATTGATTGGGTACTGACGCATTGCGATCTCAAAAATGTTTTTTACCGCCCGATAGGAGAATTGTCTAAGGGGTACCGGCAAAGAGTCGGACTTGCTCAGGCGCTTATCCATGACCCTCAGGTATTGATATTGGATGAACCCACCTCAGGCCTTGATCCGGTTCAGATTATCGGCATCAGAAAACTCATTCGCGAACTGGCAAAGGAAAAAACCATTATTCTCAGCACACATGTATTGCATGAGATAGGGGAGGTGAGCGACAGACTTGTTATCATTGATCGTGGCCGCATTGTTGGGAAAGGCACAGTAAAAGAAATGGCTCAATCCCTGAATCTGCATTCCTCCATTCGTTTTTCCGTAAAAGCATCTGCTTCCGATGTAAAACATACCCTTTCTGAAATACCTGAGATCGCAAAGATTGATAGTATGGCTGAAAAAGATGGTATTGCTGAAGTATCGGTGGAAAGCGATGTAAAAGATACTTTATGGATGAAACTCTCCGCAATTTCACGCCGGAAGGGATGGGACATCAAGGAAATGAGTGAACATCCTCTTTCTCTGGAAGATATATTTTTATCATTGGTGGGAAAAGAAAGGGTAGAAAAATAAGGAGACGGTATGAAGAGTTTATGGACTATTTTTCGTAAAGAATTTGCGGCTTATTTCATATCCCCGATTGCTTATATCTTTATCATTGTTTTTCTGGTAATAAGCTGCGGTCTTTTTATGACGAATTTTTTCCTGATGAGCCTTACCGAAATGAGGGCATATTTCAGCATGCTTCCGTGGGTGTTGATTGTTTTCATTCCTGCAGTTACGATGCGATTGTGGTCGGAAGAGCGGAAATCAGGAACTATCGCCCTGTTGCAGAGCCTTCCCGTGTCGGGTGTGCAACTGGTGTTAGGGAAATTTCTTGCCAGTCTTGCATTTTATCTCACCGCATTGGCCGGGACATTTCCTATTCCGCTTATGTTGTCTTTCATGGGTATGCCGGACCTTGGGCCGATACTTGGCGGATATTTTGGATCTCTGTTTTTGGGCGCCTTTTATCTTGCGGTTGGTATTTTCATCAGCGCCTTCTTCAAAGATCAGATTGTATCGTTTATTCTTTCCATGGTAATCTGCTTCATCTTTTTTATGCTTGGCACAGACTATGTGGCAACGTTTATTGATGGCTGGATACCTCAATTTGGTTCGTTTCTGAGTTCTACCATTGGCCTTGCCTCTCATTTTTCAGCTATCGAACGGGGTGTGATTGACAGCAAGGATATTTTATATTTTCTCTCGTTTACCGCAGCGTTTCTTTTTCTCAATACCTACACCCTTGAAAGCAGCATAAAACTTCATTCGAGGCGCAAGTTTGCCATAAATTGCGCCATTTTCTTTGGCATTGCAATTGTTATCAATATGGTGGTAATGCCCGTCAATCTGGGAAGGTTTGATCTTACCAGAAATAATATTTATACCATAAGCACATCATCGCGAAAGGTGATAGAGCGTTTGAAAGACGTTCCTCTCGATATTACGTATTATGTCACCCCGAAGGAAAAGATGCCAACCGCATTTAAATCCCTGGAACAGGACGTTGTCGATAAACTTACTGAGTTCAGGAAACTTAGTAAAAACATACGGGTATCGATTGTAGACCCTACAAAAGGAATTGAAGATGTAGGAACGGAGGAGGAGAATACGGATGAACTGGCAAATAAAATCCAGGAAAAAGTCGAGAAACTCCAGTCGAAAGGAATCGTTCCTTTTAACGCGCAAAGCATAGAACAGGATTCCTTTAATGTGAAACGCATTTACAGTGCTATCGGTATTGCATATCTGGATAAAAAAGAAGAAGTAATCCCTCAGATAATTCCCCAGAATTTAAATACCCTGGAATATGAGCTGGTTTCAAGGATTTACCGTATGACGCTGGAGAAGAAGCCGAAGATTGCTCTGTATGCCCCTCTGGAATATCCTAACCCGCAGATGAAAGATCCCGCCATGCGCCAGATAATGATGCAAATGGGACAAAAACCTCCCATGCAGGAAGATTATTACGCGGTGATAGATGAAACGTTAAAGCATCAGGGATACGACGTCAGAAGGATTGATTTGACGAAAGACTCCGGTATACCGGAAGACGCGAAAACACTGATAGTATTGAAACCTGACAGCCTTAATGAACGGCAAAGATATGAAATTAACAAGGCGCTTGCCAGAGGAACGAATCTTTTTATGGCAGTACAGATGTATGACTATAACTATTCTGTGAGTGAAAAAGGCGGTATTCAGTCTATTCCGCATAAAATAGATACGCAGGTGAACCCTTTAATGTCTGCATTTGGCATTGCGATTAGTGATGAAATCCTTATGGACAATAATCACGAAACGGTCGCGATACCAAGCAGAAAGAATATAGGCATGTTTTCCGTTATCCAGAACCAGCCGGTGAAGTTGCCGATACACATACGGGTTCTGGAAAAGAATATGAATAAAGAAGTCTCTATTACCGACCAATTGAGTTCCCTCTTTTATTTGTGGGGAACTTCATTGAATGTCGATGCAGAGAAACTCAAGAGCCTTAATTTGAATTACAGGATTCTTGCCTCTTCGGGTGATGTGAGCTGGACGATTCCCTTCAAGGAAAAACCCATTGATAAGTCGGATATTACGTCAAAACTTCATGATATAAAGCCAAACCAGCCGCTGATTGCACTTGTGGAGGGAAAATTTCCTTTTCCTTACGCGGGGAAATATATCCCTGAATGGCCAGAAAAATCTTCCTCGCATAATCCAATGATGGAGGAAACGCCTGAACAAGAAGGAGACAAAGAAGCACACGAAGGAACTGCCCCGGAAATTGAATGTGTTCCCGCCAAAGCAATTATTTCAGGGTGTGCCGAAATGTTCAAGGATCAGATAATTCTCAGCGGAGGGAATCCGTTGTTCTTTTTAAATGCCATCGATTCCCTCACCCTTGGTGAAGAGCTTATCAGCATACGATCAAAGGGCAAGGCCGCGGAGTTTATCGGCCAGGTATCGTCCGGCACAAAACTGTTTTATAAATTTTTTGTAGTTTTCTTTATTTCCTTACTCTGGATAGTGTTTGGTGTTTTCAGGGTATACATGAGAAAGCGGCGACGTGCGATGTATCAATTGACAGTGGTGAATACATAGGAAGAGGAGAGAAATATGAAAAACAAACAGATAATAATAGCGCTTTCCGTTTTTTGTGTTCTTCTTATTGTTTATTTTGTTGTTATAAAAAGACCGGAAAAATCTTCAGTAGTTGCAGGGTATCAGTCTTTGTGCGGTAATTTTTCCGCCGCCGGCATTAAAAGAGTCGAATTGTACAGAGGCGCCGATAAACAGCAAGGGATAACACTTTCAAAAGACAATGACAACTGGATAGTAGAAAGCAGTTTTCATGTGCCAGGCGATGCGGAAAAGATACAAAAAATATTTTCTGCCGTTTCAACTGCGGAAGGAAAGGTGCGGGCAACGGGGAAGGAATTTTTCAGCAATTTCGATCTTACCGAAGAAAAAGCCCTGAATATTATTCTTTCAGGAGATTCTTCTTCGTTTCATATTTTAATTGGCAAAAGAGGGGCGGAATCGCAGGAGACTTTTGCAAGGATGGCAGATAGTGAAAATGTCCTGTCCATTGATCAGGACATCCGTGGTGAAATTGGGGTGTGGGGAGATCAACCGCTAAAACAGGAAGATTGGATACAGCGCAAATTTTTGCAGCTTGAGAAAGACCAAATACAAAAAATTTCGTATCGGCACAACGGAAAGGATTTTCTGTTTGTAAAAGAAGAGAAAAAAGCTGACGGAGAAGAGAAATCCGGAGAGAACAAAGAAGCAGAAGGAAAGAAAGAATATGAATGGAAGCTTACCGCGAATGATGGGGTGTTTGATATCAAAAAAGCAAAAGCCAATGACATCCTGGCCGCGGCGGTTTCTTTGCGCATTGAAAAGGCAGTTGATCCGAAAGAATACACTGACGATATATTTAACACTTCCGATACGAACGTGCAGTTTACGATGGCGGATACTACGATACATACCATCCATTTTGCTTACAAGAAGGATGGTATATACGTAAAAAAAGAAGGCAATTCTGCGGTGTATAAAATATCTTCTTATGAGAAAAGTAAGATTGCCCCCAACGCGGGAGAATTTCTTGAAATCGCTCTTCCAAAAATTAAGGAACTGGAAAGATTTAAAGTCGTTGATTACCGTATAGATGCGGAATGGGCACGAAAGCAGGAGTTGTTGAAAGAGATAAAGGAAGGCGAGAATACAATAAAGATTGCTTACGCATTAGTAGATGAAAAAACGTGGGTATGCTTTGATAATAACCCTGTTGTTTTCCAGTTTGAGAAAAGTTTGTATGAAACATTAAATGAAAAAGAGGAAGTAGGGGAAAAAGAAGAATGAAATTTTTACATACCTGCTTTAAATAAGAGAGATAATGAAACATGTTGACCTGCCTATCCAAAAGCTCTAAAATGACACCACATATCTTCTGACGTTGCCATTCTTTAGAGGCAATCCTTTAATACTTGCGAACCTGTTATAGAGGGGTAGTATATGCCGGTAATACGATATGTCCTGAGCGAGTATGTCGAGCATGCTATGGCACAAGCTATTTACGACAAGCTTGAAGATGGTACATTTTCCGGGAAAATTCCTTTATGCAAAGGCGTGATAGCATTTGGCAATAGTTTACGGGAGTGTGAAAGCGAATTACATTCTGCACTCGAAGAATGGATTTTGTTAGGTTTAAAACTGGGACATTCTTTACCGGTAATTGGCGGAATTGATTTAAATACGGAGCCAACGTGTGAGCCGATGGATACCGTGTAAACGCAGGGAATTCATCCGTCGGTTACGAGTATTGGGTTTTGAATGACCATTTTTCCGGAACGAGACATCAGTTTATGGCATATAAATGTTATCGTCTGTCAATTCCGTCTTATAATGAATACTCTATTCCTCTCCTCAACTTCGAATGATGATTCGGGAAATAGAAGAAATAATAGGCAGAGAAATTACTGTTGATGAATGGAATGGTTTATAAATACTCACATATCCCTGTTCGAAACGAAAAACATCTTCCGGTGGCCGACTGAGTCCTTTGCGAGGACGAAGACGGGTATTTCTAACGACTCCGTAATCTTCACAAAATCTTTATCCTGGATAAACAGAAAGACCTGTTCCTCTGAGATCAGATATTTTTTCAAATCCTCCGGTTCATGAATAACCTCTATGTGGTTTCTGTCCGTATAAAACAGATACGTATCCCTCAGAAAACCATACATGGCCAAAGGTTCATTCGGTTTCATTACGGCGTTTGCCGTATCGCAAATTTCCTTCGCCGATTTGTGCTGGTTTAACAGGGGAATTACCCGCAAGGTGCTGATGGTAAAGGTAAGGAAAACAAGCATAATAAGGGTAAAGAGAAAGGGCAGTATTCTTGAGCGTTTTGTGCAGCGCAGCATAATGATGCCACCGGCAAAAAGGAGTATCACAAACGGTATGGTCAGGCGAACATGTTCGGGGAGAAATTTGTAAACGCCAACCGGCAGGAGCAAGCCTAAAAACATGGACAAACCGCTTGCGAAGTAACAGGGGATGTAGCCTGTTCTTCTGAACCGGAGATCCCTGAATTGTCCGATAAACTCATTTAAAAACCATGCGATAATCAACGATGCGGCGGGATACAGCGGAAGGACGTAGATATCCCTTTTCCCGGAAACAATGGAAAAGAAAACGAAGATAACCGCAAACCAGACCGCCGGAAATGAAACTTCCTGAAACTTCTTTCTCCCTTCCCGTGAAAACAGAAACAGCGCCGTGCTGGGGATAAAGATGCTCCACGGAAAATAATTCAGGGGGAACTGGATAAAGAAGTAATAAAACGGCCGTTTATGGGCAAACGAATCAGCAAACCTTCCGACGTTTTGTTTGAACATTATTTGCTGTGTGTATTCCTTTCCGCCGTATATGCTTGCCAGGTACACCCATGAGAATACCAGAATGGCAAAGAGGACTCCCCCAATCCATGGTTTTGTCTCCTTTAAAACCCGTATGTCCCTTTTCAGAAATAAATATGCCACTACCGTAAGAAACGGAAGGAGAAATCCCACAGGGCCTTTGGTAAGCACCCCGAGCGCCATGAATAGATAAAAGAGGGTATAGCTGCGCACCTTGTTTTTGTCTTCTGTGTATCCTTTATAAAAGCTAAACAGGGATGCCATTACAAAAAAGGTCAGAAGGACGTCAAATGCCACGCGGTGCGACATCCAGAGGAACTTCATGCTTGTGGCAAGGATAAGGGCTGCCAGCAGGCCGATCCGCGTATTTTGAAAAACATTCCGCGCGAAATTAAAGAGTATGAGGCAGCATCCCACCCCCGCGAAAGCGGAAGGCAAACGCCCTGACAGGTGCGTTATTTTGCCGAAGGGAATCGAAAACAGATTGATCATCCAGAATAAAAGGGGGGGCTTGTGGGGATACGGCTCACCGTTTAACTGCGGGAGAATAAAATTGCCGCTGTCCCGCATTTCCTTGGAAACCTGCGCGTAGCGAGGTTCGTCAGGCGCCCAGAGATCCCTGTTTCCCGTATTGAAAAGAAAGAGAAATGAAAGAAACAACACGAGAAGGATCGTTAATAAACGTATATTTGTCGCAGTTTGATTCATTCAATCAGGATCATAAAACGAAGGTAAGCATCTGCATAGGGCAGCATAGCCGCAACCCAATTGACCACCCCTCTTTTTCCCCTCCTTCGCAAGGAGGGAATGTAGGGGAGGTAAAAAACGTGCTAAAAAAAGAAGTTTTTACATGGTAATAATATAAATGGTTGAAATTTTAGCACAGTTAATAAGTTCCGTCAATGATATAGTGGGAGGACAATAACAGCGCCTGTCCGGCGTGGTTTTTTCCCTATATTATTGGCTTGACAAAACTTAACACTCTCAGTATTCTACACTCCGGCGCCGCGCGCTCATCGATTGCATGCTAAATAGAAGAAAAGAGGGTAATTCAAAGTGTCTCATATTTGTATTTTCGAAGACTTCAACTATTCACGCCTTTTTCCCCTTGTATACGCGAGGGCAACGTTTGAACTCCGCTGCGGCATGTATACTCAGATGGAGAGGGTGCATAAACTCTATCCCGGTTCCAAAATTACCCTTTTCTGCAGGGACTATCTTGCTGATGTTGTAAAAGAACGCTATTCTTTGGAGGTAAATGTGCCCCCTGCATCGGCGGATAACTGCCTTTTTATCAATGGACGCGCGATTTTCTCAAACTCTGTTTCTCCCGATGGTCCTGAAGAACTTGGCATACAGGGAGACACGATTATTTACCTTCGTCTCAAAAAGAACTTTTCAGGGAAAATATCCCATGACACATTTCTTCAGGAAAATGCTGTTGAGAAACTGAAAAAAACATTTCCCTGTGTTGAGAGCAGGGTTCCGGCGTTGCATTATTACTGGGACGTTGTAAAACGCAATGTCTCACAAATAAAGGAAGACTTCTCTTTATTTGTCAAAGAAGTGCGGAACATGGGAAATATTTACGAAGGCGCGTATCTCCTGAACAAAGATAAAATACATATCGGGAAAGACAGCAGGATAAAGCCCTGCTGTGTAATAGACGCCGAAAACGGCCCGGTGTATATTGGCAATAACGTCACCATCTCCCCCAACACCACCATCGAAGGCCCTGTGTATATAGGAGATAATTCTGTAGTACAGGCCAATTCACGATTGCGGGGAGGAACGAATATTGGAGATGTGTGCAAGATCGGGGGAGAAAACGTAAACACGATATTCCACAGCTATACCAATAAACAGCATGACGGATTTCTGGGCGACTCCTATATTGGCTCATGGGTGAATATCGGGGCGGATACAACGAACAGCAATCTGCTGAATACCTATGGCAGCATAAAAGTCCAGATGGGAAATGAACTCATCAACACAAACCACAATTTTCTGGGCATGGCAATGGGAGACCACACAAAAACCGCTATAAATACGACGATCATGACGGGAAGCGTCATTGGGTATGCCTGCAATATCGTCACCAACCGCTATCCCCCGAAATATCTCCCTTCGTTCTCATGGTGTTCCGATCACGGGGTTATCGTGTACATTTTAGAAAAGGTTTTAAACGTGGCAAAAGTTGCCATGGGAAGGCGGGGAAAGGAAATGTCCGCTGCCGAAGAGACGCTTTTTAAAAAGATATTTGAGCTTACCGAACAGGAAAGAACGATATGCAAAAAGACATAAAACATGAACAACTCATCCATGAAAAGGTAGTCATCGATACCAGCATTTTTACCAATCCTGATGTTTATCATACCTTTGGCAACGACCCGACGGACGCCTTGCGCTCTTTTCTGGAAATTATCAGCAAACTGGAAGGGCCTACCTTTTATATGCCGCAGACGATTTATGAGGAGCTTCTTACCTTTGTGGAGATAAAAGACATCCATATCGACCTGCAAATGCTGATACGCCAGAAAGCCCCCAAACGTTACGAACTGACCGTGCCCGCCTTTTTGCTCTACGAACTCATTGAAGACGTCCGGCAAAGGATCGATAAGGGATTGCGGGTGGCGGAAACTGCGGTAAGAGAAGCCTCTCCCGATACCGAACCCGAGGCCATCGCGAACCTCAGAAAAAAATACCGCATGGCTCTGCGCGAGGGGATTATTGACAGCAAAGAGGACGTCGATTTAATCCTCCTTGCAAAAGAAATGGAAGGCATCCTGATGACCGCCGACACCGGCATCGTCAAATGGGCAGACAAACTAGGCATCCGCTATATTGATCCACGGCTGTTGCGGAGTATTTTGGATAAGTTGGCGGATTCGTAAGGGCAATGCTAATGTCAATGATATTTATAGAGTCGTGATAAAAGTACCTAACTCAGACAGGGATATGATTAATAAGGTGTACAGATGGTTTTTATTTTGTGGGTATTTTATAGATTATAAAATAGTATTCAGACGGTAATTTTTACATTAGGGAAAAAATATGGAACAATGTCCTATTTGCCTAAATAAATGTAAATCAAACATGTGGTCAAGAGATAGAAAATATTTAGATTGTCCACAATGTGGAAAATATACGGCAGACGCAAAAATTGAAATGTTAATCGGGAGAAGAAGACTAACGCAGCGACAAAAGGCAAACATATCGGGTTGGCTAGCGGAAAATGAGGGATATGAAATAACTTCAGAGAACCTCGATAACTTTCTAATCAAATTAAAACTACCGTCATTTATTGATAGAGCAGATAGTCTGCTTTGCCATATCGCCGCTAGATCTGATTTCGCAGGTGCTTCAATTCAATTTGATAAATCATTTATTAGTAGGGCTTGGTGTGTAAATGAAGAAGAATTACAGGCCGTAACTGATTACTTAATTACAACAAAAAGAATATTTGTTATCATAGAATCGCAAATATGGTTAAATAAATATAAAGTACTTGCTAATGGATGGATACGATTGGAAGAATTGTCGAAAACTAATTCAAAAAGCTCTCAAGGATTTGTTGCGATGTGTTTTTCTGATGATTTGAAATCATTGTATGAAGAAGCAATTGCACCGGCAATATCCGACGCTGGATATCTACCTCACAAAGTCGATTTGAGAGAACATAATGACAAAATTGATGATGAAATTATAGCTCAAATAAGAAGAAGTAAGTTTGTTGTTGCTGATTTTACTAGGCATAGAGGCGGTGTTTATTTTGAGGCGGGATTTGCAAAGGGGTTGGGGTTAGAGGTGTTTTGGCTTTGTGAGAAGGATGATCTAAAGAATCTTCATTTTGATATTCGTCAGTATTACTTTATTGAATGGACAAATGACAACAAGGAAGAGTTGAAAAGGCGCCTTACTCTGAGGATAGAGGGTCTTTTTGGCAAAGGTCCAGAAAAAAGTTAGGTTCTGCAAAAAAACTTTGGAAAAAACTTTGGGGTCAAACCTAATCTATTGACAATAGCGATTCGATTTGTTAATGTATCGGCATGGCAAGACCGTTACGAATAGAATATCATGGTGCATGGTACCATTTCACCTCACGCGGTAACGAAAGAAACAGCATATTCAAAGATGACACCGATCGCGAAAAGTTTCTCGTTATATTAAAAGATAGTCTGGAAAAATACCTGGTGCAATTACATGGCTATGTCCTCATGGAAAACCTTTTCATCTTATCCTTCACACACCCGCAGGAAACCTTAATCGTTTTGCACAAAGATTAAACACTACCTACACTGTCTATTACAACAGAAGACATAATCGCGCCGGGCATCTCTATCAGGGACGATGGAAGGCAATTCTTATCGAAAAAGTTCTTATCTTTTGGCGTTTTCGCGATACCTCTACTTAAACCCTGTTAAGATTAAAAAAAAATACAGAAATTGCCGGTTTCAGGACAGAGAGTGTATTTGCGGTGGTAAAGCGCTTTCTGACGAATAGTTATTTATGCAGGCAAAAGGATTTGCCTGATTCCAACATATTCTTGTAATTAAAACGGTTAAATGTATAATCGTTTTAGGAAAAAACATATTATTATCAATAGATTGGGTTTACCCCAATGGTTCTGGTGAAGAAGGGCGGCATCATATCCACGAGACGATTCTTCAGCGGATGGTCAGGGAAGCAGTCCGCAATGCGGGTGTAGTCAAACACGCCGGTTGCCACACCTTCCGCCACTCTTTTGCCACGCATTTGCCTGAGGCTGGTTATGATATTCGTACTATCCAGGAACTTCTTGGCCACATAGACGTTAGCACAACTATGATTTACACCCATGTCCAAAGGAGGCCACGGTGTCCGGAGTCCTGTCGATGGGCTGTAGGTCAGTTTATACAGTCTGTATAAACCGGAATGAGTTATTTGGCTAACAAGCAGGAAATGCTTAATGCGAAGCAAGTTGCAACCAACAAAAAGAACAAACGGTAACTTTTTATATATATCAAATCTGTCTGTGTTTGCCGTTTTATACAGACTGTATAATTATTGTTAGCATAAAAAATTTTGAAAGGATTGAAAACGATGACTAGTATTGAAATTAAAAAAATGCCTACAATTGAACGTTTACGAGCGATGGAAGAACTCTGGGATGCCTTATGCCACGAAGATAAAGAAATCGATTCACCAGAGTGGCACGGAACAATTCTTGAAAATAGGAGAAAGAAAATTGAAACAGGTAAAGCCGAGTTTATTTCAATCGAGGAACTGACAGCACGTGGACGCAAATGAAAGTAAGGAAAGTCATTGTCTTAAAGGAAGTTGCGGAAGATTTACGCGATTTGGCCGCCCCACCGGGCAATCGGCTGGAGTCCCTACAAGGCGACCGAGACGGTCAACACGGTATCCGCATCAATGACCAATGGCGTATTTGTTTCAAATGGGGCAAAGGCAAGGCAAGAGACGTGGAGATAGTGGATTATCACAAATAAGGGAGTACGTATGGAAAGATTACCGGCTGTTCATCCTGGCGAAGTATTATTAGAAGACTTTATGAAGCCCCTGGGGCTGAGCCAGTACCGTGTGGCGAAAGATATTGGTGTGCCGGCATTGCGGATTAGTCAGATTATCCGTGGGTAGCGTGCGGTTACGGCGGATACGGCATTGCGATTGGCGCGGTATTTTGGCACGAGTGCGGTGGTCTGGCTCCGCCTGCAGGCGCGGTATGATCTGGAGGCCACTGCAGCGAAAGTGGCGAAGCGGATCAACCGCGAGGTGGTTGTTTTATCCATGACACAGCCTATCCCGTTCAAGGGGTGACATAGAAAACCATACCAGATAGCCTAACATGCGCGTGCAGTTGACACCCTTACGCCGCATGTTTAAGAGGTATTCGTGGTTGGCAAGCGTTTGGTGTTTAATTGGTGCGCCTTTTTTAGTCGGGCGCAACTGACGCGCCGACGTTATGTCAAGGGAAAGGAGACAATAAAAATGGCTAAACACGATGTTTCTTTCAATATCCCGCAACGTGATCTCGGGAAGGCAGATGTCGAATTTCAAGTTAAAATTGATGGGGCGGTATTAGGGGGAGCATTCCCAATTTTTTGTAAATCAAAATAAAGCCGACCATAAAGGATCGGCGCTACCATGCAATATGTGTCGTAGCGCGGGTGGTTTATCCCCCGCATAATACCTCCACATTTTACAAAAAATTGGGAATGCTCCCGTATTAGGTACGCTTACTGTTTCAAATGTCTCTATAGTCTGGTTCCCCAAAGGAACTTTATATGGATGTAAAATGGGATGGACAAGGTTTGACCAGGTGATGCAGAAAGAGGCTTCAAGATCCAAGAAAAGATAAGCTTATGCATGCTAACATGGTCTTCTATGCTATCATATTTTCATAGAATAACACTGTGAGGTAAAAAGATGAAAACAAAATTAAAAATGATTTACTGGAAAGGTGAAAAATTCTGGGTGGGTAAACTCGTTGAATATCCTGAAATAATGACACAAGGTGAGACGCTGGAAGAACTCGAAGAAAACATGAAAGATGCTTTTATGCTTATAACGATGGAGGACGTTCCGGCAGAACATAAAGTTAAAGAAGTTACCCTTATCGTATGAAAAGAAAAGACCTTATCAAAAGGTTGACTGATTCAGGATGTGTTTTTGTTAGACATGGAAGCCGTCACGACTTATACAAAAATCCGGCCACAGGGAAAAGGCAGCCTGTTCCAAGACATAATGAAATAGACGAAAACCTTGAAGGAAAAACTTTGGGAACTTTGGGGTCAAACCTTATCTATTGACAATAGCGATTTGATTTGTTAATGTATCGGCATGGCAAGACCGTTACGAATAGAATATCATGGCGCATGGTACCATGTCACCTCACGCGGTAACGAAAGAAACAGCATATTCAAAGATGACACCGATCGCGAAAAGTTTCTCGTTATATTAAAAGATAGTCTGGAAAAATACCTGGTGCAATTACATGGGTATGTCCTCATGGACAACCATTTTCATCTTATCCTTCACACACCCGCAGGAAACCTTAATCGTTTTGCACAAAGATTAAACACTACCTACACTGTCTATTACAACAGAAGACATAATCGCGCCGGGCATCTCTATCAGGGACGATACAAGGCAATTCTTATTGAAAAGGATTCTTATCTTTTAGCGCTTTCGAGATATATCCACTTAAACCCTGTTAAAGTAAAAAAGATACGGAAATTGTCCGTTTCTGAGCAGAGAGAGTATTTACAGAAATATCGGTGGAGCAGTAACCCTGGATACGGGTTGTTACGATACAGGAATGATTTTGTGTGTTACCGTAATGTTCTGGAATATACAGGAGGGGATAATACGTATGGGAGGAAGCGTTACAGGGAATATGTGGAAGAGGGATTGATCAGAGATGTCGAATCACCATTTAAAGACATGAAAGGACAAGTAGTTATTGGCGGATCGGGATTTATAGATTGGCTTTATAAAAAAGTGTTAAAGAATGCCAAACCTGATAAAGCAGAGCAGTCAAAATCAAGAGAACTCATTAAGGAGATTACACAGGAAGTAATTAGAGATACGGTGTGCAACGTTTTCGAAATTGAGAGCGCGGAATTGTTAAAACGGCGATCTGCATTTAGAGAAGCAAGGATGGTGTATATTGATTTATGTTGCAAGCATCGGTTGTATCATAAAAGTTTAGGAGAAATCGGCCATGAGCTGGGAGGTTTGACCGTTGGGGGGATGAGTCAGGCAAGAAAGAGACTGAAAGAGAAAATACGGAAAGACGATTCCCTAATGTTCCTGTATAACCAGTGCGATAAAATGCTCTCCGGCGAATAGTTGTCTATGCAAATAAAATGCTTACCTGCCATAGTAATCAATCCCCAACATATCCTTGTAATTAAAACTGTTAAATGTATAATCGTTTTAAGAAAAAATATATATTATTGTCAATAGATCAGGTCTGACCCCATTAGCCTTTCTGCCCCCCTTAGCCTTTAAATTTTTGAATGTGCTAAGTTTTATTTCACTGAATATTTTTAAAAACTAAAATATTACGATATCTTTAATCATAAAATAAGAAAACACCTATGGAACATTGGTCGTTTTGGAAATCCGTTTATTTTCAAATAACAGGGTTGTTTTTTGTGATAGCAAGTCTGAGCGGAATTTCCCTGTTAATTTACATACTGGGGTATTTCATAAGAAAGACGGAAGACCGGAAATCTGCTGCTGGTACTGAAACAACTTTTGGGGGGAAACCACAGGGAAAACTGAAGGTTTTTCCGCAAGAAATGAAGCAAAATACGCTTCTTACAGTTATTACCACGGCGGTTGATGAGGTAATAAAGGAACCGCATAGAATTGTTTCTATCCGGCAAGTCGATGAGGGGCAAGTGTCCGGAAAGCTTTATCTCCAGGCATGGTCTGCGGAAGGCAGACGCCAGCACTTTGCGTCGCACAAAGTTCGCTGATTTATTTTGCAGTTTGAGAAACGGGTATTTTGAGGACAATCGGTGAAAAAACTGAGAATTACTGTTGAAGGAAAGGTATACGAGGTACTTGTGGAAATCCTTGGTGAAGAAGCTCCTGCGATTACACGTCCGGAAAAACAAGCGCCGTCACAGAGTCCGATTATTTCTCAGAAACCACATCCAGCAGAGAAGAAACAAGGTGATCTTACGAGTCCGATACCGGGAAAAGTATCTGCTATTTTTATACAAAAAGGGCAATATGTGAAAGAGGGAGAACGATTAATGGTTTTAGAGGCAATGAAAATGAATAATTATGTATACGCCCCTCATGATGGCAAAATAGAGACTATTCATGTAAAAATCGGAGACGCCGTTGAAGATGATCAATTGTTATTAAGCATTTCGTAATGAAAACACTATGATGTTTAGCATGATTACATGATTACATTATTGCATTTATTGCCGGTTCAGCAGGTATCATTCCACATGATTGTAATGTGGATAATTGCATTCATATTACTGTATCTTGCGGTTTACAGAGGCTTTGAACCATTACTGCTCGTTCCGATTGCCTTTGGGGCGCTTATCGCAAATCTACCCACGCATGGCATGGTAAATCTTCCCATAGACGGCAGGCCGGGAGGATTATTTTATTATATTTCAAAGGGAATTACATGGGAAATATTTCCTCCTCTGATTTTTTTGGGAGTAGGCGCCTTGTCGGATTTTGGCCCGTTGATAGCGAATCCCCGCACACTCTTGCTTGGCGCTGCTGCTCAGTTGGGGATATGTGTGACATTTATTGCCGCAGTTTTATTGGGATTTTCCCCTCATCAGGCGGCGTCAATCAGCATTATCGGAGGGGCGGATGGTCCCGTCGCCATTTTCACAAGCAATAAACTCGCCCCCGAACTCATTGGGCCGATAGCCATAAGCGCGTATCTTTACATTTCCCTCGTTCCCCTGATTCAGCCGCCTATTATGCGGATACTCACATCAAAACAGGAGAGAAGAATACGCATGAAATCGCTCCGAAAAGTGTCAAGGCGGGAGAAATTGCTTTTTTGTCTGATTATTATCATAGCGGGAGCGTTTATTGTTCCCGATGCTTCACCATTGATTTTCATGTTAATGCTCGGCAACTTCCTGCGCGAATGCGGAGTGACCGAACGGTTATCACATGCGGCACAAAATGAGATTATTAATGTCATTACGATTTTCCTTGGTGTTTGTGTGGGTATTACCATGAAGGGAGAACAATTTCTGAATGCTGAAACGCTAAAGATTGTTTTTATCGGCGCAATTGCCTTTGGAATTTCGACCGCAGGAGGCATTCTCATGGCAAAGTTAATGAACAGGATCAACCCGAAAAACCCCATTAACCCACTGATTGGTGCGGCCGGTGTGTCCGCCGTTCCCATGTCGGCAAGGATTGTCCAAATGGAAGGGCAGCGGGAGGACAAAAATAATTATCTCCTTATGCATGCAATGGGGCCAAATGTTGCCGGTGTTATCGGCACTGCCGTTATCGCGGGTTACTTCATTGCAAAGCTGACACGATAAACATCCCTACGTTATAATTTGGTCTTCAAGAATGGCCATCTGTAGTAAAAATCCCGTGCAAAAAGAAAAAAATTTTTAATAATATGCAATTTTTTGCCGTCTTATTATAGTAAAGTATTCTGTTATTTGCCGATAATTAGTGTTGTAGATAGAGAGATATTTTTTCCCAAAACAGTAATAATTTTCTTGACTAATAGAATCATTGTGGTATAGGTATATACTTAAACGGCAAACCAATCGTGAGGTTGGGACGCAAAGCCATGGGTCTTCTTTTTAAGGAAGAATGCCAGGTTGCCACCTGTAAAGGTGTAAAAGCTTATCATTGAGAAAGCAAGAATCGATAAGTTATCTCTTTATAAAGGGTTTATCAATCCGAACGGTTGATGCCTTTTATAAATATTGATACTTTATTGATCAGGTTTTACAAAAGGTTAATAGGCTTTTAAAACCGAAGACCCAAGGCGAATGTCAAACATTTCCTTGGGTTTTTTATTTTGTAAAGGTGGAAAACAGTTAATTTATCAGTGAAAATTTTTTTGAAGTAAAGGAGGAAGATGATGCAAAGAAGATTTGTTTTATTTGTATGGTCGGTAGTATTTGCAGGTATTTGTCTGGCTTTTGCCACTGAAGGAAAGGGCGCTGATACCCTTTATGAAACCAGCCTTACCGCAAGTGATTCAAATGCTTATGCAATCAACAAATTAAATGCAAGCATTGAAATAGACAAAAACGGAAAAGTACAGTTGTCAATAGTTGATTTAATGCATCTGGACACACCACTGTTGTCTGCCAATAAAACATGCACTTTGGTTATTGAAACAGAAGTAAATAATGATGAGAAGACCTATGAATTCCCTTTTGATATTGTAGATGGTGACGCATCGGAGGAATGGGATCTGGATCTTCAAGCGGGTGATAAAGTGGAGATTATACGGGTCGTTATTACTGAAGAGACTTCTCCAGCAGGAACACCCACGCCTTCTCCGGTTGCCACTGCCTCGCCTTCTCCGGCAAGTTCTCCAACCCCTGTTGTATCGGCATCTCCAACTCCAACTGCTGCAACTTCACCTGCGGCGCCGACTGCAACTGCCACACCAAGTTCAACATCTGCCTTAAATATTTCTTCATCATTGTCTGTTGATGCTGTTGAACTGCTGGTTCCGGGAGGTGTGATTGAGGAAGGAGAAACGACTCCTACACCTACACCGTCTGCAACTCCTGATGCTACTGCTACGCCTGCAGCAACACCAACAGAACCTTCTGCCACTCCGACAGCAACGCCAGGTCAGGAGCCTTCTGTTATAACGGCAGATATAAATTTCCAGTCGAAGACGATTAATCTCAACAGCAACGGGAAATTTATTGCCAATATCGAACTCCCTTCACCGTATGATATCGATGATATAGTGTGTGAAACGGTGGTATGCGAAGGCGCTGCTGCAATAGATTGTCAGGAAAAAAAGGACTATCTCAAGGTTAAGTTTAATATAAGTGATTTACAAATAGACCTGGATTTAAAAACAAGTGAATCGGAAACAGTCGAGTTTACCATTACCGGAGAATTATCGGATGGGACAAAATTTGAGGGAAGCGATACTGTTAAGGTAAAGGGAACTAAAAAAGGAAAAGATGATGACGACGACGACGACGATGACGATGATGATGATGATGATGATGATGACGACGATGACGATGATGATGATGATGATGATCATGGCAAGGGTAAGGGCAATGACAATGACAATGGGAAAGGGAAAGGGAAAGGGAAAAATAGACGGTAAGAGTTAAACGTGGGAATGTAGTGAAAATTGAATGGATAACTTGCACCCATTCTCTCTTTTGAGAGAATGGGTGCTTTTTTTCAGTAATGATATTTATGAAAACGTTGTTAATAACCGGCGGTAGTGGATTTGTTGGTGGGAATTTATCATTTGTTGCTTCTTCTCGCTGGAAGTACTGCACAACATTTCATTCTTCTTCTGCCCGGAATCAGGGGGAAAATGCATTTTTTTTGGATATTACAAACAAAGAATCCGTTGAAAAAATGATTTGTGATATTTCACCGAATGTGATTATCCATGCCGCTGCCGTGGCAAATATGAATATATCAGCAGAAAACTCCGAATATGCCATGAATGTTAATGTCAGGGGAACTGAAAATGTTGCCCTCACGGCAGAAAAGGTTCGGGCTCGTTTGGTGTATCTCTCTACCGATTTGGTATTTAGCGGGAATAAAAGTATGTCCTCTGAAGAAGACATACCGGAACCGGTATGTTTTTATGGAAAAACCAAATTAGAGGGAGAAAAGGTGGTAGCGTCGCTAAGTTCAGATTTTTGCATTGCCCGAATGGCATTATGTTTCGGATTGAGTTTGAATTCTTCAAGATGTTTTGCGGAATGTATCGTTAGAGAATTAAAACATAAAAAAGAGGTACGTCTTTTTACTGATGAATTCAGATCACCAATATATATTAATAATTTGTGTGAAATACTATTAGAACTGGCAGAGCGGGATGATTTGCCACAATTGCTTCACATTTGCGGTCAAGAACGTTTAAGTCGTTATGATTTTGGAGTGAGATTGGCAAAAAAGTTTGATTTTGATGAAGATTTGATTATTCCCTGTTCTGCGGATGAATTTTCTTTCAGCGACAGAAGACCAAAAGATTGTTCTATGAAAAACGATAAAGCCTCCCGTTGCCTGCGAACAAGATTTTGGGAAATAGAAGAATCTTTAATGCATATGAAAAATATGTGGGATCAGAAAATAAATAGTGGCAATATCAAATAATCATACATCATTTCACCGCAGCATAGACAGACTCTCTATGTTCTTTCCAAATTCAGTTTGTCCTTCTAAACCCTGCTTTTTCGCAATACGCAAATCATCTGGCAACAGCACCTTCCCTTTTTCTTTAGCGACTATTTCTTCTGCAATCTGTTCCAGAGCAGAAGTTTCTCCGGGAGCATTCCCGATTTTTTTTGTAAAAAAAGCAATTGCCCATATATTCTGCCTGATATGAAAAGTTCCTCAACACACTGAGCGGAGTCCCTGTCTGCCGACAGGCAGGGAAGCATAATATAAATGATGCGTTACAAAAAACGGGAATGCTCCCAATTTCTCCTGATAATACCTCCGCATATTTTTATAAATAAAATCATGATTATCATTGTTTGCACAAGACTTCTTACCTAAAATAAAGTTTTCTTTTACAACTATAAATTATTAGAGACACGTTTTAAAAATCAGCATTAATTTAGAATAATAAAACTCTAAAGTGCCTTTAACTAGTGTCACGTCAACCTTGCAATGTCGTAAATAGTGTGATATATTATCTTCATTTCAACCACAACCATTGGGGGATTGAATATGAAGAAATACATCGTGACGCTTGCCAAAGACGAACGCGAAGCTCTTGGCAGA